>NZ_JBSPCZ010000001.1:0-836660 GCF_056161485.1 Pseudomonas sp. 5Vm1k
TTCAGAAGTTTTCAAAGTTTCCTCTGCAACTTCAACCACTTGCGCTTTCGATCTCTCGTTAGCGGGAGGCGAATTCTACAGCGTTACTCGCTGCTGTCAACACCTCTTTTTCAACTCCTTTCGGGCTTCGATGAACTGAAGCAACCTGCTGCCGAAACCTGCGTAACTCTTTGTTTACCAAGGAGTTTTCCGTTTCGACTGCGCCGGAAGTGGGGCGAATTATAGACTTCCAGAATCTGCCGTCAACCCCTGATTTCAGGTTTATTCGGATTTGAGCGTAATACGCGCAAATGCCTTCTTTCCGGCCTGGCAAACATGGGTCGTGCCCAGTACGTATATAAAGGTGCGATCGACAACCTCGCCATCTATACGCACACCACCCGAATTCAGGAGATCCCGCGCCACGGCCGAGTTCTTCACCAGACCCGCCTTATTAAGGACAGCAGCGATCGGCATATCTTCGGCAGCGATCAATTCGATCTCTGGCAGATCATCCGGCAGCTCGCCTTCTTTCATACGGTTACCCGCCGCACGGTGGGCATTGGCCGCAGCCTCTTCACCATGGAAACGCGCAACGATCTCTTCAGCCAGCTTGATCTTGATGTCCCGCGGATTGGCACCCGCCTCGACATCAGCCCGGAATGCATTGATCTCATCCATGGAGCGGAAGCTGAGCAACTCGAAATAGCGCCACATCAGCGCATCCGGAATGGAAACCAGCTTGCTATACATAACACCCGGCGCTTCCTGGATGCCGACGTAGTTGCCCAGCGACTTGGACATCTTCTTCACACCATCCAGACCTTCGAGCAACGGCATGGTCAGAATGCACTGTGGCTCCTGACCATAACCACGTTGTAGCTCACGCCCCATCAACAGGTTGAACTTCTGATCCGTGCCGCCCAACTCGACATCCGCGCGCAAGGCAACCGAGTCATAACCCTGAACCAGCGGATAGAGGAACTCATGAATGGCGATGGGCTGGTTGGTGGTGTAGCGCTTATCGAAATCATCGCGCTCGAGCATGCGAGCCACGGTGTATTGCGAGGTCAGGCGAATGAAATCGGCCGGCCCCATCTGGTCCATCCAGGTGGAGTTGAACGCCACCTCGGTTTTGGCCGGATCCAGAATCTTGAAGACTTGAGTCTTGTAGGTCTCGGCATTCTCGAGAACCTGCTCACGGGTCAGCGGAGGACGGGTAGCACTCTTGCCACTCGGATCACCGATCATCCCGGTGAAGTCCCCTATAAGGAAGATCACCTGGTGCCCCAATTCCTGGAACTGGCGCAGCTTATTAATAAGCACCGTGTGACCCAGGTGCAAATCCGGCGCAGTCGGATCGAAGCCTGCCTTAATACGTAGCGGCTGGCCACGCTTGAGCTTTTCGATCAGCTCGGACTCGACCAACAGTTCTTCCGCACCACGTTTAATCAGCGCTAGCTGCTCTTCAACCGACTTCATAACAGACCCGCAAGGCTCAGATTCAAAGGGAACCAACCATACAAGATCGCGCACCAAATACAAGTTTTGCCCGGCGCACGCACGCCAATCCACGAACAGAGCATCCGCAGGCTTGCTTCAGAGATGATTTGGTTATATTTTATACAGTTATTTCATCTTCATCATGTCATTCATCTTTTCCAATTCATCTTTTCAAAGTCAAAAATTACCTATGACCACAGAACCGTCTAAAGCGCCCCCGCTTTACCCGAAGACCCACCTGCTTGCCGCAAGTGGCATCGCCGCCCTTCTCAGCCTGGCGCTCCTGGTATTCCCTTCCAGTGATGTTGAAGCCAAAAAGACGACCCTGAGCCTTGAACTGGAGAGTCCTGCTGAACAACTGACACAAGATCAAGACGCTGCCGAAGCCGTCCAAGCCACAAATGAGCCAGCAGCTTCCCCTTTCGCACAGATCGAAGACAGCGCCGAAGACACCAAGGAAACCGCCCAGGCCGCACCTGCGCCGGTGGTTGAACCGAAGAAAGGCCCCAACCACAAAGAAGTAATCGTTGGCAAAGGCGACACGCTCTCCACCCTGTTCGAAAAAGTCGGCCTGCCAGCCGCGTCAGTGCACGAAATCCTCGCCAGCGACAAGCAGGCCAAGCAGTTCAGCCAGCTCAAGCACGGCCAGAAGCTCGAATTCGAACTGAACCCTGAAGGCCAACTGACTAACCTGCACAGCAAGGTCAGCGACCTAGAAAGCATCACCCTGACCAGGAACAGCAAGGGTTATGTATTCAACCGAATTACCGCCAAACCGACCGTGCGCTCCGCCTATGTTCATGGCGTGATCAACAGCTCGCTGTCGCAGTCCGCCGCTCGCGCCGGCCTGTCCCACAGCCTGACGATGGACATGGCCAGCGTATTTGGTTACGACGTCGACTTCGCCCAGGATATTCGCCAAGGTGACGAGTTCGACGTGATCTACGAGCAGAAGGTCGTCAACGGTAAGGCTGTCGGCAATGGCCCAATCCTTTCCGCCCGCTTCACCAACCGCGGCAAGACCTACACCGCCGTGCGTTACACCAATAAACAAGGCAATAGCAGCTATTACACCGCTGATGGCAACAGCATGCGCAAGGCGTTCATCCGTACCCCGGTGGACTTCGCCCGTATCAGCTCGAAATTCTCCATGGGCCGCAAGCATCCGATCCTGAACAAGATCCGCGCCCACAAAGGCGTCGATTACGCGGCACCACGCGGTACGCCAATCAAGGCTACCGGTGACGGCAAAGTACTTTTGGCCGGTCGCCGCGGCGGTTACGGCAACACCATTATCATCCAGCACGGCAACACCTACCGTACGCTGTATGGCCACATGCAGGGTTTCGCCAAAGGTGTTCAGACTGGCGGTAACGTCAAGCAAGGCCAGGTGATTGGTTACATTGGTACCACCGGCCTGTCCACCGGACCGCACTTGCACTATGAATTCCAGGTCAATGGCGTCCACGTCGACCCACTGGGCCAGAAACTGCCAATGGCTGATCCGATCGCCAAGGCCGAGCGCGCACGTTTCCTTGCGCAAAGTCAGCCGCTGATGGCGCGGATGGACCAAGAGAAGGCCACCATGCTGGCCTCGAGCAAACGCTAAGCCATGGCGCTCTATATAGGTGTGATGTCCGGAACCAGTCTTGATGGACTGGACATTGCGCTGATCGAGCAAGCCCCGGCGATCAAGTTGATCGCCACGCACTACATCCCCATGCCTGAATCCCTGCGCGCCGAGCTGCTTGGCTTGTGCGCCAGCGGCCCGGATGAGATTGCCCGCTCCGCCATCGCCCAACAAAACTGGGTGAAACTGGCCGCACAGGGCATCCACGCCCTCCTCGACCAACAAAACCTGAAACCCGAAGACATTCGCGCGATTGGCAGCCACGGCCAGACCATTCGCCACGAACCGGCACGCGGCTTCACCGTGCAAATCGGTAACCCGGCGCTGCTGACCGAGCTGACCGGCATCAGCGTGGTCAGTGACTTCCGCAGCCGCGACGTAGCTGCCGGCGGCCAGGGCGCGCCACTGGTTCCAGCTTTTCACGAAGCCTTGTTCGAAGAGCGACCGGGTAATCGTGCGGTACTTAACGTTGGCGGTTTCAGCAACCTCAGCCTGATCGAGCCAGGCAAGCCTGTAGCCGGATTCGACTGCGGCCCGGGGAATGTGCTGCTGGATGCCTGGATTCACCAGCAGCGAGGCGACAATTTCGATCGCGACGGCCAATGGGCGGCCAGCGGCAAGGTTGAGCCGGCCTTGTTGAGCGAGTTGCTCAGCGACCCATTTTTCGTGACCAAAGGCCCAAAGAGCACCGGCCGCGAAGTATTCAACCTTCCGTGGCTAACGCAGCACCTGTCGCACTTACCCGGCTTCGCGGCTGAAGACGTACAGGCGACTCTGCTCGAACTGACCGCCCTGACCATCATCGAGTCATTGCAAAGCGCGCAATCAGATACCCGAGAATTGCTGGTCTGCGGTGGTGGCGCGCACAACGCTACGCTGATGGCCCGTTTGGCGAGTCTGCTGCCAAACACCAACGTCAGCAGCACGAAGGCATACGGCGTAGACCCGGACTGGGTAGAAGCGATGGCCTTCGCCTGGCTGGCTCATTGCTGCCTCGAGGGCATCGCTGCCAACCGCCCGAGCGTCACCGGCGCTCGCGGCTTGCGCGTGCTCGGCGCCATCTATCCCGTTTGAATCCCGGACAGCAAAACGCCGCAGGACTGTGAAGCCCTGCGGCGCTTTGTAATTCGGTGATGCGCGATCAGATCGAGAACGAAGAGCCGCAACCACAGGTCGTGCTGGCGTTCGGATTCTTGATGACGAAACGCGAACCTTCCAGACCTTCCTGATAATCCACCTCGGCACCCGCCAGGTATTGGAAGCTCATCGGATCAACCACCAGACTCACGCCTTCGCGCTCGACGATGGTGTCGTCATCGGCCACTTCTTCATCGAAGGTGAAGCCGTACTGGAAACCTGAACAACCACCGCCCGTAACGAATACGCGCAGCTTCAAGCGATCATTCCCCTCTTCATCGACCAGGCTCTTCACCTTGTGCGCGGCACCGTGGGTGAATTGCAAAGCCGTGGGGGTGAAGGATTCGACGCTCATGCTAACTATCTCCCGGCGTTACGCCGCCATAATGCGTGATGACGGGCATTATCCGCTTCTCCTAGAAAATTGGTCAACTATTGTTACGGTATATCAATCGAACCCATTGCCAGCACGAAATGCAAAAAGGCCCTTCCAAGGGCCTTTTTGCCGAACGGGTTAAAGCCTTACGGCAGCATGCCCGCATGGGACAGACCCAGACGTTCATCCAGGCCGAACAGGATGTTCAGGTTCTGCACTGCCTGGCCCGACGCGCCTTTGACCAGGTTATCGATCACCGACAACACCACCACCAGATCACCATCTTGCGGACGATGCACGGCAATACGGCAAACGTTGGCACCGCGTACGCTGCGGGTTTCCGGATGGCTGCCAGCCGGCATCACATCGACGAACGGTTCGTTGGCATAACGCTTTTCAAACAGCACCTGCAGATCCACCGAGCGATCGACGACGGTCGCGTACAGCGTCGAGTGAATGCCGCGAATCATCGGCGTCAGGTGCGGAACGAAGGTCAGGCCGACGTCCTTGCCCGAAGCGCGACGAAGCCCCTGGCGAATTTCCGGAAGATGACGGTGACCTTTGACGGCGTAAGCCTTCATGCTTTCCGACGTCTCGGAGTACAGCGAACCTACGGCCGCACCACGGCCAGCACCGCTGACACCGGATTTGCAGTCAGCGATCAGACGGGAAGTGTCCGCCAGGCCCGCTTCGAGCAACGGCAGGAAACCCAATTGCGTAGCGGTCGGATAGCAACCCGGCACGGCGATCAGGCGCGCTTGCTTGATCTGCTCGCGATTGACTTCCGGCAGGCCGTAAACCGCCTCTTCCAGCAACTCCGGCGCACCGTGCGGCTGACCGTACCACTTGGCCCACTCATCGGCGTCTTGCAGGCGGAAGTCTGCCGACAGGTCGATGACCTTGGTCCCGGCAGCCAGCAGTTCACCGGCCAGGGCGTGAGCAACACCGTGAGGCGTGGCGAAGAACACCACGTCGCAGGCGCCCAGGGTCTTGATGTCCGGAACGCTGAACGCCAGGCCGTCGTAGTGGCCTCGCAGGTTCGGGTACATGTCAGCCACGGCCAGACCGGCCTCGGATCGGGAAGTGATCACTACCACTTCAGCTTGCGGATGCTGCGCCAACAGACGCAGCAGTTCGACACCTGTGTAACCCGTGCCGCCGACGATACCGACCTTGACCATAAACCTGCCCTCAACGAACCCACTGGAAAGCCGTCGATAATAGGGGCCGCGCGCGCCTGCGACAACCGCCAAGGTGACGTGCGGCGGCTCAAGCCTCTACTATTCGGGCTACCGTGAACCTGGGAATAACTAAAAATGCTTTATCTGTGGCTCAAAGCGCTTCATATCGTCAGCATGGTCTGCTGGTTTGCCGGCCTGTTTTATCTGCCGCGCCTGTTCGTTTATCACGCGCAAAGCGAAGACACCGTCAGCAAGGAACGCTTCAGCATCATGGAGCGCAAGTTGTACCGGGGCATCATGGGGCCGGCGATGATCGCCACCCTGATCTTCGGCATCGCACTGATCTATCTCAACCTGAGTATCTTCAGCCAGGGTGCGTGGATCCACGCCAAGTTGACCCTCGTCGTGATCCTGATCGGTTACCACCACATGTGTGGCGCCCAGGTAAAACGTTTTGCCCGTGGCGAAAACACCCGCAGCCATGTCTTTTATCGCTGGTTCAATGAAGTGCCGGTTCTGATATTGCTGGCAATCGTAATTCTGGTCGTGGTTCGGCCGTTCTAAATCCAATACGCCACACTTTATCGGGGTACTTCCAATGTCGCTGCCCGCTCTGCTCGAACAACGTCTGCGTCTGCCCGTAGTGGCAGCGCCGATGTTCCTGATTTCCAATCCTCAATTGGTGCTGGCCTGCTGCCGAAATGGTGTCGTGGGCAGCTTTCCTGCGTTGAACCAGCGCGAGAGCAGCGGCTTCAAGGCCTGGCTGGAAGAGATCGAAGCAGGCCTCGCGACGCTGGATAACCCGGCGCCCTACGCGGTGAACCTGATCGTCCACAACACCAACCCACGACTGCAGGCAGACCTTGCGATTTGCATCGAGCACAAAGTGCCGATCGTGATCACCAGCCTCGGCACCGTGAAAGAAGTGGTCGATGCTGTACACAGTTATGGCGGCCTGGTGTTTCATGACGTGACGACGCGTCGTCACGCCGAGAAAGCTGCCGAAGCGGGCGTCGACGGTTTGATCGCCGTGGCCGCTGGTGCCGGTGGGCACGCCGGGACCTGGAGCCCATTCTCACTGATCGCCGAGATCCGCCAGTTCTTCGACAAAACCTTGCTGCTGGCCGGCTGCCTGAACCACGGCCACGAGATTCTCGCCGCGCAATTGCTCGGCGCGGATTTGGCCTACTTCGGTACGCGATTTATCGGCACCACGGAAAGTCATGCGCCTGACGCCTACAAAGAGATGTTGCTGACTTCCCGAGCCGCAGACATCGTGCATACTCCAGCGGTGTCGGGCGTACCGGCGAGCTTCATGCGCCAGAGCCTGGAGGCGGCCGGTTTCGACATGGCCGCGTTGCAAGGCAAAGGCGAAGTGAACTTCGGCTCCAAACTCAAGCCTATAAGCGATGAAGCCAAAGCCTGGAAAACCGTGTGGTCTGCCGGTCAGGGTGTTGGGGAAATCGATGACCTGCCGAGTGTCGATCAATTGGTCGCACGGTTGGATGCTGAGTACCGCAATGCGCTGGAACTGGCGGCGCAGTTACCCAAACGCTGGCCGCGCTGACTGTAAAACTTGGCCAGCCACTCTCGGCTGGCCTTACACTGCTCGACCGCAACACCCCTTTTCCAACCCTGCGCGACAAGGATGCCTCGGACATGAGCGAAAACCGTTTCAAGATCGTCTTCGACGGCGCTCTTCTGCCAGGTGTTGACGTCACTACCGCCAAACTCAATCTCGCAGAACTGTTCAAAAGTGACGTTGCCGCCATCGAACGACTCTTCAGTGGCCGAACGGTTACGCTCAAACGCGACCTGTCGCAGCTTGACGCGCAATCCTATCTCCAGGCGCTGACGAAAACCGGCATCGATGCGCGAATCGAAGCCGAGCCATCGATCGAGCTGAACCTTGCCGACGTTCACGAACATCCCCTCTCCAATTACCAAACGATATCGGCAGACCCTCAATCGCCGTATGCCCCGCCACGGGCAACTGTCGGTGAAGCCTTGCCGGCATTCGCCACCCTTAAGCCGTTTAGCTTCGAGGGGCGTATCGGCCGCTTGCGTTTTCTGGCCTGGACGATGGCCCTGACCCTGGTAACGCTGGCTGCGGGCATCGTGCTTGCCGTTTTCGGCCTCGCTTTGCTCAGCGCAGACTCGACCGCCGGCCTGATTCTTGGCGGTCTGGTAGCCTTTATTCTCCTGGTGGCGCTGGGGTTCGTCAGTATTCAGTTCAGTGTCCAGCGCCTGCATGACTGCGGTTGGTCCGGGTGGCTGTGGCTCCTGAACCTTGTGCCGTTCGTGGGCAGCGTCTTCCCGTTCGTGATCATGGCGGTTCCGGGTAACCCCACCGCCAATCAGTACGGCGCACCACCGCCGCCGAACAGCACGGCGGTCAAGGTACTGTCTTCGCTCTGGGTCGCTTTTATTGCGATCCTCCTCATCGGGGCGCTAGCCGGCGGCATCACGGCCATCCAGCAAGAGTACGAAAACGCCGCCGAAACCAGTTACGACAGCGGCTCGGTCACCACCGACGAAGTCGAAGCAGAGCCGGCAGACGAGGCTGAACAAGCACCAAATGCAGCCGACGATGCAGCTGAAGCAGCCGAAGAAGCCCAGCCCCCTGTAGACTCTGCGAAAGAATGAACAGCGCTCCCCGCCCGTGACACCTGCGTCGCCGGCGCGGAGCTGTTGCGATGGAGAACTGCATGACCCGTTACGCTCTGATCACTGGCGCTTCCAGCGGCATCGGCCTTGCGATGGCCGAAGCGCTGGCCCGGCGCGGCCACAGCTTGATTCTGGTGGCCCGACAACGTGATCAGCTGGAAAGTATTGCGATTGAACTGACTCAACGTTTTGGCGTTGAGGTGTTATTCCGCGCCTGCGATCTGGGCGAGCCGTTAAGGCTGTCCGGGTTTCTGCTGGAACTGGAGGAAGGTGACCGACAGATCGACCTGCTGGTGAATTGCGCCGGTATTGGCACCTGCGGCCCTTTTCTGGCCCAGGACTGGATGACCGAGCAAGACCTGATCGAGGTGAACATCCTTGCCCTCACCCGCTTGTGTCACGCCATCGGCAACAGCATGGCCTTGCAGGGTGGCGGGCAGATTTTGAATGTGGCCTCGGTGGCGGCATTCCATCCCGGCCCGTGGATGAGCACTTACTACGCGAGCAAGGCTTATGTGCTGCACTTTTCCGAGGGCCTGCGCGTCGAGTTGAAGAAATGCGCGGTGAAGGTGTCGGTGCTCTGCCCAGGGCCAACCCGCACCGCGTTTTTCCACACGGCGCAACTGGACACCGCAAAAGTGACTGACAGCCGGCTGCTGATGAGCCCGGAAGAAGTCGCGCTGTACACCGTGCGGGCCTTGGCAAAAAATCGCGCCATCATTATTCCCGGAAGGTTGAATCGCTGGTTCGCCTTCCTGCCCCGACTCGGCTCACGATGGCTGACCCGGACAATCGCCGGCATGGTCAACAAGGCCTATTGCCCGCGCTGAATACCCTTGAAGGTAAATGGCTGGGCTCGGGTCTACCCCATGGGTACACTCAGGCCAGCCTAAACAACGGAGAAAACAGCTGTGGATACTCTGTTCACCAAGATCATCAACCGGGAAATCCCGGCCAAGATCATTTACGAGGACGACCAGGTACTGGCCTTCCACGACATCGCCCCACAGGCACCGGTGCATTTTCTGGTGATCCCGAAGAAACCGGTGCGCACCCTCAATGACCTGACCGAAGAAGACAAGGCTCTGGCCGGGCACATTCTGTTCACGGCCCAACGCCTGGCGCTGGAGCTGGGTTGCGAAAAAGGTTTCCGCGTTGTCATGAACTGCAATGAAGAAGGTGGGCAGACTGTCTATCACATTCATATGCACGTACTGGGTCAACGCCAGATGCACTGGCCGCCGGGCTGATTCACCGCCCTGCCCTTTGTAGGAGCGGGCGGTGCGGCGACCCGACTTGCCCGCGAAGAACGAAAACACGGTCTATCTGAGTGACCGCGTTGACTCCATTCGCGGGCAAGCCTTGCTCCTACAGATCGCGGTGCTCCAATGACCCAGCGCAAACCTTCCCCGGCCGATTCGGTTAAACTGGCCGCCGAGATTCCTCCCGGAGGTCAGCATGACTACCCAACGTCACTACTCGCCGATTGACCGTCTTCTGCTGCAAGCCGATGCTGCGATGCGTACCCTGCTGCCTTTCAGTGGTCAGCCGTACCGTCCGTCGCCAGCCATCGTGCAGCCGGAAACGCAAATGAGCGACGAAGACACCCGGCACGTCGCCGGCCTGATGCGCATCAACCATACCGGCGAAGTCTGCGCCCAGGCGCTGTATCAGGGCCAGGCCCTGACCGCCAAGCTGCCGCAAGTGCGCGCGGCCATGGAGCATGCCGCTGAAGAAGAAATCGACCACCTGGTCTGGTGTGAACAACGCATCCACCAGTTGGGCAGCCACACCAGCATTCTGAATCCGCTGTTTTATGGCATGTCGTTCGGGATCGGGGCTGTGGCCGGGTTGATCAGCGACAAGGTCAGCCTGGGTTTCGTTGCGGCTACCGAGCATCAGGTGTGTAAACACTTGAACGAACACCTTGAGCAACTGCCGGCGGAAGACGAAAAGTCCCGAGCGATTCTTGAGCAGATGCGCATTGATGAAGAACATCACGCGCAGAGTGCGCTGGAGGCTGGGGGTTTCCGCTTCCCTGCACCGGTGAAGTTCGGGATGAGTCTGTTGGCCAAGGTGATGACCAAGAGTACTTATCGGATCTGAATTGTGGGAGCGGGCTTGCTCGCGAAAGCGGAGTGTCAGTCGACATCATTGTTGAATGACCGACCGCTTTCGCGGGCAAGCCTCGCTCCTACAGGAGCTCTGCGAGACCAATAAAAAAGGCGACTGCCGTGAGGTAGTCGCCTTTTTTTGTGCTCGAAAATCTTAGCTCGGCATGTTGCGTGCGTAGAAGATTTCCAGCATTTCGTGTTTCACACGGTCGGTCACCTGGGCGCGTTGCTCAGTGGACAGGCTGTTGGTGGCGTCGCCGAACAGGTAGTTATCCAGTTCGAAGTTCTTCAGCAGCATTTTGGTGTGGAACAGGTTTTCCTGATACACGTTCACATCAGTCATCTGGTAACTGTCGCGGGTGTCTTCGGAGAGGTAGTTCTGGATCGAATTGATTTCGTGGTCGATGAAGTGCTTTTTGCCTTCAACGTCACGGGTGAAACCGCGCACGCGATAATCCACGGTCACGATGTCCGAATCGAACTGGTGAATCAGGAAGTTGAGTGCTTTAAGCGGTGAAATGACACCACACGTCGACACGTCAATGTCTACACGGAACGTCGCGATACCGTCCACCGGATGGATTTCCGGGTAGGTGTGCACCGTGATGTGGCTCTTGTCGAGGTGGGCCAGGATAATCTCGGGCAACGGGCCCGGGGACTCTTCGATCTGGCTGTCGGTCGGGGTTACCGGCTCTTCAGAGATCAGAATCGTGACGCTGGCGCCCTGTGGGTCATAGTCCTGACTGGCGATGTTCAGGATGTTGGCACCAATGATATCGACAACTTCTGTGAGGATCTGCGTCAGGCGCTTCGCGTTGTACTCTTCATTGATGTACTCGACGTAAGCCTGCTGGTCTTGCGGGGTTTCCGCGTAGCAGATGTCATAGATGTTGAAGCTCAAGGTCTTTGTCAGGTTATTGAACCCGTGGAGCTTGAGTTTGCTTTTCACCGTTAAAAACTCTCTATGTATTGCGGCCCGGGCCGCGTGATCAAGCATGCCCGTCAGATGCGAACAACGCAGCTGCGTAGGACGGTTAACACCTCTTCGCGATGGCGATTTTGGTTGTCTGTTCGGATGCGGGGCCTGTCGGGTGACGGGCCACGACCCTGAAAAAAGTGGCGCATTATGCAGACGTCAGCTATCGATCGCCAGAGTCTGCACTGCTTTTATGATAGTTGAATGTCGAATCAACCGAGTTCGATGATTTCGTAGTCGTGCGTAATAGCTACGCCAGCTGCGCCGAGCATGATCGAGGCAGAGCAATACTTCTCGGCGGACAGTTCGATCGCGCGTTTGACCTGGGCTTCTTTCAAGCCACGGCCCTTGACCACGAAGTGCATATGGATCTTGGTGAAGACCTTCGGATCTTCAGTCGCGCGCTCGGCTTCAAGGAAAGCTTCGCAGCTCTCGACGGCCTGGCGGGACTTCTTGAGGATGCTGACCACATCGAAATTGCTGCAGCCGCCGACACCCAGCAGCAGCATTTCCATCGGGCGTACACCCAGGTTACGGCCACCGGCGTCCGGCGGACCATCCATGACCACGACATGACCGCTACCGGATTCACCGAGGAACATGGCTTCGCCAGCCCATTGGATGCGTGCCTTCATCGCCAAGACTCCACTGTCTAAAAAAGGGTCGCCAGCTTAGCACAGGGCCCTGCAATGACAGCGCCTCGCCTTCCTAGGACTGGCGTGCCAATCTCGTAGGTAAATTCTCAAATCTTGTAGGAATGTGTCTGTTAAGCTGGCGCCAATTCACTGGCGCATGACCAGTTATCAAGCGAATGAAAAAATCGCAGGCTTCAGCTCCCACAAAAAAATCAAACACACCGTGCAGTCTTTTCGGGATACAACCATGGTTGCTATTACCCCCACACCCAAAATCAAGAACCTCGACAAACTGTTGATGCATTGCCAGCGCCGTCGCTATGCGGCCAAAAGCAACATCATCTGTGCCGGCGACCGCTCGGACACGTTGTTCTTCATCATCAAGGGCTCGGTCACCATCCTGATCGAGGACGACGATGGCCGCGAGATGATCATCTCCTACCTGAATGCCGGGGACTTCTTCGGTGAGCTTGGGTTGTTTGAACAGGCTGGCCTGGAACAGGAACGCAGTGCCTGGGTTCGGGCCAAGGTCGAATGCGAAGTCGCGGAAATCAGCTACGCGAAATTCCGTGAATTGTCCCAGCAAGATCCAGACATTCTTTACGTACTCAGCGGACAAATCGCACAGCGTCTGCGCAATACCACGCGCAAGGTCGGCGACCTGGCGTTCTTTGACGTAACCGGTCGCGTTGCCCGCTGCCTGCTGGAGTTGTGCAAGCAGCCGGACGCCATGACTCATCCGGATGGCATGCAGATCAAGGTAACCCGTCAGGAAATCGGGCGGATTGTCGGGTGTTCCCGGGAGATGGTCGGTCGCGTGCTCAAGGATCTTGAAGAACGCAACCTGGTGGACGTCAAAGGCAAGACCATGGTGGTCTTCGGAACGCGCTAAGCCTCGAACATTTCCGTCAGCAACTGGCGGTACAGCGCGTCGAGGCGTTCCAGCGCATCCGGTGCGGCGAACTTTTCATGCAGGGCGATGTGGCTTTCGGCGCGAACCCGTTGTTCCAGGCCGCACGCCTCATTGAAGCGGTTAACCGCCGCAACCATCGACTCCCGTTCGTTATCCAGCAACAAGGCCCCGTGCACCAACCCGACCGGACGCGTGCCACCCTTGCTCTGGCGCCAGCGTTGGGCGGTGCCAACCATCTTGCGGCCGTCAAGGTTGACGTTGAAACGACCATCGCAGAAGGCTCCTTCGACTTCGCCCAATGATGAAGTGCCGCCGAGTTCATCCAGCAGCTGACAAATCGGGTCGCAGAGTCGGCGATAGGCGGTTTCGATTCGATTCTGGTCGCCTTCACTGCGGGGCGGCGCGTAGACCAGTGCGATGTTGATGGTTGAAGACGATTGCGGAACCGGCTCGCCGCCGGTTTCGCGCAGCAGCACTGGCCAGCCAGCGGCGGCCGATACTTCGCAGGCGGATTCGAATTGAGGCAGGCGATTCAAGCGGCGCGGCATGACCAAGGCGCGGTCATTGGGTTGCCAGAACAGCAGGCTGAATTCTGAGTTACCGGTGCAGACGGAAGCCAGCAGATCCTGTTCGGCGAGGAGGCCGGCTTCGGTGGTCAGCGAGGTGATCAGGGTCATAAGGTATTCCGTCGGACGTTAAGTCTATGGTGCGTCTTATGCCGTCATCGCGAGCAAGCTCGCTCCCACATTTAATCAAGGGTGCTCACACATTTTGTGTCCACCACCAGGCACTGTGGGAGCGAGCTTGCTCGCGATGCTTTGTTCAGTCGAGTGTAGAACCACTCACAGCAGAACCACGCTCAGGGAAGAACAACCGCTGCAGTTCAGTCCCAGGGCTTTCTGCGCGCATGAACGCTTCACCAACCAGGAACGCGTACACGTCGCTGATTTCCATCAGCTCAACATCGGCGCGGTTGAAAATGCCACTCTCGGTAATCACCAGGCGATCACGAGGAATACGCGGCAGCAGGTCGAGGGTGGTTTCCAGGCTGACGTCGAAGGTGTGCAGGTTGCGGTTGTTCACGCCGACCAATGGCGTATCGAGGGTTTTCAAGGCCCGCTCCAACTCGTTGCCGTCGTGGACTTCGACCAGCACATCGAGGCCGACGCTTTTCGCCACGGCGGCCAGTTCGGCCATTTTCACGTCGTCCAGTGCGGAGACAATCAACAGTACGCTGTCAGCACCCAAGGCTCGGGCTTCAACGATCTGGTATGGATCGATCATGAAATCCTTGCGGATCACCGGCAGCTTGCACGCCGCGCGAGCCTGCTGCAGATATGCATCGGCACCCTGGAAGTAGTCGATATCGGTGAGCACCGAGAGGCAGGTGGCGCCGCCCTTCTCGTAGCTTTTGGCGATGTCGGCGGGAACGAAGTTCTCGCGGATCACGCCCTTGCTCGGCGAAGCTTTTTTGATCTCGGCAATCACCGCCGGCTGCTTGAGTTTGGCCTGGGCGATCAGTGCCTTGGCAAAACCACGGGGGGCATCGGCTGCCTTGGCCAGGCTTTCCAGCTCGGCCAGGCTGACACGGGCGCTACGCTCGGCAACTTCCTGGACCTTGCGAGCCAGAATGTTTTCCAGAACCGTCGGTACACTCATCCCTCATTCTCCACTCGAAATACCGCGGTAAACGCACCCAGCTCCTCGAGTTTCTCCCGAGCGAGGCCGGTGTGCAGCGCGTCGTGCGCCAGGGCAACGCCCTCTTTCAAACTTGTTGCGTGGTCAGCGGCATACAGTGCGGCACCGGCATTGAGCACAATCATCTCGGCGGCTTTCTGGCCGTTCTCGGTCTTGCGCTTGCCCAGGGCATCGCGGATCAGTTCGAGGGAAGCGGCCGGGCTGTCGACCGCCAGGCCGTGCAGGCTCTGGCTCTTCATGCCCAGGTCTTCCGGCTCGACCCAATACTCGGTGATCTGGTCATTCTTCAGTTCCGCGACAAAGGTCGGCGCGGCCAGACTGAATTCGTCCAGGCCATCCTTCGAGTGCACCACCAGCACATGCTTGCTGCCCAGACGCTGCAAGACTTCGGCCAATGGCCGGCACAGCGCCGGGGTGAACACGCCCACCACCTGATGTTTCACGCCGGCCGGATTCGTAAGCGGGCCGAGCATGTTGAACAGGGTACGCAGGCCAAGATCCTTGCGCGGGCCGGCGGCGTACTTCATGGCGCTGTGGTGAGTCTGGGCAAACATGAAACCGATGCCGACGTTGTCGATGCAGCGCGCCACCTGGACCGGCGTCAGGTTCAGGTAGATCCCGGCCGCCTCCAGCAGATCGGCGCTGCCGCTCTTGCCCGAGACTGCACGGTTACCGTGTTTGGCCACGGTGCAACCAGCCGCTGCGACCACGAAGGAAGACGCGGTCGAAACGTTGAAGATATTCGCACCGTCACCGCCGGTGCCAACCACATCAACGACGCCGTCGAGGGTCTTGAGCTCAACCTTGTCTGCCAGCTCACGCATGACCGACACGGCGCCGACGATTTCGTCGATGCTTTCGCTCTTCATGCGCATGGCCATCATGAACGCGCCGATCTGCGCGTCCGAGCATTGCCCGGTCATGATTTCGCGCATCACATCGCGCATTTCATCGGTGCTGAGGTCGAGGTGATCGACGATACGGCCCAGGGCTGTCTTGATGTTCATGAAAAGTCCTTAGCGCGTGCCGCCGGTTTGTTTGAGGAAGTTGGCGAACAGCTCGTGGCCCTGCTCGGTGAGGATCGATTCAGGGTGAAATTGCACACCCTCGATGTTCAGCGTCTTGTGGCGCAGGCCCATGATCTCGTCGACCGAGCCGTCTTCGAGCTGGGTCCAGGCGGTCAGCTCCAGGCAGTCAGGCAGGGTTTCGCGCTTGACGATCAGCGAGTGGTAACGAGTGACCGTCAGCGGCCGGTTCAGGCCTTCGAAAACGCCCTTGTCCTCGTGGAATACCGGACTAGTCTTACCGTGCATGACCTGACGGGCGCGCACCACATCACCGCCAAAGGCCTGGCCGATGGACTGGTGGCCAAGGCAGACGCCGAGGATCGGCAGTTTGCCGGCGAAGTGCTTGATCGCCTCGATGGAGATACCGGCTTCGGTCGGCGTGCAAGGACCGGGGGACACGACGATGCGCTCAGGGTTGAGGGCTTCGATTTCAGCAATGGTGAGTTCGTCGTTGCGCACGACTTTAACCTGGGAGCCGAGCTCACCAAGGTACTGCACAACGTTGTAGGTAAAGGAGTCGTAGTTATCGATCATCAGCAACATGGCGTGGGGAACCTCTTGAATTCACTGACTTTTAAGACAGCCTTCGAATGATTACCCGCAGTGTGCTGCGCTTTGTCAGGTGCTGGAGTGGCGCCAGCAAAGCGGCATTTCATACAGGTAAAGAAGGCAAAGCGGTACAGGTCCGGCGAGGCCGGCAAAAGAATTCAGGCGCGCCAACGCCAGCGGGCGTGTGCCTTGATGACTTGATCCAGGAGTTTGCTGATGATCAACACGGGAAAGGTCTCATTCATACGTCTTGGCACAGTAACTTAGCTGGGCAGAGCGTGCAATATGGCGCACGCGAAGGCTCGCGAAACAAATGAAGGGTTAGCGACAGATGGCAAAAGGCCGGAAGTTTTTGGTACTGTCGTTTCGTTCACTACAACAATAAATAAACGGACTTGCACATGATCAAACAGACGTTGTTTGTACCGCTCGCCAGTTGCCTGCTCGCCATGGCCTGCGCCCAGGCGAATGCGGCGCCCAATCCTTACACGAATTTCGTCGTCTTCGGCGACAGCCTCAACGATGCCGGGACATTTGCCGACACCGGTGGGCCTGCCGGGGCAACCGAGCGCTTCACCAACCGCACCGGCCCGGTCTATCTGGATGGCAGCGGTGAAGTCCGTTCGCTCAACGCCACTCAGATACTGGGCGGAAAACTGGGGTTCACGCCGGACCAGACAGCGTCATCCTCCTCGGCGGTACGTGCCAACGAAGGCCTGCCCGATGGCAACAACTGGGCGGTCGGCGGTTATCGCACCGACCAGATTCTCGATTCGATCACCAGCACCTCCGCCACGGGCGAACGCACCCGTGCGGGCTATCTGCCGTCGAACAACTTCCGCGCCGACCCGAATGCGCTGTACTACCTCTCGGGCGGTGGTAACGATTTCCTTCAGGGCCGCGTGACCAGCCTGCCCCAAGCCAGCGCCGCCGCCGATCGCCTGGCCAGCAGCGTACAAACCCTGCAACAGGCCGGCGCACGTTACGTCATGGTCTGGTTGCTGCCGGATATCGGTTTCACCCCGGCGTTCAACGGCACTCCGCTGCAAGCCTTCACTTCCCAACTCAGCAGCCAGTTCAACACTGAACTGGTAAGCCAACTGCAAGGCATCAACGCCAACATCATCCCGCTGAACATTCCGGTACTGCTCAAAGAGACGTTTGCCAATCCGGGGCAGTTCGGCCTGGCTACTGACCAGAACCTGAGCGCCACCTGCTTCAGCGGCAACAGTTGCACCGAGAACGCCCGCTACGGGATCAACAGCGCCACCCCGGACCCGACCAAGCTGATCTACAACGACTCGGTGCACCCGACCGAGGCCGGGCAACGCCTGATTGCCGATTACGCCTACTCGCTGCTGTCCGCACCATGGGAAGCAACCCTGTTGCCACAAATGGCCCAGGGCACGTTGCGCTCGCATCAGGATGAGTTGCGCAACCAATGGCTGGCGGATTGGGAAAACTGGCAAGGCGTGGGTCAATGGCGCGCGATTGTCGCCGCCGGCGGCCAACACCAGGATTTCGACAGCCAGCGCAGTGGCGCCAGTGCTGACGGCAATGGTGCCAACCTGAACATCGGTGGCAGCTACCGGCTGAACGACGCATGGCGCGTTGGCCTGGCGGCTGGTTTCTACAATCAAAAACTTGAAGCCGGCGATAACGATTCGGACTACAAGCTCAACACTTATATGGGTACAGCTTTCGCCCAGTACCAGCAGAACCGCTGGTGGGGTGACGCGGCAGTGACCGCCGGGCATCTGGATTACGATAGCCTCAAACGTAAATTCCAGTTGGGGGTCAACGAACGCGGGGAAAAAGGCGATACCGACGGCTATGTACTGGCCTTCAGCAGTCGCCTGGGTTACGACATCGCACCAGAAGCAACCAGCCCATGGCACCTGTCGCCGTTTGTCAGCGCTGATTTCGCCAAGGTTGAAGTCGATGGTTACTCAGAAGATGGCGCTGACTCCACCGCGTTGACGTTCGATGACCAGTCGCGCATCTCCCGGCGTCTTGGCATTGGCCTGCAGGGCAAGTACCAGATCACTTCGCAGACTCAGGTGTTTGGTGAACTGGCCCACGAGCGCGAGTACAACGACGATACCCAGGATGTGACCATGAACCTCAACAGTCTGCCGAACAACCGTTACACCCTGGCCGGCTATACCCCGCAGACCAACCTGAACCGCCTGAATTTGGGCGTGAGTCATAACCTCACCAGGGATTTGGCATTGCGGGCCAGTTATGACATTCGCAAGGATGATGACTTTACCCAGCAAGGCATTAACGTTGGAGTGGCGTTGGACTTCTAAATCGCAGGCCATAAAAAACGCGGCGCCCTCACAGGCGCCGCGTTTTTTTATGCTGGTGAAATCCCTGTGGGAGCGGGCTTGCTCGCGAAGAGGGAGTGTCAGTCAGCACACATGTCGCCTGACACGACGCCTTCGCGAGCAAGCCCGCTCCCACAGGATCAGTGCAATCAGTGGGAATAAAAGCTCGCAGCAGAACTCAAGCGTCCGGGGTTTGCTCGGCCAATGCCACGGCACGGAACATCGCGCGGCGTTTGTTCAGGGTTTCTTCCCATTCCAGCGCCGGCACCGAATCAGCGACGATGCCGCCACCGGCCTGCACGTGCAGTTCGCCGTCCTTGATCACTGCGGTGCGAATCGCAATCGCGGTGTCCATGTTGCCGTTCCAGGCAAAGTAACCGACAGCACCGCCGTAGACGCCACGCTTGACCGGTTCCAGCTCGTCGATGATTTCCATCGCACGAATCTTCGGCGCGCCGGACAACGTGCCCGCCGGCAGAATCGCTCGCAGTGCATCCATCGCCGTCAGCCCGGCCTTCAGTTGCCCGGTGACGTTGGACACGATGTGCATCACGTTGGAATAACGCTCGATGACCATTTTCTCGGTGAGCTTCACCGAGCCGATTTCCGAGACCCGGCCTGTGTCGTTACGACCGAGATCGATGAGCATCAAGTGCTCGGCAATCTCCTTGTCGTCCGACAGCAAGTCTTTCTCCAACGCCAGATCGGCCTCTTCGTTGGCCCCGCGGGGGCGGGTGCCGGCAATCGGGCGCACGGTGATCAGGTTGTCTTCGACCCGCACCAGCACTTCCGGCGAACTGCCGACGACATGGAAGTCGCCGAAGTTGAAGAAGTACATGTAAGGCGTCGGGTTGAAGCAGCGCAGCGCCCGGTACAGATCGATTGGCGCAGCCTTGAAGTCGATCGACATGCGCTGGGACGGCACGACCTGCATGCAGTCACCGGCGAGGATGTATTCCTTGATGGTGTCGACAGCTTTTTCGTAATCGTCCTGGGTGAAACTCGAACGGAACACCGGGTCAGCGGATTGTTGCTTGCTGAAATCCAGGCCGCGACGTGGCGTGATCGGCTGACGGAGTTGTTCCAGCAACGCTTCCAGGCGAGCCTGGCCTTGCTCGAAGGCATCGGCCTGCGCAGGGTCGGCCAGGACAATCGCGTGCATCTTGCCGGCGAGGTTGTCGAACACCACCACTGCGTCGGAAACCATCAACAGAATGTCCGGCACGCCCAACGGATCCGGGTTCGGGCACTTGCCCAGACGCTTCTCCACATAGCGCACACAGTCATAACCGAAGTAACCCACCAGACCGCCATTGAAGCGCGGCAGGCCGGGGATGGTCGGGACGTTGTAGCGGGCTTTGAATTCTTCGACGAAGGCCAGCGGATCTTCGGCTTCGTGGCTTTCGATCTCGACGCCGTCGTGGGTCACGCTGATGTGGTGATCGTGAACCCGCAGCACGGTGCGGCACGGCAGGCCGATGATCGAGTAACGGCCCCATTTCTCGCCGCCCTGTACCGACTCCAGCAAGTAGGAGTTGGGCTGGTCAGCCAGTTTCAGGTAGATCGACAACGGCGTGTCGAAGTCGGCCAGGGTTTCACAGGCCATCGGGATACGGTTGTAGCCGGCAGCGGCCAAACGCAGGAATTCTTCGCGGATCATGGGGTAGCCTCGTGGCTTGAGGGTCTAACAGTCAGGTATGCAAACGCGCCGGGATACCGGCCAGGAACAAGTCAGGCGCGCCAACGCCAGCGGGCCAGGGCCTTGATGACTTTCATCCAGAGTTTGCGAGTGACCACCACGATGGGATTTCCAGCAGGGGATTGAAGAGCGTCGGGCAACGTTATCTCAGCGGCCGGGTCCAGGCAACCGGGAATTAGCTTGCGCAGATCGTCGATCACCAACGCCGGTGACTCTTCGGCAATCGGCCGGCCATGGTTGTAGCCATAACTCAGGGCCACACACTTGACCCCCGCCGCTTTCGCCGCCAGCACATCGCTGCGCGAATCGCCGACAAACAACGATTGTGAGGCCGGAATATTGGCCATTTTCATCACGAAAAACAGCGCCGCCGGGTCAGGCTTCTTTTGCGGCAAGGTGTCGCCGCCGATGATCCATTTGAAGTAACGGCCGATTTTCATCTGATCCAGCAGCGGCGCGACAAAGCGCTCCGGCTTGTTGGTGATCAGCGCCATCGCAACGCCCTGCTTGTGCAGCCACTTCAGGGTATCGCGTACGCCGGGATAGACCACGGTCAGTTCATGGCTCTCACTGTAAGCCTCCATGAAAATCTCCAGCGCGCCTTCGGCCTCGCCGTCATCGACCGTCGAATGGTCGATGCCACCGGCCAGCGCACGGCGAACCAGCACCGGCGCGCCGTTGCCGACCCACTCGCGCACCGACTCGAGGCCGGCGGGTTCGCGGCCCATCTTGAGCAGCATGTTATCCACGGCAACCGCGAGGTCGGGGACCGAATCGATCAACGTGCCATCCAGATCGAACATCACCAGCCGCGGCAGGCGCCCCGGGAACAGCTGCTCAAAGCCACTCATGGACGAGCCAGCGCCAGCTCGGCGCGCATCTTCTCGATCACTTCCTGGTAGTTCGGCGCATTGAAGATCGCCGAGCCAGCCACAAAGGTGTCGGCGCCCGCAGCGGCGATTTCGCGAATGTTGTTCACATTCACGCCGCCGTCGATTTCCAGGCGAATGTCGCGACCGGAGGCATCGATCAGCGCGCGGGCCTGACGCAGTTTGTCGAGGGTGCCAGGAATGAACTTCTGCCCGCCGAAGCCCGGGTTGACGCTCATCAGCAAGATCATGTCGACCTTGTCCATCACGTACTCGAGCACGCTCAACGGAGTCGCCGGGTTGAACACCAGGCCGGATTTGCAGCCGCCTTCGCGGATCAGTTGCAGCGAGCGGTCGACGTGTTGCGTGGCTTCCGGGTGGAAGGTGATGTAAGTCGCGCCAGCCTCGATGAAGTCACCGACGATGCGGTCCACCGGGCTGACCATCAAGTGTGCGTCGATCGGCGCGGTCACGCCGTACTTGCGCAGTGCCGCGCAGACCATCGGGCCGATGGTCAGGTTGGGTACGTAGTGGTTGTCCATGACATCGAAGTGCACGAAGTCGGCGCCAGCGGCAAGGACGTTATCCACTTCTTCACCCAGGCGGGCGAAGTCGGCGGAGAGAATCGACGGAGCAATTACGAAGGGCTGCATGACGCACCTTTTCTGAGCAAAATCACGATGGCGCGCATTGTATACCTCATGCTTTGACGCGCGCACTGTGACCGCGATGATTGGGCCTGCCTACAATCATTAAGTGACGGCAGGCTCTAGTACGCCGCCCGATAGATCTTCTCGATATCGACAGCACTCAATTTGCGCGGATTATTGCGCATCAAGCGCTCAATCCCCGCCGCCTCCACGGCCATCGCCGGGATCGCGTCTTCAGGTACGCCGAAGCTGCGCAGGCCCAGGGGGATTTCCACCGCCAGGCACAATGCGGTCATTGCCTCCACGGCTTTGTCCGCGGCATCGGTGGCGCTGAGATGAGCGGTTTTCACGCCCATGGCCTCGGCAATATCCTGCATGCGCTCTACACAGGCCAACTTGTTCCAGGTCATGACATACGGCAGCAGCAATGCATTGCTGACGCCGTGCGCAATGTTGTAGCGCCCACCCAACGGATATGCCAACGCATGCACCGCGCCGACCCCGGCATTGCCGAACGCCATGCCGGCCATCAGGCTGGCGGTGGCCATGTCTTCGCGGGCTTGCAGGTTGGCCGGGTTGGCGTAGGCCTTGGGCAGCGCCTGGGTGATCAGCTTGATTGCGCCGATGGCCAGGGCATCGGTGATTGCCGAGGCATTCAGCGACAGATAAGACTCGACGGCATGCACCAGCGCATCGACGCCGCTGGCGGCGGTGACACTGCGCGGGCAAGTCAGAGTCATTTGCGGGCTGACCAATGCAACGTCCGGTAATAGATAGTCGCTGACGATGCCTTTCTTCAACTGCGCGAGCTTGTCGGAGAGGATCGCCACGTTGGTGACTTCCGAACCGGTGCCGGCGGTGGTCGGGATGGCGATCAGCGGCGGGCCTTTGCGCGGTACCTGATCGACGCCGAACAAATCTTCCAGCGCGCCGTGATAACCGGCGTAGGCCGCCACGCTCTTGGCGATGTCGATGGCGCTGCCGCCGCCCAAGCCAATCAACCCGTCATGCCCGCCTTCGCGGTACACGCGCATGCAGTCTTCAACGATGGCGATTTCTGGGTCGGGCAGTACGCGGTCGAAAATTTCGTAGGTGCGATCACCCAGATGCGCCAGCGCCAGCTCGACCGTGCCGGACTTGACCAGGGCGGCATCAGTGACGATCAGCGGGTTATCGACATCCAGGCGAGTCAGCTCGGCGGCCAGTTGCTCGATGGCAGCGGCGCCGGTGATCAGTTTGTGGGCAATTTTGAAAGAGGAAAGACTCATGTGCGCAGCCTCTTATCGTTAGGGGAGCTGGGCACAATAGTAGCTGGGGATTGGGGTTTGTCTGTTATTCAGCCAATGAATGACCAAACATCGCGACTGCCGCACAAAACCACTGTGGGAGCGGGCTTGCTCGCGAAAGCGTCAGCACATCCAACATCCATGTGACTGAAAGACCGCTTTCGCGAGCAAGCCCGCTCCCACATTTGACCGCGTACGACTTCAAACCTGCGCGGTACGCAGTTTCTCGCTGCGGCCACGCAACCATTCCAGGGTCAGCAACAGGATCACCGAGAAGGCAATCAGCAGCGTCGCCGCAGCCGCAATCGTCGGGCTGAGGTTTTCGCGGATGCCACTGAACATCTGCCGTGGCAAGGTCGCTTGTTCGGGGCCGGCGAGGAACAGCGTCACCACCACTTCATCGAACGAGGTGGCGAAGGCAAACAGCGCCCCGGAAATCACGCCCGGCGCGATCAACGGCAAAGTTACCCGGCGGAATGCCGTCAGCGGTGAAGCCCCGAGGCTGGCAGCAGCACGCACCAGGTTGTGGTTGAAACCCTGCAACGTCGCCGACACCGTGATGATCACAAACGGCACGCCCAACACTGCGTGCACCACGATCAGCGAGAAAAAGCTGTTGCCCAGGCCCAACGGGGCGAAGAACAGATAACTCGCCACACCAATGATCACCACCGGGACCACCATTGGCGAAATCACCAACGCCATCACCAGCGCCTTGCCCGGGAAGTCCCCGCGGGTCAGGCCAATCGCCGCCAGCGTGCCGAAGACCATCGCCAGCACCGTGGCCGCCGGGGCGACGATGATGCTGTTCTTCAGCGAGCGCATCCATTCCGCCGAAGCGAAGAAGTCCTGATACCAGTGCAGCGAGAAGCCTTGCAGCGGGTACACCAGGAAACTGCCCGAGTTGAACGACAGCGGAATGATCACCAGCACCGGCAGGATCAGGAACAACAAAACCAGGCCGCAGAGAATCCGCAAGCTGTAGAACCACACCCGTTCGATGGGCGACATATAAGGACTCAGCATTTCATTCTCCCCTTAGCTCAGGCGCAGGCGACTGGCGCCCACCAGCCAGCTGTAAATCAGATAAAGCACCACGGTCGCCAACAGCAGCAGCCCACCGAGTGCGGTCGCCATACCCCAGTTGATGCTGGTGTTGGTGTAGAAGGCGACGAAGTAACTGACCATCTGATCGTTCGGGCTGCCCAGCAACGCCGGAGTGATGTAGTAGCCGATGGCGAGGATGAACACCAACAGGCAACCGGCGCCGACACCGGCATAGGTCTGCGGGAAATACACCCGCCAGAAGCTGGCGAACGGGTGGCAGCCGAGGGAAATCGCGGCACGCATGTAAGTCGGCGAGATGCCTTTCATCACGCTGTAGATCGGCAGGATCATGAACGGCAGCAGGATGTGCACCATCGAGATGTAAACCCCGGTGCGGTTGAACACCAGTTCCAGCGGCTTATCGATGATGCCCATGGCCATCAGGCCGCTGTTGATCAACCCGCCGGACTGCAGCAACACAATCCACGCAGCAACGCGCACCAGGATCGACGTCCAGAACGGCAGCAGCACCAGAATCATCAGCAGGTTGCTTTGGCGCGATGGCAGGTTCGCCAGCAGGTAGGCCAATGGATAGGCCAGGAACAGGCAGATCACGGTGATGACCAGGCCCATCCAGAACGTGCGGGCGAAGATGTCGAGGTAGATCGCTTGATCCGGGGTGGCCGGGGCCACTTCGCCGAGGTCGTCGATCCGGTGATCGACCGCCGCCAGCAAGTAGTAAGGCGTGATGCTGCTGGTGTTGCGCCGCACGGCCTGCCAATAGGCCGGATCACCCCAACGTTCATCGAGACCTTCCAGCGCTTCTTTATAAGAGGCCGGTTCGGTGGTGAACGGCAAGGCGCGGGCGGTTTTGGTCAGCAGGCTGCGGTAGCCGGCCAACTCCATGTTCAAGCGCTTGGACAAGTCGCCCAAGGTCTGGTTTTTGCGCGCTTCAGCGAGGTCTTCGCTGGCAGCCTTGTAAACCGGTTCAGCGGGCAGGCCTCGGCCATCCCAACTGGCGATAGCCGTCACGGTGCGCGGCATGCCGCCGACCACTTCCGGGTTACCGACACTTTTGTAGAGCAGCGCCACGATCGGCACCAGGAACACCAGCAACAGGAACAGCACCAATGGCGCGATCAAGGCTTGTGCTTTCCAGCGGTTGATCCGCTCGGCGTGCTTGAGCCGCTGCTTCAAGGTGGGGTCAGTGCCCGCGTTCAGGGGAATGGCGGTGGCCATGGCGTACTCCGGAAATCTTTGATCAATCGTTGAAGTGGGAGCGAACTTGTGGCGAGGGAGCTTGTGTGGCGAGGGGATTTATCCCCGCTCGGCTGCGTAGCAGTCGCAAATCCGATGAATGCGGTGTACCTGAAACTCTGTAGTCGCAGGTTTTGGGGCCGCTTCGCGACCCAACGGGGATAAATCCCCTCACCACATAAATCTCTTCACCACACAAATCCCCAACACAAAAGCTCGCCCTCACAGGAGGGCGAGCCCTCTAGTTACTTCGCAGCCCAGGAATTGAAGCGCTGTTCCAGTTGCTCGCCGTTGTCAGCCCAGAAGCTGACGTCGATCTGCACCTGGTTGGCGATGTTTTCCGGGGTGGTCGGCATGTCTTTCAACACGTCTTTGGCCAGCAACGGTACGGCTTGGGTGTTGGCCGGGCCGTAAGCGATGTTTTCCGAGTAGGTCTTCTGCTGCTGCGGCATCACGGAGTACGCGATGAATTTCTTCGCCGCTTCGGCACGGGTTTTATCCAGGCCTTTTGGAATCGCCCACGCGTCGAAGTCGTAGATCCCGCCGTTCCACACCACTTTCAGGTTACTTTCTTTCTGCACGGCGGCGATCCGGCCGTTGTAGGCCGAACTCATGACCACGTCACCGGAAGCGAGGTATTGCGGCGGTTGCGCGCCGGCTTCCCACCACTGGATGTTTGGCTTGAGCTCATCAAGTTTCTTGAACGCGCGGTCCTGGCCATCTTTGCCGGCCAGCACTTTGTAGACGTCTTTCGGCGCAACGCCGTCGGCCATCAGAGCGAATTCCAAGGTGTACTTGGCGCCTTTACGCAGGCCGCGCTTGCCCGGGAATTTCTTGGTGTCCCAGAAATCGACCCAGCTAGTCGGTGCGGAAGCCAATTTGTCGGCGTTGTAGGCCAACACGGTCGACCACACGAAGAAGCCCACGCCGCACGGCTGGATCGCGCCTTTGACGTAGTCTTCAGTCTTGCCGAACAACTTCGGATCGAGCTGCTCGAACATGTCCTCGTCGCAACCACGGGACAGTTCTGGCGATTCAACTTCTACCAGGTCCCAGGACACGCTCTTGGTGTCGACCATAGCTTTGACCTTGGCCATTTCACCGTTGTATTCGCCCGCGACGATCTTGCCGTTGCCCGCCGCTTCCCACGGTGCGTAGAAGGCTTTGGCCTGCGCCGCCTTGTTCGCCCCGCCAAAAGACACCACGGTCAGGTCCGGACCCGCCGCCATCGCGTGCGCCGCACCGATCATGCCCATGACCAAAGCGGTTAATTTCAGGGATCTCAACATTTATTGTTCTCTCCACGTGCAGGGTTGGTGTTGGTATTGCGGGGGGCGATTAATGCGCCTCTAGAAGTGGGTCGAGCGCGCGGACGTGCTCAACCTGCCAGCCAAGCGGTACCACGTCGCCAACCGCCAGCTCGGGATCGAGCTCGGCAATTGGTTGTTTCACGAAAAAGTCGGTCTTGCCGCAGACTTCCAAGCGAACCCGGACGTGGTCGCCCAGATAGATGAATTCCGCCACCCTTCCTGAGAAGCGGTTGACGCAGGATTCGCTCGAACCATTGAGGCTCACGCGTTCCGGGCGAATCGACAGCGTGACCGGTTCGCCGGTCTTGCCGACGTTGACCGCCAGCGCTTCAACCTTTTCACCGCGCCCCAGCTCGACGATGCAGCGGTCGCCGGTCTGGCTGTGCAAGCGGCCGTTGAGACGGTTGTTCTCGCCGATGAAGTTGGCCACGAAGGTGTTCTTCGGTTCTTCGTAGAGGGTGCGCGGCGGGGCGATCTGCTGGATCTCGCCCTGGTGGAACACCGCCACCCGGTCGGACATGGTCAGGGCTTCGCCCTGGTCGTGGGTCACGTAGACCACGGTCACGCCGAGGCGCTGGTGCAGGTGTTTGATTTCCATCTGCATGTGTTCACGCAGTTGTTTGTCCAGCGCACCGAGGGGTTCATCCATCAGCACCAATTGCGGTTCGAACACCAACGCACGGGCCAATGCCACACGCTGCTGCTGACCACCGGACAGTTGCGCCGGGTAACGCTGGGCGAACGCATCGAGCTGGACCATGCTCAGGACTTTCTTGACCTTGTCGCTGACATCGCTCTTGTTCAAGCCGCGCACGGTCAGCGGGAACGCCAGGTTCTCGGCCACGGTCATGTGCGGGAACAGCGCGTAGTTCTGGAACACCATGCCGATGTCGCGCTTGTGCGGCGGCACGTTATTGATGGAGCGCCCGGCCAGCAGGATTTCCCCGGCGGTCGGGGTTTCGAAACCGGCGAGCATCATCAGGCTGGTGGTCTTGCCGGAGCCGGACGGCCCGAGCAAGGTGAGGAATTCGCCTTTGCGAATGTCCAGGTTGAGGTCTTTGACGATCAGGTTCTCGCCGTCGTAGCTTTTTTGCACTCCACGAAAGCTGACCAGAATGTCATTGGCCCCTGCACTTGAATCGACCTGGCTCATACCCACACCTTTGTTGTTGATGACTGCTTGTGGACTAAGCCTAGTGGACGCTGGGGACCACGCAAATCGGGGCGCAGGAGAGAATCGCCTCAGCCGGATGGAAGGTTGGGGGTAGGGATTGCCCTACAAAGATGGCGCGTTTTGGTAAGCGCAGCGGCAAGTGGTCAGTTACAAGCCATGAGGACAGGCAAAAGCGGGGTTGCGGGGTGTCGCAAATGGATATGCCGACGCGATCCCTGTAGGAGCGAGGCTTGCCCGCGAAGGCGGTGTGTCAGTCCACATTGATGTTGAATGTGCTGACGCTTTCGCGGGCAAGCCTCGCTCCGACAGGATTGCGTGTCAGGCAATATTGATGTCGACTGACATGGCCCCTTCGCGAGCAAGCCCGCTCCCACAGGGGGAATGCAGTGAGTCAGTAGGAATCGGCGTTTTCAGAGAAGTTTGTGTTCCATCGCGTATTTCACCAATTCCGCCAGGGAGGTGATGTTGAGCTTCTGCATCAGCCGCGCCTTGTGGGTGCTGATGGTTTTGCTGCTCAGGGCTAGTTGCTGGGCGATGTCGTTGACGTTGGCGCCCTGAGCCAGGCGCTCGAACACCGAGAACTCGCGCTCCGAGAGTAATGAATGCAGCGGTCGCGAATCGGTCAGGCCGACTTCAAAGACCATGCGGTCGGCCAGGTCCGGGTCGATGTAGCGCCCGCCCGCCGCGACCTTGCGGATCGCCGTCAGCAACAGCGCCGGATCACTGTCCTTAGTGGCATAGCCAGCAGCACCAACCTTCAACGCCCGGGCGGCCATTTGCGCCTCGTCGTGCATCGACAGCACCAGGATCGCCGGCGGATTGTTCAATGCGCGAATCCGTGGAATCGCCTCCAGCCCATTGACCCCGGGCATGGAGATGTCCAGTAGCACCACTTCGCAGGGCACATGACGCAGGGTTTCGAGCAACTGCTCGCCATTGCTCGCCTCCCCCACCACCAGCAAGTCCTTGGCCAGGCCGATCAATTGCTTGATGCCTTCGCGGACGATGGTGTGGTCTTCGGCTACCAGTACACGGATCACGTTTTTCTCCAGATTGAAAATCTATCGCGAGCAAGCTCGCTCCCACAGTGAGTGGGGTGCGCCAGAGATCGATGTCTCAACCCAAATCCCTTGTGGGAGCGAGCTTGCTCGCGATGACGTCAGCAAAGACACCAAAAAACCATCAAACCTCATCCAAAGGCACTCGCACACTTAGCGTCGCGCCTTCCCCCGGCTCACTCTCAAGCGATAACTGCCCGCCCATGATCAACACCCGCTCACGCATGCCCACCACGCCAAACGACGTCGGCCGACCCGTAGCGGCGACAAATCCTACGCCATCATCGCTGACGGTCAGGCACAACTCATCGCCTTCCAGCGTCAATGTCAGTTCGACAGTATGCGCCTGGGCATGGCGCATGACATTGGTCAGCGCTTCCTGAAGGATGCGGAACAAGCCAATCGCCTTGGCATCGCTGAGCACCGGAAGATTCTCCGGCACCTGCACCAGGCACGGAATCTGTGTACGCGCCTCGAAACGCCGGGCCTGCCATTCGATGGCCGAGGCGATCCCGGCATCGAGAATCGGTGGCCGCAACGCCGTGGCCACGTCCCGCACCAGTTGAAACAGTTGGGCGATCAGGCGCTTCATGCTGTTCAAGCGTTCGTTCAGACCCGGATCGAGCTGGGCGTAGGCCAATTCGCACATGGAGGTTTCCAGTTTCAACACGGTCAGCATCTGCCCCAGTTCATCGTGGACTTCCCGGGCGATACGGGCCTTTTCCTCTTCCCGCACGCTCTCCAGGTGCGCCGACAACTCGCGCAGTTGCTCCCGGGAACTGGCCAGTTCCAACTCGATGCGCTTGCTCTCGCTGATGTCCCAGACGATCCCGTCCCAGACATACGCGCCGTCCTCCAGCCGCCGGGTAATCGCTTTGATCTCGGCCCAGCGCTCTTCACCCGAACGCGTCAGAATCCGCCCTTGCCACGACCAGTCGCTGTCCGTGTCCAGCGCATGATCCTGCGTCTGGTGATAACTGGCCTTGTCGTCCGGGTGCACCAGGCTGCGCAGTCCTTTATCCCGATGGGCCAGGGTCGCCGGCGAATAACCGACCAGGCTCTCGCTGCCTTCGCTGATGTAGGCAAAATCGATTTGCCCGGTCACCGGCGCCCGCTCCAGGCGAAAGACCAATCCCGGAACGTTGGCGGCAATCCCTTGCAGCCGTGCCTCGCTTTCCTGCAAAGCAGCCAGGGCACGACGGCGTTCGGTGACGTCATTGAGGTACACCACCAGGTATTCGCCATCGCGAAACCGCAGGAAGCTCAACGACACATCCGCTGGCAGAACGCTGCCGTCAGCCCGAACACAGTTGGTTTCGAAACTTTGCGGCCCCTCTTCGCTGGCCCGCGCGCGTTTCCACAGGTTCAGCCAGCGGTCCATGTGCAGGCCGGGCTCGAAGTCGATCAAGGGACGGTCGATAATCCCGCCGGGCGGATAGCCGAGCATGCTTTCAGCGGCGCGGTTGGCGTAGCGCACATGGCTGTCCCAGTTGACCCACAGAATGCCGACGGTACTTTGATCAATAGAAAACTGGGTCAGGCGCAGCGCTTCTTCGCTGGCCTGGCGCAGGGCGATGTCCTCTCGCGCCGCCAGCAGCCGCTGCTCCAGACTGTGTTGCTGGCGCCGCTGCCAGAACACGATGGCCAGGCTGCTCAGCAACAGCAACGCCAGCAACAGGCAAAGGTTTTGCCAGAATCCCGGCGACTCGGACAGCCGCGGATATTTCGGTTGCAGCCATTGGCTGTGCAGTTGCTCCAGATCCTTTGCCGGGATCGCTCGCAGCGCACTTTCGACGATGCCGGCCAGCTCCGGCCAGTCCCGGCGCGTGGCCACCCGCAGCAATTGCGGCAAGCCAATATCGCCTACGACCACCAGCCCGGCGAACTCGGGTTCGGCGGATAAACGCCCCAGTTGCGCCTCGTCGACCACCGCGTAACCGGCCTGCTGACTCAACAGCAACTGCAACGCCTGGCGCTCGATTGGCACGCCTTGCAGATTCAGATGTGGAAAGTTACTGCGCAGGTAATCGGCGGTGGCGCTGGGCATGCGCACGGCGACGCGGGTCTGGCTGTCGAGTTTTTCCAGCTCCACCACACCGGCGCCCTTCTGGTCACTGACCACCAGTTGCGGCACGCGCATGTACGGATCGGAAAACTGCCAAAGCCTGAGCCCGCCGGGGGTTTGGGTCAGTCCCGGGGCGATATCGACTTCACCTTCGCGGACCGCGGCTTCCAGTTGCTCCACGTCGGGAAAGTTGCGCCAGCTGAGCTCGACTTTGAGCGCCTTGGCCAGCCACTTCATCAGCTCGACGTTGACTCCGGACAAGCGTTGCAAGCGGCGATCGTATTGCGCATAGGGCGCCTGCAACACCAGGCCGACGCGCAATTCGCCATGCTCCGCCAGCCATTGCTGCTGGGCCGTCGACAACTGAGCAACGTGCGCCGGGGGCGCGGGCGCCGCCCAGCCCATCAAGGGAAACCACAAACAGCCGATAACCCACAGGCAGCGAAAACGCATCATTGAAGTCTCACACACTGACAAATACTGACCAACCCATTAGGCTGCCGGAATAACTTCTGGCCTGGAATATCCGATGCCCCCTGTCTACCGCCTGGCACTGCCAGCATTGTGCCTGTCGCTGATCCTGCCTTGCGCCTTTTCCGTCGAGGCCGCCGACCCTGCTCCTGCCACTGCGGAAAAATCCGCCGAAGCAAAACCGGTCGAACGTCAGCCGCTGCTTGAGCGTAGTCAGGAAGAAGCGACCGCACTGGAGCGACAAGTCCCAGCCCACGAACAGCAACAGCTTCAGGCCGGCGCCGATACGTTTCTGGCCCTGTGGAAACCGGCCAATACCGCCGAGCCCAAAGGCGCGGTGATTATCATCCCCGGCGCCGGTGAAACCGTTGACTGGCCGCAAGCAATCAGCCCTTTGCGCAACAAATTGCCGGACGCCGAGTGGAGCAGCCTGAGTATCACCTTGCCAGACCTGCAAAGCGATGCCATTGCGCCACGTATCGTCGAAGCGGCGCCAGCGCCCAAAGCTGCAGAAACCGGCAGCAAGGACTCGACCACCGCCCCGCCCATTGAGCAAGCAGCCGGTGGTGAAGCGGATGTCGCCGATAAAGCCATCGCTGAAACCACAGAGGAACAGGCCAAGGCCGACGCCGAGCGAATCTTCGCCCGCATCGATGCCGCGATCGCTTTTGCAGAACAGCAAAGCGCTCGGCGCATCGTGGTGTTGGGACATGGCACCGGGGCTTACTGGGCCGCACGCTACCTGAGCGAAAAGCAGCCTTCGCAAGTGGAGAAGTTCGTGATGGTCGCGGCGCAGACGCCGGTGACAGGCAAACCCGCCCTGGCCGAACTGACCCCGACCTTGAAACTGCCGACGGCCGACCTCTTCTATATGGACAAGCCGCTGGATCGCAATGCCGCGCTTGAGCGGTTGCAGGCGAGTAAACGCTTGAAGAATTCGGCGTTCAGCCAGGTATCGCTCAAGGCGTTGCCGGGCAATGCCAAGGCTGAGCAAGAGCAACTGTTTCGCCGGGTGCGCGGGTGGTTGAATCCGAAGCCTGTGGCGGAGTGATAGACCGAGTCGCCCCTTTCGCGGGCAAGCCTCGCTCCTACAGAGTGGTCCAAAAAAACTGGACCCCAACAGGCTTGCCCGCGAAGGCGGCCTCACTAACAACACAAATTAAATGCTGCTAGCGAAAATCCCGCCGTTCCTTGATCAACGTATAGGCGTTATGCAACTCGCGCGTCTTGTCCGTCGCCTCACGCACCTGCAACGCCGTCGCCCCCGAACCGGCAATTTTGTCCGGATGATGACGACTGAGCAGACGCCGATACGCCCGCTTGATCTGCGCCGGCTCACTGGTAGCCGACACACCCAATAACCGCATGGCGTCCTGATAGGTCACGGCGCTGCTGACTTGCGGACGTTTCTGCGGTTCATAATCATGGGCCAACGCCAGTACCTGTTGCGGCGTCCATCCCAGCCATTTGCCCCATTGAGCCAACAACTCACGCTCACTGGCGCCCGCGCGACCATCAGCCCAGACCATCCGCCAACAGGCGCGCAGTACGCCTTCGGCGGCATGCGGCTGAGCACTCAAGCGCCGTAGATAACCGCGCAACCGGTCGTGCCCGGTTTTGCCACGATTAAACGCGGCAATGGCGCGACGCTGCGCCGATTCGGTCATGTCCAGTGAGCGCATCTCTTGGCGGGCCTGCTGGATATGCCCATCCACCACGCGCCCGTCGCACTTGGCCAGCCGGCCCAGCAACACGAACAACAGTTCATCGTTGCGCAACACCGGTCGCCCGCCGAGTTTTTCACGCAAATGCGCCCAGCTTTGCAGATGCAGGCGCCGGTCTAGCGCCTGTCCCAACAACGCGCCGAGCATGGCCCCCGGAATGCTGGCTATGGCAAAGCCCGCTCCGGCTCCGATCAGAGTCCCTGGCCACAACATGTCAGCGGCTCGCTTCTATCAGAGTTTCGGCTTCGGCCAGGCGCTCGTAGGTGCCGACATCCACCCAGTGCCCGTCCAGGCGTTCACCCGTCACTTGCCCCGCAGCCATGGCTTTGCGAAACAGCGGCGCCAATTTGAAAGCGCCGGCTGAGCAACCCTCGAACAGCTTCGGGTGAAGCACGGCGATGCCGCTGTAGGTCAGGGTTTTGGCGTCCGGTTGCCCATCGCGCACTTGTCCGTCGATCAGAACGAAATCCCCCGCAGGGTGATGAGCCGGATTGTCCGCCAGCACCAGGTGAGCCAGCCCGGCAATCGGTTGGCGCAACGCGTTGAAGTCGTAATCGGTCCAGATATCGCCGTTGACCACCACAAACGCTTCATCGCCCAGCAACGGCAGTGCGCGGAATATCCCGCCACCGGTTTCCAGCGGCTCACCTTCCGGCGAATACTGAATGCTGACGCCATAGCGCGAGCCATCGCCCAGATAGTCTTCGATCTGCTGACCAAGCCAGGCGTGGTTAATCACGATCTCGCTGAACCCGGCGGCCGCCAAGGCGCGCAGGTGATACTCGATCAACGGCACACCGCCGGCACGCACCAGCGGTTTGGGCGTGGTCAGGGTCAGCGGGCGCATGCGTTCGCCTTTGCCCGCGGCCAGAATCATTGCCTTCATGCACTAGCTCCAGCACGCAGACTGGCCAGCAGCACATCCAGCTCCGCCAATTCGGGACGACGGGCAATCACTGCCTCTATATAAGCAAAGAAACGCGGCACGTCGGCGAGGTAGCGCGGCTTGCCGTCGCGGTGACAGATGCGCGCGAAAATGCCGATCACTTTCAAGTGACGCTGCACGCCCATCAGGTCGCTGGCACGGCGGAACTCTTCGAAGTCAGGCTGAACCGGGATGCCCAGCGCACCGGCCTGTTGCCAGTAATCCTGCAACCAGGCGTGCACGCGCTCTTCCGGCCAACTGAGGAATGCATCCTTGAACAGGCAAGTCACGTCGTAGGTCACTGGACCATAGACCGCGTCCTGGAAATCCAGCACACCCGGATTCGGCTCACTGAGCATCAGGTTGCGTGGCATGTAGTCGCGATGCACCAGTACTTTTGGCTGGGCCAGGGCACTGTCGATCAACAGGTCGCTGACCTGCTGCCAGAGGGTTTGCTGAGCGGCGTCAAACTCGATGCCCAACTCTTGCTTCACGTACCACTCGGGGAACAGTTCCAGTTCACGACGCAGAAGTGCCACGTCGTAACTTGGCAACGGCGCCACCATCGGCAACTGCTGAAATGCCAACAATGCCTGTAGGGCATCCTTGAACAAATCGTCGGCGTTTTCGCTGTCGATCACGTCCAGATACGTCTTGTTGCCCAGGTCATTGAGCAGAAGAAAACCGCGTTCAAGGTCTTCAGCGTAAATTTTCGGAACATTAATTCCGGATTTCGCCAGCAGAAAAGCAATATCCACGAAGGGTTTGCAGTTTTCCTGAGGCGGTGGAGCATCCATCACGACAAAACTTTTGCCCTCGCCTTCCCAGCGGAAATAGCGTCGGAAACTCGCGTCGCTACTGGCCGCAGTCAACGTGGCCGGGGGTACAGCACCCCAGCCTTGCTCTGCAAAGAGGGTCGCCAATTGTTCATCGAGCCAAACTTTCAGGTGTTGCAAGCGTACATCTTGGTCAGGCATTACAAGGGTCTCCGACGGCGCTAGCCGTCAAGCGGGTCATGCTTTATTATCCAGCATCTTTTTCAGACCATCGAGAGGCGTGCGGCCCACACCGCGGGCAGATGGCACGCAGGAAGCCCGGACTAATAAGATGGCATTGAAATCCCCCGCGTTTCGTAAAAAATTTCCGTTGTTGGTTACCGGCAGTCTGCTGGCCCTGCAACCCCTAGCCACTTCCTACGTGGTCGCCGCGGAACAGTATGACTGCTCAGTCTCTGCTTCGGGTGCCTGGGACTGTGCGCCCAAGTCGCCGGCAGCTGCATTGCCGCCGCGGCCCGTCCATGACGGCAGCGCAGCAGTCACCGCGAACGGCGAAGCTCCGGCCCAAAACGGCTCCAGCGAAGACACTGGCGCCAAGCCTGTGCTGGTTACCGAAGCCAAGGGCCGTGGTCTGAAGTCCCGTAGCGCAGACTACAGTCACCTCGACTGGGTTCCGCGCGAGAAGCTCACTGCTGCGCAGTTGGCCGAAACCGGTCCTTACTGCTCTGGTTCCTATATCGAACCAATTCGTCCGGGCATGAATGACAAGACGAATAAAAGTGACACTCCGACCTTTATCGGCGCCAAGGCCTCGCGCTATAACACCGAAGATCAGATCGGTACGCTGGCCGGTGACGTCGTCATGCGCCAAGGCAGCATGCAGGTTGAAGCCGACGAAGCCAGCCTGTACCAGGCCGAGAGCCGTGGCGAACTGAACGGCAACGTCCGGGTTCGCGACAATGGCGCGCTGATCGTGGGCGACCACGCCGACGTGCAGCTCGACACCGGTGAAGCCAAGGTCGATAACGCCGAATACGTGATGCACAAATCCCGTATCCGCGGTAACGCGCTGTACGCCAAACGTGCCGAAAACGCGATCATCCGCCTCAAGGATGGTACGTACACCACGTGCGAACCGAACAGCAACGCCTGGCAGCTCAAGGGCAACAACATCACCTTGAACCCGGCCACCGGTTTCGGTACCGCGACCAACGTGACGCTGCGGGTCAAGGACATTCCGGTCCTTTACACGCCGTACATCTACTTCCCGATCGACGACCGTCGTCAATCCGGTTTCCTGCCGCCGACCATCGGCACCGGCAGCGATACCGGCTTCATGCTGGTCACGCCGTACTACTTCAACCTGGCACCGAACTACGATGCCACGTTGTACCCGCGTTACATGAGCAAGCACGGCTTGTTGATGGAAGGCGAGTTCCGTTACCTGACCAAGTCCAGCGAAGGTCAGTTCGGTGCCGCATACCTGAACGATGACGACACTGATCGCAGCAAGCAGACCGACTACGAAAAAACCCGCTACATGTACAACTGGCAGCACAAGGGTGGCCTCGACTCGCGCGTGTTCACGCAGGTCGACTACACCAAGATCAGCGATCCGTATTATTTCCAGGACCTGCAGACTGACCAGATTGGCGTGAAAAGCGCGGACTATGTGAATCAGCAGGGTTCTGTTACGTACCGTGGTGACAACTACACCGCAGCGGTCAATGCCCAGGCTTATCAACTGGCAACCGTTTCGAACATCACTCCTTATGATCGCTTGCCGCAAATCACCTTTAATGGTGCGCTGCCGTATCACCCAGGCGGCCTGGATTTCAAGTACAACACTGAAGTCGTACGCTTTGATCGGGATCTGAAGACCGGCACCTTCACCGATGAAGACGGCAACGTCTCCAATCGTCTGGACACCAACGTTGCCGGTCTGGCGCGCGCCAACGGTAATCGGCTGAACCTCGCTCCTGCCGTCAGCCTGCCGCTGAACGCGACTTATGGCTTCCTGAAGCCAACGCTCAAGTACCAGTACACCCAATATGATCTGGATCTTGATCAGAAAGGTAAAGACACTCTGCTCGCGGGCGAGAGTTTCAACCGGAGTCAAAACCGTGGCGTGCCAATCGCCAGCATCGACAGTGGCCTGTACTTCGATCGAAAAACCAACTGGTTCGGCACGAACTATCGCCAGACCCTGGAACCGCGCCTGTACTATCTCTACGTACCTGAGAAAGACCAGACCGACATTCCAGTATTCGACACCGGCGAATACACCTTCAACTACGCGTCGCTATTCCGTGACAACCGCTTCTCTGGCTCCGACCGTGTTGGCGATGAGAACAAGTTGTCCCTGGGCATCACCAACCGCTGGATCGAAGACGACGGCTTCGAACGTCAACGCATCAGCGTTGGTCAGGCCATGTACTTCAAGGACCGCGAAGTCCAGTTGCCGGGTATCGATGCAAAAACCCGCGACGATGCGCATTCCAACGTTTCTCCATACGCCCTGGAATACGAATACCGCTGGAACCGCGATTGGCGCACCACGGCCGACTACAACTGGGATCCGGACAGCCGCAGCCCGCGTTCGGGTAGCGCGATGTTCCACTACCAGCCTGAAGACAACCCGAACAAGATCATCAACGCCGGTTATCGCTATCGCAATGACCAGGTCCGTTACGACCAGAACACCGGTAAGTGGTCGGTGGGCGGCGGTGACTACGGCGTCGAGGGTCAACCTGGCTTCGTGAAGGACTACTACAAAATCAAGCAGCACGACTTCTCGGTGATGTGGCCGATCGTGCCGCAATGGAACGCCATCAGCCGCTGGCAGTATGACTACAACCGCAACCGTACCCTGGAAGCCTTCGGTGGTTTCGAGTACGACAACTGCTGCTGGAAACTGCGCCTGATCAACCGTTACTGGGTTTCCTATGACGAGTTCAGTCAAGAAGCCCCGCAAAACGAAAAAGGCGACCATGGCGTCTTCCTCCAAATTGTTCTGAAGGGACTCGGCGGCCTCACTGGCGCCAAAGTAGAGAGCTTCCTCGACAAAGGCATTCAAGGTTATCGTGAACGTGAAGACCAAGCTTTCTGATTGTCTGCGCCCGCTAGTACTGGGCGCGCTGTTCCTGGGTACCGCGGCTAATGCCGCGGTACAGTCCATCGACAAAGTGGTGGCCATCGTCGACAACGACGTGGTCATGCAGAGCCAACTGGACCAACGGGTCCACGAAGTTCAGCAAACCATCGCCAAACGCGGCGCTGCCGTACCGCCGACCAGCGTGCTGGATCAGCAGGTACTGGAGCGTCTGATCGTTGAAAACCTGCAACTGCAGATTGGCGAACGTTCCGGCATCCGCATTACCGATGAAGAACTGAACCAGGCTGTCGGCACCATTGCCCAGCGCAACAACATGTCGATCGATCAATTCCGCGCAGCCCTGGCTCACGATGGTCTGTCTTACGACGACGCGCGTGACCAGATTCGCCGCGAGATGATCATCAGCCGTGTACGTCAGCGTCGGGTGGCAGAGCGCATCCAGGTCTCCGAGCAGGAAGTGAAGAACTTCCTCGCTTCCGACCTGGGCAAAATGCAGCTGTCCGAAGAGTTTCGTCTGGCCAACATCCTGATCCCTACGCCGGAAAGCGCCAACTCCGACGCGATTCAGGCTGCCGCCAAACAAGCGGACGCGGTGTACCAGCAACTCAAGCAAGGCGCTGACTTCGGTCAGTTGGCAATCGCCAAATCCGCCAGCGAAACCGCACTGGAAGGCGGCGACATGGGCTTTCGTAAAGCCGCTCAGTTGCCACCTCCGTTCGATCGCATGCTGAGCACCATGGCTGTCGGCGACATCACTCAGCCAATGCGCACTCCGGGCGGCTTCATCATTTTGAAGATCCTCGACAAGCGTGGCGGCGCGACTCAGATGCGTGACGAAGTGCACGTGCGTCACATTCTGGTCAAACCGAGCCCGATTCGCGACGAAGAAAAAACCAAGGCTTTGGCTCAATCGCTCTATACCCGTATTGAAGCGGGCGAAGATTTCGGCGATCTGGCGAAAAGCTATTCGGAAGACCCGGGTTCCGCCCTCAACGGCGGCGACATGAACTGGATCGATCCGAACGCCGTGGTTCCTGAATTCCGCGAAGTGATGGCCAAGACCCCGCAAGGTCAGCTGTCCAAGCCGTTCAAGACCCAATATGGCTGGCATGTCCTGGAAGTCCTTGGCCGTCGCGCCACCGACAGCACCACCCAGGCCCGTGAGCAGCAAGCGATGACCGTACTGCGTAACCGCAAATACGACGAAGAGCTGCAAACCTGGCTGCGTCAGATCCGTGACGAAGCGTACGTAGAGATCAAACTCCCTGGTGCAGACCAGGCAGCGCAGTGAAACCCAAGCGTTTCGCGCTGACACCCGGTGAACCGGCCGGCATAGGTCCTGACCTGTGCCTGCTGCTCGCCTCGCAAGCCCAGCCACATCCTCTGATTGCCATTACCAGCCGCGACCTGCTCATCGAGCGGGCCGCGCAGCTGGGCGTGGTTGTCGACCTGCTGCCGGTCACCCCGGACAACTGGCCGGACGTTCCTGCGCCAGCCAACAGCCTGTATGTCTGGGATACCCCGCTCAACGCCAAGGTCACCGCCGGACAGCTGGACAAGGCCAATGCGGCGTTCGTCCTGGAAACCCTGACCCGTGCCGGCCAAGGCTGCATGGAAGGGCATTTCGCCGGGATGATCACCGCTCCGGTGCACAAGGGCGTGATCAATGAATCCGGGATCGCCTTTTCCGGGCACACGGAATTTCTCGCCGACCTGACCCATACCGCACAAGTGGTGATGATGCTCGCCACCCGCGGATTGCGCGTGGCACTGGTCACCACCCACCTGCCCCTTCGTGAGATTGCCGATGCAATCACCCCGGAGCGTCTGGAACGGGTGACGCGGATTCTGCACACCGACCTGCAAGAAAAATTCGGCATTGCCCAGCCACGCATCCTGGTCTGTGGGCTCAACCCCCACGCCGGTGAAGGCGGACACCTGGGCCATGAAGAAATCGACATCATCGAACCCACCTTAGAGCGCCTGCGCGGCGAGGGCATGGACCTTCGTGGCCCCCTGCCCGCCGACACTCTGTTTACCCCCAAATATCTGGAGCACTGCGACGCGGTGCTGGCGATGTACCACGACCAGGGCCTGCCGGTGCTGAAATACAAAGGCTTCGGCGCGGCAGTCAACGTGACCCTCGGCTTGCCGATCATCCGCACATCGGTGGACCACGGCACAGCCCTGGACCTGGCCGGTAGCGGCAAAATCGACACCGGCAGCCTGCAAGTCGCCCTGGAAACCGCCTACCAGATGGCCGAGACCCGTTTATGACTGAGCATTACCAACACAAGGCGCGCAAACGCTTTGGCCAGAACTTCCTGCACGATGCCGGTGTTATCGACCGCATCCTCCGCGCCATTCGCGCCAAACCCGAAGACCGCCTGCTGGAAATCGGCCCGGGCCAGGGCGCACTGACGCAAGGCCTGCTCAACAGTGGCGCGCAGTTGGACGTAGTGGAGCTGGACAAGGATCTGATCCCGATCCTCAACCAGCAATTCGCCGACAAGAGCAATTTCAACCTGCACCAGGGCGACGCGCTGAAGTTCGACTTCAACAGCCTGAATGCCGCGCCGAACAGCCTGCGTGTAGTCGGCAACCTGCCGTACAACATCTCCACGCCGCTGATTTTTCACCTGCTGAACAACGCCGGCATCATTCGCGACATGCACTTCATGCTGCAAAAGGAAGTGGTCGAGCGTCTGGCGGCTGGCCCTGGTGGTGGTGACTGGGGTCGTCTGTCGATCATGGTTCAGTACCACTGCCGGGTAGAACACCTGTTCAACGTTGGTCCGGGTGCGTTCAATCCGCCGCCGAAAGTCGATTCGGCCATCGTCCGCCTGGTGCCTCACGATGTACTGCCGCACCCGGCCAAGGATCACAAGCTGCTGGAGCGCGTCGTGCGCGAAGCCTTCAACCAGCGCCGTAAGACCCTGCGCAACACCCTCAAGTTGCTGCTGAGCAACGACGAGATCGAAGCCGCCGGCGTCGATGGCAGCCTGCGTCCCGAGCAACTCGACCTGGCCGCTTTCGTGCGCCTGGCTGACAAGCTCAGCGAACAAGTCCTGCAGGCGCCCGCCGCCGACTGACAGACGATGAGCGTTATCGGGTGGGACGCCAGACGCGATGTCTGGTTTACTACCCGATACTTGGCCTAGACTGATCCCATCAGCTACGCCCCGCGTCCCGCTTCGTTTTTAAGGCCTCTTGCATGTCCGATCCTCGTTATCAGGTCGACGTCAGCGTCGTCACTCGCTATCTGGCAGAACAATCGCAACCCGAGCACAACCGCTTTGCCTTCGCCTACACCATTACCGTGCACAACAATGGCGAGCTACCGGCCAAGCTGTTGTCGCGGCACTGGGTGATCACCGACGGTGACGGGCACGTGGAAGAGGTTCGCGGTGCTGGCGTGGTGGGTTTACAGCCGCTGATCCAGGCCGGTGAAAACCACACCTACAGCAGCGGCACGGTGATGACCACTCGGGTCGGCACCATGCAAGGCACCTACGAAATGATCGCCGACGACGGCAAGCACTTCGACGCCGTAATCGCGCCATTCCGCCTGGCGGTGCCCGGAGCCCTGCACTGATGGCGACGTATGCCGTCGGCGACCTGCAAGGGTGCCTCGAACCGCTGCAATGCCTGCTCAAGCAAGTAGCCTTCGAGCCTGCCCGGGACAAACTCTGGGTCGTGGGTGATCTGGTCAACCGCGGGCCGCAGTCGCTGGAAACCTTGCGCTTCCTCTATAGCATCCGCGAATCGTTGGTGTGCGTGCTCGGCAACCACGATCTGCACTTGCTCGCCGCCGGGCACAACATCGAACGCTTGAAGAAAAACGACACCCTTCGCGAAATCCTCGAAGCGCCTGATCGCGCGGAACTGCTGGAGTGGCTGCGTCAGCAAAAACTCATGCACTACGACGAACAGCGCGACATTGCCCTGGTTCATGCCGGCATACCGCCACAATGGTCGCTGCGCAAAGCCTTGAAGTGCGCCGGCGAAGTCGAAGCCGCCCTACGTGATGACAATCTGTTCCCGCCCTATCTGGATGGCATGTACGGCAACGAGCCAAACAAATGGAACAGTGACCTCACCGGCGTGGATCGCCTGCGGGTGATCACCAACTATTTCACCCGCATGCGCTTCTGCACCAGCGAAGGCAAGCTCGATCTCAAGGGCAAGGAAGGCGTCGACACTGCACCACCGGGTTACGCCCCGTGGTTCAAGTACAAGGAACGCAAGACCAAAGGCCTGAAGATCATCTTCGGTCATTGGGCAGCCCTTGAAGGCAAATGCGACGAGCCAGGCATCTTCGCCCTCGACACCGGTTGTGTCTGGGGTGGCGCGATGACCCTGATGAACGTCGATACCCTTGAGCGCCTGACCTGCAAATGTGATGAACAGGGTCACGCCGAGCCGTCAGTCGCCCCATCTATTCCCGTACAAACGTCAGCCAGCGCCCAGCGCTAGACTGCGCTTTCAGCCGAGCCACAGGAGCCCGCCATGAGCGAATTCAAACGTATCCCCCCAGAACAGGCCCAGGCCCTGCGCGAACAAGGCGCAGTGGTGGTCGATGTCCGCGATCCACAAACGTACGCCGCGCTGCACATCGCCGGCTCGAAGCATCTGGACAACGTATCCATCTCGGATTTCATCCGTGCCGCCGACCTTGATGCACCGACGGTAGTGGTCTGCTATCACGGCAATTCCAGCCAGAACGCAGCGGCGTACCTGATCAGCCAGGGCTTCTCCGACGTCTACAGCATGGATGGCGGTTTTGAGCTGTGGCGCACGACTTATCCGGCGGAAACTGCGCAAGGCACTTCCGAATAATATTTTTGTAACGCGCAAGCCCCGGCCCCCGTGGGCTCGCGCGGTGGCAGACGAACGGTCTGCCACAACTAATTACGTATCTCGCCTTTACCTCCCGAATAAGCAACTATCCTTAAGCGCAGGCCATCCAAAACAGGGGAGAGCCGGTACACCGGCGCGCGGGTCATCGGGAGTAGCTTTCGGGGTAGTCAGCTCCGAAAGAGTTCTGGGGGGTAAACAGCGACTGCATATCCAGTGGCTGCCAGCATCGACTGAATGATCCGGCGTCGGCTCCACGTATCGAGCGAGGTGACGTCATGAGTATCTTTAGCCACTTCCAACAACGCTTCGAGTCCACACGCCAGGAAGAACTCTCGCTGCAAGAGTATCTGGAGCTGTGCAAAAAGGACCGCAGCGCCTACGTTTCCGCCGCCGAGCGTCTGCTTCTGGCCATCGGTGAACCGGAGCTGCTCGACACCTCGGCCAACTCGAGACTGTCGCGAATCTTTTCCAACAAGGTAATCCGCCGCTATCCGGCCTTTGAAGACTTCCACGGGATGGAAGAATGCATCGACCAGATCGTGTCGTATTTCCGCCATGCCGCTCAGGGCCTGGAGGAGAAGAAACAAATCCTCTACCTGCTCGGTCCCGTCGGCGGCGGTAAGTCCTCCCTGGCCGAAAAGCTCAAACAGCTGATCGAGAAAGTGCCCTTCTATGCCATCAAGGGCTCGCCGGTATTCGAATCGCCCCTGGGTCTATTCAACGCCACTGAAGATGGCGCGATTCTCGAGGAAGACTTCGGCATCCCTCGGCGCTACGTCAACACCATCATGTCGCCGTGGGCGACCAAACGCCTGGCCGAATTCGGCGGCGACATCAGCCAGTTCCGCGTGGTGAAACTCTATCCGTCGATCCTCAATCAGATCGCCGTGGCCAAGACCGAACCAGGTGATGAAAACAACCAGGACATCTCGGCGCTGGTGGGTAAGGTCGATATCCGCAAACTGGAAGAATTCCCGCAAAACGACGCCGACGCCTACAGCTACTCGGGCGCGCTGTGCCGGGCCAACCAGGGCCTGATGGAATTCGTCGAAATGTTCAAGGCACCGATCAAGGTGCTGCACCCATTGCTGACCGCCACCCAGGAAGGCAACTACAACAGTACCGAAGGGCTGGGCGCGATTCCGTTCACCGGGATCCTGCTGGCTCACTCCAACGAATCGGAGTGGCACACCTTCCGCAACAACAAGAACAACGAAGCGTTTATCGACCGGATCTACATCGTCAAAGTGCCGTACTGCCTGCGGGTCAGTGACGAAGTGAAGATCTACGACAAGCTGCTGTTCAACAGTTCTCTGGCCAAGGCCCATTGCGCGCCCGACACCCTGAAAATGCTTGCCCAGTTCACCGTGCTCTCGCGCCTCAAGGAGCCGGAAAACTCGAACATCTACTCCAAGATGCGCGTGTACGACGGCGAGAACCTCAAGGACACCGACCCGAAAGCCAAGTCGATCCAGGAATACCGCGATAACGCCGGCGTGGATGAGGGCATGAACGGTCTGTCGACCCGGTTTGCGTTCAAGATCCTGTCGAAGGTCTTCAACTTCGATCCGCACGAAATCGCCGCCAACCCGGTGCACTTGCTCTACGTGCTGGAACAACAGATCGAGCAGGAACAATTCCAGGCCGAGACCCGCGAGCGCTACCTGCGTTTCCTCAAGGAATACCTGGCACCGCGTTATATCGAATTCATCGGCAAGGAAATACAGACAGCCTACCTCGAGTCTTACAGCGAGTACGGCCAGAACATCTTCGATCGCTACGTGCTGTACGCCGACTTCTGGATTCAGGACCAGGAATACCGCGACCCGGAAACCGGCGAAATCCTCAACCGCGTAGCCCTGAACGAAGAACTCGAGAAAATCGAAAAACCGGCCGGCATCAGCAATCCGAAGGATTTCCGCAACGAGATCGTCAACTTCGTACTGCGCGCACGGGCCAACAACAACGGCAAGAACCCGACCTGGCTCAGCTACGAAAAACTGCGGGTGGTCATCGAGAAGAAAATGTTCTCCAACACCGAGGACTTGCTGCCGGTCATCAGCTTCAACGCCAAGGCCAGCAAAGAGGACCAGCAGAAGCACAACGACTTCGTCACAAGGATGGTCGAGCGCGGCTACACCGACAAACAGGTACGACTGCTGTCCGAGTGGTACCTGCGGGTCAGAAAATCACAGTAACCCGCTGCCGGTAAGACCGGTTGTCGTCAGCCAGAGGCCTGTGCACGGTTTTTCTGTTACACAGACCTCTGGAAGGTGTTCGAAAGTCGGTAACGAGGTTCAGGCAGTATCCAAAAGCGCTTGGGGGAGCGTGATCATCCCTTGGCACCGGTCCGATGCTGCATAACCGCTCGCCCCTTTCAGGACAGCTTCTAAGGAGCAGTCATGAGCTATGTGATCGACCGACGTCTCAATGGCAAGAACAAGAGCACGGTGAACCGCCAGCGGTTCCTGCGGCGTTACCGTGATCACATCAAAAAGGCCGTCGAAGAGGCGGTCAGCCGGCGTTCCATTACCGATATGGAACATGGCGAACAAATCAGTATTCCCGGCCGCGACATCGACGAACCGGTGCTTCACCACGGCCGTGGTGGCAAGCAGACCGTCGTGCATCCGGGCAACAAGGAATTCACCAGCGGCGAGCACATTGCCCGGCCACCCGGAGGTGGCGGCGGCAGAGGTCCCGGCAAGGCCGGCAACTCCGGTGAAGGGATGGATGAGTTCGTCTTCCAGATCACCCAAGAGGAATTCCTCGAATTCATGTTCGAGGACCTCGAATTGCCGAACCTGGTCAAACGCAACCTGACCGGCACCGACACCTTCAAGACCGTTCGCGCCGGCATCAGCAACGAGGGCAACCCGTCGCGGATCAACATCATCCGCACCCTGCGCTCGGCCCATGCCCGCCGCATCGCCCTGTCCGGCAGCAGCCGTGCGCGGTTGCGCGACGCCAAAGAGGAACTGGCCCGACTCAGACGGGAAGAACCGGACAACTTCGGCGATATTCAGGAAATCGAAGCGGAAATCGAGAAACTCAGTGCGCGGATTCATCGGGTGCCGTTCCTCGACACGTTCGACCTCAAGTACAACTTGCTCATCAAGCAGCCCAACCCCAGCTCCAAAGCGGTGATGTTCTGCCTGATGGACGTATCCGGCTCGATGACCCAGGCGACCAAGGACATCGCCAAGCGCTTCTTTATCCTGCTGTATCTGTTTCTCAAGCGAAACTACGACAAGATCGACGTCGTGTTCATCCGCCACCACACCAGCGCTCGCGAAGTGGATGAGGAAGAGTTTTTCTACTCACGGGAAACCGGCGGCACTATCGTCTCCAGCGCCTTGAAACTGATGCAGGAGATCATGGCCGAGCGTTATCCGAGCAACGAGTGGAACATCTATGCCGCCCAGGCCTCCGACGGCGACAACTGGAACGACGATTCGCCGATCTGCCGCGACATTCTGATCAACCAGATCATGCCGTTTGTGCAGTACTACACTTACGTTGAGATCACCCCGCGCGAACACCAGGCCCTGTGGTTCGAATACGAACGCATCGCCGAAGCCTTCTCTGACACTTTTGCCCAGCAGCAACTGGTCTCGGCCGGGGATATCTACCCGGTCTTCCGTGAACTCTTCCAGCGCAGGTTAGTGACATGACCGCCAAAGAGCAGAAGCGCCAACCCATTTCCACCGGCTCCGAATGGACGTTCGAGCTGATCCAGGCCTATGACAAGGAAATCAGCCGCCTGGCGGCCCGTTATGCCCTGGATACGTACCCCAACCAGATCGAAGTGATCACCGCTGAGCAGATGATGGACGCCTACGCTTCCGTCGGTATGCCGCTGGGTTATCACCATTGGTCCTACGGCAAGCACTTCCTCAGCACCGAGAAATCCTACACCCGCGGTCAGATGGGCCTGGCCTACGAGATCGTGATCAACTCGGACCCGTGCATCGCCTACCTGATGGAAGAAAACACCATCTGCATGCAAGCGCTGGTGGTGGCCCATGCCTGCTATGGGCATAACAGTTTCTTCAAGGGCAATTACCTGTTCCGCACCTGGACCGATGCCAGTTCGATCATCGATTATCTGGTGTTCGCCAAGCAGTACATCATGCAGTGCGAGGAGCGCCACGGCATCGACGCCGTGGAAGATCTGCTCGACTCCTGCCATGCCCTGATGAACTACGGCGTTGACCGTTACAAACGTCCGTATCCGATTTCCGCCGAAGAAGAACGTCGCCGGCAGAAGGATCGTGAAGAGCATCTGCAGAAACAGATCAACGATCTATGGCGCACCATTCCAAAAGGCGCGGACAAGTACAGCGACAAGGACAACGCGCGCTTTCCCGCCGAACCTCAGGAAAACATCCTGTACTTCATCGAAAAACACGCGCCGCTGCTGGAGCCGTGGCAGCGCGAAATCGTACGGATCGTGCGCAAGATCGCCCAGTATTTCTACCCGCAACGCCAGACCCAGGTGATGAACGAAGGCTGGGCGACGTTCTGGCACTACACGCTGATGAACGACCTGTACGACGAAGGCCTGGTCACCGACGGCTTCATGATGGAGTTCCTGACGTCCCACACCAGCGTGGTCATGCAGCCGGGCTTCGACAGCCCCTACTACAGCGGCATCAACCCTTATGCCTTGGGCTTTGCCATGTACCGGGACATCCGGCGCATGTGTGAACACCCGACGGAAGAGGATTACCGCTGGTTCCCGGAAATCGCCGGTACCGATTGGCTGTCGACCATCAAATTCGCGATGAGCAGTTTCAAGGATGAGAGTTTCATCCTGCAATACCTGTCGCCTCAAGTGATCCGCGATCTGAAGCTGTTCAGCATTCTCGATGATGACCAGAAGGACGATCTGCTGGTCCCCGCCATTCACGATGAGCCCGGCTACCGGACCATCCGTGAAACCCTGGCCGCTCAGTACAACCTGGGCAATCGTGAACCCAACGTGCAGATCTACAGCATTGACCGCCGCGGCGACCGCTCACTGACCTTGCGTCACCAGCAACACGACCGCAAGCCGCTGGGCGAATCCACCGAGGAAGTGCTCAAGCACCTGCATCGGCTGTGGGGCTTCGACATTCACCTGGAAACCCTGCAAGGCGACCAAGTGATGAAAGTCCATCACGTCCCACCCAGAAGTGAACACGCCGAGGGGGATTACGGTCGGCTTGACCTGGCTGTCATTCATCTTTGATTCTGTTTCTGCCTCCGGAAGTTCGACGCAACGGTTATTCTGTCGAGCTAACGGAGGTTTTTTATGCAGATTTATAAAGTTGGCGGCGCCGTACGCGATCGCCTGCTGGGCAAGCCTGTCACCGATATCGACTGGGTCGTGGTAGGCGCCACCACCGAAGAAATGCTCGCCAAGGGATTTCGCCCGGTGGGCTCGGACTTCCCGGTATTTCTTCATCCCAAAAGCGGTGAGGAGTACGCCCTCGCCCGGACCGAACGCAAAAGCGGGCGCGGTTACGGCGGTTTCACGTTCCATGCCAGCCCCGAAGTCACCCTCGAAGAGGACTTGATCCGGCGCGACCTGACGATCAATGCCATGGCCGAAGACGATCAGCAAAACCTGACTGATCCTTATCATGGGCAGCGGGATCTTGATGCACGCCTGCTTCGCCACGTTTCCCCCGCGTTCGCCGAAGATCCACTCCGGGTACTGCGCGTTGCCCGCTTTGCTGCGCGTTATGCCGGGCTAGGATTTACCGTCGCTCCCGAGACCCTCGAGTTAATGCGTCAGCTCAGCGATTCCGGTGAATTGGAGGCGTTGACGGCAGAGCGCAGCTGGAAGGAAATCTCCCGCGCCCTGATGGAAGATCAGCCACAGGTATTCATCGAGGTGCTGCGCGCGTGCGATGCACTCAAGGTGCTGATGCCGGAAGTCGATGCGCTGTTCGGCGTCCCGCAACCGGAAGCCCATCACCCGGAAATCGATACCGGCGTGCATACCTTGAGCGTGCTGGAGCAAGCAGCGCTGCACAAACAACCGCTGACAGTGCGCTGGGCGTGCTTGCTACATGATTTGGGTAAAGGCCTGACTCCGGAAGCGGAATGGCCGCGACACATCGCCCATGAGCACACGGGGCTGAAACTGATCAAAGCAGTCAACGAACGCTTCAAGGCGCCGAAGGATTGTCAGGAACTGGCATTGCTGGTCGGCCAATATCACACCCACGGACATCGCGCCCTGGAACTGAAGCCGTCGACGTTGCTGGAGTTGCTGCAGAGTTTTGACGTCTATCGGCGACCGCAGCGGTTTGAGGAGTTTATTGCGGCGTGCGAAATGGATGCCCGTGGACGCAAAGGTCTTGAGCAGAGAAGTTATCCACAGGCGGATTATTTGCGCGGGGCGGCGAATGCAGCGCGGAGTGTGGCGGTGCAGCCGTTGCTGGAGAAGGGTTTCAAAGGGCCGGAGCTGGGTGAGGCGATCAAGCGTGAGCGGCTTAAGGCGCTGAAAGCCTACAAAGAAGCGGCGTCTGCCTGAAAAGCTTCGCGGGCAAGCCTCGTTCCTACAGGGGCGGTGTCGTTTACATAATTTGCAAACGACTCGAATCCGTAGGAGCGAGGCTTGCCCGCGAAGGCGTCTTCCGCCTCACAACAAACTCGAAGGGGTCAACTGCTCGCCACGCCACTCAAACGCCACCGGCGCCAACACCTGATCAATCTGCGCTTCACGCCACAAGGTCGCAAAGCTTTTGCCTACGCCCGGATGCACCCTGTCCGGCGCAATCAGCGACAACGGCCACAACACGAAGGCATTTTTCAGAATTTCTGCCCGGGGCAGAATCAAGCCATCGAAGTTACCCACCAGATCACCGAACAACAACACGTCGATGTCCAGCGGCAGACCCTTGCGATCCGGCGCGTAGCGGCCGTTGTCCGCCTCGATGAATTTCAGCCGACGATCCAGTTCTATCAGCGGCAGGTCGGTGAACGCCGACACCACAAAATTGAAAAACGGACCGCTCTTGATCCCCACCGGCTGGCTTTCGAAGACCGCCGAGCAGCGGATATCCACCAGAAAACCTGCCAGGGCTTCCAGGCCAGCCTGCAAATGGGATTCGCGCTCGATATTGCTACCGAGCCCGAGGTACACCTGAGTCAGCGACATCCGCGCTCGATCTCCACGCCGACGCCACCGGTGGCCGCCGGGACCGCGCCCGGCTTGGTCAATTTGAGGCGCATCCAGGTGATCTTGAATTCGCTCATCAGGACTTCAACCAAGCGCTCGGCAAACGTCTCGACGAGTTGAAACTGCGCCTGCTCGGCGAACGCCTGGATACGCGACGAAACGCTCGCGTAGTCGAGCGCCAGGGTCAGGTCGTCACCCGCCGCTGCCGGGCGATTGTCCCAAGCGAAGCTCAGGTCCAGTCGCAGACACTGGCGGATGCCTCGCTCCCAGTCGTAGGCACCAATTACGGTGTCGACTTCCAGGCCCTCGATAAACACTCTGTCCAAGCACTTTTCTCCGCTGCACGACAAGGGCGCAATGCGCCGTTAGAATCAGGGCGTCCTCGCCCGGAATAGTTAGCATGTTTTGGTTATTGGCGACCTTCGCCTACCTGCTCGGCTCTCTGTCCTTCGCCATTTTGCTCAGCCGCCTGACCGGTAATCCCGATCCGCGAATGAGTGGCTCGGGCAATGCCGGCGCCACCAACATGTTGCGCCTGGCCGGCAAGAAACTCGCCGTCCTGACGTTACTCGGCGACCTGTGCAAAGGCTTGCTGCCCGTACTGATCGCCGCTGTTGCCGGCCTTTCGCTACAAGAACAGGCCTGGATCGGCGTTTATGCCGTCATTGGTCATCTGTTCCCGCTGTACTTCCGCTTCCGCGGCGGCAAGGGTGTCGCCACTGCGGCCGGCATGTTGCTGGGCCTTTACCCGCCGGCGGCTCTGCTGGCGGTCTGTGCCTGGTTGCTGACGTTCTACCTGACCCGCACCAGCTCACTGGCGGCGCTGATCGCCACACCGCTGACCCTGCCATTGCTCGCATGGCAAGAGCCGGCGGCACTGCTACCCATGAGCGCACTCACGGCGCTGATCGTCTGGCGCCATCGCGGCAATCTACGCGACCTGTTTGCAGGGCGCGAACGGCATTTTTAAATACCGCACATGAGCGCCGCTCATCGTTCACGTCATCAAAGGGCCGACAACTGCTCCATCGGCCAGCGCGCCTGCACGCTGATCGCCAGGCTTTCGTGCTGACCTGCCTGCAAACGCTGGCAACCGGCAAACGCAATCATCGCGCCGTTATCCGTGCAGAACTCGGGACGCGCATAAAACACGTCGCCCTTCATGTCACCGAGCATTTTTTCCAGCGAGTCGCGCAGTGCCTTGTTGGCGCTGACGCCCCCAGCAATCACCAGACGCTTCATGCCTGCCGCTTTCAGGGCGCGCTTGCACTTGATGGTCAAAGTCTCCACCACGGCTTGCTGGAACGCCAGCGAGATGTCGCAACGGGCTTGCTCGCTGTCGTCCCCGGCGCTGACGCATTGCTGCCAGGTGTTCAGGGCGAAGGTTTTCAAGCCGCTGAAGCTGAAAGCCAGGCCAGGGCGATCGCACATCGGACGCGGGAACGTGAAACGCCCTGCAACCCCTTGCTCCGCCAAGCGCGCAATTTCCGGACCACCCGGATAATTGAGGCCCATCATCTTCGCAGTCTTGTCGAACGCTTCACCGGCGGCATCGTCAAGGGTCTCGCCCAACAGCGTGTATTGGCCGATTCCGTCGACCTGAACCAGCTGTGTATGACCACCCGACACCAACAAAGCGACGAACGGGAATTCCGGTGGTTGCGGCTCCAGCATCGGCGCCAGCAAATGACCTTCCATGTGGTGCACGCCCAAGGCCGGAATGCCCCAGGCAAAGGCCAGCGCCTGGGCGCAGGAAGCCCCCACCAACAGCGCACCGACCAGGCCGGGGCCCGCGGTATAAGCGATGGCGTCGATCTCGGTTGGCACGCAGTCAGCTTCGGCCAACACCTGACGAATCAAGGGCAGCATGCGTTTGACGTGATCACGCGAGGCCAGCTCCGGCACCACACCGCCATAGGCGCGATGCAGGTCGATCTGGCTGAACAGCGCGTCGGCCAGCAGGCCGCGCTCACTGTCATATAATGCGACACCGGTTTCGTCGCAGGAGGTTTCTAATCCCAGTACTAGCATGGGTTTGCGCCTTGTTTAGGCTAGATTCGAAGGCGCGCATAATAGTCGCCATGGGATGCCCCGACTAGCGGTTTTCGATCAGAGGCTTTGCATTCCGGTCGATGAGGAGTTAACATCCGCAACCCTTAAAAACCGACGTCTTCAAGTGCTCTTTTGCCGCGAGGATGTTGACCCCGGTAATGAATGAAGGTAGCTCTGGATGCCAGCCGTCAAAGTAAAAGAGAACGAACCCTTCGACGTAGCTCTGCGTCGTTTCAAGCGCTCCTGCGAAAAAGCCGGTGTACTGGCTGAAGTTCGTAGCCGCGAATTTTACGAGAAGCCAACTTCTGAGCGTAAGCGCAAAGCAGCAGCCGCTGTTAAGCGTCACGCCAAGAAAGTACAGCGCGAACAGCGCCGCGCCGTTCGTCTGTACTAATACACAGACGTTCGTAGCAAGCTTCTGCCAAGCCCGGCCCTCAGCCGGGCTTATGGCATTTGCGTAAAACGCTTGATGCTTCACCGTCTACGCCGCAGATGCGACTCGGACAAACCTGCTTCACAGCGTCAGACCTGGCTCTTTTGCCAGCGGTGCACGTCTTTTCTGACGAGCCTTCCAAGGCTACTGACGAGCACACCCACTGATTCCTCTTACGACGATCAGCCCAAGGCACCTGCTTGCGTGCCCGCTTATTGAGCTATCCGAGGCCATCGATTGGCCGTAGCGGATTTTCAGCGCAACACTTTCAAATAGTCGAATACTGAATGGTACTAACGTCAGTGGATTTTCGGCAGATACACTTCCCGACAGCGATTACGCAGACGACACCGGTCGAGCCACATTCGTGTGTGCCTCTTTCAACGACCCGCGCTCGTTCGCCGTTCGTTTTGGATCCGTTTCAGCGCAGATGACGAGAACGCCATGGCCGGGCTAATTCCCCAGAGCTTCATTGACGACCTTCTGAACCGCACCGACATCGTCGACGTGGTCAGCTCGCGCCTGCAAATAAAAAAAGCCGGCAAGAATTACACTGCCTGCTGCCCGTTCCACAAAGAGAAAACCCCTTCCTTCAGCGTCAGCCCCGACAAACAGTTCTATTACTGCTTCGGCTGCGGCGCTGGCGGTAATGCCCTCGGCTTCATGATGGACCACGACAACCTGGATTTCGTCCAGGCCGTCGAAGAACTGGCCAAAGCCGCCGGCATGGAAATCCCCCGCGAAGAAAGCGGCCGTCCGCATAAACCGCGGCAGCCGACCGATTCGCCGCTGTACCCGCTGCTCACTGCGGCCGCCGACTTTTACCGGCAGGCCCTGAAAAGCCATCCATCGCGCAAAGCCGCTGTGGATTATTTGAAAGGTCGCGGCCTGACCGGCGAAATCGCCCGAGACTTCGGCCTCGGCTTCGCCCCGCCCGGCTGGGACAATCTGTTCAAGCATTTGAGCAGCGACACCCTGCAACAGAAAGCCATGGTCGATGCCGGCCTGCTGATCGAGAACGCCGAAACCGGCAAACGCTATGACCGCTTCCGCGATCGCGTGATGTTCCCGATCCGCGACAGCCGCGGGCGCATCATTGCCTTCGGTGGCCGGGTACTGGGCGACGACAAGCCGAAATACCTGAACTCACCGGAAACCCCGGTATTCCATAAAGGCCAGGAGCTCTACGGCCTTTATGAAGCCCGCAAGAACAACCGCAACCTCGACGAAATCATCGTCGTCGAAGGCTACATGGACGTTATCGCCCTCGCCCAGCAAGGCCTGCGCAATGCCGTCGCGACCCTGGGCACCGCGACCAGCGAAGAGCACTTGAAGCGACTGTTTCGCGTCGTGCCTAACGTTTTGTTCTGTTTCGACGGCGACCAGGCTGGCCGCAACGCTGCATGGCGAGCACTGGAAGCGGCGCTGCCGTGCCTGCAAGACGGTCGGCGCGCGCGTTTCTTGTTCCTGCCAGAGGGCGAAGACCCGGATACGCTGGTCCGCTCCGAAGGCACAGACGCCTTTCGCGCGCGGATCAATCAGCACGCGCAACCGCTGGCCGATTATTTCTTTGAACAACTGACCGCGGAATCAGACCCGCGCTCGCTCGAAGGCAAGGCCCACATGGCCACCCTCGCTGCGCCGTTGATCGATAAAGTGCCGGGCGCCAATCTGCGTATCCTGATGCGTCAACGATTGACCGAAATCACCGGCCTGACTGGCGAAGCCGTCAGTCAGCTGGTGCACAGCGCCCCTCAGGACGCGCCGCCGGCTTACGATCCAGGCATGGATTACGACGCCATGCCGGATTACAGCGACTACCATCAGCCTCAAGCACAAGACATGTACGCGCCGCAGCAGGAATGGACGCCGAAGAAACCCGGCGCCGGCGGCAAGAAGTGGGACAAGAAGCCCTGGGACAAGAATGGCAAGCGTGGTGGCGATCGTGATCAACCGAGTGCCCCGCGCACGCCGATTGCCGTCGAAGCACCAACGCTGATCGCATTGCGCACGCTGATCCATCACCCGGACCTGGCCGGCAAGGTAGAAACCGCCGACCACTTCGCCAATGAGAGCAACACCTACGCTCAGTTGCTGGTGGCCCTGATCGGAGCGGTGCAAAAAAATCCTAAGCTAAACTCAATTCAGCTAATGGCCCGTTGGCACGGGACCGAACAGGGGCGTTTGCTCAAGGCATTAGCGGAAAAGGAATGGCTGATTGACGGTGACAACCTTGAACAACAGTTTTTAGACACCATTACTAGGTTATCGGCAACTCAACACACGGATAGCCTGGACGCACTAATCATCAAAGCAAGGCAGCCAGGACTGACCGCGGAGGAAGCAAATCAGATCGCAAATCAGATGCGCGACCTATTAAAACGCAATATGGCTGTATCAACCCCGACCTCAACTGGCGCGTGAGGTCATAGCTCAGGTATAATCCTCGGCTTGTTTTTTGCCCGCCAAGACCTTCAGTGGATAGGGTGTTATGTCCGGAAAAGCGCAACAGCAGTCTCGTATCAAAGAGTTGATCACACTTGGTCGTGAGCAGGGTTACCTGACTTACGCGGAGGTCAACGACCACCTGCCGGAGGATATTTCAGATCCGGAACAGGTGGAAGACATCATCCGCATGATCAACGACATGGGGATCAACGTATTCGAGGTTGCGCCAGATAAGGATTCCCTTATGCTGGCCGACGCCGATACTGACGAAGCCGCGGCCGAAGAGGCAGCAGCAGCGTTGGCAGCGGTCGAGACCGACATTGGTCGCACCACCGACCCAGTGCGCATGTACATGCGTGAAATGGGTACGGTAGAGCTCCTCACTCGTGAAGGCGAAATTGAAATCGCCAAGCGTATTGAAGAGGGCATCCGTGAAGTGATGGGCGCAATTGCGCACTTCCCTGGCACGGTTGACCACATTCTGTCCGAATACACTCGCGTCACCACCGAAGGTGGTCGCCTGTCTGACGTCCTGAGCGGTTATATCGACCCGGACGACGGCATTGCGCCGCCTGCAGCCGAAGTGCCGCCGCCTGTCGATCCGAAAGCCGTGAAAGCGGATGACGATACCGACGACGACGAAGCTGAAGCCAGCACCGACGACGAAGAAGAAGCCGAAAGCGGTCCGGATCCGGTCATCGCAGCACAGCGTTTTGGCGCTGTCTCCGATCAGATGGAGATCACCCGCAAGGCGCTGAAGAAGCACGGTCGTGGCAACAAGGCGGCGATTGCCGAACTGGTGCTGCTGGCTGAGCTGTTCATGCCGATCAAACTGGTTCCGAAGCAATTCGAAGGCCTGGTCGAGCGTGTCCGCAGTGCCCTGGATCGTCTGCGTCAGCAAGAGCGCGCGATCATGCAGCTCTGCGTTCGTGATGCGCGCATGCCGCGTGCCGACTTCCTGCGCCAGTTCCCGGGCAATGAAGTTGACGAAAGCTGGTCCGACGGCTTGGCCAAGGGCAAAGGCAAATACGCCGAAGCCATTGGTCGCCTGCAACCGGACATCATTCGTTGCCAGCAAAAGCTGATCGCGCTGCAAACCGAAACCGGTTTGACGATTGCCGAGATCAAGGACATCAACCGTCGCATGTCGATCGGTGAGGCCAAGGCCCGCCGCGCGAAGAAAGAGATGGTTGAAGCGAACTTGCGTCTGGTGATCTCCATCGCCAAGAAGTACACCAACCGTGGCCTGCAATTCCTCGATCTGATCCAGGAAGGCAACATTGGCTTGATGAAAGCGGTAGACAAGTTTGAATACCGCCGCGGCTACAAATTCTCGACTTATGCCACCTGGTGGATCCGTCAGGCGATCACTCGCTCGATCGCCGACCAGGCCCGCACCATCCGTATTCCGGTGCACATGATCGAGACGATCAACAAGCTCAACCGTATTTCCCGGCAGATGTTGCAGGAAATGGGTCGCGAACCGACCCCGGAAGAGCTGGGCGAACGCATGGAAATGCCTGAGGACAAAATCCGCAAGGTATTGAAGATCGCTAAAGAGCCGATCTCCATGGAAACCCCGATCGGTGATGACGAAGACTCCCATTTGGGTGACTTCATCGAAGACTCGACCATGCAGTCGCCAATCGATGTTGCTACCGTTGAGAGCCTTAAAGAAGCGACTCGCGAAGTTCTCTCCGGCCTCACTGCCCGTGAAGCCAAGGTTCTGCGCATGCGCTTCGGTATCGACATGAATACCGACCACACCCTCGAGGAGGTTGGTAAGCAGTTCGACGTGACCCGTGAACGGATTCGTCAGATCGAAGCCAAGGCGCTGCGCAAGCTGCGCCACCCGACGAGAAGCGAGCATTTGCGCTCCTTCCTCGACGAGTGATCACAAAACCCCCGGCCCAGGCCGGGGGTTTTGCTTTATGCAGATTAAATCCCCCGCACTACCCCCCCACCGAATTGCCCGTCTACACTCGAAACATTCCCCCGAGCCATAACGAGACCGTTATGCCCAGATTGCCGACCGTGCTTTTTTTGCTGTCGATGATGACCTGGACCGCAACGGCTGGCGCGCTGACTCTGACCGACGAAGAACGTAGCTGGCTGGCGGCTCACCCGGACTTGCGTCTGGGTGTCGATGCGTCCTGGCCACCCTTCGAGTTCCGCGACGAGCAGAACCGTTACCAGGGCCTGGCAGCGGACTACATCAACGTGATCCGCCAACGCCTGGACATCAAGCTCACCCCTATTGAGCCAGTCAGTTGGACGGTCGTCCTGGAACAGGTCAAACAGGGCAAGCTGGATTTGTTGCCGGGCATCATGTCAACGCCCGAACGCCAGACTTACCTGTCGTTCACCCGCCCCTACCTGGATTTTCCGATTGTCATCCTCGCCCATGTCGGCGGTGCCCAGCCGCGCAAAATCGAAGACTTGTACGGCCTGAAAATCGCCGTCGTGGAAAACTACGCACCCCACGAACTGCTGCGCACCCACCACCCGGACCTGAACCTGGTGGCGATGCCCAACGTCAGTTCGGCGTTGCAGGCACTGGCCACCGATGAAGTGGACGCCGTGGTCGGCGATCTGGCCTCCAGCGTCTGGAGCCTGCGCCAGCTCAAGCTCGACGGGCTCTATGTCAGCGGCGAAACGCCCTATCGCTATCAATTGGCAATGGCGGTGCCGCCGAAAAACAAAATGCTCGTCGGTATCATCGATAAAGTCCTGGCGGACATGAGTTCGAGCGAAATCAACACCATTCAGGAGCACTGGGTCGGGAACGTCCTTGATCATCGGACTTTTTGGTCCGACTTGTTGGTTTACGGCTTGCCGGGCCTGCTGTTGCTGATGATCGTGCTGGCGGTGGTTATCCGGATCAACCGTCGGTTGAGCTCGGAAATTGCCCGCAGGGTCGACCTGGAACAGGAACTGCGCAGCAGCGAGTACCACTATCGCGGGCTGGTGGAGAGTCTGTCGGCCATTGCCTGGGAAGCACGGATCAGCGATTTCACCTACAGCTATGTGTCGCCCCACGCCGAAGACCTGCTTGGCTATCCCCTGTCCCATTGGCTGATCCCCGGTTTCTGGCGCAACATCATCCACCCCGCAGACCTGACCCGGGCCCAGACCTTTTGCGATCACGAAGTACTGGCCGGTCGTGATCACAGCGTCGACTACCGGGTCATCACGGCCGATGGTCGCTGTTTGTGGGTGCGCGATATCGTCAGCCTGATCGAACACGGCCATGAACCGGTGCTGCGCGGGCTGATGATCGACATCAGCGACGCCAAGCGCACCGAAGAAGCACTGCGCCTGTCGGAACAGAAATTTGCGTCGGTGTTCCAGCAATGCCCGGACATCCTGGTGATTGCGCGGCTTTCCGATGGCTGCCTGCTGGAGGTTAACGAAGCGTTCGAAGAGCAGATCGGGCTCAAAGCTGTGGACGTCATCGGTCAGACCGCCACCGATTTGAATATCTGGGGAATTCCAGGGGTCGGCCCAGGTTTGTTGCAGCGGTTGCAGGCCGGCAGCATCCGCAACCTGGAAATGCCCTTTCGCCGCAACAACGGCCAGGTGTTTACCGGCCTGATTTCCGCCGAGCCCTTCGATCTCGACACCACGCCCGCGCTGGTCGTGGTGGTGCGCGACATCAGTCAGCTCAAGGAAACCCAACAGCAGCTGCAAACTTCCGAGGAGAAGTTCGCCAAAGCCTTCCACGCCTCGCCTGACGGCTTGCTGCTGTCCCGGCAGAGCGATGGACTGCTGTTGGAGGTCAACGAGGGCTTCAGCCGCATTACAGGCTTCAACAGCGCGATGTCAGTGGATCGCTCGGCGCTGGACTTGGGTATCTGGGTCAATCTGAACGAACGCAAACAGATGCTCGACCTGCTGCACCGGGATGGCTTTGTCCGGGATTTCAGCTGCCACATCCGCCGTAACGACGGGCAGATCCGCCTCTGCGAGGTGTCGAGCCGCCCACTGCCGATCGGCGACGAAGACTGCATGCTGACCATCGCCCGAGATATCACCGAGCGGCACCTGATGCAGGAAAAACTGCAACAGGCCGCCACCGTTTTCGAGAGCACCGCCGAAGGTGTATTGATCACCGACACCCAACAACACATCAGCGCGGTCAACCGAGCCTTTACCGAAATCACCGGTTACAGCGAGAGCGAAGCACTGGGCCACACCCCTCGCCTGCTCGCCTCGGGCCTGCACGACAGCGCTTTCTATGCGGCGATGTGGCATCAATTGACCGATGAAGGCCATTGGCAAGGCGAGATTTCCAACCGGCGCAAGAACGGCGAGCTGTACCCAAGCTGGCTGACCATCAGTGCTGTGCGCAACAAAGACAAATTCATCACGCACTTTGTCGCCGTATTCGCGGACATCTCCAGCCTCAAGCATGCCCAAGCCAAGCTCGATTACCAGGCCCACCACGACCCGCTCACCGGCCTGCCGAACCGCACGCTGTTCGAAAGCCGCCTGCTGACCGCACTCAACAACCAGCAGGAAAACGGTGGCCAGGGCGCGGTGCTGTTCCTCGATCTGGACCGCTTCAAGCACATCAACGACAGCCTCGGTCATCCGGTCGGCGATCTGCTGCTCAAAGGCATCGCCGTGCGCCTCAAAGAACAACTGCGGGACATCGACACCGTCGCGCGTCTGGGCGGTGACGAGTTCATCATTTTGCTCCCCGGCCTGCAGCAAGCCACCGATGCCGACCACATCGCTACCAAATTGCTCAATTGTTTCGCCGCGCCGTTCCAGGCCGGCGAGCATGAGTTTTTCATCAGCGCCAGCATCGGCACCAGCCTGTACCCCAAGGACGGCTGCGACGTCGCCACGCTGGTCAAAAACGCCGACGCGGCGATGTACCGTTCTAAGGCGAAAGGCCGCAACCGGGTGGAAAGCTACACCCGCGACCTCACCGCCCAGGCCAGTGAACGTGTAGCGCTGGAACATGAACTGCGGCGCGCCATCGAGCGCAATGAGCTGCACCTTTGCTACCAACCCAAGATCAGCCTCGACGACCATCGCCTGGTCGGCGCCGAAGCGCTCATCCGCTGGCGTCACCCGACTTTCGGCGACGTACCTCCGGAGCACTTCATACCGCTGGCCGAAGAAAACGGCATGATCCTGCAGATCGGCGATTGGGTGCTCGAGACCGCGTGCCGGCAGATGTTCGAATGGAATCAGCTTTATGAAAGCCTAGGCCCGCTGTCGGTCAACCTCGCCGGCGCGCAACTGCGCCAACCGAACCTGCTCGGCCGCATCGAACAACTGCTCAAGGACAACCGTCTCAAGCCCGGTTTTCTGCAACTGGAAATTACCGAAAACTTCATCATGAGCCAGGCTGAAGAAGCATTGGCGGTGCTGCACCAACTCAAACGTTTGGGCGTACAACTGGCGATTGACGACTTCGGCACTGGGTATTCTTCCCTGAGCTACCTTAAACGCCTGCCGCTGGACATCCTCAAAATCGACCAGTCTTTTGTCCGCGGATTGCCGGATGACCCCCACGACGTAGCCATTGTGCGGGCCATCATCGCGCTAGGCCGCAGCATGCAATTCACCATCATCGCCGAAGGCGTCGAAACCCAGGCACAACAGGAATTCCTCGCCACCGAAGGCTGCGAACAGATCCAGGGCTACATCGTCAGCCTGCCATTACCGCCCGAGGAATTCGCTGCGACATTTCTTCGTATAGCCGTATCGGATTATTCGGATAGCACAGCCGAGAAACCGTCGCTATAATCCGCGGCCTACTGAGGGCCTATAGCTCAGTTGGTTAGAGCAGAGGACTCATAATCCTTTGGTCCACGGTTCAAGTCCGTGTGGGCCCACCAAACAAAAAAGCCGCGCTGATGCGCGGCTTTCTTGAGAGTTTAATGATTGACGTGAAAATCGTCTTTCATTAGATTCGATCTGTCGAAGCGACTGACCGGATGAGATTGAGCGCTTCCCAGCGGCGAAAGCCGTAACCGCGCAAGGCGGTTCGCAAGTGGTGTCCGGATCTGCTTTACCCTATCGAAGAAGACGCCTATGGCGTCTTTTTTCGTTTTCGCCCCTAGCGTTTGGTGGAGCTCGGTTGACGCATGTAGACCTTACCGCACAGCAAGATAAATCCGATCTTGCCCATCAGCCTCGGCGGCTGCCCGGTCTGGTGATAAGCACTCTCAACCACTAGATTGAGTTCTTGCGGCTTATCCTTTGCAGCTCGACGTATTTCAAAGAATACGTGGTAAGGCCCGGCCGGGTCCTGAATGGTCATAGAGAGGGCCCAATTGCGCCGCGCCGCAGTCTCACGGACCCTCGACTGGGGGTGGTTCAAACCCCGAATTACTGTAGGCAGTTCCAACGACAGCCGATAACGGATCGCACAGAAAGTGCGCGGGCGTCCAGCACTGTCCAAAATGATTGGTTCCCCTTCCGGATGAGTCTGCGCGTCATGGCCCTTGCTGAAACAGTGGCTCGAAAAGGTGATATGTACACGCAAATCACGCTTGGCCAACTGACTCACTATCGTGAATTTGAATGGTTCAAGGTGAACAAAATCGTAAGTCTGATTGTTAATGGTCAGTACTGGAAAATAGGCGGTCACTTCGGTCTCCATTCCGCCGACCTCGAATCACGGCCCGACGTCACGAGAAAGCATCAATGATCGACAAAAGACCGCCGCGGTGTATGTCAGACGCTTCCGAAAATGATGTCCACCAATCAACCTGAAAGAGATTTACGTACCGTGGAATCTGAAGAAATGCAAAAAAGCCGCGCAATAGCGCGGCTTTTCGTTATCTGCAATTCCCCCCTTTCTCAGGGCAACGCATACGCAATCACATAATCCCCCCGATCCGACGACTGCCGCGCGCCACCTACCGTGAGCAAAATGTACTGCTTACCGGTTTTCGGCGAGACGTACGTCATCGGCCCCGACTGACTCCCCACTGGCAAACGCGACTTCCAGATCTCATTACCATTGCCGGTATCGAAAGCACGCAGATAGAAATCCTGAGTCCCGGCGAAGAACAGCAGCCCTGACTGAGTCGCCAGCGAAGCACCCAGGGTCGGCATGCCAATCGGGATCTGCAAGTGCATGCGGATGCCCAGCGGGCCAGTGTCTTGCACGGTGCCGACCGGAACCTGCCACATCAGTTTGTGAGTCTTGAGGTCGATGGCAGACATGGTGCCGAACGGTGGTTTCTGGCACGGAATACCCGCCGCCGAGAGGAAACGTTCGCGCATGGCGCCGAACGGTGTGCCTTCCTGTGGCACGACGCCCATTTCGATACCGCTGGCCCCGGCGGCGATTTTGTTGCGCGGGATCATGTAGTTGGCCAGGCCCAGGCGCATGTCGTTGACGAACATGTAATTGGTGTTCGGATCAACCGAGACGCTGCCCCAGTTCATGCCGCCCAGGGAGCCCGGAAATTGCAACGCGCGATCAAGGCCCGGCGGCGTGTAGACACCTTCGTGGCGCATGCCCTTGAACTGGATGCGGCACATCAACTGGTCGAACGGCGTGGCGCCCCACATGTCAGATTCGGTCAGGGTTTTGTTGCCGATTGATGGCATGTCCACCGAGAACGGCTGGGTTGGCGAGTAGCGTTCGCCGGGCACGTTGCCTTGCGGCACCGGGCGTTCTTCAACGCGGGCTATTGGCACACCGGTTTCGCGGTTGAGCAGGAAGATCTCGCCCTGTTTGGTGACCTGCGCCAAGGCTGGCTGGGTGCCGCCCTTGTCGTCCGGCACATCGTAGAGCAGCGGTTGCGCCGGCAGGTCAAAGTCCCAGAGGTCGTGGTGAGTGGTCTGGAAGTGCCAGCGCACCTGACCGGTTTTCACATCGATGGCAACGATGGACGAGTTCCACTTGTCATCGAAGGCCGTGCGTTGGCCGCCGAAGAAGTCCGGTGTTGCGTTGCCAGTCGGCAGGTAAACAAGACCGAGTTTGGCGTCGTAGGACATGGCCGACCAGACGTTCGGCGTACCACGGGTGTAAGTTTCGCCAGCCGGAGGGCGTTTGGTGGTGTTTGGGTTGCCCGGATCCCACGCCCACACCAGCTCGCCGCTGCGCACGTCGTAGGCGCGGACCACGCCCGGTGGTTCGCCGGTGGAATAGTTATCGGCCACACGGCCACCGACGATCACCACGTTACCGGCAACCAACGGCGTCGAGGTTTGCTGGTAGTAACCCGGTTTCACTTCACCCATGTCGGTTTTCAGGTCGACGGTGCCTTTGTCGCCAAAGTCTTCACACGACTTGCCGGTGTCGGCGTTGATAGCGATCAGGCGAGCATCGCCGGTCGGCAGAAACAGACGTTTCGCACAGGCAGTTGGCGAGTTGTCCGAAGACGCAGGCGTCTCGGAATAGCCCAGACCACGGCAGCGCTGCCAATTCGGCGCGGTGCCTTGGGGGTCGAACTTCCAGCGCTGGGTCCCGGTGTCGGCGTCCAGGGCGAAGACTTTGCCGTAAGCGGTGCAGGTGTAGACCGTGTCACCGATTTGCAATGGCGTGTTCTGGTCTTCAGCACCCGCACCGGTGCTTTGCGGGATATCGCCGGTATGGAAGGTCCAGGCCACCTGCAACTTGTCGATGTTGCCTTTGTTGATCTGGTCCAGCGCCGCGAAACGATTGCCGGCGGTGGTGTTGCCCCAGTGAGCCCAGTCTTTCTGCTCAGTACCCGGTTTGACCGGCGTTACTGCGGGTGCGCTGCTGGCTTTCACTACATGGGTCGGCACAAACATGTAGGCCAGCGTCGCGACGACGCCAATGCCAAGAATGCCAGCCAAGCCGTAAGCGCTACGCCCTGCCGTTGCTCCGGACGTGCGCACCAGCGTCGGATAAATCAGCGCGACGGCCAGGCCAATCACGGCGAACGTCAGTACACGCGAAACCAGTGGCCAGTATTCGAAACCGCTGTCCCACACCGCCCAGATCGCCGTCAGGATCAGCGCCAGGCCGTACAACCACGCACCTTGCGGCTTGCGCCGGGCAATCATCAGCCCGGAAACCAGCATCGCCAGGCCCATCAGCAGGAAGTACCAACTCCCGCCCAAAGCAACCAGGTAGCCACCGCCACCCGCCAGGCCAAGTCCGATCAACGCGATCAGGACACCCAGCCCCATCAGCAACCATTTGCTGCCGGCGGCAGCCCCAGAATTATTCATGTCGGAAGTTTTCCCCATTTGTGACAAGGGCGAAATGATGTACTACCTAGTTACTTATGGCAATTTGTCGCAGGCAAAATGTTCTGAACGGTACAAAACAAGGATCAAATAACCGCTACGAGCGCTGTGTGGGATGTGTCTGTAACATGCTGCCCATTGATGCATGCCGCTGGAGAAGCCCTTTGTCTGACACCCGTCCACCCGTGCTCGACGAAATCGACCGCCAATTGATCGCGGCTTTGCAAATCAACGCCCGCGAAAGCGTAGCCATGCTCGCCCGGCAACTGGGTATTGCGCGCACAACAGTAACTTCGCGGTTGTCGCGGTTGGAAAAAGCCAAGGTGATCACCGGTTACGGCGTGCGCCTCGGGCAGCGTGTGGTCGATGGCGGGTTGCAGGCGTATGTCGGGATTACCGTGCAACCGCGTTCCGGCAAAGAGGTGTTGCGCCGGCTGAGTGCCATGGCTCAGGTTCAGCAGTTGTGTGCGGTGAGTGGCGAATTTGATTATGTGGCGTGGTTACGCACGGACTCGCCGGAGCAGCTGGATCAGTTGCTGGATCAGATTGGCAGCGTGGATGGGGTGGAGAAGACGACGACTTCGATCATCCTGAGTAGCAAGATTGATCGGGGGCAGCCGGTTTAGACACTGTCCATGTGGGAGCGGGCTTGCTCGCGAATGCGGCGCATCAGTCACCATTGCAGTTGGCTGACCCACCGCATTCGCGAGCAAGCCCGCTCCCACAATGGACAGTGTGTAGCTTTATATCGTCATATTGATCAATTAACTGGCAAAACGACGACACATTGCGTCTTATTAACGTGTTCTACGCTCTCTAGAATGGCTGCCATCTTTTCCTATACTCAGACGCGCATTCCGCGTCGGGTCGCCAGCAAGGTCAGCCATGAACAAGAACAATCGCCATCCTGCAGACGGTAAGAAACCAGTCACCATTTTCGGCCCGGACTTTCCTTTCGCCTTCGACGACTGGATCGAGCACCCGGCCGGCCTGGGCAGCATTCCTGAGCACAACCACGGTGCCGAAGTGGCGATTGTCGGCGCAGGCATCGCCGGTTTGGTGGCGGCCTACGAGTTGATGAAGCTGGGCCTCAAACCCGTCGTCTACGAAGCCTCGAAGATGGGCGGTCGTCTGCGCTCTCAGGCGTTCAACGGGACCGATGGAATCGTCGCCGAATTGGGTGGAATGCGCTTCCCGGTATCGTCTACCGCGTTCTATCACTACGTCGACAAACTCGGCCTGCAGACCAAGCCTTTTCCGAACCCGCTGACGCCCGCGTCGGGCAGCACGGTGATCGACATCGAAGGCAAAACCCATTACGCACAGAAACTGGCGGATCTTCCTGCACTGTTCCAGGAAGTGGCTGACGCCTGGGCGGATGCACTGGAAGCCGGTTCGCAGTTCGCCGATATCCAGCAAGCGATCCGTGACCGTGACGTGCCGCGCCTCAAAGAATTGTGGAACACCCTGGTTCCGCTGTGGGACGACCGCACCTTCTACGACTTCGTCGCCACCTCCAAAGCCTTTGCCAAGCTGTCGTTCCATCACCGCGAAGTATTTGGCCAGGTTGGTTTCGGCACTGGCGGCTGGGACTCTGACTTCCCGAACTCGATGCTGGAAATTTTCCGGGTGGTGATGACCAATTGCGATGATCACCAGCACCTGGTCGTCGGCGGCGTCGAGCAAGTCCCGCAAGGCATCTGGCGCCATGTACCAGAACGCTGCGTACACTGGCCCGAAGGCACCAGCCTCAAGTCTTTGCATCGAGGCGCGCCGCGCTCCGGGGTTAAAAAAATCGCCCACGCCGCTGACGGCCGTTTTGCGGTCACCGACAACAACGGCGACACCCGCGAATACGCCGCCGTACTGACCACTTGCCAAAGTTGGCTGCTGACCACCCAGATCGAATGCGATGAAACTCTGTTCTCGCAAAAGATGTGGATGGCCCTCGACCGCACTCGCTATATGCAATCGTCCAAAACCTTCGTGATGGTCGACCGCCCATTCTGGAAGGACAAGGACCCGGAAACCGGCCGCGACCTGATGAGCATGACCCTCACCGATCGCCTGACCCGTGGTACTTACCTGTTCGACAACGGCGACGACAAGCCGGGCGTGATTTGCCTGTCGTATTCGTGGATGAGCGACGCGTTGAAAATGCTGCCGCACCCGGTGGAAAAACGCGTGAAGCTGGCGCTGGATTCGTTGAAGAAGATCTACCCGAAAGTCGACATCGCCGCGCGGATCATTGGCGATCCGATCACCGTGTCCTGGGAAGCCGACCCGCATTTCCTCGGCGCCTTCAAAGGCGCCCTGCCCGGCCACTATCGCTACAACCAGCGCATGTATGCGCACTTTATGCAGGACGAGATGCCCGCCGAGCAGCGCGGAATTTTCATCGCCGGCGACGACGTTTCGTGGACGCCGGCCTGGGTTGAAGGCGCGGTGCAGACCTCGCTCAACGCGGTGTGGGGCATCATGAAACACTTCGGCGGTGAAACTCACGCCGAGAACCCGGGTCCAGGAGATGTGTTCAACGAGATCGGTCCGATCGCCCTGCCCGAGTAAGAGGAATCCGAAATGCGCGTAGCCCTTTACCAATGTCCACCGCTGCCCCTGGACGTCGCCGGCAATCTGCAACGCCTGCATCAACTGGCGCTGGAGGCCAAAGGCGCCGACTTGCTGGTGGTGCCGGAGATGTTCCTGACTGGCTACAACATCGGCGTCGATGCGGTCAGCGTCCTCGCCGAGGTGCATAACGGTGAATCGGCGCAACAGATTGCGCGCATTGCCAAGACTGCCGGGATCGCCATTCTGTATGGCTACCCCGAGCGCACCGAAGACGGCCAGATCTACAACTCGGTGCAGTTGATCGATGCGAATGGCGAACGCCTGTGCAACTACCGCAAGACGCACCTGTTCGGTGATCTTGATCACTCGATGTTCAGCGCTGGCGGGGATGATTTCCCGCTAGTTGAGCTCAATGGCTGGAAGCTCGGCTTTCTGATCTGCTACGACATGGAGTTCCCGGAGAACGCCCGGCGCCTGGCCCTGGCCGGCGCCGAGCTGATTCTGGTGCCGACGGCGAACATGATTCCCTTCGATTTCGTCGCCGATGTCACCGTCCGCGCCCGGGCCTTCGAAAACCAGTGTTATGTGGCTTACGCCAACTACTGCGGCCAGGAAGGCGAAATCCACTATTGCGGTCAAAGCAGCATCGCCGCACCGGATGGCAGCCGCATCGCGCAGGCGGGCCTGGATGAAGCGCTGATTGTCGGTGAGCTGGATCGGCAGTTGATGGTCGATTCTCGCGCAGCCAATCGCTACCTGATTGACCGCAGGCCTGAGCTTTACGGCGCGCTGAACAAGCGCTGAGTCCCTGTTATCCGCTAGCATTAGCGCTTCTCTGTACTGGAAGTGCTCATGCCTGCGCTGAATCATCCCCGCCCCCACACTGAAACCCTGGCCAACGGCCTGCGGGTGACGCTGCGTCATGCCCCCGATTTGAAACGCAGTGCCGCCGCGTTGCGAGTGGCTGCCGGCAGTCATGATGTACCTCTGGCATGGCCCGGACTGGCGCATTTTCTTGAGCATCTGCTGTTTCTCGGGACCGAGCGTTTTCCTACCGGGCAAGGGCTGATGGCCTACGTACAGGGTCATGGTGGGCAGGTGAATGCGCGCACCAGCGAGCGCACCACTGACTTCTTCTTTGAATTGCCACCTCAGACTTTCGCCGGTGGGCTGGAGCGTCTGTCAGACATGCTCGCTCACCCGCGTATGAATCTGGACGATCAGTTGCGGGAACGGGAGGTGTTGCAGGCTGAATTTGTGGCCTGGTCCCAGGATGCCGCGGCGCAGCAGCAAATTGCGCTGTTCGATGGACTATCCAAGGCTCACCCGCTAAGGGGGTTCCACGCCGGCAATCGCGAGAGTCTGCCGGTGCCGCAACCTGAATTTCAGCAGGCGTTGAAAGACTTCTATCAGCGGTTTTATCAAACCGGGCAGATGACCTTGAGCCTGGCGGGCCCGCAAAGTCTGGATGAGCTGAGGGCGATGGCTCAGGTGTTTTCCACTGCCATCGCTTCGGCGGAAAAAGTCCCTCAGGCAATGCCCACGACCTTGATGGATTCTTCCGACAAGAGTTATCAACAGGTCGGAGAACGGCGGCTGGATCTGCTGTTCACTTTCGAAGCGCTATCCGACTCGTCACCCGAAGCCTTGGCGTTCCTGTGCCACTGGCTGAACGCCGCGAAACCCGGTGGTCTTCTGGTCAAACTGCAAGACAGCGGTTTGGCGGATAGCCTGAAAGCCATTCCGCTGTATCAGTTCGCCGGGCAAGCCTTGCTGCACATCAAGTTCACCCTGCCTGCCGATGCAACGCCAACAGCAATCCGCGAACAACTGATGGATTGGCTCGGGTTCTTTGCCTCCCAGCAAGACTGGAGCGAATTACGTGATGAGTACGGCGCCCTGCTGCTACGCCAACAACTAGTCAGCAGCGCCGTGCAACTGGCCCAACGTGACGCCGAACTGCTTGAAACCGGGTTATCCGAACAAGGCGTCACAGCTCTCAAAGAAGTCCTGCAACAAATCGGCGCTGTGGATAACTTCAGGGGCGAATGGCAGATGCCTGCGCCTAACCCGTTTTTGCGTTCCGAGGCGCCCGCCGCCAATGCCGGATTGATTCGTGGCCAGACCAGCGCCCACCGTGGCCTGCGTACCTTTGCCCAGGATCGCTCTCGCGGTCGTCGTGAACGTTCGTCGATGCAATTCAGCATCGCGCTGCCGGGCAACACCGATGAAGGCGCGATTTACCTGCGCTGGCGCCTGGATTCGGCGCCGGATGGCCGGCTGCAGTCGAGCCTGGAAAACCATCTCCAGCCATTGCGCGAAGATGCTCGTCAGGCCGGTGTGGACTTTTCCTTCAGCGCAGCGGGCAATGAGTGGCTTCTGAAGATGACCGGTCTGCAAGAGCCGATGCCGACCGTTCTCGAACACGCGCTGACCGCTCTGACAAAACTTGATGCTGATTTCCCACAGGCAGAACCGAAAAGCCCTGCATTGATACCGATTCGGCAGCTACTCAAAGTGCTGCCTGAGCGTTGTCTAGAAAACTCCGCCGTTTCAGCCGACCTGCCACAGCTCTGGTCGAATGCTCGTTGGGATGGTCTGGCCGTCGGTCTGTCCGCCCAGACCCAAGCGGCCATGGGTATTGCGCTGAGTCGTATTCCCGGTGTTGCGGACAATCAACTGACACCGCCGCCCTCAATCAACTCACAGCATGTGTGGAACAGCGTCGACACCGGCTCCAGCGAACACGCGCTGCTGCTGTTCTGTCCGACCGCTACTCAGGAAATCTCCGACGAGGCTGAGTGGCGTCTGCTCGCCCATTTAATCCAGACACCGTTCTACCAGCGCCTGCGGGTCGAGCTACAACTGGGTTATGCGGTGTTCAGCGGACTACGCCAGATAAACGGCCAGACCGGGTTGCTGTTTGGCGTGCAATCACCGAGCGTTGCCGCCGTGGATTTGCTGGAACACATCCAGCACTTCCTCAACAAATTGGGCGAGCTGATTCAAGGCCTCGACGACGAGACTTACCTCGCACAGCGCCAAGCCCTCGCTGATCAATTCGACAACCACGCCTTGCCCAACGTCCAGGCCGCCGAACTGCTCTGGCAGGCCAAACTCGCCGGCCACTCGTCGGATTACCTGACGCAACGTCCTGAAGCAATTTTAAAGATCGACCGCCAAGCACTGCTCGTCGCCGCCCGACGCCTGAACAACGCCGAAGGTGGCTGGCGCTGTCTGGCCAGTGATGCGTGCCCGGGTGCGCCCTGGCAAGTGGCAAAATGATCATTACCGACGCTGCAATTAGCTTTCTCAAAGTTTCACGGGCAACGGCTCTGTAATTTTGAGTAACATAGCCACCTAACTATCTGAACATCTCCGGCTGGAGGTGGACTATATGTATAGGTCTCAACTGTCCCATCCACCTGAAAGGAGCACTCTTATGTCCTGGTCCAAACCTGCTTACACCGACCTGCGTATCGGCTTTGAAGTCACCATGTACTTCGCAAGCCGCTAAGTTTGTCTTGTCGTACAGCGCCTCGGTCTGCCGGGGCGTTTTTATTTTCAGTGTTCAAAATGATGGAGCGGCCATGTTTGTCCAGATTCTAGGTTCCGCCGCCGGCGGTGGTTTCCCGCAGTGGAATTGCAACTGCGTGAACTGCGCAGGCTTTCGCGACGGCAGCCTGAATGCCAAGGCGCGCACCCAGTCGTCCATCGCGATTTCCGATGACGGCGTGAACTGGGTGCTGTGCAACGCTTCGCCGGACATCCGCGCCCAGCTCCAGAGCTTCACCCCGATGCAACCGGGCCGCGCCCTGCGGGATACCGGGATCAGCGCGATCATCCTGATGGACAGCCAGATCGACCACACCACCGGCCTGCTCAGCCTGCGTGAAGGTTGCCCGCATCAGGTCTGGTGCACCGACATGGTCCACGAAGACCTGAGCACCGGTTTTCCGCTGTTCACCATGCTGACCCACTGGAACGGCGGGCTGAACTGGAACCGCATCGAACTCGACCAGAGTTTCAGCATCCCGGCCTGCCCGAACCTGCGCTTCACCCCGCTGCCCCTGCGCAGTGCTGCGCCGCCTTACTCGCCACACCGCTTCGACCCGCACCCGGGCGACAACATCGGCCTGATCGTCGAAGACCTGAGCACCGGCGGTAAACTGTTTTACGCACCGGGCCTGGGCAAGGTCGACGCGCCGCTGCTGGAGATCATGGCCAGCAGCGATTGCCTGTTGGTGGACGGCACGATGTGGGATGACGACGAGATGCAGCGTCGTGGCGTCGGCACCCGCACCGGTCGGGAGATGGGCCACCTGGCGCAGAACGGCCCCGGCGGCATGCTGGAAGTGCTGGAACAACTGCCCGAGCAGCGCAAAGTACTTATCCACATCAACAACACCAATCCGATTCTTGATGAGAATTCGCCGGAGCGGGCGGAGCTGGTTCGGCGCAATGTTGAGGTGGCGTATGACGGCATGGGTATTGTGTTGTAGCTAATGGCCCCTTCGCGGGCAAGCCTCGCTCCTACATTTGGAACGCATTCCCCTGTAGGAGCGAGGCTTGCCCGCGAAGCTTCAGATCAGACACCAAAGAATTAACCGGTCGTACCCGGAGAACCGAAATGACTGACACCGCAATGTCCCCCGCCGAGTTCGAAGCCGCCTTGCGGGCCAAGGGCGCCTATTACCACATCTACCACCCGTACCACGTGGCGATGTACGAAGGCCGGGCGACCCGCGAGCAGATCCAGGGTTGGGTTGCCAACCGCTTCTACTATCAGGTGAACATCCCCCTGAAAGACGCCGCGATCCTCGCCAACTGCCCGGACCGCGAGATCCGTCGCGAATGGATTCAACGCCTGCTGGACCATGACGGCGCCCCCGGCGAAGACGGTGGCATCGAAGCCTGGCTGCGCCTGGGCCAAGCCGTTGGCCTCGACCCGGATCAGTTGCGCTCCCAGGAACTGGTGCTGCCCGGCGTACGTTTCGCCGTAGACGCCTACGTCAATTTCGCCCGCCGGGCCAGTTGGCAGGAAGCCGCCAGCAGCTCGCTGACAGAACTGTTCGCACCGCAAATCCACCAATCGCGCCTCGACAGCTGGCCGCAGCATTACCCGTGGATCGACCCGGCTGGCTACGAGTATTTCCGCACGCGCCTGGGTCAAGCCCGCCGCGATGTCGAACACGGGCTGGCGATCACCTTGCAGCACTACACGACGCGGGAAGGCCAGGAGCGCATGCTGGAAATTCTCCAGTTCAAACTGGACATTCTTTGGAGCATGCTCGATGCCATGACCATGGCCTACGAGCTGAATCGCCCGCCGTATCACAGCGTGACCGAGCAACGGGTCTGGCATAAAGGAATCACCTTATGAGTTTCGATCGCAGCAAAACCCCAACCTGGCGTACCGGCTACCGTTACCAGTACGAGCCGGCGCAAAAAGGCCATGTGCTGCTGTACCCGGAAGGCATGATCAAACTCAATGAAAGCGCCGCGCTGATCGGTGGTTTGATCGACGGTCAACGTGATGTCGCGGCAATCATCGCCGCACTCGACGCGCAATTTCCTGGCGTGCCCGAGCTCGCTGAAGACATCGAGCAATTCATGGAGGTCGCCCGTGCTCAGCACTGGATCGAACTTGCCTGATTCTGTGTCGGACAAGTTACCGCCCACGTTACCGCCAAAACCCGAAATCGGCCTGCCGCTGTGGCTACTGGCCGAACTGACCTACCGCTGCCCGCTGCAATGCCCGTACTGCTCCAATCCGCTGGATTTCGCCGAGCAGGGTAAAGAGCTCAGCACCGAGCAGTGGATCAAGGTGTTCCGCGAAGCGCGGGAGATGGGCGCGGCGCAACTGGGGTTTTCCGGCGGCGAACCGTTGGTGCGCCAGGACCTCGCCGAGCTGATTGCCGAGGCACGCAAGTTGGGCTTCTACACCAACCTGATCACCTCCGGCATCGGCCTCACCGAGCAGAAAATCAGCGACTTCAAGAAGGCTGGCCTGGACCATATCCAGATCAGTTTCCAGGCCAGTGACGAACAGGTGAACAACCTGCTGGCCGGCTCGAAAAAAGCCTTCGCCCAGAAGCTGGAAATGGCCCGCGCAGTGAAGGCCCACGGTTATCCGATGGTGCTGAATTTCGTGACCCATCGGCACAACATCGACAAGATCGACCGGATTATCGAGCTGTGCATCGCCCTTGAGGCAGACTTCGTCGAGCTCGCGACTTGCCAGTTCTACGGTTGGGCACAGCTCAATCGGGTTGGCCTGTTGCCGACCAAGGAACAACTGGTGCGCGCCGAACGCGTCACCAATGAATACCGCGCCAAACTGGAAGCCGAAGGGCATCCGTGCAAGCTGATTTTCGTCACCCCGGACTACTACGAAGAACGCCCGAAAGCCTGCATGAACGGCTGGGGCAGTATTTTTCTGACAGTCACACCGGACGGAACAGCCCTGCCCTGTCACGGCGCCCGACAGATGCCGGTACAGTTTCCCAACGTGCGCGACCACAGCATGCAGCACATCTGGTACGACTCGTTCGGCTTCAACCGCTTTCGCGGTTACGACTGGATGCCTGAGCCGTGCCGCTCCTGCGATGAAAAAGAGAAGGACTTCGGTGGCTGTCGCTGCCAGGCGTTCATGCTCACGGGTGACGCCAGCAATGCCGACCCGGTGTGCAGTAAATCGGAACATCACGGCGTGATTCTCCAGGCCCGCGAAGAAGCCGAGCACGCGACCCAAACCATTGAACAACTGGCCTTTCGCAATGAACGAAACTCACGCCTCATCGCCAAAAGCTGAACCCTTCAGCGCCATCAGGGCCGTCGCGGCCGGCATCGACTTTGCCGAGTTGCTGGTCGGCCGTCATGGCGTGTTCTGGAACGAATACCGTCCCGAGGACGCCGCTTGCCGGATCTGGCATTGGCACGACGGCCAGGCCACGTGCCTGACGCCGCCGGGGTTCAGTGCGCGCAGCCGCGTGTACGAATATGGCGGCGGGGCGTTTTGTCTGACGGATGACGGGATTGTTTTCGTCAACGAGGCGGATCAACAGCTGTATCGGCAATCGCTGAAAGGCGAGACGCCTGAAGTGCTGACGTCGAGTGGCTACCGTTACGGTGATCTGCAGTTTGCGAATGGTCAGGTGCTGGCGGTTGAAGAAAACCGTGATCAGCATCGGCTAGTGGCCATTGATCTGGCGGACGGCGCGCGGCATTTACTGGCCGAAGGCGCGGACTTCTACGCCGCACCGACGCTCAGTCCGGATGCCCGACGCCTGGCCTGGATCGAGTGGAGCCGGCCAGATCAACCGTGGACCGCGACCCGCTTGATGATTGCCGAGCGCCAGAACGAGGGTGGTTTTGGGCAACCCCGCTGCGTAGCGGGCGATAGAGCTCAAGAATCGCTGCAACAGCCTCGTTTCGACGACGGTGGTCGCTTGTATTGCCTGACGGATCGCGGCGGCTTTTGGCAACCGTGGGTGGAATCAGCTGAAGGATTGAGCCCGCTGACCAGTGCTGCGGCTGATCACGGCCCAGCGCCATGGCAACTCGGTGGCAGTACCTGGTTGCCGCTTGGCGCAAACCGCTATTTGGCGAGCTGGACCGAAGGTGGATTTGGTCGTCTGGGTCTTTGCGGCGACACACCTGAGGACTTCACCGGGGATTACAGCCGTTTCCGAAGTCTCGCACTGGATGAACAGTTTATTTACGGCATCGCAGGCTCGCCGGTCAGTTCCTCGGCGGTGATTGCCATTGACCGCAATACGCGACAGGTCAAGGTACTGGCTGGAGGCATCGCACCGTTGCCCGCCGAACAGATCAGCCGTCCGCAGACCCTGCGCTACCCCAGCGGCTCGGGCGAAGCCCATGGCTTCTTTTACCCGGCGATGACTGGTGAGGCGAAACCGCCGCTGGTGGTGTTCATCCACGGCGGACCGACCTCGGCTTGCTACCCGATGCTCGACCCGCGCATCCAGTATTGGGCGCAACGGGGCTTCGCCGTGGCCGACCTCAACTACCGCGGCAGCAGCGGTTATGGTCGGGATTATCGCCAGGCGCTGCACTTGAGCTGGGGCGATGTGGATGTCGAAGATGCCTGTGCCGTGGTCGATTATCTCGCCGAGAGTGGATTGATCGACGGCGACAAGGCCTTCATTCGCGGCGGCAGCGCCGGCGGGTACACGACTCTTTGCGCATTGGCCTTTCACAAGGTCTTCCGCGCCGGGGCCAGCCTGTATGGCGTCAGTGATCCGGTTGCACTGGCCAGGGCAACGCACAAATTTGAAGGCGATTATCTGGATTGGTTGATCGGCGATCCCGAGCAGGACGCCGAACGTTACGCCGCCCGAACACCGTTATTGCACGCGAGCAACATCTCGGTGCCGGTGATTTTCTTTCAGGGCGAGCTGGATGCCGTGGTGGTGCCGCAGCAAACCCGCGACATGGTCACGGCGCTGGAAGACAACGGCATTCTGGTTGAAGCCCACTACTACGCGGACGAGCGTCATGGGTTTCGCAAGGCGGGTAACCAGGCGCATGCGCTGGAGCAGGAGTGGTTGTTTTATCGGCGGGTGATGGAATTGACGGACTGAAGGCGGCGTCAGGCGCATGAATAGCGGGGCGCCCTTCGCGAGCAAGCTCGCTCCCACATTTATCGCAATCCTCTGTAGGAGCGAGGCTTGCCCGCGAAAGCGATCTACCTGACGCCGCGAAACTCAGCGCTTGGCAATGATGTACACCGCATGCACGATCCCCGGAATGTAACCGCACAGCGTCAGCAGAATATTCAGCCAGAACGCCCCGGCAAAACCGACTTGCAGAAACACACCCAGGGGCGGCAACAGAATGGCGATGATGATTCGAATAAAGTCCATGGGTCAGCTCCTGATTGATGTTGGCTCGCACGAGCCACACAACCAATCGACCCGTGCCATTCGTCAGGGTTCAGTCCGAGTCGCGGGTTGATGCCCGTATCCCGATGAATCCAGAGACAAAAAAACGCCCCACACCAAAAGAATCAGGAATGGGGCGATGCGTTATTACCGCGAGACGGTTCGGGAATTCGTGTAGGACGGCTCTGATCAGACGGCAATCCCTTTGCGGCATTGCAGTTGCGCGGTGCGCACGCGGGAAAATGCGCGGGCCAGGCGCAGGAGCATCTCGTCGATGTTGGCCTTACTGACGGTGAGGGCTGGGGTGAAGCGCAGGCAGTCGGGTTGCGGGGCGTTGAGCAGCAAGCCTTCGTGGAATGCGGCTTTGACGACCGCTGCTGCTGAATCTTCGGACAGGGTTAGTCCCCAGAGCAGCCCTTGTCCGCGCAGTTCGCCGTGTCCGTAGCGATGGGCCAGGCGCCTCAGGCCTTCGCCAAGGTAGTGCCCAGTTTGCTGCACATGATCAAGAAACCCTTTGTCCTGCACACTATCGAGCACAGCCAGGCCGGCAGCGGTCATCAGTGCATTGCCGTGATGGGTACCGGTCATTTCACCGACGTCGAAGCAGCACGCCTCGCCCCGGGCCAGTAACGCTGCCAGCGGCACGCCACCGCCCAGGCCTTTGCCAAGTACGACGATATCGGCCCGCACACCGTAGGATTGTTCCGCGAGCAAGCTGCCGCAGCGGCCGATCCCGGTTTGGACTTCATCGAGGATCAGCAGGATGCCCAACTCGCGACACAAGCGCTCGACACCCTTAAGGTAATGCTCGTCGGCCGGGATCACCCCGGCATCGCTCTGGATTGGCTCAAGCATGATCGCCACGGTCCGGGCGTCCACGGCCGCGTGCAAGGCAGGCAGGTCATTGAAGGGAATATGACTGAACCCCGGCAACTGCGGCTCGAATCGGTTGGTCAGCGTCGAACTGTCCGACGCCGAAATCGTCCCGAGACTACGGCCATGGCAACCCTGGTTGGCCACGATGATCCGCGAAGCCCCACCGCGATGCAGTTGACCCCACTTGCGGGCCAGTTTGATCGCCGCCTCACAGGCTTCACTGCCACTGTTGAGCAGGTAGGCCTTGTCGCTGCCGGTACTGGCGCAGAGGCGTTCGGCAAGGTTGAGCATGCCGTGGTTATGCAAGCCGAAGCCGGGGTTGATCAACGCCCGGGCCTGATCGGAAATCGCGTTAACCAATACTGAAGGACTGTGGCCCAGGCTGTTGGCCCCACCACCCTGGGTGAAATCCAGATAAGCGCGGTCATCGTTGTCCCACAGCCATGAGCCCTGGCCTCGCACAAAAATCTGCGATGGACGCTCGACACTGGGCATCAGGCACTCGCTGGAAAGGTTGTCACTGCGAGACGGCAATGAAGCATCCATGACCAAGTCATCAAGGCTGGGTGAATTGCGCCGCAGACTAAACAGATTCATCCCAAAAAACCTCGTTTGAGGTTTTTTGTCTTTCCTATGTAAACACCACCAAGGTAAACGGTATTCATCGCGCTTTCCGGCCCTGTAAGCCTTGTGAATGCGGTTAGACTAGGCGCACGCACGGCACTGAGCCATTTCGATTTCACAGCATTTTCGATAAGTATTACTTATGGATTTCAAGCAACTGCGTTATTTCGTCGCGGTCTACGAAGAGGGCCATGTGGGCCGGGCCGCGGAGCGACTATCCATCTCCCAGCCGGCGCTTTCACAACAGATCCGTCACCTCGAACAGAACCTTGATGTGAGCCTGTTCGAACGCAGTAGCAAACGCTTGTTGCCGACCCTGGCGGCTCACACGTTGTACAACCACGCACTGCCGCTGCTCGATGGCTTGCAACGGGCACGGGAAGCGCTGGGCAACTTCAAGGGGCAGGCGCTGCGGACCCTGGCCATCGGCGTGTTGCAGACCGTCCACACCAGCCTGGTGCCGCAGATGCTTGAAAGGGTGCGCAAGGCGCAACCGCATCTGGTGGTGCAAATTTATGAATTGACCGGCCTGGAGATCGAACGGCGTTTGCTCAACGGTTCTCTGGACATCGGCATCAGCTACCTGCCACCCCGCCAGCCGGGGCTGCATGGCGTGATGCTGTACGAAGATGAACTGACCCTCGTCATCCCGGCGGATCATCCACTGCGAGAATTCAAGAAAGTCTCCATGAGTCAGGCTGCGGAATTGCCGATGTTGCTATTGGGCGAAGAATTCCAGCTGCGGCAGATCTGGCAAGCGCAACTGGCCAGCCTGGGACGACGGCCGCAGGTACAGGCTGAATTGAATAATATGGCGGGGATTCTCGACAGTTTGCCCCACACCCGGTTGGCCACGGTCCTGCCGGGGCGCTCGCAAAAGGCTCATGGCAACCATGAACTGCTGTGGAAACCGCTGACCGAGCCGCGCGTGCCGCTGAAAGTCGGGTTGGTGTGTCGAGATGTGCAACGGCAGCAAGCCTCGATGGCCTTGTTGCAGACGTTGCTGGAGGAAGTGCTGAATGGACCCGATGACCGTTTGAAAGGCCCGGCAACAATGGTTTGAGCACTTTTCTGCAGGCAAAAGAAAACCCCGCCGAAGCGGGGCTTTGCAGACTGTTTCCCTGACATCCATTTCACTCCGCCGTCCTGGCAGAATCCTACGTGTCCGTGTTGTTGCTTTGCGCTTCCTGCGCGACGTCCATGTGAAGTAGATTAGCTCTGGATCCAATCCGCGCATATGGGAAAACAGCAGTACGTCATGTAAGAGAATGCTTACATGACGTAACAGGGTCAGAACTGCGATGCGTCCAGCAGGAACAGCGATTCGCTACCGGCCTTAACCGACGCGCTCAACGAGTGAATACGCGGCAACAGACGGGCGAAATAGAACCGCGCGGTGCCGAGTTTGCTCGCGTAGAAATCGTCCTGCGCCTCTTTGCCGAAGGCTGCCTTGGCCATCAATGCCCACATGTAGGCATAGGAAACGTATCCAAATACTTGCAGATATTCGACCGACGCCGCACCGATTTCATTCGGGTTGTTTTTCGCCCGATCCAGCAGCCACGAAGTCAGCTCATCGAGGGTGGTCACTGCGTCGTTCAGCGGTTTGGTGAACTCCGCCAAGTCAGCGCTGGCCGTCGCGGTGAAGTGACGAATCTCGTCGGCGAACAGGTTGTAGAACGCCCCGCCGCTGCCGACGATCTTGCGTCCTACGAGGTCCAGCGCCTGAATGCCGTTGGTACCTTCGTAGATCTGGGTGATGCGCACATCGCGAACCAGTTGCTCCTGGCCCCACTCACGGATGTAACCGTGGCCACCGAACACCTGCTGGCCGTGAACGGTGGTTTCCAGACCCAGATCGGTCAGGAATGCCTTGGCCACTGGCGTCAGCAGCGCAACCAGATCTTCCGCACGCTTGCGCGTGATCGCGTCTTCGCTGAACTTGGCGGTGTCGAGTTGCATCGCCACGTACGTCGAGAAGGCACGGCCGCCTTCGTTCGAAGCTTTCATGGTCAGCAGCATGCGACGCACGTCCGGGTGGACGATGATCGGGTCAGCGACTTTGTCTTTGTTCTGCGCGCCAGTCGGCGAACGGCTTTGCAGGCGATCGCGGGCGTATTCAACGGCGTTCTGGTAGGAGCGTTCGCCGGTGGCCAGGCCTTGAATACCAACGCCCAAACGCTCGTAGTTCATCATGGTGAACATCGCCGCCAGGCCTTTGTTCGGCTCGCCGACCAGGTAACCCACGGCTTCGTCGAAGTTCATCACGCAGGTCGCGGACGCCTGGATGCCCATTTTGTGTTCGATCGAGCCGCAGTTGGCCGGGTTACGCGCGCCCAGGCTGCCATCGGCATTGACCATGAACTTCGGCACCAGGAACAGCGAAATGCCTTTCGGACCGGCCGGCGCGTCCGGCAGCTTGGCCAGCACCAGATGAATGATGTTTTCGGTCAGGTCGTGTTCGCCGCCGGTGATGAAGATCTTGGTGCCGCTGACTTTGTAGGAACCGTCGGCCTGAGGTTCGGCCTTGGTGCGGATGATCCCCAGGTCTGTACCGGCGTGCGGCTCGGTCAGGCACATGGAGCCGGCCCAGACGCCGGCGTACATGTTCGGCAGATACGCGGCTTTCAGCTCGTCGCTGGCGTGAGCGTTGATCGACAGGCAGGCACCGGCCGTCAGCATCGGATACAGGCCAAACGACAGGCTCGCGGAGTTGACCATTTCTTCAACCTGAGCCGAAACAGCCTTGGGCATGCCCATGCCGCCGTAGGCCGGGTCGCCACCGACACCCACCCAACCGCCTTCAGCGTACGTCTGATAAGCCTGTGGGAAACCTGCCGGCGTGGTGACGGCACCGTCCACCCAATGGCAACCTTCTTCGTCAGCTGCACGGCTCAGGGGCGCGATGCTTTTGCTGGTGACCTTGCCGGCTTCTTCGAGAATGGCTTCGACTGTTTCGGCATCGACGGTATCGGCCAGCGCCGGCAGCTCGGCCCAGAGTTTGGCGACCTCGAAAACTTCATTGAGGACGAAGCGCATATCGCGCAGGGGCGCTTTGTAGTCAGCCATGGCAAACCTCGCAGGATCTAAACGGGTGATTCGTAGGAATGGTGTTTTCGTTGGGGTCGAGTGTAACCCAACAACTTTTACGACACATAGGGTCAGCTCATGACTGATTTGTAATGTTTAGTCATTGCAATTGTGTGTCTGCCGAAACGCATTCGCGGGCAAGCCTCGCTCCTACAGGTCCATGTCGGTAACGCCATGTGCGTACGACACCGACTTGTAGGAGCGAGGCTTGCCCGCGAAGCTCTTAAATACAATTAAAGCGCAAACAACTCCGCCGGCAACTTCATCAAGCACTCACTCCCCGCCTCGATCGCCGCCCGATGAGCGGCTGTACGTGGCAGCAATCGCTTGAAATAAAACTCGCAGGTCGCCAGCTTGCCCTGGCAATAATCGGCATCGCCGCTGCCTGCGTCGAGTTGCGCCTGAGCCACCAGTGCCATACGCAGCCACAGGTAGCCGAGGATGATGTAACCGCTGTACATCAAGTAATCCACCGACGCCGCGCCGACCTCATCCGGATTTTTCATCGCGGCCATGCCGATCTTGGTAGTCACGTCGCCCCACTGCTGATTCAAACCATTGAGCTGAGCGACAAAGCTGCCGAGTTGTGGATGCTCGGCATTTGCAGCGCAGAACTTGTGAACGATTTTGGTAAAGCCACGCAACAATTTGCCCTGGCTGCCAAGGACTTTGCGCCCCAGCAGGTCCAGCGCCTGAATGCCGTTAGTGCCTTCGTAGATCGGCGCAATCCGACAGTCGCGCACCAACTGCTCCATGCCCCACTCGCGGATGAATCCGTGACCGCCAAATACCTGCATGCCATGGTTGGTCACTTCCAGCCCGGTGTCGGTCATGAACGCTTTGCAGATCGGCGTCAGGAACGCTAACAAGTCCTCGGCCTCCTGGCGCGCCGTTGCGTCCGCGCTCAGATGCGCAACATCCAGCAACTGCGCGGTGAAATAAGTCAGCGCCCGATTGCCTTCGTTGAAGGCTTTCATGGTCAGCAACATCCGGCGCACGTCGGGATGCACGATGATCGGGTCGGCGACTTTTTCCGGCGCTTTGGGACCGGTCAGCGAACGCATTTGCAAACGATCATTCGCGTATTTGATCGCGCCCTGGAAGCTCGCCTCACCCAGACACAAGCCCTGCATGCCGGTGCCCAGGCGCGCATGGTTCATCATGGTGAACATGCAATTGAGGCCCTTGTTGGCTTCCCCGATCAGGAAGCCCTTGGCCTCATCAAAGTTGAGCACGCAGGTGGCCGAGGCCTTGATGCCCATTTTGTGTTCGATGGAGCCACAGGACACGCCATTGCGCTCGCCCGCTTCACCTTCGGCATCGGGCAGGAATTTAGGCACGATAAACAGTGAAATGCCCTTGGTCCCGGCCGGGGCATCCGGCAGTTTGGCCAGCACCAAATGAATGATGTTGTCGCTCATGTCGTGTTCGCCGGCCGAGATGAAAATCTTGCTGCCGGAGATCGCGTAGCTGCCGTCGGCCTGGGGCACAGCGCGGGTCTTGATGATGCCCAGGTCGGTGCCGCAATGGGCTTCGGTCAGGCACATGGTGCCGGTCCATTGGCCGGCGGTGAGTTTGCTCAGGTAGGTCTGTTTTTGCGTTTCGGTGCCGTGGGCGTGAATCGCCGACATCGCCCCATGGGTCAGACCGGGGTACATGCCCCAAGAGGTGTTGCTGGAGGCAATCATCTCGCTGATGACCAGTCCCAGCGAAAGAGGCAAACCCTGGCCGCCATACACCGGATCAGCCGCCAGGCCATGCCAGCCGCCCTCCACATATTGTGCGAAGGCTTGCTTGAAACCTGTAGGCGTTGTCACCACGCCGTTGTCGAAATGGCAGCCCTCTTCGTCACCGCTGCGATTCAGCGGTGAGAGAACGTTCTCACAGAATTTGGCGCCTTCTTCGAGGATCGCATTGACCATGTCCGGGCTGGCGTCGGTCGCCCCCAGTGCGGCGTAGTTGCTGTGAAAGTCGAAGACGTGATCGATCAGGAAGCGCATGTCGCGCAGGGGAGCTTTGTACTCAGGCATGGTCGTTTCTCCGGCAGCAGATTGCTCAAACCTACTGCCGCGCACCACGCCTCACAATCACAGTCCAGACGCTGAATGCGCCGTCATCACTCAACCTGCAGCGGCGTCCATGCGCACCGCGCCACGGCGGCTTTGACCGAAGGCGACTACGCAGTTGCGCCCGGCGCCCTTGGCGCTGTAGAGCGCCTCGTCGGCGGACTTGAGCACTTGTTCCGGCGTGCGCTGCTCCAGGCGTTCGGCGACGCCGATACTGACCGTGACGGACACGCTGGAAGCGCCGGAACCGGCCCGGCGCTGGCGACCTTGCTGGTCGTCTTGAGGGCGGTCCGGGTTGCGCAATTGAATGTTGTAGGACGCAATCGATTCGCGGATGACTTCCAGGTGTGGCATGCACTCTTCAAGCGTCTTGCCCGCAAACACCAGGGCGAATTCCTCACCACCGTAGCGATACGCCCTACCGCCACCGCTGATTTTCGACAGCTTGCTGGCAACCAGTCGCAGCACCTGATCGCCGACATCATGACCGTGGGTGTCGTTGAATTTCTTGAAGTGATCGACGTCGCTCATGGCCAGCACGTAATTGCGCCCCAGCCGCTGCATGCGTTCGTTCAAAGCACGGCGGCCCGGCAAACCGGTGAGTTCGTCGCGGAAAGCCATTTGATAGGCTTCGTGGGCAACGGCTGCGGCAATCATCAGCATCACCTGGCTGCACATGATGTTCAGGGTGAACGGCAGGATGAAGGTTTTCGGCAACATCCAGAACAGTCCCAGCAAACCCACCAGTTGCGCGGCGTGCAAGGGTCTCGGGTTGCGCCAGTATTGCCACGCCAGCAGTACAAACGAAGCGATAAACACCGGGTAGGACAACTGGATCAGGCTCATCCACGCGCCATGCAACGCAGGCCAGCGGATCTCCGACAGCCACATCAGCAGCGCCTGTGGGTAACTTTGTTCAAGGCCCAGCGCAACACTGCCGAACGCCAGCAACACGGCAAAGCGCGCCACCATGTCTTGAAACAAGTGAGTGCGTTCCTGCCACGCCGCGAACAGGCCGAACAACAACGGCAGCAGCAGACAGCAGAGGTGAAACACCACCGCAGCGTCTTCGCGCACTTTGCCGTTGTCACGGTAATAGTCGGTCTGGGTATCGAGCAGGAAGTAGGCGATGTACACGGTGACCATCAGAAACAGTTCGCGCTGGCGTCGGTAAACCGCGCAGTAAGCACCGCCGAGCAACAGCACCAGGGTGGGCAGCACGTTGAACAGCGAGGTGAAGAAGACGTTGAGATCCTTGATGTACGCAGCCGAAAGCCCAGCAAGCAACAGCAGTAATGAGGGCAAAAAATGACTGAAACGTACAGCGGAAGAACGCGGCAAGGGTAAAGCTCCGACCCGGCATAACAATTGATGGCATTGTGCCTGCAATGCGCACGATTAAGCACACGAAATGTGATGCAGGTCACGTGAACGTCTCTTTAACGGCACAAATGCTGACTTTCTTAGGGGGCTATCGAGGTTTTTTAATGGGAGTCAAACCTGTGGCGAGGGAGCTTGCTCCCGCTCGGCTGCGAAGCAGGCGCAAACTGGCCCACTCAGTACACCTGATGAAAATCGGCTGTGTTCATGACAGGGGCCGCTTCGCGGCCCAGCGGGAGCAAGCTCCCTCGCCACAGCAAGCCCCCTCGCCACAAATATTGAGCACTTCAAAGATCGTTATAGAACGGCTGCAACGGCCCCTCACTGACGCTGCGACCTTCTGCGCCGATGGGTTTGAGCGAAATCGGGGCATCGAGCGCCTGTCGGGTTGAAATCTTCGGACTGACGGGCCGCGCTGTCACCGCGTTTTCGTCTCCCACGTGACCTTGCGGAATGACCAGCGACGGATGATCGAACGGCGCCTGTTCCCAAGCAACACGTGGGTCTGTCAGCCCGACCTCCATGAATTTCACCAGCGCATCCACCTCATCGGGGGTCAGGTTCAGCGAAGTCATGTCCGGATCAAGGTTGGAAGCGTTGTGCTGATTCGCCGACGGATGTTCGAAGCCGCTGGTGTTGCTCGCATCTTCACCGCGCCGGTCGCCGCCGCGGTTGTAGAACTCCATGACCTGTTTCAGCGTCGCCCGGCTGCCGTTGTGGAAATACGGCCCGGTCAGCGCGATATTGCGCAGCGTCGGCGTCTTGAAGGCGCCATCGACAGCATCGCGGAAACCGACATTGGGTTTGAGCGTTGCGTCGCAGGGCAATGCCGCACTCAATGGCGTTTCGAATGTGCAGACATCGACGTCCAACGGGTCAGGCACGTTGCCGCCTTGCAACAGGGTGTTGTACTCACGGGTGAAGGACAAAGGATTGCCCCACGCGTCCGAGCCGCCGAGCGCCAGGTCTTCCGACGTCGGACGCACACCGGTGTTGTAGAAGCCGTTGTCATAAAGCGTGGTGAGGTTGTCAGCCATCAACATGCGTTCGATGCGCTCACGAGGATGGAACAGCAAGCGGCTGCCGGCGTTGGTCAGCTCCGCGCCACCGTGGCAACTGATGCACTTGCCCTTGCCGAGGAACAGGTTCATGCCTTGTACCTGCTGGGCACTCATTGCCTGCTGATTACCCTGCAAATAAGCATCCAGCGGGGCTTGGTCCGAGATCAGAGTGGATTCGTACATCTGAATCGCCAGCCCGAAGAACAGCGGGAAGTTGGCTTCCATCTGAGTGTACGGCGCATCGCCCAGCAACACCTGTTGCGTGGCATTCCACAATCTAGGCTGGAACGCAGCCTTGATCAGTTCACGGTAAGTCGGCCGGCGCGCACCGGAAACCGAGGCCAGCACCGAGTCGGTTGAAGAAATCCGTTGTTGCTTGAGCATCAGCGTGTCGAGCATGCGCCGGCCGATATCCGCAAAGGTGCGCCCGCCGCAGGACATTTCCACCGGGCTGCCCGGAGGCCCCACGGCCTGCGAAGCCGCCGAGGCATCCTTGAGGGCCAGTCGCACCTTGGTCGCCACGCCGCTACGATCAGCGGTAACAAAAATCCCGGCATCGGGGTCACGATTGCCGAACGGTGAGAAGCCGTTAAACACATTGTTCGCACGACCATCCCAGAAATTTCGCACGTTGAATGCGGCGTTGATTACCGTCGGAGCATTACGCCCGGTGCTACGACGGACGTTGATGCCGCCGACCTGGAAAATACCGTCCGGTTGTTGCGTGCACTTGTCGAAACGCGGCTGATGCGGTTTGACGAAGTTGGCGTCGAACACGCCTTGGGAGCCGATCACGTCGTCGGTGGAATAGAGGATCGGCGAATTACGATCCAGTGGATCGGCCAACACATGGGTCGGGAAGTCGGTTTTCTTCAGCGTGTAGTTCGGCCCGCCCTTGCCGCCGGACTTGGTCAAATAGGAAGCTACGTCGCCGGGAATGTCAGACGCTACGAACGGCTTGTTGAAGATCGACGCTACGTTCGCATTGGTGTTTGCCTGACCAGGGTTGATCTGGTTGGTGATCCGGTGGTCGACCCCGGCGTGAAAGTGGCAGGACGCGCAAGCGGTCGAACCATCGCTGCCGATCTCCATGTCCCAGAACAACGCCTTGCCCAACAGGACCGCCGCCGAGCGGTTGAGGACGTAGTCAGTCATCAAATCGACTTTGCGTCCGCCTTCGGTTCCCGACGGATCGGGCGGCGTCAAGCCGTGCAGTGATTGCAGGGTGGGTATCTCCGGGGCGGGAACATCAACTTCTGGGGCTGTCGCGGCTAGAGCGCCCTGGACGGGCAACACGAACAGGCAGGCCAAACCAACTATTCGGACGATGTTCATGCGCTCCACCCTGACGATATTGTCGATTCAATTTGAGGTTGTCAGCGGTTTTGCAATTAATCTGCCAGCACGTGAAAGGCCCGGCCTGTCGGGTTTTACCCGGTCAATGCGATTGTTTCGGGGGATTAATACCGGGGAATGGGGCCCAACAATGGGGGCTCGAAATCAAGACAAAAAAAAGCCGCTGCTCCCAAAGGAACAGCGGCTTTTTTGAAGAGTTGCGCTAAGGCTTAGTAGCCCAGTGCGAAGTCTTCTTCTTTCATGTCCATCAGGTTGTTGGCGCCCGACAGCATGGTGACTACGTGAGTGCGGGTACGCGGCAGAATGCGCTGGAAGTAGAAGCGCGCGGTCTGCAGCTTGGCGGTGTAGAACGCCGTTTCGGTGGTGCCGGCAGCCAGTTTCTCGGCAGCCAGGCGCGCCATGTCAGCCCAGAAGTAGGCCAGGCAGGCGTAACCGGAGTACATCAGGTAGTCCACGGAGGCCGCGCCGACTTCTTCGCGGTCTTTCATGGCGGCCATGCCGACCTTCATGGTCAGTTCGCCCCACTCTTTGTTCAGCGCAGCCAATGGCTCGACGAACTCTTTGACCGCTTCGTTGCCTTCGTTGGTCTGGCAGAACTTGTGGACGATCTTGGTGAAGCCTTTCAGAGCTTCGCCTTGGGTCATCAGCACTTTACGGCCCAGCAGGTCGAGTGCCTGGATACCGGTGGTGCCTTCGTACAGCATCGAAATGCGGCTGTCGCGAACGTTCTGCTCCATGCCCCACTCGGCGATGAAACCGTGACCGCCGTAGATTTGCACGCCGTGGTTGGCGGACTCGAAGCCAACTTCAGTCATGAAGGCTTTGGCGATTGGAGTCATGAAAGCCAGCAGTGCGTCGGCTTTTTTCTTCTCTTCTTCGTCCACGCCGTATTTGACGATGTCGACCTGTTTGGCGGTGAAGTAAACCATTGCGCGGTTGCCTTCGGCGAACGCTTTCATGGTCAACAGCATGCGACGTACGTCTGGGTGCACGATGATCGGGTCAGCGGCTTTTTCCGGCGCTTTCGGGCCAGTCAGCGAGCGCATTTGCAGGCGATCACGAGCGTATTTCAGGCCACCCTGGAAGCCGATTTCGGCGTGAGCCAGGCCTTGCAGCGCGGTGCCCAGGCGAGCGGTGTTCATAAAGGTGAACATGCAGTTCAGGCCTTTGTTCGCCGGGCCGATCAGGTAACCGGTGGCCCCATCGAAGTTCATCACGCAAGTGGCGTTACCGTGGATGCCCATTTTGTGTTCCAGGGAACCGCAGGTCACAGCGTTGCGAGCGCCGATCGAACCGTCATCGTTCGGCATGAACTTGGGAACGATAAACAACGAGATGCCTTTGGTGCCAGCCGGTGCATCCGGCAGGCGGGCCAGCACGATGTGGACGATGTTGTCGGCCATGTCGTGTTCACCGGCCGAGATGAAGATCTTGGTGCCGGAAACTTTGTAGGAACCGTCGGCCTGAGGTTCAGCCTTGGTGCGCAGCATGCCCAGGTCGGTGCCGCAGTGCGGTTCGGTCAGGCACATGGTGCCGGTCCACTCACCGGAAACCAGTTTGGTCAGGTAAGCCTCTTGCTGCTCAGGCGTACCGTGCTCGGAAATGGTGTTCATCGCGCCGTGCGACAGGCCTGGGTACATGCCCCACGACCAGTTGGCTTCGCCAACCATTTCGCTGACCGCCAGACCCAGAGACTCCGGCAGGCCTTGGCCACCGTGCTCTACGTCATGAGCCAGACTTGGCCAGCCGCCTTCGACGAATTGTTTGTAGGCTTCTTTGAAACCAGTCGGGGTCTTAACGCCGGACTCGCTCCAAGTGCAGCCTTCGGTGTCACCCACGCGGTTCAGCGGAGCCAATACCTGCTCACAAAACTTGGCGCCTTCTTCAAGAATGGCGTCAACCATGTCTGGAGTTGCGTCTGCACAAGCCGGAAGGCTCTGATAGTGCGCTTCGTAGCCGAGCAGTTCGTCACGAACGAAGCGAATATCACGCAAGGGGGCCTTGTAGTCAGGCATAGCGATAAACCTCTGCTGATGTAACCGGGAATGAACGACCGCGTTGATTTGTTGTGGCGGTCAAACAGTTGTTTGAAACATACGTTTACGCCTAAATCTTGTCAAGCGCCGATCTTTTGCCGTTCGTCATCATCGAGCGTGCACAACGGCCACACAGCCGCGCGCCGCCGTCGACAAAGCAACAGGCCATGCAGGAAAGATTAGTTGAGGGAGAAGGACTTACGCAGAAAAACGCCGCGAAGATTCGCGGCGTTGGAGTAGTGGATTCAGCTAGCGATCAAGCGTAGGTATCAATCAACGTCCCAAGCATCTCATCGGAAGCCTTGGCGACTTTCGCGCCCAGCTCCACTTGAAACTTGCCCTGAGACATCTCGACCATATTGCTGGCCAGGTCTGATTCCTGGCTACGGTCCACTGAACGCAGACGATCGACTTGGGCTTCGGAAGACTGGCTGGTCTGCGAACGCTCAATGGTGGTGTTGGCGATCTGGCCGGCAGCCTGATCGACACGGTTCTGCCCTGTCTGAATAGTGCTCAGACCGGCATAAAAAGCGGTGCTTCCTGAGATTTCCATGGGAGAACTCGTCCTGATAAAGGATCAACAGCGGCCATTGAAGCAGACGCGCCAGCAAAACACCCGACAAAAACACTAATGGCACAGTGCCTTGTCATAGGCAAAAACATTAATCGAGCAAATCCAGCTGAAGATGTTCGGCCACCGCCTCCGCCGTTACCGACTTGAGTTTCGGCACCCGGCCCAGGCACGGTGCGGGTATCCGCTCGGCCAACGTCGCGAGGTTTTCCTCCAGGCGCGAGGTCTTCGGTTCGATGATGTTGGCCACCCATCCAGCCAACTGCAGACCATCATTAGCAATCGCTTCAGCCGTCAGCAGCGCATGATTGATGCAACCCAGCCGCACGCCGACCACCAGAATCACCGGCAGATCCAACGCTATCGCCAAGTCTGACAAATTATCCTGATCCGCCAACGGCACGCGCCAGCCACCAGCGCCTTCGATCAGCGTGAAGTCCGCGTTCATATCCAGAATCTCGCGCATCGGCGTCAATAACGACTGCACCGTCAACACAATGCCCGCCTCCCGTGCGGCCAGATGCGGCGCAATCGCCGGTTCGAACGCCACCGGATTGACCTGTGTATAAGTCAGCGGCACCGAGCATTGAGCCAACAACGCCAACGCGTCGGCGTTGCGCAAACCCTTGGGGGTTACTTCACAACCAGAGGCCACCGGTTTGCCCGCCGCCGTGCTCAAACCTGCCAACCGCGCGGCATGCAGCAAACCTGCAGCAATGGTGGTTTTGCCGACATCAGTGTCGGTGCCGGTGATGAAATAGGCTGCGCTCATAAGGGTTTCTCCAACACGGCATAAACCACTTGATAAGTCGCCGGCAGTCCTTTTGCCTGACGAAAATGCTCATACGCCTCGACCAGGCCGAGGATCCGCGCCCTGCCGGTCAAACCGCCCGGCCGACCAGGGTTCAGGTTATGCGCCCCCAACGCCTTGAGCTCATGGGTCAGGCTGCGCACATCCAGGTAATGCAGCACATGTGGACAGGTTTGCAGACTGACAACCTGCAAGCCACTGGCCGCGCACAGCTGTTGATAAGTCTCGAACTCGCGGAAGCGGTTGACGTGCACCATGCCATCCACCTGACGCCAGCTGTCACGTAATTCGTACAGCGTGCCGACACACAGACTAGCAAACGCGAAAACACCGCCCGGTTTTAATGCTCGATACGCTTCATTGAGCACCGAGGCGAAGTCCGAACACCATTGCACCGCGAGGCTGGAAAAGATCAGGTCACAGGTCGAATCCTGCAGCGGCAATCGCTCGGCATCGCCAGCGATAAAGTGTGCGGCACCACCCAATGGCCTGGCGTGATTGAGCATGCCTTCAGCGATATCCAGCGCAATGCCGTGACTCGCAGGAAAACGCTCACCCAGCGCACGACTGAAATAACCGGTGCCGCAACCCAGGTCCAGCCAGCGCGCAGGCAAAAAACCTTCAGGTAAACGGCGCAACAACTCGCTACCAACATCCCGTTGCAACTCAGCCACGCTGTCGTAGCTGGCCGCCGCGCGGGAAAAGGATGCGGCCACCTGACGCTTGTCGGGCAAACCGCCAGGGAGGTTGGAAAGAGATAAATCAGTCATCACCGGACTCATGCAAAAAGGCCTGGATCGCCCCCGCCACACCGTGGGGATCTTCCAGAAGAAACGCGTGGCTGGCCTGTTCGATCAGGCCGATTTCGACATCCGGTAACAAGGCCAGCAAGTCCCCCGCCGCTTCGGCCGGGACCAGTCCGTCGAGGCCGGCGAACAGATGCAGTTGTGGGCCACGAAACGCTTGCAGCGCTTGTCGGGTATCCAGTTGCGCGAGTACTTCGAGGCCGCTCATCAAGACTTGTGGCGAGGTATGCGGCGCGCCGCCGAGCAACAGTCGCGACAGCCCGCGTGGGTCTTCGGCACCTTGGGCGCAGAGCAGCGAAAAGCGTTTCAAGGTCATGCGTGGATCGGCGCCGCAGCCGGCCAGAAACGCATCGAAGGTCTCACCGGGCATCGCGCTCGGCCATTGCTCATGGGCGACAAACGAAGGGTTACTCGCCAGGGTCAGCAAACCGCAGCAGCGATCACCGCGCCGCGCCGCCAGCTCGGAGGCGAGCATGCCGCCGAGTGACCAGCCACCGAGCCAGGCATCCTGAGGCACGGTCGAATCGAGTTCATCGAGCCACTCCTGCAGATCGCCCGACTCCAGTTCCGGCAACGGCTCGATCTCGACTCGCAGGTGTTCATCCAGGCCTTGCAAGGCTGCCGCCAACGGCTCCAGCGGCGAAATCCCGAGGCCCCAACCGGGCAGCAGAATCAGTCGATCACGCATGGCTTGGCTCCGGTCCCAGTTGTGCAAAACAATCGGCCAGTCCATTTAACAATAGCTGCACCTGCGCTTCGCTGTGGGCAGCGGTCAAGGTCACCCGCAAACGAGCGCTGCCGGCCGGCACGGTGGGCGGACGGATCGCGGTCACCATCAGGCCGCGCTCGCGCAGCATCTGCGACAGTCGAACTGCACGGCCAGCATCGCCGATCATGATTGGCTGGATCGGTGTAAAGCTGTCCATGAGTTCCAGGCCGATCTGCTCGGCACCTCGACGAAATTGACGGATCAGCACATTAAGGTGCTCGCGTCGCCAATGCTCGCTGCGCAGTAATTCGAGACTTTTCAGCGTCGCACAAGCCAGCGCCGGTGGTTGGCTGGTGGTGTAGATGTAGGGACGAGCGAACTGGATCAGGCTTTCGATTAGCTCTTCGCTGCCCGCGACAAATGCACCGGCGGTACCGAAGGCCTTGCCGAGGGTGCCGACCAACACCGGCACGTCCTCCTGACTCAAACCAAAATGCTCGACGATTCCGCCACCATGGGCGCCCAACGGACCAAAACCGTGGGCATCATCGACCATCAGCCATGCGCCTTTGGCCTTGGCTTCCCGGGCCAGCGCCGGCAGGTCGGCGATATCGCCGTCCATGCTGAACACGCCATCGGTGACCACCAGCGTATTGCCAGTGGCCTTCTCCAGACGCTTGGCCAGACTGACTGCGTCGTTGTGCAGGTAACGATTGAAGCGCGCACCGGACAACAAACCGGCATCCAGCAACGACGCGTGATTGAGCCGGTCCTCCAGCACCGTGTCGCCCTGCCCGACCAGCGCGGTCACCGCGCCGAGGTTGGCCATGTAACCGGTGGTGAACAGCAGCGCACGTGGCCGACCGGTGAGATCGGCCAGCGCTTCTTCCAACTCATGATGTGGCGTGCTGTGGCCGATGACCAAATGCGAAGCCCCGCCGCCGACGCCCCAACGGGACGCGCCAGCGCGCCAGGCTTCGATCACTTGCGGGTGATTGGCCAAGCCCAGGTAGTCGTTGTTACAGAACGCCAGCAACGGCTGACCATCGACCACCACTTCCGGGCCTTGCGGGCTTTCAAGCAGCGGGCGTTGGCGATAGAGATTGTCGGCACGACGGGCAGCAAGGCGCGCGCTGAGATCGAAAGACATGCAGACCTCGAAGATCAATATGGGTATGCACCCAATCCCAATGTGGGAGCGGGCTTGCTCGCGAAGGGGCCGTCACATCCAGCATGGATGGTGACTGAAACTCCGCATTCGCGAGCAAGCCCGCTCCCACATTGGATTTGTATTGGGTCAGACGGCGGCGTTATAGAACTGCTCGCTGCTCTTCTGCTCAACCAACGCCTGTTCGATGGCCGCTTGGTGCACTTCATCGGCGTGCTCTTCACGCGCTTCCGGCAGGATGCCCAGGCGCGAGAACAGTTGCATGTCCTTGTCAGCCTGCGGGTTGGCGGTGGTCAGCAGTTTGTCGCCGTAGAAAATCGAGTTGGCACCGGCGAAGAACGCCAGGGCCTGCATCTGCTCGTTCATCGCTTCGCGACCGGCGGACAGGCGTACGTGGGATTGCGGCATCAGGATACGGGCGACAGCCAGCATGCGGATGAAGTCGAACGGGTCGATGTCATCGGCGTTTTCCAGCGGCGTGCCGGCGACTTTCACCAGCATGTTGATCGGCACCGACTCCGGATGCTCTGGCAGGTTGGCCAGTTGGATCAGCAGGTTGGCGCGGTCGTCGAGGGACTCGCCCATGCCGAGAATGCCGCCGGAGCAGATCTTCATCCCCGATTCACGCACGTAGGCCAGGGTTTGCAGGCGCTCGCCATAGGTGCGAGTGGTGATGATGCTGCCGTAGAACTCAGGCGACGTATCGAGGTTGTGGTTGTAGTAATCGAGACCGGCGTCAGCCAGAGCGACGGTCTGGTCCTGATCAAGGCGACCGAGGGTCATGCAGGTTTCCAGGCCCATGGCTTTCACGCCTTTGACCATTTCCAGCACGTAAGGCATGTCTTTGGCCGACGGATGCTTCCACGCCGCGCCCATGCAGAAACGGGTCGAACCGATAGCCTTGGCGCGAGCGGCCTCTTCGAGGACCTTCTGCACTTCCATCAGTTTTTCTTTTTCCAGGCCGGTGTTGTAGTGACCGGACTGCGGACAATATTTGCAATCTTCCGGGCAGGCGCCGGTCTTGATCGACAGCAGCGTGGAAACCTGGACCCGGTTGGCGTCGAAATGCGCGCGGTGCACCGTCTGCGCTTGAAACAGCAGGTCGTTGAATGGCTGAACGAAGAGTGCTTTGACTTCGGCCAAAGACCAGTCATGACGCAGGGTTGCAGAGGTGCTGGCGCTCATGGGCGTTTCCTTGATTTATGCTTGGCAAGCGGCTGGGGAATGGAATACCCACAGGCGCGACACGGATGTTCGGCATATTTAAGGAAGAGCGATGCGCTGTCAACCACGATACAAAGGACCGGTTTACATCTGGTTAAAAAACAAACAATCCTGCTTGCTCTGTTCAGAGCCTGCCGATGACGCCACACCGATCTGCACCGCCTGCGAAACCGAACTGCCCTGGCTCGGCGATCACTGCCAGACCTGCGCCCTCCCACTGCCCGCCTCCGGCCTGACCTGCGGCCAATGCCTTCAACAACCGCCGGCCTTCGAGCGAGTCGCGGCGCCCTGGACCTACAACTTTCCGGTAGACGCCCTGATCACTCGCTTCAAACACAACGCGAAGTGGCCATTTGGCCGCTTGCTCGGCGAACTTCTCGCGCAGTTCTTGCAACATCGTTTCGATGAAGACCTGGAGCGACCCGATCTGCTGATTCCTGTGCCGTTGGCTACCAAACGCCTGCGTCAGCGGGGTTTTAATCAAGCGGCGATGCTCGGGCGGTGGCTCAGTGAAAAGCTGGACATTCCTTGCGATGAAACGCTGCTACTAAGGATTCAAGACACCAGTGCCCAACAGGAACTGAAAGCCGATGCCCGCAGGCGAAACTTGCGCAACGCCTTCGCCCTCGCACCCGGCGCGTCTGTCACGGGCCGTCATCTGGCCCTGATCGACGACGTGCTGACCACTGGTGCGACCGCGCAAACCCTGGCGCGTTTGTTGATGGACGCCGGTGCGGCACGGGTCGATGTCTATTGCCTGGCCAGAACCCCCAAACCCGGCGACACGTTTTGACTTGAGAACACAAACCCTGTGGGAGCGAGCTTGCTCGCGATGGCGTCAGTACATTCGACATACATATTGAATGTTATGGCCTCATCGCGAGCAAGCTCGCTCCCACAGGGATTGCGCACCGACTTGACTCCCGCCGTCCAAGCCGCCAACGTCCTCCCATTGCCACCGCTCAAAGCACCCACCATGTCCCTGCCTACGTTGTTGTCCCAGCACATTGTCCGCCGCCCGCAGCGCATCGCCCTGCTGCAACACATCGCCGAACAAGGCTCGATCACCCGCGCCGCGAAAAGCGCAGGCCTCAGTTACAAGGCGGCATGGGACGCCATCGACGAGTTGAACAACCTTGCGCAAAAACCGCTGGTGGAGCGTAGCGTCGGCGGCAAGGGCGGCGGTGGCGCCAAGTTGTCCAGCGAAGGTGAACGAGTGTTGCGTCTGTATCAAAAGCTGCAAGCTCTGCAGGCCCAGGTGCTGGAAGCCGCCGAAGATGCCAGTGATCTGGACCTGCTCGGTCGATTGATGCTGCGCACCAGCGCGCGCAATCAACTGCACGGCAAGGTCGCGGCGATTGAATCCCAGGGTCGCAACGACCGTATCCGTCTGGAACTGGCCGAAGGCTTGAGCATCGATGCGCAGATCACCCACGACAGCACTCTGCGCCTGGAGCTGCAAACCGGCACCGAGGTAGTCGCACTGATCAAGGCCGGTTGGCTGGAATTATTGGGTATCGATCAAGCAGAAACACCTGGCAACAATTGCCTGAAAGGCACGCTCGAGGAAATTCTCGACGCCGAAGACGGCCCCAGTGAAGTGCGCATCGGCCTGCCGAATGGCCAGACACTCTGCGCCTTGGCCGAGCCGCTGCATTTAAGAACCTCCGGCCTTGCCGTCGGCCAGCCGGTGCGGGTGCAATTTTCGCCGTCCAACGTCCTGCTCGGCACGCCGCTCTGAAACAAAACCTTCACTGACGCTCATTAAGGTGACTGCAAAAACCCGCAGGGAGCCTGATGTGAGCCTATTAGAAGAGCACCAACCCACCGACCTGGAAAAAATGGTCGGCCTCAGCCGTCGTGGCTTCATCAGCGCCGGCGCCCTCTGCGGTGCGGCGATGTTCCTCGGCGGCAACCTGCTGAGTCGCAGCGTGCTGGCCGCCAGTGTCAGCGCCGGCTCCAGCAAACTGCTGGGTTTCAACAGCATCGCCGCCGCCACGAGCGACGCCATCACCCTGCCGCCCGGCTACAAGTCTTCGGTGTTGATCAGTTGGGGCCAGCCCTTGCAGAAAAACGGTCCGGCCTTCGACCCCAGCGGCAACGGCACCGCCCAGGCTCAGGAAGTCCAGTTCGGCGACAACAACGACGGTATGAGCCTGTTCGCCTTCCCCGGCGACAACGACCGCGCGCTGATGGCGATCAACAACGAATACACCAACTATCGCTACCTCTATCCCCACGGCGGCATGCCGCAATCGGCGGAAGATGTGCGCAAGGCCCTGGCCTGTGAAGGCGTGTCGGTGATCGAAGTACAGCGTCGCCGTGGTCAGTGGGAATTCGTCCAGGGCTCGCGCTATAACCGGCGCATCCACGGTAATTCACCGCTGCGTTTTAGCGGTCCGGCCGCCGGTCACGAATTGCTCAAAACCAGCGCCGACAAGCGCGGTAAGAAAGTCCTCGGCACTTTCCAGAACTGCGCCAACGGCAAAACGCCGTGGGGCACCTACCTGACCTGCGAAGAGAACTTCACCGACTGCTTCGGCAGCAGCAACCCCGACCTGAAATTCGATGCTGCACAAAAACGCTATGGTGCCGTGGCTGCCAGCAAGGACATCAACTGGCATCAACACGACCCGCGTTTCGACCTGGCGAAGAATCCCAACGAACTCAACCGTCACGGCTGGGTGGTGGAAATCGACCCGTTCGACCCGCAGTCGACCCCGGTCAAACGTACCGCCCTGGGCCGCTTCAAGCATGAGAACGCCGCCCTGGCGCAGACCAATGACGGGCGCGCCGTGGTCTACATGGGCGACGATGAACGCGGCGAGTTCATCTACAAATTCGTTAGCCGCGACAGGATCAACCACCGCAATCCCAAGGCCAACCGCGACTTGCTGGACCACGGCACCTTATACGTGGCGCGCTTCGACGCGGGCGACGGCAACGCCGATCACCCGAAAGGCCAGGGCCAGTGGATCGAACTGACCCACGGCAAAAACGGCATCGACGCCAGCAGCGGCTTTGCCGACCAGGCCGAAGTACTGATTCACGCGCGCCTCGCCGCCAGCGTGGTCAACGCCACGCGCATGGACCGCCCGGAATGGATCGTCGTCAGCCCCAAGGGCGGCCAGGTTTATTGCACCCTGACCAACAACGCCAAACGCGGCGAAGACGGCCAACCGGTCGGCGGGCCAAACCCGCGGGAGAAAAACGTTTACGGGCAGATCCTGCGCTGGCGCACCGACCGCGATGATCACGGTTCGAAAAGCTTTGCCTGGGACTTGTTCGTGGTCGCCGGCAATCCGGGCGTGCATGCGGGCACGCCGAAGGGCGGTTCGTCGAACATCACCCCACAGAACATGTTCAACAGCCCGGACGGCTTGGGTTTCGACAAGGCCGGGCGCTTGTGGATTCTCACCGATGGCGATTCGAGCAATGCCGGGGATTTTGCCGGCATGGGCAACAACCAGATGCTCTGCGCCGACCCGGTGACCGGGGAAATCCGCCGCTTCATGGTCGGGCCGATTGGTTGTGAGGTGACGGGGATCAGCTTTTCGCCGGATCAGAAAACCCTGTTTGTCGGGATTCAGCATCCGGGGGAGAACGGTGGTTCGACGTTCCCTGAGCATTTGCCGAACGGCAAGCCGCGGTCTTCGGTGATGGCCATCACGCGTGAGGACGGCGGGGTCGTCGGCGCCTGATCCGGCCTCTTCGCGGGCAAGCCTCGCTCCTACAGGGTTTACTCATGATCGTTCCCACGCTCTGCGTGGGAACGATCCCCCTAAAGAAGCCCCGTCTGCGCTACCATGCTTGGCCGGACGCGGCAGCCTGCTGCGCGCAGGAGTCAGCATGGCCCACCCGTTTGCAACCCTCACCCCAGACCTCGTGCTCGATGCCGTCGAAAGCATCGGCTTTCTCAGCGACGCGCGCATTCTGGCGCTCAACAGCTACGAGAACCGCGTCTACCAAGTCGGCATCGAAGACTCCGAGCCGCTGATCGCCAAGTTCTACCGCCCGCAGCGCTGGACCAACGAAGCGATTCTCGAAGAACACCAGTTCACCTTCGAACTCGCCGAATGCGACGTGCCGGTGGTCGCGCCGATGATTCACAACGGTGCCAGCCTGCATGAACACGCCGGGTTCCGCTTCACCCTGTTTCCTCGCCGTGGCGGCCGCGCGCCAGAGCCAGGCAATTTGGATCAGCTGTATCGCCTGGGCCAATTGCTCGGACGCCTGCACGCCGTCGGCGCGACCAAGCCGTTCGACCACCGTGAAGCACTGGGCGTGAAAAACTTCGGACACGATTCGCTGAACACCTTGCTCGAAGGCAATTTCGTACCGAAAAGCCTGCTGCCGGCCTACGAGTCCGTGGCCCGCGACCTGCTCAAGCGCGTGGAAGAGGTCTACAAGGCCACGCCGCACCAGAACATCCGCATGCACGGCGATTGCCACCCCGGCAACATGATGTGCCGCGACGAGATGTTCCACATCGTCGACCTCGACGACTGTCGCATGGGCCCTGCAGTGCAGGACATCTGGATGATGCTGGCCGGGGATCGTCAGGAATGTCTCGGTCAGTTGTCGGAATTGATGGACGGTTACAACGAGTTTCATGACTTCGACCCGCGGGAACTGGCGCTGATCGAACCGCTGCGGGCATTGCGCCTGATGCACTACAGCGCCTGGTTGGCGCGGCGTTGGGATGACCCGGCGTTCCCGCATAGTTTTCCGTGGTTCGGCAGCGAGCGGTATTGGGGCGATCAGGTGTTGGCGTTGCGCGAACAGTTGTCCGCGCTGAATGAAGAACCGCTAAAACTCTTCTAACACACCCTGATCCCCCCTGTGGGAGCGGGCTTGCTCGCGAATGCGGTGGGTCATTCGGCAAATATGTTGACTGACCCACCGCATTCGCGAGCAAGCCCGCTCCCACATTGGTCCGCGACCATTCCGACAAATCTCCTTACAATCCCCTCTTTGTTAGCTGCCTAAGCAAGGATTCTGCATGCAAGCTGCCAACCCGCGTCGCGGGTACATCCTGGGCCTCACTGCCTACATCATCTGGGGACTTTTCCCCATCTACTTCAAAGCCATCGCCTCGGTGCCGGCCGTAGAAATCATCATCCACCGGGTGCTCTGGTCCGCGTTGTTCGGTGCCTTGCTGCTGATGGTCTGGAAGCATCCGGGCTGGTGGCGCGAATTGCGTGACAACCCGAAGCGCCTGGCGATCCTGGCCCTGAGTGGCACCCTGATCGCGGCCAACTGGCTGACCTACGTCTGGTCGGTGAACAACGGACGCATGCTTGAAGCCAGCCTCGGCTATTACATCAATCCGCTGGTGAACGTGCTGCTGGGGATGCTGATCCTCGGCGAACGACTGCGGCGCATGCAATGGCTGGCGGTGGGTCTGGCCGCGGTTGGCGTGGCGCAACAGGTGTGGCAGGTCGGCAGTCTGCCGTGGGTGTCGTTGGTGCTGGCGCTGACTTTCGGCTTCTACGGGCTGATCCGCAAACAGGCGCCGGTCAAGGCGTTGCCGGGGTTGGTAGTCGAAACCTGGATGCTGGTGCCGATTGCCATCGCTTGGTTGCTGTTCAATCAAACAGCCACCAGCGCGCAACCCGAGTTTTGGACGACGTCCCAAGCCTGGTGGCTGGTGGCGGCCGGCCCGGTAACGCTGGTGCCGCTGGTCTGTTTCAATGCCGCTGCACGGCATTTGCCCTACACCACCCTCGGATTTCTCCAGTACCTGGCACCGACACTGGTGCTGCTGCAAGCCGTTCTGCTGTTTGGTGAACACCTGTCGTCCAGCACACTGGTGGCGTTCATCTTTATCTGGGCCGGCCTGGCGGTTTACAGCGTCGATGCAGTGATCAGCATGCGCCGCCGCAACTGATCAGAAAACGTACAAACCTCCACAGGCCACGTTCTTCGTGGCCTGCATCAATCCTTCCCAAGGTTATCCACAGCGTGATCCCCGGCGTTTGTGCGCAACTTGTTGAAACTGCTGGTTTTTTGATCAGATCCGGAAGAGCCCCGGCCGGCGTGGCCTGGCGGGGTGTCTCTACAGGTTATCCACAGGCAGGTGCACGTTTAACTTGGATAACACTGTCAGACACCGCTGGTGTCAGGGATCGCTGCGCAGTACCAATTCAACCATCAAGTCATCGGCCAGGGTTTCCAGTCGCGATTGCAGCACGTCCAGGGACAAGGTCAGCGGCACCGCGAGAATCGCCTCGGCGTGGAACAGCGGTTCGCTGCTCATCGGCGCCGGGCGCACTTCGGTAACCAGACGCTCCAGGTTCACCCCCTGCTCGCTCAACAAGCGCGTGATGTCGCGCACGATCCCCGGCCGGTCATTACCTACCAACTCCATTGCGATCGGCTTCCAGGTGCAGGATTGTTCGATGCCGCTTTCAGCGATCAGTACGCGAATACCATGGGTGGACAACGCTTGTAGGGCATCGACCAATTCGTCGTAGGCTTCGGCCGGCACGCCCACCCGAAGAATCCCGGCGAACTGCCCGGCCATGCGCGACATGCGGCTTTCCAGCCAGTTACCGCCATGCTCGGCGATACATTGGGCAATGCGCTCGACCTGCCCTGGCTTGTCCGGCGCGAATACGGTGAGTACAAGGTGGTCCATGGCGCAGCCCTCTTTTGTTATAGAAAGAGAAGTATAGGCAAGGGTTGTTTGTGGCGAGGGGGCTTGCCCCCGTTCGGCTGCGAAGCAGTCGCAAAAGCGGTTAATAAGGTTGATCTGAAAAACATGGGGGCCGCTTCGCGTCCCAACGGGGGCAAGCCCCCTCGCCACAAAAGGTCAGCATTGAGCCAACAAATGCAGAGCCCCATAGCAGTGCACCAAAGATTATGTGTACAAGTTTTTATATTTAACTGGAACAATCCAATAGTTTTTTGAGAACATCCCGTTCCCCGACATGACTGCAATGCGTCATGGGGTCGCAGAACGACGTAATTAGTCTAATTTTCACAAGCGCAATTCATCATGTAGTATGCCGCAGCGCGCACTACATAATGTTGGATCGATGTCTGCCACCGGCACACTCGCAACCCTGAAAGCCCCGTCAGCAAGGCCTCCAAGCCGTTGATTGGACCGAACCCAGCCGCCCGCAAGGGCATGTACTGGCGGACGGGTTTGTGGTTTAAATGGCCAGAGGCTTCATTGTCAAAATTGAAGAGCTGAAAAGCGAAATAGCTGAGCAGAGTGAGGCAAGCAATGACTGAACACGTTCAAGTCGGTGGCCTGCAGGTCGCCAAAGTCCTGTTCGACTTCGTGAACAACGAAGCCATTCCCGGTACCGGCCTCACCGCCGATAAGTTCTGGGCCGGTGCCGATAAGGTCATTCATGACCTGGCGCCGAAGAACAAAGCCCTACTCGCCAAACGCGATGATTTCCAGGCTCGTATCGATGGCTGGCACCAATCCCGTGCCGGTCAACCACACGACGCCGTGGCCTATAAAGCCTTCCTGCAAGACATCGGTTATCTGCTGCCAGAAGCGGCCGATTTCCACGCAACGACGCAAAACGTCGATGACGAAATCGCCCGCATGGCCGGCCCGCAACTCGTGGTGCCGGTAATGAACGCGCGTTTTGCGCTCAATGCTTCGAATGCCCGCTGGGGTTCGCTGTATGACGCGCTCTACGGCACCGACGCCATCAGCGAAGCTGACGGCGCGGAAAAAGGTAAAGGCTACAACAAGGTTCGCGGCGACAAGGTCATCGCCTTCGCCCGCGCTTTCCTCGATGAAGCAGCGCCATTGGCCGCCGGCACTCACGTCGATTCCACCGGCTACAAGATCGTTGACGGCAAACTGGTGGTCGCCCTTAAAGGTGGCAGCAACACTGGCTTGCGCAACGACGCTCAGTTGATCGGTTTCCACGGCGACGCCGCCGCACCGACCGCGATCCTGCTGAAAAACAACGGCCTGCATTTCGAAATCCAGGTCGATGCCACCACTCCGGTCGGCCAGACCGACGCGGCCGGCATCAAAGACATCCTGATGGAAGCCGCACTGACCACCATCATGGACTGCGAAGACTCCGTCGCCGCCGTCGATGCCGATGACAAAGTGGTGATCTACCGCAACTGGCTCGGCCTGATGAAGGGCGATCTGTCGGAAGAAGTCTCCAAGGGTGGCAAGACCTTTACCCGCACCATGAACGCCGACCGTACCTACACCGGCGTCGACGGCAAGGAGCTGAGCCTGCACGGTCGTTCGCTGTTGTTCGTACGTAACGTTGGCCATTTGATGACCATCGACGCGATCCTCGATAAAGATGGCAACGAAGTGCCGGAAGGCATCCTCGACGGTCTGGTGACCTGCCTCGCGGCGATCCACAGCCTCAATGGCACCAGCTCGCGCAAGAACAGCCGTACCGGCTCGGTCTACATCGTGAAGCCGAAGATGCACGGCCCGGAAGAAGCGGCGTTCACCAACGAGCTGTTCGGGCGCATCGAAGACGTACTCGACCTGCCGCGCAACACCCTGAAAGTCGGGATCATGGATGAGGAACGCCGCACCACGGTTAACCTCAAGGCCTGCATCAAGGCTGCCAGCGAGCGCGTGGTGTTCATCAACACCGGTTTCCTCGACCGCACCGGCGACGAAATCCACACCTCCATGGAAGCCGGCCCGATGGTGCGCAAGGCCGACATGAAGGCTGAGAAGTGGATCGGTGCCTACGAAAACTGGAACGTCGATATCGGCTTGAGCACCGGCCTGCAAGGTCGCGCCCAGATCGGTAAAGGCATGTGGGCCATGCCCGACCTGATGGCGGCGATGCTCGAACAGAAAATCGCTCACCCACTGGCCGGCGCCAACACCGCTTGGGTACCATCGCCGACCGCCGCTGCACTGCACGCGCTGCATTACCACAAGGTTGATGTGTTCGCCCGTCAGGCCGAACTGGCCAAACGTGCGCGCGCCTCGGTGGACGATATTCTGACCATCCCGCTGGCCGTTAACCCGAGCTGGACCGCAGAGCAGATCAAGAACGAACTGGACAACAACGCCCAGGGCATCCTTGGTTATGTGGTGCGCTGGATTGACCAGGGCGTGGGCTGCTCGAAAGTGCCGGACATCAACGACGTCGGCCTGATGGAAGACCGTGCGACGCTGCGCATTTCCAGCCAGCACATCGCCAACTGGCTGCGTCATGGCATCGTCACTGAAGCTCAAGTGATGGAAAGCCTCAAGCGTATGGCGCCAGTGGTTGACCGCCAGAACGCCAACGACGCGCTGTACCGTCCGCTGGCACCTAACTTCGACAGCAACATCGCCTTCCAGGCGGCGGTCGAACTGGTGATTGAAGGCACTAAGCAGCCGAACGGCTACACCGAGCCGGTTCTGCACCGTCGTCGTCGCGAGTTCAAGGCTGCCAATGGCCTGTAACTGAGCGCTGATGCCGCACAAAAAAAGGCCCTGATCTTCGGATCAGGGCCTTTTTATTTGCGAATGCTTTCCCCTGTGGGAGCGAGCCTGCTCGCGATGGCGGCGGGTCTGTCACATCGATATTGACTGTGATGGCCTCATCGCGAGCAAGCTCGCTCCCACAGGGAATGCGGAGAGCCGATCTAGGGCTCCATCCCCAACTCATGCTTGACCAACGCCAGCAACTTGCCGGTATCAATCGGCTTGAGCAGGAAATCCACCACGCTCAAATGCATGGCGGCGATGGCATCTTTCACGTCGGCATCGCCCGAAACAATGATGATCGGCATGGCCGCCCGAACCGACTCACGCACTTGGCGAATCAATTCCAGGCCATCCACATGCCCCATTCGCAGATCGGTAATCACCAGTCCAATCGCGGGCTTCTCGTCCAGCATCTTGAGTGCGGTCTCACCACTGGCGGCGGTCATGCAGCGAATGCCATCCAGCGCCAGAATCTCCGATAACAGCTCCCGGGCATCTTTGTCGTCATCGACGATCAATACCCGCTGCGGCGGAAGATCAGGCTCCAGCATGATCGCACTGAGCGCCTCGCGCTCGGCGTCACTCAAAATATCGTGGTCGGACATGGCTTTCTCTACGTTTTCTATTCAATCCCCTAGCACAGTGGTCAGACATCGCTAAGCAGAGCTTCAATGTGCACTTCGTCGGATATTTTGCCTAGAGGAAAAGTGAGACGTTTTCCCACAATGTGCGTAGGGCATTTCCGAAATATAGCCATATCCACCGCCTACCTAGACTTACGTCCAATGGGCACCCTGCGCACAGGGGCCGACCATGGCTGAACAATCCGACAACAACAATTCAAAAAAGACTGCGGTAATAGTGATGAGTAAAGCGGACGCCTTCACCCAGGCAGGGAAAACCGCGGTGTTGCAGAACATTCAGGGCACCTTGCAATTCCTCCAGCGTTTCCCGCCCTTCAATCAGATGGAACACGCCCACCTGGCCTACTTGGTGGAGCAATGTCAGCTGCGTTTCTACGCTCCCGGCGAGAGCATCATCAAACCCGCCGACGGCCCGGTTGAGCATTTCTACATCGTCAAGCAGGGCCGGGTGGTCGGCGAACGCCCGCACACGGCCAAGGGTGGCACCGAAACCACCTTCGAAATCACCACGGGGGAATGCTTCCCCCTTGCCGCGCTGCTGGGTGAACGTGCGACCCGAACTGAACATCTTGCGGCCGAAGACACTTTTTGCCTGCAACTGAACAAACTGGCGTTCATCAAGCTGTTCGCGCTGTCGAGTACGTTTCGCGACTTCGCCTTGCGTGGGGTCAGCAGTCTGCTGGATCAGGTCAACCAGCAAGTCCAGCAAAAAGCCGTGGAAACGCTTGGCACCCAGTACTCGTTGAACACCCGGTTGGGCGAGCTGGCCATGCGTCATCCGGTGACGTGCAGCCCGGCCACGCCCCTGCGCGAAGCCGTCAGCCTGATGCACGAGCAACAGGTCGGCAGCATCGTGATCGTCGACGAACAGAAAGCGCCGCTGGGGATTTTCACCCTGCGAGACTTGCGCCATGTGGTGGCGCAAGGCATCAATGACTTCAACGAAGCCATCGAGGGCCACATGACCCGGGCGCCGTTTTTCCTGACCCCGGATCACAGCGCCTTCGACGCGGCGATTGCCATGACCGAACGGCACATCGCCCACGTCTGCCTGGTCAAGGAACAACGCCTGTGTGGCGTGGTGTCCGAGCGCGATCTGTTTTCCCTGCAACGGGTCGATCTGGTGCACCTGGCACGGACCATCCGCAGCGCGCAGAAAGTCGAAAACCTGGTGGCACTGCGCGGCGAAATCGGCCAATTGGTCGAACGTATGCTGGCCCACGGCGCGTCCTCGACCCAGATCACCCACATCATCACCCTGCTTAACGACCACACCGTGTGCCGGGTGATCGAGCTGACCCTTGCCGAGAAAGGCGACCCGGGGGTGCCGTTCAGTTGGCTGTGTTTCGGCAGTGAAGGCCGGCGCGAGCAGACGCTGCACACTGATCAGGACAACGGCATTTTGTTCGAGGCACGGGACGCGGCCCACGCTGCCGAGATACGCGGCAAGTTGCTGCCCATCGCCCAGCAAATCAATCACAGCCTGGCGCTCTGCGGCTTCACCCTGTGCAAGGGCAACATCATGGCCGGCAACCCCGAGCTGTGTTTGTCCCGGGCCGAGTGGGCGCGGCGGTTCGCGGCGTTTATCCGCGAGGCGACGCCGGAGAACCTGCTGGGTTCGAGTATTTATTTCGACTTGCGGGTGGTCTGGGGCGACGAGCAAGGCTGCGAGCAACTGCGTCGGGGGGTTCTCGATCAGGTGGCGGACAACCGCTTGTTCCAGCGGATGATGGCCGAGAACGCGTTGCGCAATCGCCCTCCGGTGGGACGATTCCGTGAGTTCGTGCTGGCGCGCAAGAATGGCGAGAAAGCCACGCTGGACCTGAAAGTCCAGGGGCTGACGCCGTTTGTGGATGGCGCCCGATTGCTGGCGCTGGCCAATGGCATCGAAGCCAACAACACTCAGGAGCGCTTTCGGCAACTGGTGGATAAAGAGGTCATCGACCGGCTGGACGGCGCGGCGTACGAAGAGGCCTATCACTTCATCCAGCAAACCCGTATGCAGCAACATCAGCTACAAACCCGCGAGAACTTGCCCTACTCCAATCGCGTCGATCCCGACAGCCTCAATCATCTGGACCGGCGCATCCTGCGTGAATCCCTGCGCCAGGCCCAACGCCTGCAAAGCAGCCTGACCCTGCGGTATCAGCTATGAGCCTGTTTTCATGGTTGCGCCCGGCGACCCCGCTGCTACCGGATGATCTGCAACAGCGTCTGCAGCGCTTGCCGGTCGGCGCCGGGCTGAGCGAATGCAGCCTGCGCGAGCAGCGTTGGGTAGTGCTCGACCTGGAAACCACCGGGCTGAACCTGAACAAGGATCGGGTGTTGTCCATTGGCGCGGTGGTGATCGAGGATGGCGCGATCGATTTCAGTCAGCAATTCGAACGCACCCTGCAATGTGTCGATATGAAACTGGCGCCGAGCATGTTGATCCATGGTCTGGGGCCCAGTGCCATCGCCGCCGGCAGCGACCCGGCCGAGGCGTTGCTCGAATTCATGGAGTTCCTTGGCGACAGCCCGGTGCTGGCGTTTCATGCGCCGTTTGATCAGCACATGCTCGGGCGCGCGTTGAAAGATCATCTGGGCTACAAGTTGCAGCATCCGTTTCTGGACGTGGCGGACATCGCGCCACTGCTCTGCCCCCAGGCGAATATCCGCGAGGCCGGGCTGGATGAGTGGATTGACTGGTTCAAACTCGAAGTCTTTGAACGGCATAACGCCAGTGCCGATGCGTTGGCCACGGCAGAGCTGGCGTTGATTTTGTTCAGCCGGGCGCGGCAACAACAGATTCATAGCCCGTTGAATTTGCAGCAGCGGATCAGCCAGTGGAAACGACGGCAGCGGGCGCCTTCGTTTTAAATCTCCGGCGCCTGTCCTGGCGCCTTCGCGGGCAAGCCTCGCTCCTACATTAGAAATACGTTCCCCCTGTAGGAGCGAGGCTTGCCCGCGAAGAACGATGACACGGTCTCACTGAACGCCCTCCCAAAACCACCCGACCAGCGCCAATTGCGTACCTCCCCCACCTCTGACACAATCGCGAACAATTCTCGTTAGTTAACACTTCCCAATCGGTGATGCTACGTGTCGTCAGTCCAAAGCCCCCACAGTGAGCTCGTTGGTGCGTTATATCGCGACCATCGCGGCTGGCTATTGGCCTGGCTGCGACGCAATGTGGCCTGCCCGCAACGGGCTGAAGACCTGAGCCAGGACACCTTTGTGCGCCTGCTCGGTCGTGACGAACTCAAGGAACCTCGCGAACCGCGTGCGTTTCTGGTGGCGATTGCCAAGGGGCTGCTGTTCGACTATTTCCGCCGTGCCGCGCTGGAACAGGCCTACCTCACCGAACTGATGCTGATTCCCGAAGGCGAGCAGCCGTCGGTGGAAGAGCAGCAAATGATCCTCGAAGACCTCAAGGCCATCGACCGTCTGCTCGGCAAACTGTCGAGCAAGGCCCGGGCGGCGTTTCTGTATAACCGTCTCGACGGCCTGAGCCACGGCGAAATTGCCGAGAAACTCGGCGTCTCGGTGCCACGGGTGCGGCAATACCTGGCCCAGGGCATTCGCCAGTGCTACATCGCCTTGTACGGTGAGCCGGTATGAGTCCAGTCAGTTCCAAACCGGTGTCGGCACAGGTGCTGGACGCCGCGATTGCCTGGCAATTGTCGCTGGATTCCGGCAGCCCTATTGAACGCGAAGAGTTCGCCAAATGGCACGCCGCCCACGAAGAGCACGCCCGCGCCTGGCGCCAACTGGGCATGCTCGACCAGCGTTTCAGCGTCGCCAACGGCCCGGCTCGCACGGCATTGCTGCAATCGCGTGAAAGCATCCGGCGGCGGGTGCGCAGGCTCGGCACTGGCTTGGCCAGCATTGTCGCGGTGATCGGGTTGGCGCTGTTCGCCGGTGATCGATTCCTGCCCGTCGACTATTGGCTGGCCGATCAGCGCACCGCCACCGGCGAGCAACGCACCCTGCGCCTGGCCGACGGCACCGTGATCAACCTCAACACCCACAGTGCCGTGGATGTGCGCTTCGATGAGAAGCAGCGGCGGATCATTCTTCAGGAAGGGGAAATCCTCGTCGAAACCGGCCATGGCGATGCCCGGCCATTTATCGTCGAAACCCGCGAAGGCAGCATGCGCGCCCTGGGGACGCGGTTCCTGGTCAAGCGCGAAGACGAAGGCACGCGCCTGAGCGTGTTGCAATCGGCGGTGGCGGCTCACCCGGAGTCGAGCCCGGAAGAACAGATCCTGCGCGAAGGCCAGCAAGTGCTGATGCGCAGTAATGGCCTGGGGCCGATTGTGGCGCTCAACCTCGGCGCCGACGCCTGGACCCGCGGCATGCTGGTCGTAGACAACGCACGCCTGGAAGACCTGGTGCATGAACTCGGCCGCTACCGTCGTGGGCACTTGGGCGTAGCGCCGGAGATTGCCGACCTGCGGATCACCGGCAGCTTCCCACTGCATGACACCGACAAGGCGCTGAGCGCGCTGCTGCCGACCTTGCCGGTGCAGATTGAGCAGCACACGCCGTGGTGGGTGACGGTGGCGAAGGCTGACGTCAAACCCTGAGATTTTTGGTGTCTGAGCCGGCGCCTTCGCGGGCAAGCCTCGCTCATACAAGTACCGAGGTGCGCCGCCGACCTGTAGGAGCGAGGCTTGCCCGCGAAGAGGCCAGCAACCACACCGCAAATCACGAATCGAAATTATTTTCATCCCGCCCTATCACTTTTGCATTCTCGTTCGGCACCTAGGCAATTGAGAAATATTTCCATTCAGGAGCCGCTGTATGTCCCGTTCGCTCGACACCTTGTTGCGCCCCAGTTTGCTGGCGGTCGCCATTGCTCTTTGTGCCCCTCTGGCCAGCAGCCAACTGATCGCCGCTGAACAGGTGTCCAGCGTTCGCGCCTACAACCTGCCGGCCGCGCCGTTGGCCAGCACCCTGAACCAGATCGCCAGTCAGGCCGGTCTGGCGCTGTCGCTGAATCCATCCCTGGCGGCGGGCAAGACCTCGGCGCCGGTCAACGGCCAGTTCGACGCCACCGGCGCCTTGCGTGAAGCCTTGCGCGGCACCGGTTTACAGCTGGAACAAAGCAGCACCGGCACTTATAGCCTGGTGGCGGTGCCCGAAGGCGTCATGGCGTTGCCGGAAACCGCGGTCATTGGCGTAGGAAATGCCGAAAGCGCTTGGGGGCCGGTCGAGGGTTACGTGGCCACGCGTACCGCCGCAGGCACCAAAACCGACACCGCACTGGTAGAAGCACCGCGTTCGATTTCCGTCGCGACCCGTCAGCAGATGGACGACCGCAAGGTCCAAAACCTTGATGATGCCGTGCGCTACATGCCCGGCATCGTGGCCAGCAGCTACGGCAGCGACACCCGTTCCGACTGGCTGCGGGTACGCGGTTTCGAGCCGACCCAGTTCCTCGACGGCTTGCCGCTGCCCAAAGGCGTGTACGCCATGCCGAAAGCGGAAACCTGGAACCTGGACCGCATCGCCCTGCTGCGTGGCCCGGCCTCTTCGGTGTACGGCCAGACCCCGCCGGGCGGTCTGCTGGACATGGTTAGCCGACGTCCCAGCGCCGAATCGAGCAATGAAATCCAGCTGCAATACGGCAGCGACAATTACCGTCAGATCAACTTCGCCAGTACCGGCAAGATCGACGATGAAGGTCGCTTCCTCTACGGCTTGAGCGGTGTAGTGCGCGACAGCGACACGCAGATCGACCACATCGACAACAAGCGCTACAACATCGCCCCAAGCTTGACCTGGAATATCGACGAAGACACCAAGTTCACCCTGCTCACGCAATTCACCCGTGACGATACCGGCATCACCAGCCAGTTCCTGCCGGTACAGGGCACCAAGATCAAAATGCCGTTCGGTGATATTTCCCACCACAAAAACCTCGGCGACCCGGACTGGGAATACTACGACCGCACCTACTACGCGCTGGGCTATGCGTTTGAACATCGCATCAACGATGTCTGGCAGTTCAAACAAAACCTGCGCTACACCAAGACCGACCTGTCCTTCCAGGCCGTCACGGTCGGTTCGTACCCCTACACAATGGTCGACGCCGAGGGTAACGTCGGGCGCACTACCACCAGTGTCGATGAAGACATCAGCCAGTTCGCCGTGGATAACAATTTCCAGGGTGACTTCGCAACCGGCGACATCCGCCACACCCTGTTGATTGGTCTGGATCACCAGCGCACCAACTCCAACTACACCTCGATCTTCGGCACCGCTCCGAGCATCAACGTGAACAACCCGATTTATGGCCAGCCGATCGAGCGTCCGGCGCGCTCCACCGCGTACTACGACTACGATCAGAAAACCAACCAGACCGGTCTGTACGTTCAAGACCAGATGGCGCTTGATCAATGGCGCCTGACGCTCGGTGGTCGCGAAGACTGGATTCACACCGCCACCACGTATTTCAACAAAGCAGACGCGACCAATACTGATCGCAACAAGAAATTCAGCGGCAACGCGGCCATCAGCTACGTCTTTGATTCGGGTTTCGTGCCTTACCTGTCGTATGCCGAATCGTTCCAGCCAACGAGCAACGCCAGCAGCTCACCGACCGACTCGTTCAAGCCAACGGAAGGCAAGCAGTGGGAACTGGGGATCAAGTACCAGCCGCCGGGCAGCAACACCTTGTTGAGCGCCGCGGTGTATGACCTGACTCAGAAAAACGTCTCGGTCACCACCACAGTGGCCGACATCCCGATCACCAGCCAGACCGGCGAAGTGAAGGTCAAGGGCCTGGAGCTGGAAGCCGTTTCCGACGTCACCGAAAACCTTAAGGTCATCGCCGCATACACCCTGGCCAAGTCGGAGGTGCAAAAAGGCGACTTCAAAGGTAATCGCCTGCAGCTGATGCCGAACCAGCAAGCCTCGCTGTGGACCGATTACACCTGGCACACCGGCGTACTGGACGGCTTTGGCGTGGGTGCGGGCGTTCGCTATACCGGCAACACCTACGGCGACCAGGGCAACACCTGGCTGGGCAAGGCTGACGCCTACACCGTGTTCGACGCCTCGGTTCATTACGACCTCGGCCGCCTGGACAACAGCCTCAAAGGCGCGTCGCTGGCCGTCAACGCCACCAACCTGTTCGACAAGGACTACATCTCCACTTGCGACAGCTTCTACTGCTACTACGGCGACCAACGCAGCGTCGTCGCCAGCGCCACATACAAGTGGTAATCGCCTGACCTGACACGCGCCACGACCAGGCCGTCCTTCGAGGACGGCTTTGGTCTTTCTGAAGGCCATGAAATGAAGAGCAAAACCATCCGCCGCTGGTCCTGCATCCACACTTGGACCAGCCTGATCTGTACGGTCTTCCTGCTGATGCTGGCATTGACCGGCCTGCCGTTGATTTTCCATCACGAGATCGACCACCTGCTGGGCGATGCCGCCGAGTTGAAGGTCATGCCGGCCGATACCCCGCAGCTGAACTTGCAGCAATTGGTGCTGGCCGCAGAACAACATCGTCCCGGCGAAGTCATGCAGTATTTCGGCTACGACGATGAAGACCCCAACGGCGTGATCGCGATCATGGCGAAAACCGCCGGCACCGAACCCAACTCGTCCCACACCTTCATGCTCGATGCCCGCACCGGCGAAGCGCTGGAAATGCCCTCGGCCAATGGCGGGCTGATGATGGTCATGTTGCGCCTGCACGTGGACATGTTTGCCGGGCTGCCGGGCAAGTTGTTGCTGGCATTCATGGGGATCATGTTTGTGCTGGCGATTGTCTCCGGCACAGTGCTGTACCTGCCGTTCATGCGCCGCTTGAAATTTGCCACCGTGCGCCAGGACAAATCCACGCGCCTGTGCTGGCTCGACCTGCACAACCTGATTGGCGTAGTGACCCTGACCTGGGCGCTGGTAGTCGGCGTGACCGGGGTGATCAGCGCCTGCGCCGACCTGCTGATCGCCGCGTGGCGCAACGACAGCCTGAGCGCGATGGTCGCGCCCTACCGCGATGCGCCGCCGCTGACACAACTGGCACCCGCCACCCGATTACTCGACATCGCCAAGGAAGTCGCGCCGGACATGCAGCCGGACTTCATCGCCTTCCCCGGCACGCGCTTCTCCAGCGAACACCATTACGCGGTGTTCATGAAAGGCAGCACGCACCTGACGTCGCACCTGCTGACACCCGTGCTGATCGACGCCAGTACTCTGAAGGTCACCGCCGTGGCCGAGCGCCCCTGGTACATGGACGCGATGGGCATGTCGCAACCGCTGCACTTCGGCGATTACGGCGGCATGCCGATGAAAATCCTCTGGGCGACCCTGGATGTGCTGACCATCATCGTGCTCGGCAGCGGGGTTTATTTGTGGGTGGTGCGGCGCAAAGCGGCGAAACCCGTGCTCACCAAAGTGGAGCGCCCGGAATGAAACCCAGGCAGTCGAATTTCTGGAAAGTCTTCGCCACCCCGACGGTGATTGCACTGCTGAGTGCCGCCGGGTTGTTCTCCGCATTGCTGGGGGATGGGGTTTGGGATGCCTTGAGCTGGCTGGGCCTGGGCATTCCCGCAGGCCTCGCCTTGCGCGGATTGTTGCAACGCCACTAGTCCCTGTGGGAGCGGGCTTGCTCGCGAAAGCGGTGTGTCATTCAGCATCAATGTTGACTGGCACGACGCCTTCGCGAGCAAGCCCGCTCCCACATGGGGTCCTGTGTTCATTTCTGATCTTGAGCTATCGGATCAACGCGCTATGCTGCCCCGCACTGCCACCGATCGAGACGCTGCCATGTCCGCCCCGAGCATGACCCTGTTCTACAACCCCGCTTCGCCCTTCGTTCGCAAAGTCACGGTGCTGCTGCACGAGACCGGTCAGACCGACCGCGTGGCCCTGCAACTCAGCCAGTTGACGCCGGTCAGCCCGGACCTGGCGCTCTGCGAAGACAACCCGCTGGGCAAGATCCCGGCCCTGCGCCTGGCCGATGGCAACGTGATCCATGACAGCCGGGTGATCCTCGATTACCTCGATCACCAGCATGTCGGCAATCCGCTGATCCCGCGCGACGGTTCGGCACGCTGGCGTCGCCTGACCCTGGCCTCCCTGGCCGACGGGATCATGGACGCCGCGGTGATGATTCGCTATGAACAAGCCCTGCGCGCCCCGGAGAAACACTGGGACCAGTGGCTCGACGGCCAGCGCGAGAAGATCCGCCGTGCCCTGGCGTTGCTCGAAGCGGATGCGATTGCCGAACTGACCAGCCATTTCGACGTAGCCGCGATTAGCGTGGCATGTGCCTTGGGTTACCTCGACTTGCGCCATCCGGATCTGGAATGGCGCACGGCGAATCCGAAGCTGGCCGAGTGGTTTTTTGAGGTGAGTCAGCGGGCTTCGATGTTGGCGACAATGCCTAAGGTTTAGAGCTTCATCGAATGTCCCGGCCTCATCGCGAGCAGGCTCGCTCCCACATTGGTTTTGTGTTGTTCATGCAATCCATTGTGGGAGCGAGCCTGCTCGCGAATGCACCACACTGGATCTAACGGAAACAACCCAAAAATCAGCGTCGCCAACACCTCCCCTTCCCGCTGATCCTCGCGCAACCCCAACGACCGGCTCATTCCACCGCTCCCATATCAAACACCAACGGCTTGGCCGACTTCTGCCCGATCCCATACCAGTCCAGTTTGCGGGTCAGCACCATGAACACACCCAGCAACCCGAACAGCAACAGCGAGCCCATCAACAGCGCGTAATCCTCGGCACTCAACAAGCCGTAGAGCAAACCGTACAACGCTGCCAACCCCGCCGAAAAACTCAAGCCGTGGCGCACGCTGCGCAGCACGTGGCAGACATAGAAGCCGATCAGCAACACACAACCACTCGCCGACAGCAGATAAGCCAGGGCAAAGCCAATGTGCTCGGACAGCGACAGCAGCAACAGGTAGAAGAACGCCAGAGCCACGCCGACCAGTGCGTATTGCACCGGGTGCACTGCCAGGCTTTTCAGCACTTCGAAGAGGAAGAAACCGGCGAAGGTCAGGACGATGAACAACAGCGCATATTTGATCGCCCGATCGCTTTTCAGGTATTGGTCCACCGGGTCGATGAAGCTCACGCCAAAGCTGCGACCGTTGAACGCGTCACAACCAGCGCCGGATACGCAACTGTTCAACGCTTCTTGCAGGTTGGTGGAGAAGAACGAGGTTTGCCAATTGGCAGTGAAACCCTGGTCGGTGACTTCGCGCTGGGCCGGCAGGTAGTTGCCGATGAAGCTTGGGTGCGGCCAGTTGGCGGCAAACGACACTTTGCTGGTCTTGCCCACCGGCAGTACTTGCAACTGGCCGGTACCTTGGAGGCGTAGATCGAAACCGAAGGCCAACTCCGTGGCCTGCGTTGCATCCAGCGCCGGCAGCATGACATGCACACCCTCGCCCAAAAAACCCACCTGGCTGCCAGGAACGAAGTCCAGGCGCTGGCCATCGAGTTCCAGTTTCAGCGCGTTCTCGATGCCGCGAATGTCGCTGATACCGACCGCCAGAAATGGCTGGTCGAACTGATAGTCGGCGAAGTCTTCCTTGATCCCCAACTGCTCCGGGATCGAGAAATGGCCATTGATGCGGTTATCGGCGTGGAACAGCCGCGCTTCATAAATGCCCCGGGAACGCAGTTCGGTCTGGACGTTGCCATCCAGTTCGAAGCGCTCCGGCAGGAAATACAAACGGCCCCGCTCTTCGCCAACTTCCTGGTAACGCTCATTGGTTTTTTCGTTGAGCTTCCAGGTGCGCACCACTTTGCGATACGGCACCACCATTAGCGGCCCACTCAATTGCTGGCTGTAGCTGGAACTGCGGGCGATGTCTTCAAGCACACCGTCACGCAGTTGCTGACGGTCCTGGATCACGCCGTTGATCATCAGCAATGGAATCAGCAGTAACAGAATCAGTAAGGCAATCGCCCCGAGCTTGATGGTCAGGTTACGGTTCATGTGGGTCTCTCCCTGTTCGAATGAGGGAGAGTCTGGGAGGGCTGTGTGGGCGTTTCGTGGAGGCTGTGTGTGGATTGTGTAGAAATGCCTACAAAAGCCGTTTCTACCTTGGCACACTGCGCAACCTCAAGGCCGACCCTAAGTGTTTAAACCTTCCATGGAGACATTCTCGGCCAAACACAATTCAGGATTGTAGCCGTTGGTTTAGTCCAAACCAGGCCTGACAAGGAGTGCTCCATTGCGAAACAACTCGTTTGACCTGATCAGGCACCTTGCCGCCCTTATGGTCCTGGTCAGCCATCACTATGTGTTGGCAGGTACGAGCGAGCCCGCCATTGAGGGTTACAACTCGCTGGGCGGTGTGGCGGTTCTTTGCTTTTTTGCGATTTCCGGGTTGCTGATAACGCTCAGTTACTTGAATGCCACCAGCGTTCAAAGTTATCTGGTAAAGCGCGTCGCACGGATCTTTCCTGCACTCATCGTTTGCTCGTTCGTAATGACCTACGTGGCCGGAGCATTTTTTGCCAGCGACTATGTTTCGGGGAAAGAAGCCTTCATCGACTTTCTGCGGATTTCGGTGTTCGGGCGGGCAACGATTGATGAACTCACCCACGACTTCATATTCAGCGAATCCTTTAACGGAAGCCTCTGGACGTTAAAGATCGAATTTGCTTTTTATATTCTGCTGGCGCTGGCCTTGACCCTTTATCGCAGCGCCTTGATACCTTGGGCACTGCTATTGCTGTTTTGCGCGGCAACCTATGTCCTGGGCAACTATCCAATGAACGCGCTGGCGCAAAAGTTTCTGGTTTACTGCGCCGCCGGCATCGCGTTTTTCGCCGGGTCGTTGATCGCTTTTTACAAACACCGTTTCAACAATGCGCGCACAAAAATCGGGGTCTTTGTGGTTGCCAGTCTTCTGGTGTTTTTATCTCTGGGCACTTCGGCGGTCTGGGTCCTGGCGTCATTGGGGATCAGCCTGGCGACGATCAGCCTGGGTTTGTTGTACGTCGATAAAACCATCAGGGGACGCTTCGATATCTCCTATGGCATCTACCTGTACGCCTTTCCCGTCCAGCAATTGATCATCAATAAAACACAACTGGCCTTTTTCCCCTCCATGGCCGTTTCAGCCTTCATCGTCATCGGCCTGGCAACACTTTCGTGGCTGATTATCGAACAGCCGGCACTGGCCCTGGCCCACCGGAACACACTTCGAAAATTGAGACCTGTGCCGGTGGCACCCCGAGTCGATCAAGTACCTTGAGGCACGCTCACCCGCGCTTCAACGCCACCGTCCACATTGCCGACCCACAGTTGGCCACCATGCAACTTAACCACCTCTTCAACGAAGTTAAGCCCCAATCCGGTACTTTTCCGCCCACTGTCCGGTCGCGGTAGCGAGTAAAAACGCTCGCTCAATCGCGGCAACGCATAGTCAGGAATCGCTTCAGCCTGGTTGAACAACTTGAACTCAATCTGCTCCCCAACTCGCTCGGCACTGAAGCGCAACACGCCCTGAACCGGGGTGAAGTCCAGGGCGTTTTCCAGCAGATTACCCAACGCCTGACGCAACAAAAACGGCTCGCCGATCAGCGCCAGATCCGGGGCAATCGTTTGTTCAATACGCAACTGCTTACCTTCGATTCGTGCCGCCTGAGCGTCCAGCAGCTCGCCTACCAAAGGGGCCAACGGCACTTCAATCCGCTCTTCCAGTCCCTGGCGTTGCTCGACCTGCGCCAGGTTCAGTAATCGCTCGATCAACTGCTGCATCCGTGCACTTTCGCTGTCGATGTTGCTGACGAAACGCTGTTGCTGGGCCAGTGGCATCTCGCCTTGCAGCAGTTCCGCCGCGCCGCGAATCGCCGCCAATGGGCTTTTCAGTTCATGGGTCAGGGTGTGCACATAACGCTCGACGTAGGCCTTGCCTTCGAGCTGTGTGCGCATCTGCTCCACCGCTGTCGCCAGTTGCTCCAGTTCACCGCCGCGATAATGCGGCACCTCGACCCGGCGGCCCTCACTGACGGCTTGCGCATAGGCAGTCAACCGCCGCAATGACGCACTCAACCACCAGGACAACAGCGCACCAAACAGTAGACCGAGGCCGATCAAACCGGCGCCATAGAAGACCAATCGCCGTTCGGTGCGATCGACGTAGGGTTGCAGCGAGCTGTTGGGTTTGGCCACGGTGACCACGCCGATGATCTGACCGTTATCACGAATCGGCGCGCCGACGTGCATCACCGAGGAGCTCGTATCATTAGGATCGCTGCGGGTTGAGCGCGCGCCGTATTCGCCGCGCAGGGTCAGGTAAACGTCGTTCCAGCGCGAGTAGTCCTGGCCCACCGCCGCGCCGCTGGAGTCCAACACCACAATGCCTTTGGCGTCGGTGACGTAGATGCGATGGTTGACCTGATTTTTCGGCAAACCCCAGATGCTCGCCTTCGGTTGCCGCTCGCCGTAGGCCTTGAGCAGCTGCGGCCAGTGATTCTGGTTGAGGGTGCCGGCCTTGAAGTCGTCGCGCAGGATCTCGGCCATCAAGTTGGCGGTGTCCACCAGGGTTTCTTCGGTGGACTGGCGCATACCGGGACGGATTTCCTGCATCACGGTATTGAGCACGAAGTAACCGGTCAGGCCGATAAACAGCACATAGACCAGGAAGATCCGGATTCCCAGCGCCATCAGCTATGCCCCGGACTGTAGCTGTAACCGAGGCCGCGATGGGTCTGGATCGGTTCGGCGCCGGCCTGCACCAACCGCAGCTTGGCGCGCACGCTCTTGATGTGGCTGTCGATGCTGCGCTCGTAACCGGCATCGGCAGCCACGCCAAGGGCATCGAGCAACTGCTCGCGGCTAAAGACTCGTTCGGGTTGTTCCAACAGGCACTGCAGCAGACGGAATTCGTGGCGGGTCAGGGTCAGGAGCTGGCCGCGATAGGTGATCTGCACCCGTTCGCTGTCGATGCGAAACAGCGCCGATGTCACCTCGGGCACCATACGCGGCGCCATGCGCTTGAGAATCGCCCGGACCCGCGCCGCCACTTCCCGAGGGCTGAACGGCTTGACCACGTAGTCGTCAGCGCCGATCTCCAGGCCCACCACCCGGTCGATTTCGCCGTCCCGGGCGCTGAGAAACATCACCGGCACGTCGCTGAAACGGCGCAACTGCTTGCACGTCTCGAAGCCGCTGATGTCCGGCAGGCCAATGTCGAGAATGATCAGGTCGGCCGGGGTCTGGCGCTGATGCTCAAGCGCGGCGGCACCGAGGCTCACCCAGGTGGTGGTAAAGCCTTCGCCCTGCAAGGCAAAAATCAACGTGTCGGCAATGGCCGCTTCGTCTTCGACAATCAGGATATGAGGCATGGCGTCCGAGCACGGCAGTTAAGTTGCGCAACGGTGGCCCAAGCCTCTCATCCCGTCAATCAGCAGTCGGGTTTGTCGGCGGTAAAGCGCCGTGCCGGGTTCACTGCCGCGCCGAATTCGCGCAAGGCCTTGGCGCCGATCAGCAGCGGGTAGTTGAAGCTGCTGCGGTCGGTGAGGTTGACCTCGACCGTGCGTTTGACGTTGCCCAGGCACAGTTCCAGATCGACGACTGGACGCTTGGTGGGGGCGGCCTCGTCCTTGTCGTCCTCGTCTTCTTCGGAGCGGGTCTTGATCTTGCTGATCCGCGCGATTTTGTGTTCGTAGACCTTGTTGCTCGCGTCCTTGGTGCCGAGGCGGAAACGCACCCACTCGTCGCCGTCACGGGTAAACATTTCGATGTCCTTGGCCGACAGCGACGCGGTCAGGGCGCCGGTGTCCATTTTAGCCTTGAGGACTTCACCGCCGATTTCCGGCAGCGCGATGTATTCGTAACGCCCGTACAGGGTCGGCTCGGCGGCCATGACCGGCAGGGCCACGAGGGTCAGCAGTGCAAGGAGGGATTTCACGTAATGGGCTTCCTTGGGAAATAGGGGCGCAGAGGCCAAATTCTAGACCGCAAAAAACAACGATAGTTGGACCAACGCAAACCTTTGTGGCGAGGGAGCTTGCTCCCGCTTGAGTGCGCAGCGCTCATAAAATATTTGGGCCGCTTCGCAGCCCAGCGGGAGCAAGCTCCCTCGCCACAGGGATCTCCATCAGGCAGGGAGCATAACCGTTCAAAGGTGAAACATTCGTCACCCCCGATTTGGCCTGTCGCCCGAAGCTGCTTATCATGGCGCGCCAAAATGCTTCCAAGAGTTACTTATGCGCCGCCTGCTCACCGGCTGTTTCGTTACCCTGCTGCTGTTGCTCAACACCCTGGTCCTGTTCGGGCCGCTGATGGTGTTCGCCTTGCTCAAACTGATCCTGCCCGGGCGCTTTCGCGACTATGCCTCGTGGTCGGTGATGTGGATCGCCGAGACCTGGGCCGAAATCGACAAGCTGATCTTCCGCCTGTGCATCCCCACCCAATGGGACATTCGCGGCGGCGCTGACCTGCGGGTTGATACCTCGTACCTGGTGATCAGCAACCACCAATCCTGGGTCGATATCCCGGCACTGATCCAGACCCTGAACCGGCGCACGCCGTTCTTCAAATTTTTCCTCAAGAAAGAACTGATCTGGGTGCCATTCCTCGGCCTGGCTTGGTGGGCGCTGGATTACCCGTTCATGAAGCGCTACACCAAGGCGTTTCTGGCGAAGAATCCTGAATTGGCCGGGCATGATCTGGAGATCACCAAAGCGGCGTGCCAGTTGTATAAGCGCCAGCCCGTGACGGTGGTGAATTATCTGGAAGGCACACGTTTTACCGCGGCAAAAAGCGCTCAGCAGCAATCACCATTCACCCACCTGCTCAAGCCCAAGGCTGGCGGTGTGGCGTTTGTACTGGCGGCGATGGGCGAACAGCTGGACGCCATTCTCGATGTGACCGTGGTGTATCCGCAGCAGCCGATTCCGGGGTTCTGGGATTTGATCAGCGGCAATGTGCCGAAGGTCATCATCGACATCCAGACCCGAGAACTGGACCCGGCGTTGTGGCAGGGGGATTACGAAAATGATCCGCTGTTTCGCGAAACGGTCCAGAACTGGGTCAACCAGCTCTGGATCGAGAAGGACCGGCGCATCGACGCGTTGCGCGCCGAGCGCCGCTGAATCAGCTACCGGAACCGGCGCCCCAGATTCCGCCCAGGCTTTCCAGCAATGGACCGCCAACGCCCTGGCCACCTAGGTACTGGAGGATCACCGGGGCAAATTGGCCGACCATCCCGCTGTCCATGCCCAATGCGCTGAACGCAGAGTTCAGGTCATTGGTGTTCTTCACGTTGCCCAAGGCATTTTCCAGGCCTGCGGATTTACCGGACGAACCGAGCAACCCGCTCAAGGCGCCCAGTTGACCGCCACCCGAGAGCTTGTCCAGCCCCGGCACGCTTTTGGCCAGTTGCGAGTAGTCGGTGGAACTCAATTGATTCTTCGCCAGCCCCAGCATCGCCCCGGTGCCGCCGACGGCTTGCTGCGGGGTGACGTTCAGTTGAGAAGTCAACGCACCGAGCAGACCGGCGGTTTCCTGCGTCGGGGCGGCGGCAGTGGCCGCATTACCGCCCTGCATGCTCGAAGCCGCTTTGGTCACATCGTCCAGGCTGAACCCGGCGAAGACCGGGCTGGCCGCCAGGGTCATAAGCGAAGCCAGTGCAAAACCGCGTGAAATCTTCATCGAGACAACCTCTTTAGGCATAAACCGCCCACCCATGGGCGGCGAAAAACTGTGCGTTCGACTGGCATCCCCGGGGATTGTTCCCAGGCATGAGAGCCTGTCGCGCTTTATGAGCTGCCGCAGGCTGCGATCTTTTGATCTTCAACGCAGTCAGCTCCGCCGACAATCAAGATCAAAAGATCGCAGGCTTCGCCAGCTCCTACAGGATCGATTGTTGCCGTCAGAGCTTCGTACTGAAAAAGAATGCCTGCGCGCTGCATCCAGTCTAGACCCCGCCGCGTATATCAAGCACGGACAGACACTCCTGGCCGATTCTCCCCCACAAGGATCACCACCATGAAACGCACTTCGATCAAAACCCCGTTGATTGCCAGCCTGCTGACCCTGGCCCTTGGCGGCGGATTCGCCCTCAACACCGTACAAGCGGCAGACATGAGCCACGACACCGTCATGGTCGGCGGCCAAAGCATGATGCCGAGCAAAGACATCGTCGATAACGCAGTGAACTCCGCTGACCACACCACGCTGGTGGCTGCGGTGAAAGCTGCCGGCCTGGTCGACACCCTCAAAGGCAAAGGCCCGTTCACCGTGTTCGCCCCGGTCAACTCGGCCTTCACCGCCCTGCCCGCCGGCACGGTGGATACGCTGCTCAAACCAGAAAACAAAGCCACCCTGACCAAGCTCCTCACCTACCACGTCGTCGCCGGCAAGCTCGACATGATGACCCTGGCCGCGAAGATCAAGGCCGGCGGCGGCAAGGCCGAACTCACCACCGTTGCTGGCGGCAAGCTCTGGGTGATGATGAACGGCCCGCACAACATCACGCTCAAGGATGAAAAGGGCGACGTCGCCGACATCACCACCTACGACGTGTATCAGTCCAACGGGGTGATTCAGGTCATCGACAAGGTGCTGATGCCCAAAGGTTGAGCCGTGCTCGCCGGCCCTGCGCATCGGGGCCGGCGTTTTCCCGAGGTGTCCGCCCGTGAATGGAACAACTGCGCGCCGTGAACTAACCTCTGCCTGCAACCGGCACCGCTCGCAGCCCACCGTCGCTACCTCGATTGCCTGGAGAACCGTTATTTCCATCGCCGACACCGATCAGCTCCGGCAGCTTCTGGCCCAGTGTTCACTGGGGGATCGCCGCGCGTTCGAGACGCTATACCGCAGCGTCGGCCCGCGCTTGCATGGTGTCGCCCTGCGTTTCATGGGCCGCCATGACCTGGCCGAAGAAGTGTTGCAGGAAAGCTTCGTGCGTATCTGGAACAACGCCTCGCGTTATGAATCGCACCTGTCGGCACCGCTGACCTGGATGATCAACATCACCCGTAACCAGGCCATCGACCAGTTGCGTAAACACCGCGACCGGCCGTTGACCGATCTGGAAGAACTGGCGCTGGTGGATGAAAGCCCATCGGCCCACGAATTACTCAACAGTACCCGCGAGGCTAACGCCTTGAACCGCTGCCTGGAAAGCCTGGAAGGCATGCAGCGCCAATCGATCACCGTCGCCTACTTTCAAGGGCTGTCCTGCTCTGAACTGGCCGAACACCTGGCCGCGCCGCTGGGTTCGGTCAAGTCCTGGATACGCCGTGGCATGGAGCGCCTGCGCAGGTGCCTTGAATCATGAACTACCAGACCCCGCCCCTGCGCCGCGCCCTCGCCGCCGACTACGCCATCGGCTTGATGCCTGCGGCGGCTCGGCGACGTTTTGAACAGTTGTTGCTGGAAGATGCAGCTCTGCGCGCTGAATTGGCACACTGGCGGGACAGTCTGACCAGTTTGACCGAAGCATTGCCCGAGCAACCGGTGCCGGATCGCGTGTGGCAAGGCATCACCGCGCGGATAGATCCGCAAGAACTGCATGTGCCAGAGAAGCGATCATTCTGGAACTGGATGCGGGTGACAGCGGCGGTGTGTTCGCTGGTGGTGGTCGTGTTCCTGAGCATGCTCTACAACCGCGACGATGCGCGTTACAGCGCCACCCTGCTCAGCGCCAGCGCGCAACCTGCGTTGAAAGTTGAAGCCCACAAGAATTACCTGAGCGTCGAGCCGCTGACGTTGGCAGCCGTCACACCGGAGCAAAGTCTGGAGTTGTGGGCGATACCGGCGGACGGCAAGCCAATTTCCCTCGGTGTGATTCCGGCGGGGGGCAAAGGCAAGGTTGAGCTGAGCGCGGCGCAGAAGGCACTGATCGGCAAGCCGATTGCGTTGGCGGTGAGTCTTGAACCGAAGGGCGGCTCGCCGACCGGGCAGCCGACGGGGCCGGTGTTGTATCAAGGGGCGTTGGCGGCGCTTTGAACGCGCTGATGAGCTTTTTGTGGCGAGGGAGCTTGCTCCCGCTCGGCTGCGCAGCAGTCGTCAACCGATCACCGCGTTAGAACTGATTCATCTCTGTGGATGGTTTTAGGGCCGCTTCGCGCCCCAGCGGGAGCAAGCTCCCTCGCCACAGGGGTTGTGTTCTCTCCAACAAAAACGGCGACCCGAAGGTCGCCGTTTTGCATTGCGTGAAGCCTTACGCCGCGCTGAACAGCTTGTGCGGATCGATCACAAACTTCTTCGGCACACCGGCATCGAACTCGCCGTAACCACGTGGCGCGTCATCCAGGCTGATGACTTCCACGCCCACGATGTCGGCAATGTGGATGCGGTCCCACATGATCGCCTGCATCAGCTGGCGGTTGTACTTCATCACAGGCGTCTGGCCCGTGTGGAAGCTGTGGGATTTGGCCCAGCCCAGACCGAAGCGAATGCTCAGGCTGCCCATTTTCGCGGCAGCATCCACAGCACCCGGATCTTCGGTCACGTACAGGCCCGGAATACCGATTTTGCCCGCCACGCGAACCACGCCCATCAGGGAGTTGAGCACGGTGGCTGGCGCTTCGTGTTTCACGCCGTCATGGCCGTGACCGCGCGCTTCGAAGCCTACGGCGTCAACGGCGCAATCCACTTCAGGTTCGCCCAGCAGTGCAGCGATTTGCTCGTGCAGAGGGGTATCGAGGGACAGGTCAGCGATTTCAAAACCCTGAGCCTTGGCATGCGCCAGGCGAACAGTGTTGACGTCACCGATGATCACTACCGCGGCGCCCAGCAGGCGAGCGGAAGCAGCAGCCGCCAGACCGACTGGCCCCGCGCCCGCGATGTACACGGTGCTGCCTGGGCCAACGCCGGCAGTCACTGCGCCGTGGTAACCGGTCGGCAGGATGTCGGAGAGGCAGGTCAGGTCGCGGATTTTTTCCATCGCGCGATCACGGTCCGGCAGTTTCAACAGGTTGAAGTCCGCGTACGGCACCATCGCGTATTCAGCCTGGCCGCCGGTCCAGTCGCCCATGTCGACGTAACCGTAGGCACCGCCGGGACGGGCCGGGTTAACACTGAGGCAGACGCCGGTGTGCATTTCCTTGCAGGAGCGGCAGCGCCCGCAAGCCACGTTGAACGGTACGGACACCAGATCGCCGATCTGCAGGTTCTCGACGTCGCTGCCCTTCTCGATCACTTCACCGGTGATTTCATGACCCAGGACCAGGCCGGTTTGCGCCGTGGTACGACCGCGCACCATGTGCTGATCGGAACCACAGATGTTGGTGGAAACCACGCGCAGGATGACAGCGTGATTGATCTTCCTGCCGCGCGGGTCCTGCATTTTCGGATAGTCGATTTTCTGTATTTCGACTTTGCCATTGCCGAGATACACCACACCACGATTGCCAGACATGCTTTCACCTCGCTGTTGTTTTTATGTAGCGGTCGCGTCGCCAGACAGCGGCGGCGCGTTGATTGCTCGGGTTATTGCCTGTGTGTCTTGTGTTGTTTGTTATGCCGCCATCGCGAGCAAGCTCGCTCCCACAGTTGATCGTTGGTGTGACCGAGATTTGTGGGCAGACACAAATCCCATGTGGGAGCGGGCTTGCTCGCGAAAGCTATCTAAAGAACAACGGTTCTGTTGGCATTGAGGAAAACCCGTCGTTCAATGTGATACCCCACCGCCCGCGCCAACGTCAGTCCTTCGATATCCCGCCCCTTGGCGATCAGATCTTCCGGGTAATGACTGTGGTCCACCACCTCCACGCCCTGGGCGATGATCGGGCCTTCGTCCAGGTCGTTGTTGATGTAGTGCGCCGTGGCGCCAACCAGTTTCACGCCCTTGTTGTAGGCCTGGTGATACGGCTTGGCGCCTTTGAAACCGGGCAACAGGGAGTGGTGAATATTGATCGCCTTGCCGTCGAGTTTGCGGCACAGCTCCGGTGACAGGACTTGCATGTAACGGGCAAGAATCACCAGTTCGGCGCCGGACTCTTCGATCACCTGCAACACCTGACGCTCTTGCGACGGTTTGTCGTTCGGGTCCAGGGGGAAGTGGTAATACGGAATCTGGTGCCAGTCCGCCAACGGCTTGAGGTCCGGGTGGTTGGAGACCACGGCGGCGACGTCCATCGACAACTGGCCGATGCGCTGGCGGTAGAGCAAATCGTTGAGGCAGTGATCGGCCTTGGAGACCATGATCACCACTTTTGGCCGGTAGTTCGGCGCGGTCAGTTCGAAGATCATCCCGAAATGGGCACCACGTTCTTCAAGCCCTGCGCGGAAGGCCTGTTCGTCGAAGCCGTCAGGCTGGCGGAATTCCACCCGAATGAAGAAACGACCCGAGAGACGGTCATCGAAGGAATGGTGCTCGGTGACGTAGCAGCCCTGCTCGAACAAAAAGCGGGTCACCGCATCCACGGTGCCGAGGACGCTTGGGCAGTCGGCGGTCAGAATCCATGTGTCTGGGGCGCGGCTCATAGTGCGGTGACTCCTGTTCGTTGTGCTGGGTGTCAGGGAAATCCACCCCTCACCCTAACCCTCTCCCCAAAGGGGCGAGGGGACTGACCGAGTTGTTCTTGGAGCTACATCGACCTGAAACACCGAGGTGAGCTCAGGCCCTATAAAAGCGCTTCCAAGTCGAACCTAAACATCGAAAACACTGAAGATCGGCCCCCTTTCCCCTCTCCCCCTTGGGGCGGTCCGACGTTTCGGAAGGGTTGGGGTGAGGGGTCGATCCAAAGTCAGCCTCAATAACAAGGCCAACTCAAACTGCTTTAAGCCTGGACGCTTAGGCCGTATTCAGCCGCCGCATCCTGCAACCACAACCACCAGTAATCCGAGAAGCTGCGGCGGATCAGCAGTTCCCAGGTGTCTTCGGCGGTGTGGCGGATCACCAGTTGCGACTTGGCGAACACCGTGCCGACAGCCTTGCCCACCGGGAAGCTGTTCGGATGCACGTCGTAGCTGGTGGATTTCATCAGCACCTGGCGCACGTTCGGGCCGCTCAGTTCGAGGATCTGCTGGCCGCCGCTGACGTTGACGATCTGGATGTGCAGGTCGCCCAGCGCTTCACGGAGTTTCTGCTCGGCGGCGAATTCTTCACCGCTCGGCACGATCAGCAGCCATTCATCCGGCCCCATCCATTGCAGACTGGTTTCGCCTTTGACGATGACGGTCAGCGCGCCCGGCAATTCGATGCCGAGGGCCTTGTGCACGCCAGCGCTGAACGCGGCATCGTGGCCATCGCCACGGATGGTCAGGTGGCCGAGGAGTTTTTTCTCACGCACGATCACGCCGGCGTTTTTGCGGCCCTTGCCCACCAGGCTGGCGAGGTCGGCATGATGCAGCGACGACTCGGCCTTGGCCCCGGTGGTTGGGCGTTGTTGGTACACATTGGCTGCGGTCATAAAGCACCTGTTCCTGAATTCTGTTGTGCGGTTGGTCTCAACCCTTGTGGTGACTGGGCTGCCGTCTTCGCGAGCAAGCCCGCTCCCACATTGATTGATGCCTGACTCAAATTCTCTTAACGACTCAGACCCTGTGGGAGCGGGCTTGCTCGCGAATCGCTCAGACGACTCGGTGCAACTGCCCGCCCACAGGACCCGAGGCCACTAGATGTTCTGGCGATCACCCTTCGGATCGAAGAACACCGAAGAAACAATCTCCGCCTCGATCACGCTACCATCGGCCAGCGGTGCGAACACCCGCTCACCGAGGCGCTTCAAGCCGCCCTTGACCACGCCCATGGCAAACGAATAGCCGAGGGAGTTGTGCGCATAGCTGGAAGTCACGTGGCCGACCATGGTCATCGGGATGGTTTGCTTGGTGTTGAACACCAGTTGCGCCCCTTCCGGCAGCCATTTGGTCGGATCGATCGGCTTCAGGCCCACCAGTTGCTTGCGCTGGTCACGCACGCAGTCTTCGCGGTTCATGCCACGCTGGCCGATCCACGAGAACGGTTTAGTGCGACCGACACACCAGCCCATGTTCAGGTCATCCGGGGTCATCGAGCCGTCAGTGTCCTGGCCGACGATGATGAAGCCCTTCTCGGCCCGCAGTACGTGCATGGTTTCGGTGCCGTACGGGGTCAGGTTGTATTGCTTGCCAGCCGCGACGATTTTCTCGAGCACGCCCATCGCATAGTCGGCTTGCACGTTGACTTCGTACGACAGTTCACCGGTAAACGAAATCCGGAACACCCGCGCCGGCACACCGCCGACCAGGCCTTCTTTCCAGGTCATGAACGGGAAGGCTTCGTTGCTCAGATCAATGTCGGTGACTTCGCTGAGCAGCTTGCGGCTGTTCGGCCCGGACAGGGTCATGGTTGCCCAGTGATCCGTCACGGAAGTGAAGTACACCTTCAGGTCTGGCCATTCGGTCTGTTGGTAGATTTCCAGCCATTGCAGCACGCGCGCAGCGCCGCCAGTGGTGGTGGTCATCACAAAGTGGTTGTCGGCGAGACAAGCGGTTACGCCGTCGTCGAAGACCATGCCGTCTTCTTTACACATCAGACCGTAACGCGCCTTGCCCACGTCGAGCTTGGTCCAGGCGTTGGTGTAGATGCGGTTCAGGAACTCACGCGCATCCGGGCCTTGAATGTCGATCTTGCCGAGGGTCGAAGCGTCCAGCAGGCCAACGCTGTCGCGCACGGCTTTGCATTCGCGTTTTACCGCGGTGTGCAGGTCTTCACCGTTTTTCGGGAAGTACCAAGGACGTTTCCACTGACCGACGTCTTCGAATTCCGCACCATTTTTCACGTGCCAGTGATGCAGCGCGGTGAAACGAACCGGTTCGAAGATGTGCCCACAGTGACGACCGGCCACGGCGCCGAAGGTTACCGGCGTGTAGTTCGGGCGGAACATGGTGGTGCCCATCTGCGGGATAGTCACGTTCAGCGAACGGGCGGCAATCGCCAGGCCGTTGACGTTGCCGAGCTTGCCTTGATCGGTGCCGAAGCCCAGCGCGGTGTAGCGTTTGACGTGCTCGACAGACTCGAAGCCTTCGCGGGTCGCCAGTTCGATGGCGGCGGCGGTGACGTCGTTTTGCAGGTCAACGAATTGCTTCGGCGCCCGTGCGGTGTTCTTTTCGTGCGGCACCTGGAACAGCGCCAGGGTCGGCTCTTCGAGACGGCTCAGGGCTTTCGGCAAGGTGCCTTCGACCACACTGAAACCGGCTTCGCTGGCAGCGCGAGCGCCACCTTCAAAACCATCGGCCAACGAATCGCCGAGGCCATAAACGCCGTTGATGCCACCGACGCACACGCGTTTCTGCGGTGCTTCACCCGGTACGAAACCGAGGATGTCTTCACGCCAGGTCGGCTTGCCGCCCAAGTGCGAGGCCAAGTGAACCACCGGGCTGTAACCGCCGGACGTCGCGACGAGGTCGCAATCCAGCCATTCACCAGGACTGGTGACGGCGTGGGCTTTGACATCAATCGCGGCAATGCGCGCAGCGGTGACATGCTTGCTGCCACGAGCTTCGATCACGGCACTGCCGGTCAGGATGCGGATGCCTTTGGCGCGGGCTTCTTCCACCAGCGCACCGCGCGGGTTGCTGCGGGCGTCAGCGATAGCGACGACTTGCAGGCTGGCATCGAGCCAATCCAGCGCCACGCGGTAGGCATGGTCGTTGTTGGTCGACAGCACCAGTTTTTTACCCGGTGCCACGCCGTAACGGCGCACGTAGGTGGAAACAGCGCCAGCGAGCATGTTGCCCGGCACGTCGTTGTTGCCGTAAACCAGTGGACGCTCGCAAGCACCGGTCGCCAGGACCACACGCTTGGCGCGAACCCGGTGGATACGCTGACGCACTTGGCCAATCGGCGCGCGGTCGCCGAGGTGGTCGGTGAGGCGCTCGTGAATGGTCAGGAAGTTATGGTCGTGGTAGCCGTTGACCGTGGCGCGCGGCAACAGCAGCACGTCCGGGGTGTCTTTCAGTTCGGCGATGACGCTGGCGACCCATTCAGTGGCTGGCTTGCCGTCGAGGCTTTCGCGAGAGTCGAGCAGGCTGCCCCCGAACTCTTCCTGCTCATCGGCGAGGATCACACGGGCGCCGCTACGCGCAGCGGCCAATGCAGCGGCCAGGCCAGCAGGGCCGGCGCCGACGATCAGCACGTCGCAGTGCTGGTTCATGTAGTCGTAGGTGTCCGGATCGTTCTCGGTCGGCGAGCGGCCCAGACCGGCGGCCTTACGAATGTACTTCTCGTAAGTCATCCAGAACGATTGCGGGTACATGAAGGTTTTGTAGTAGAAGCCCGGCGGCATCAGCTTGCCGCCGACCTTGCCGAGAATCCCCATCATGTCGTTGTTCACGCTCGGCCAGCCATTGGTGCTGGTGGCGACCAAACCTTGGTACAGCGCTTGTTGCGTGGCACGCACGTTCGGGATTTGCGTGGCTTCGGTGGCGCCGATCTGCAGCACCGCATTCGGTTCTTCAGCACCGGCGGCGAAGATGCCGCGCGGACGGGAATACTTGAAGCTGCGACCGATAATGTCGACACCGTTGGCCAGCAAGGCAGCGGCCAGCGAGTCGCCTTCAAAGCCTTTGTACACCTGGCCGTTGAAGGTGAAGCTCAGCACTTTGTTGCGGTCGATCCGTCCGCCGTTGGACAGGCGATTGATCTGGCTCATACCTTCTCTCCCAGAGCCGTCGTAGCCGCTTTCGAGCTATCGGTCTTGTCGGTGAATTGTGGCTTGGTGCCGATCTTGTAGGTTTCGAGAATCTCGTAGGTCACGGTGTCGCGGGTCGCGTTGAAATACTGACGGCAACCGGCGGCGTGAATCCACAACTCGTGGTGCAGACCGCGAGGGTTATCGCGGAAGAACATGTAGTCGCCCCACTCCTCGTCGGTGCAAGAAGTCGGATCCAGTGGACGCGGGATGTGCGCCTGGCCGGATGCGTGGAATTCCTCTTCGGAGCGCAGCTCGCCGCAGTGAGGACAGAAGATATGCAACATGGGGATTTCTCCTGTTAGTGGGCAACCGCAGCAGCGCCATGTTCATCGATCAACGCACCGTTGTGGAAACGGTCGATGGAGAAAGGTGCGGCCAATGGGTGCATTTCACCCTTGGCCAGGCTTGCGGCAAATACGTTGCCCGAGCCAGGTGTAGCCTTGAAGCCACCGGTGCCCCAACCGCAGTTGAAGAACATGTTCGGCACCGGTGTTTTCGAGATGATCGGGCAGGCATCCGGCGTGGTGTCGACGATGCCGCCCCACTGCCGGTTCATGCGCACGCGGGACAGCACCGGGAACATCTCGACGATGGCCTGAATGGTGTGCTCGATCACCGGGTACGAACCGCGCTGGCCGTAGCCGTTGTAGCCGTCGATACCGGCGCCGATCACCAGATCGCCCTTGTCGGACTGGCTGATGTAACCGTGCACGGCGTTGGACATGATCACGCTGTCGATAATCGGCTTGATCGGCTCGGACACCAGCGCTTGTAGCGGGTGGGATTCGATCGGCAGACGGAAACCGGCGAGTTTGGCCATGTGCCCGGAGTTACCGGCAGTCACCACACCGACGCGCTTGGCGCCGATGAAGCCTTTGTTGGTTTCCACACCGATGCACACGCCGTTTTCCTTGCGGAAACCGATGACTTCGGTCTGCTGGATCAGGTCCACGCCCAGTGCGTCAGCGGCACGGGCAAAGCCCCACGCCACGGCATCGTGACGGGCCACGCCGCCACGGCGCTGGACGGTGGCGCCCATCACCGGGTAGCGGGTGTTCTTAGAGCAGTCGAGGTACGGAATTTCGTCGGCCACTTGCTTGGCATCCAGCAATTCGCCGTCCACGCCGTTGAGGCGGTTGGCGCTGACCCGACGCTCGGAATCACGGATGTCTTGCAGTGTGTGGCACAGGTTGTAGACGCCGCGCTGGGAGAACATCACGTTGTAGTTCAGGTCCTGGGACAGGCCTTCCCACAGTTTCATCGCGTGTTCGTACAGGTGCGCCGACTCGTCCCACAGGTAGTTGGAGCGAACGATGGTGGTGTTGCGCGCGGTGTTACCGCCGCCCAGCCAGCCTTTCTCGACCACGGCCACGTTGGTGATGCCGTGCTCCTTGGCCAGGTAGTAGGCGGTCGCCAGACCATGCCCGCCACCGCCGACGATGACCACGTCATAGACCTTTTTAGGGGTCGGCGTGCGCCACATTTTCTGCCAGTTTTCGTGATGGCTGAGGGAGTGTTTGAAGAGGCCGAAGCCCGAATAGCGTTGCATAGTCATTTACTCCAAAACCGCGCTCAGCGATAAACCGGGAAGTCCGCGCACAGGGCTGCCACTTGCTGGGCGACATTCGCCTCGACATCGGCATCGCCGAGGTTGTCGAGGATGTCGCAGATCCAGCCGGCCAGCGTCACGCACTGGGTAACCTTGAAGCCGCGAGTGGTCACCGCCGGGGTGCCAATGCGCAGGCCCGAGGTCACGAACGGCGACTGTGGATCGTTCGGCACAGCGTTCTTGTTCACGGTGATGTGGGCGCGACCGAGGGCGGCGTCCGCGTCTTTGCCGGTGAGGCCCTGACGGATCAGGCTGACCAGGAACAGGTGATTGTCAGTACCGCCGGACACTACATCGTAGCCGCGTTTGATAAACACGCCGGCCATGGCCTGGGCGTTGTCGATCACTTGTTGTTGATAGGCCTTGAAACCAGGCTCCAAAGCTTCCTTGAAGCACACCGCTTTACCAGCGATCACGTGCATCAGCGGGCCGCCCTGGGCGCCGGGGAATACGGCGGAGTTGAGCTTTTTCTCGATCTCTTCGTTGGCCTTGCACAGGATCAGGCCGCCACGTGGACCGCGCAGGGTCTTGTGGGTGGTGGTGGTGACCACGTCGGCGTACGGCAGCGGATTCGGGTACAGACCGGCGGCGACCAGACCGGCAACGTGGGCCATGTCGACGAACAGCAGCGCACCGACCTTGTCAGCGATCTGACGGAAACGCGGGAAGTCGAGGGTCTTGGAGTAAGCCGAGAAGCCGGCGACGATCATTTTCGGCTTGCACTCGACGGCCAGACGTTCGACTTCGTCGTAGTCGATCAACCCGGTTTTGGTGTCGATGCCGTACTGCACGGCGTTGTAGAGCTTGCCCGAGGACGACACTTTCGCGCCGTGGGTCAGGTGGCCGCCGTGGGCCAGGCTCATGCCCAGAATGGTGTCACCCGCCTGGATCAGGGCCAGATAAACGGCGCTGTTCGCGGAAGAACCGGAGTGCGGCTGGACGTTGGCGTAATCGGCGCCGAACAGTTGCTTGGCGCGTTCGATGGCCAGGGCTTCAACCTTGTCCACGTGCTCGCAGCCACCGTAGTAGCGCTTGCCCGGATAGCCTTCGGCGTATTTGTTGGTCAGGCCACTGCCTTGCGCTTCCATGACGCGTTTGCTGGTGTAGTTCTCTGACGCGATCAGCTCGATGTGATCTTCCTGGCGTTGCTCCTCGGCATTCATCGCCGCCAGCAGTGCATCGTCGTAGCCCTTGATCTGGTCTTGCTTGCTGAACATCGCGTCTCTCCCAGCGGCGGCTTTGTGCGCCTTTCGTCTCGGTGAGGCACGTACCTTTCGGCAGTGCCCTTTGGATGCGATGGTATGACCGGCGCAGACAGGTCAAATGCCTATGGACGCCACGCAAAGGTGCGTTTACGACATGGGCTGAAATGGCTTCCCCGAACAGACAGAGATCCCCTGTGGGAGCGGGCTTGCTCGCGAATGCGGACTGACATTCAACACATGCGTTGACTGACACGACGCCTTCGCGAGCAAGCCCGCTCCCACAGGGGGTTAGGTGATTGCCTGACGTAGCGCGAGCAGCAGCAGGAAGTGCACCGGATAAAGCGCATACGCCCAGCGCCGCATCGGCGGCGGCTTGAGACGACCGGCATGTCGCAACAGAAGCACGCCAGCCAGCGGCGCAATCAGACAAGCGGCAATCCCGAAAATCGCCGCGCCATTACCCATCTGCGCTGCGGCATACAGCACCTGCCACTGATTTGCCGCCACGCACACCAACCCCGGCAACAGGCTGAAATACCAGGGCCGGCGGATCACCAGCAGCATCGCCAGCGGCAACAGCACACCGAAGAAACCGAACATCAGTCGTTCCGGAAATAGCACCGCGATTAAAACCGCAGCGACTGCCAGCAGTCGCGATTGCAGCGTTCGCTGTTGCCAGCCACGCGCCACCAACAGCCCCAGAGCCAAGGTGGGCATCACGTTCAACGTGTCGGGATCAGGAATGAACAACCGGTAGGGGATTTCGCTGATTACGCTAAACAGAATCAACCAACCCACGTAGCGCCACTGACTGCCAGTTGTGGCTGTACGCGCCCGAGACAGATTCGCCGCCACCGCCAGGCAGAACCACGGAAACGCCAACCGTCCCGGTACATATAGAAAATCGACGGAGTAACCGACATATCGCAGGTGATCGAGCACCATGCTCAGCAGCGCCAGCCACTTGAGCAAATCCAGCGCGCCGTCCCTTTGCGTCATGTGCATAATTGCCCGTCAACTGTGTGTTTTTCTGACAGCATCATCGCGTGTGCTCCCCGGACGATCTTCGGTAAAGTGCGCACCATCATTGACCACAAGACGCTTCACCATAAGGGTCTTGAACACGGAATCAGGCCATGACCGATAAGAGCCAACAATTTGCCAGCGACAACTATTCCGGTATCTGCCCTGAAGCCTGGGCAGCCATGGAACAGGCCAACCACGGCCACCAGCGCGCTTACGGCGACGATGAATGGACCGCTCGCGCGTCCGACGATTTCCGCAAACTGTTTGAAACCGACTGCGAGGTGTTCTTCGCGTTCAACGGCACTGCGGCCAACTCGCTGGCGCTGTCGTCGCTGTGCCAGAGTTACCACAGCGTGATCTGCTCGGAAACCGCCCACGTCGAAACCGACGAATGCGGCGCGCCGGAATTCTTTTCCAACGGTTCCAAACTGCTGGTCGCTCGCACCGAAAACGGCAAGCTGACCCCGGAATCGATCCGCGAAGTGGCGCTCAAACGCCAGGACATCCACTACCCGAAACCTCGCGTCGTGACCCTGACCCAAGCCACTGAAGTCGGCAGCGTCTACACCCCGGAAGAAATCCGCGCCATCAGCGTCACCTGTAAAGAGCTGGGCCTGAACCTGCACATGGACGGCGCGCGCTTCTCCAATGCCTGCGCGTTCCTCGGTTGCTCTCCGGCGGACCTGACCTGGAAGGCCGGCGTCGATGTGTTGTGCTTCGGCGGCACGAAAAACGGCATGGCCGTGGGCGAGGCGATTCTGTTCTTCAACCACAAACTGGCGGAAGACTTCGACTACCGCTGCAAACAGGCCGGGCAACTGGCTTCGAAGATGCGCTTCCTCTCGGCCCCGTGGGTCGGCATCCTGGAAAACCACGCCTGGCTCAAATACGCCAAACACGCCAACCACTGCGCACAACTGCTGGCAGAACTGGTCAGCGATATCCAAGGCGTGGAACTGATGTTCCCTGTGCAAGCCAACGGCGTGTTCCTGCAACTCTCGGAACCGGCCATCGCCGCACTGACCGCCAAGGGCTGGCGCTTCTACACCTTCATCGGCAACGGCGGCGCCCGCTTCATGTGCTCGTGGGACACCGAAGAAGAGCGCGTACGCGAATTGGCGGCAGACATCCGCGAAGTCATGTCCCGCTAAGCAGCAACCCGATCCCCTGTGGCGAGGGAGCTTGCTCCCGCTCGGCGGCGAAGCCGTCGTAAAACCAGCCAATGCGGTCTGCCAGACAGACCGCATTCTCAGCAGTTGGGGCCGCTTCGCAGCCCAGCGGGAGCAAGCTCCCTCGCCACAGTGACCGCGTATACCTGAAGACTTCGTCTACATTGTCTGGCGAGCCATTCCACTTGCTCAGAGAATAATAATCAGGAGCGCACGCATGTCCTTACAAGGCAAAACCCTGTTCATCACTGGTGCCAGCCGTGGCATTGGGCGCGAGATTGCGCTGCGGGCCGCGCGGGACGGGGCCAATATTGTGATTGCGGCCAAGAGTGCCGAGGCGCATCCCAAGCTGCCCGGTACGATTTTCAGTGTGGCCAAGGAAGTCGAAGACGCAGGCGGCAAGGCGCTGGCGTTGCAGGTGGATGTGCGCGATGAAGTCGCGGTGCGGGAGGCGCTGGCCCGGGCCAATGAGCATTTCGGTGGGATTGATGCACTGATCAACAACGCCGGGGCGATCAAGTTGACGGGGGTTCAGCACATTGAACTCAAGCGCTTCGACCTGATGCATCAGATCAACACCCGTGCGGTGTTGTTGTGCAGTCAGGCGGCCCTGCCTTATCTGAAAAAATCCAATGGCCATATTCTCAACCTGTCGCCGCCGCTGAATCTGGCGACGAAATGGTTTGCGCAATACAGCCCCTACACCGTGACCAAATACGGCATGAGCATGCTCACGCTGGGGATGAGTGAGGAATTCGCCAATTACGGCATCAGCGTTAATTCGCTATGGCCGCAGACGATGATCGCCACGGCTGCCATCGAGTTTCAGCTTGGCTCGCGGGAATCCTTTAAACATGCGCGAACGCCGGCAATCATGGCGGATGCCGCGCACATCATTCTGGACAGCAATGGCCGCAGCATCACCGGGCGGTTGTTGATTGATGAGGAGATTTTGCGGGAACACGGGGTGACGGAGTTTGCGGGGTATCGGTTTGAACCGGATTCTACCGACAAGCTGATGCCGGATCTGTTTGTCGACTGAATATCCACAACACCCTGTAGGAGCTGTCGAGTGAAACGAGGCTGCGATCTTTTGACTTTGATTTTTTAAAGATCAAGATCAAAAGATCGCAGCCTCGTTTCACTCGACAGCTCCTACACAGCTCCTACAGGGTTATTGGGCGGCTATCAGAACTCGATCCGCACATCGCCCTTCGGCACGCTGCAGCACGACAGGATGTAACCCTCGGCTTCGTCTTCCTCGGTAATCCCGCCGTTGTGGTCCATCTCGACCTCGCCGCCCAGCTTCAACACCTTGCACGTCCCGCAAATCCCCATCCCGCAGGCCTTCGGAATCAGCAAACCAAGCTTGGCCGCCGCCGCATGCACGGTTTCACCCGGAGCCACACGAATGCTCTTGCCGGACGAGATGAATTCGACCTGATGCAGGTCCGCCAGATCGACTTCCGGCGCATCGGCAGCGATTTCGGCTTGTTCCACCGCATCGGCACGGGCTTCCGGTGGCGTGGCGCCGAAGGATTCCTCGTGATAGCGGGACATGTCGAAGCCGGCCGCTTCGAGCATGCGTTTGACCGCGTTCATGTACGGCGTCGGGCCGCAGCAGAACACTTCGCGCTCCATGAAGTCCGGGGACATCAGTTCGAGCATCTTGTGGTTCAGGTAGCCGCGATAACCGGCCCACGGCTCGCCCAGACCGTGTTTCTCACAGATCAGGTGCAGGCTGAAGTTGTCGATCCGCGACGCCATGTGTTCCAGCTCGCGGTGGTAAATGATGTCTTTGGGCGAGCGGGCGCTGTGGATAAACACCATGTCGACGTTGCCGTTGGTGTCGTAGAACCAGCGCGCCATGGACATGACTGGCGTGATCCCGACACCGCCACTGAGGTACAAGACTTTCGGCGCAGTGAAGTCCATGGCGTTGAACAGCCCGACCGGCCCGTGCACCGCCAGCTCCTGGCCTTCATGCAGGGTGTCGTGCAGCCAGTTGGAAACCTTGCCGCCCGGTACGCGCTTGATCGTCACCGAAAAGCTGTACGGCACCGACGGCGAGCTGGAAATGGTATAGGAGCGCATGATCGGCACGCCGTCGATTTCCAGCTCCAGGGTCACGAATTGCCCGGGCTTGAAGAAGAACAGGATCGGCTGATCGGCCATAAAGCAGAAGGTGCGCACGTCCCAGGTTTCCTGGATGACTTTGACGCAACGGACGATGTGTCGACCATTGGCCCAGGTCTGGGTGGTTACCGGATTCAGGAAGCTGTTGGACATGCTGTTCTCCACCGCCGATGGTCGGCCTTATGTTGGCGATTCTGCGTATAGCGCGAGCCACCCATTTACCTATCTGCGACATTCACATACTTATCGCGACCAGCCCCCAACTACCGGGGGTTGCGCGTCGGGAACAGATTGGGCCATGTCGCCCATGGATAAGGTTCTGGCGTGCGCCGGCCCCACACTCGCTCCACACAACGACAGATTCTTTACACCTTGCGTAGCAAACCTGATTAGCCACTTTTCGCCGGCCACACAGAATGGCCTTGAGGATCAAATCGATGGACGTCACCGCAAATATCAGCCTGGGCGATCCGCTGGAACCCGCACGCAAGGCCACCGCGCAGATGCTGCAAGAACGCGAGCGCACTTTCTCGCTGCCGCAGCCGTTTTACTCTGACGAGCGGCTGTTTGATATCGATATGCAGGAGATCTTCCAGAAAGAGTGGTTGATCGCCGGCATGGCTTGCGAAATCCCGACCAAGGGCAACTACCTGACCCTGCAAGTCGGCAAGAACCCGATCATCGTGATTCGCGGCGCCGAAGGCGTGATTCATGCGTTCCACAACGTTTGCCGTCACCGTGGCTCGCGTCTGTGCACCAGTGAAAAAGGCAAAGTCGCCAAACTCGTCTGCCATTACCACCAGTGGACGTATGAGCTGGACGGTCGCCTGCTGTTCGCCGGCACCGAAATGGGCGCCGACTTCGACATGAAGCAATACGGCCTCAAGCCAGTGAACGTGAAGACCGCTGGCGGCTACATCTTCATCAGCCTGTCGGAGAACCCGCCAGCCATTGATGACTTCCTGTCTACGCTGAACCATTACATGGAACCGTACGACATGGAGAACACCAAGGTGGCGATTACCACCACCTTGATGGAAAAGGCCAACTGGAAACTGGTGCTGGAAAACAACCGCGAGTGCTACCACTGCAACGCGTCGCACCCGGAACTGCTGAAAACCCTGCTGGAATGGGACGACGTCACCGACCCGCGCGCCGACCAGGCGTTCAAGGACCACGTCGCCGCCTCTGCCGCTGCGTGGGAAGCCGAGAAGATTCCTTACGCCCACGCCAGTTTCGGCCTGCGTAACCGCATCGTGCGCATGCCGCTGCTCAAGGGCACTGTGTCGATGACCCTCGACGGCAAACAGGGCTGCGCCAAACTCATGGGCCGGATCAAGAACCCGGACCTCGGTTCGATGCGCATCCTGCACCTGCCGCACTCGTGGAACCACTGCATGGGCGACCACATCATCGTGTTCACCGTGTGGCCGATCAGCGCCCAGGAAACCATGGTCACCACCAAGTGGATCGTGCACAAGGACGCGGTTGAAGGCGTGGACTACGACGTGGACCGCATGCGTCAGGTCTGGGACGCGACCAACGACCAGGACCGTCGCCTGGCCGAAGAGAACCAGCGCGGGATCAACTCCACCGCGTACCAACCTGGGCCTTACTCCAAGACCTACGAGTTTGGCGTGGTGAACTTTGTGGATTGGTACAGCGAACGTCTGTTGAACAATCTTGGGGCCGAGCCTGCGCCTTACCTCAAAGGGGTTCCGGTTCAGGGCTAAAGACTCGGTTGACCTCTTCTGCACTAAACGAAAAAGGGCGCATGCGCCCTTTTCTCGTTGCTGCCGATTCAAATATCCAGACTGTCCAGATATTGCCGGGAGCCTGTTTTCGCCTGAACTTCTGGAGGAACCAGGTTGGCCGGGATCAGCATGATATTTTCCCGGATGTTTTTTTCGCCCAACTTATCAATGATTTGTTGCCTAATGCTGGCGTAGCTTGATTCTATCAACTCGGCCCTGAACGAACTGACACTGACATTCCCCAACAAGTCCTTGACCGCAAACTTCTGATTAAAGATATCCGCCGTCACCGACTCCGACGTCTTGAAATAAACACTGCAAACAGACAATCGACTACCCGCATGAACGACGCTGATTTGCAGATTAACCACAGACACCGTTTGCGGCACAGGGGATTCTTGTCCAGAAACGAGTTCGGTATGCGTCTTGGCATTAAACAAAACCGATGGCGCACTGGACTCAGGCAAATCGAGCCATAGACCGATACTCTCTTCAATACTATCAACCAAGTCCCGATCCAGTGTCTTGAAGAATGTCGCCTCCAATACTTTCATCACAGTAAGTGAGCGAACAAGTGCGGGAATAGGGTAGCTGATAGAACTATGATTAATGAGTTGCCAAAACATATTCCCCAGCGCCGTTCGATAAAAATCCAACCACGCAGCCGGATCAATAAAACGCGATGTGAATTTCTTATCTGCGGCCATTTGGCATAACAGATTTGAATGAAAAACATCTTCGACCACCGTCTGGTTTGTGACCGAAGGTGTGGCTGATATTAAATTACCTGAAACGACATAAGTTTCGGCGGCAGGTAAAGTCATGGCAAATCGTCCTTGAATAATGATGACGTTAAAGAAAGCAAGCCCGACGAATGATCGTCGGGCCGCTATCAGGTCAATTAAATGTCGAGGTCTTTGACAAAGTTCTTCGCGTTATCGCCGAGCTTATCAATGACGGCCTGGCGTACCTGTTTATACACCGACTCGTTCAGGACGATCTGCTGTGCGGCCCGATACATCCTTGAACTCGACGAACTCCAGTGCCAGAACAGGAAGCTCCCGGTTTGCACGGTGGTGGTCGCGTTGACGCAGGTCAGCACCATGATCACGTTGCCGCCCGCATCCTGGGCAACCGGCAGAATCTGGAAGGTCCCCGTGCCGCTTTTGGTGCTGCTGTTATCAAAGAGCTTGAGTGCACCTTGATTATTTGGGTTGTTCTTCAAGGCCGTGAAGGTTTGAGACACCACCAGATAAAGAGCCGACTCCGGTGCAACGACCTGGGCAAGAATTTCCAGAACAACCTGGTCCATCGTCACATTTGTATTGGTTGGCTGAAAATCCGAGTATGCGGTCGCTACACGACCCCAACCGAGATTCGCCAGGCCGTCGGTATAAAACTTGAACCAATCTTCTTTCTGTTTATCCGGATCAAACTTTTTGTCGGCCGCCAGTTGCATCAACAATGTGCTGTTTTGTACGTCATCCCTGGCTTGGTTGGTGAGCCCGGACACAAAGGAAACAACACTTCCCTTCACAACAGCGGCGCCATTTTCATCAGCATTTGCACGAACAGTGGCTGACAATTCGCGGGCACTTACTCCCCTCGCCTCCGGAATATCAAGGTTGGAAATCCAGGCCAGACGTTCTACATGAGATTCGATAACAGTCATGACAATGCTCCATATTGTTAAGAAGTTAGTTACGCACGCTTCTACCGCAGCCGAGTCGGCAGCCCCACTAATGCACCACGCACACAGGCAGCGAGCGGTTCACTACGGGCCATATTTATTCAACTTAAATAATTGAAACTCGCCATCGGTTTTTGACGGCAACTATTGTTTCAAGCCAGCGGCAGGAAATATCGGAGAAAGCGCGGTATGCAAACGAGGATCATGCGGTAAGTTTCCATTCTCTATCTCCTTGAGAATTGCGAGTACGCAGTGGGAATCCTTCCAATGCTTTTTTTGCAAGTGATAGTAAAGTCCCGGAGTAGTGAGCTGTCAATGTGCCTTTATAGACTCATAGGAAGTTATCTTCATTAATTTCAGGGAGATTGGCGATAACTTCAGCGGTGGCTGCGCGCCAGTGTCATAAGCACCGATCCACAGCACCGCCAAAGCATTCTCCACGCCTCCTATAGGCGGGAAGACCACCGCACACTCCCATCCTCACCGATAAACGTCTCTTCGATGTTCTCCCCAACCAACCGCACCTTCACATAACCATTCAACACCCGCAGCGGGTACGCCTCATCCTGCGCATTCTGGGTTTCCGACCACAACACCCGCGAATGTCCATCCAGTTCACTGGCGTTGCCATACGGAATCGCCCCATGCCCGGCACACCGCGCATGCAGCCTGCCCTGAGCGGCGTAGCAGATGCCGTTGTGCAAATGCCCCCAATACCAATAATCCGGCTCACGGCCCAAGGCATCACACACCGTTTTGAACAGCGCCGTGGTGTTGTGCCCGGAGATATCAAAGCCCTGATGGTGACTGAGCACCATGATTTTCTTGCGCTGGGGCAGGTCTTTCATCCAGGCGATCTGTTCCTTGTTCAGCGTGCCATCCATGTACAGGTTGATCGCGTCCGAGGCATACGCGCTGTCGAGCCCGATCACCACCCAGTCGTCGTTGTACAACGCGAAATAACTGGTGCCCTGCTGCGCCGGGAAGCGCTTGGCCAGTTCCTTGTAGTAACCATGGGCGCCGCTGTACATCTCGTGGTTGGAATTGAGCGTGAACGAGCCGTGCTTGCCCATGGGCCAGCCGACCATGTCGACGTCTTCCTGGGAGTGCGTGCCGGCGTAATACACATCCCCCAGGTGAATGGTGAAGTCCGCCTGGGCCAGTTGCATCTGGTTGGCCACCGCGACCGCCGGGGCGTGGCTGTCGAACGGTCCCGTGCCCCAGTCGCCGGCAATTGCCAAGGTCACGTCGCTGTCCATTTTCATCAGCGCTGGAGTGGTCGCGAACGGCGCGTGATGCCGAAGGTTTTCGATCCACTTGAGCAGCGCCTCGCTCCACAACAAATCCAGCAGTTCCCATTTGCGACAACCGAGCAGACTGCCGTCCTTGAGCAACCGGGTTTGCAAGTCGTCGGTGGATTGCGGCAACGGCGTGGCGTTGCCGATGTGCAGGATCGACAAGCCGTGGGACAACTCCCACGGCACGCTCGGTTCATCGTCCGGCAAGTCGCCGTGCTTGAGCACGTATTGCGCCTGGTCGTGGCCGCGCTGCAGCAGCGCGACAATGGCCTGGAATTCCTCGGGTTCCAGTTCGCTGATGAGTTTTTTCCACGACATCTCCAGTCGCGTGTACAGCCCGTGCAAGCGCACTTTGACTTTGTCGTACTCATGTTCCCAATGACTGACTAATGACATGTTGGCATTCCTCCATCCGTAGTGGGATCACAGGGTTTTCATGAATTCGATGAGCGCCCGTTTATCGATGTCCGACAGCTGCGTGCCATACAGATGGCCGCTGTTGTGGTTGCCTTCCAATCGTGTGTCGTATTTGAAATCCGCCGAAGCTTTGGCCTGCGCGCCGCTGGTGACGAAGCCGACCTTTTCCTGGTCGTAGACGTCAGACCCGGTGAAGAACACCTGCGGCCGCTGTTCCGGTGGTTGCAGCAAGTCCCACAGCGTCGGCACCGAACCGTTGTGCAGGTATGGCGCACGCATCCAGATGCCGTCGGTGGGGGTGTTGCTGTAGCTCTGGGTCTTGCGATAGGCGTTGAAGTCGAACGGCGGTTTCTTGAAGCCGTGGAACGCGGTCACCAGACCGGTGGTGAACGAGTCCAGCCGATGGGGATCGGTGCCCAGTTCTTCGATGTTGGTGGTGACCTGGCCGGTGTCGGTGCGGCCGAATTCATGGCAACCGGCGCAGTTTTTGTCCCAGATCGGTTTGCCCTGGGCGACCTTGGCCTGATCCAGCCCCCACGGCCAGGCTGGTGGTTTGGTGCCGAGCAACCAATTGGTCACGCGGTTGAAGCTTTCCGGCAGCACCGATTCCGGCGTCGCACCTACGGCCATCGCCGCCGCGTAGTTGCGCTCGTGAATGTCGTTGTTGTTGCCGTCCCAGTGCAGGTACAGCGACTCCCGGGGTTTCTGGTTCCAGACTTGCGGCAAGTCCACGGTGCCGATGGTCGAGTCATCCGGAAAGCCGAACACCACCATTTTGGTCGGGTTGAACGTGTCGGTGCGCCCCGGTCCTTGAGGTGGACGCAGCTTCTGCCAGGCGTAGGCCTGTTTCTGCGCGAGCAGCGCGCTCTTGGCCATCGGGATGATCAGGTAGCGGTTGTACAGTCGCTCGAAAAACCCGAGCTGGAATTTGCTGTTGATCGCGGTCATCACCGCGTCGGTGGTGAATTTCGGGTCGCTTGCGCAATCGTAGGCGAACCACTGGAAGGCCTGGAGTTGCAGGGTATTGGCCGGCGCGGTGGCGACCGGTGTGGCGACGTCGCCGGCATTCGCGCGGTAGGAACCGGTGTGGCACAGGGCGCAATTCGGCTCCACGGTCGGGTAGCCAATCTGCCGCTTGGCCATGCCGATGGGCAGGTCCTTGCCGTTTTCGAAGAGGAAGCCGAACACTTCATAGCCGCCGGGTTTCGGCAGTTTTTCCGGGCACATCTGCGGCAGCACGGCGAACAGGTAATACGGGATCCGCGCTTCAATGCCGAGACCGATGGCGGCGTATTTGTAATGGTCTTCGTCGGAGGCATATTTTTCCGCCGGCACCACCCGCAGCATCTGGTACCAGGTTTCATAACCAATAAACCCGAGCACCAGCACCACGATCAGCGTGCCGACCCTGAAGCCGTGGCTTTGCCAGTGCAGCGCCCAACCCGCGCGCCATTCTCGCCAACCGTCGCAGAGCAACGCCAATGGCCGGGTGGCCGGCGTGGTGCCGAGGTACAGCAGGATCCCGAGGATCAGGAACATGCTCAGATCACCGAGGAACATCGGCACGAACACCGTCGCCTGGTTACTGGTATTGATCAGGTAGATCCAGAACGCCACGGCGATCAACCGCGACAGCACGCACAACCACGAATGCACCACGAAGCGCGGCGCGTTGAAACCCGATGGCATGTAGAACACGCTGATGCCGACCAGCAACATACCGGCGTTTTCCAGCCAGGGATCGGAGAGTTGCGGCGGCAGGCCGAGCATCGACGTCAGCAGCGCCGGGGCGAACAGGGCCGGCAGCGCGAAGAACATATTCATCACGATGCCTAGCCAGATGAAGCGTTGAAACCAGCGGATGTAGCTGTCCATATCATCCATTTCCTTTTTATTCCGGAACACCGCAAGCAGTGGAGTGCACACAATCCCTGTGGGAGCGGGCTTGCTCGCGAAGGGGCCGTCAGCTTCAACATCACTGTTGACTGACCCACCGCTTTCGCGAGCAAGCCCGCTCCCACAGGGGACTTGTGCTAGCCGATAGCGGTTTTTTCCAAGTGTTGCAGGATGATCGGGTACACATCGACCACCGCGTCCTTGCCGAACATGCAGTCGATATGGCCATAGCCCGGCACCACTTGCCGGCTATAGCGTTCCGGCCCATGCACCTTGCACACCCGCTCGTAGGTCTTGAGCGTGCTTTCTGGCAGGTAGCACTGGTTGTCCGCACCGCTGATGAAGCAGATCGGCATGCTCAGCCGATCGAAATGCGACATGTAGACGTCCTCGCCCTTGAAGTTCACCAGATGACCTTTGCGCACGATCAGCGCCAGGTGTTCGAAGGTCTGCATGTTCGATTCGCCGAACAATTCATGCAGGTTGTCGTGCAGGGTTTCGTTGAGGGTGTCGTGGCGATACAGCGACGCGTACATGAAGGTGATGCGGTGGCACACCGGGTTGGTGCAGTAGCCCTGGGCTTCGATCCGGGCGTAGCCGTTGAGGGCTTTGTCGTAGAGTTTGTTGAACCAGTTTTCCTTGTTGTCGGCGTAGGCCGTGAGGGATTTGACCCCGATCGCATCGAGCATCCCCGGCAAGTGCAAACCGGCCTTCAGGCCTGTCGCAGTGGCCACCACGGTATCCGCCGCAATCTGCGAACAGACCACCGAGCGCACACCTTGCAACCCGGCCAGCAGCGACATAAAGAACGTCGTTGCGCCGTAGCAATGCACCACGCATTGCACGTCTTTCGCCTGGGTCGCTTGCTGGATCTGCGCGATGGCCGCCTTGAAGTCGTACTGGGCGATCTGGTCGCCATTCCATTCCTTCTTGCTCGCAGGCAGCAGGATGCTCACCCGCAAATCCAGCAGCCACACGTCGTACTCGTGCTTGCACAGGAATTCCAACAGGTTGGTCTGAATGGTGTCGGTGGAAAAAATGTTCGAGCCCACGCCCAAGCCATGCACCAGCATCACCGGGCCTTTGCTGCCGCCCTGATATCGGGTCAGGCGCAGTTCGACGTTGTCCTCGGTCTGGAAGAAATGCACGCTCGGTGGCGGCGCATCCAGTGGCCGTTTCAGCCGTGGTGGCGCATCCGGATTGAAGTAGATATCGCCCGCGAACACCCCGCCGTAGCTCTCCCATAGGATGCCAGCGAAGAACTTGCCGAAGCGCGCCAACCCTTCGATGCGCTCGCGCTCGTTGCGCGCATTGAGCACCTTCATGGTGGTCATTTGCTTGGCGAAGTCGGTCGGGTGGATGTGCATCACGCCGGAGCCAATTACCGCGCCAGTCTTGTCCGGCCCGTTATACAGCGTGACGTAGAGGGTGCTGGTGTCGTGCCAGATGTTCAGCACGCCGTTGTCTTCGGGCACGGTTTTGAAGGCGCTGAAGAAATAGTCGTGACCGTCCTCGGCGGTCAGTTTCATGTCGTACTTCATGTGGCGCACGCCGACCTGTTCTTCGTACTGCTCGAACAGGTTGAACACACCGTTGCTGGCGGTCAGCGGTTGCGGTGACAGCCCAGGCGCATTCAGCGTGCCAACCAGCGTCGCGGCGTGCTCCGGCTCCTTGATCATGCGGTTGAGGTCGTTGGCGGTGATGGTCAGGGTGAATTCGATCGGCGAGTTTTCCGATTCGCCACGTTTGGCCGCTGCTTCATACAGTGGGAGATCGGTGCCTTGTGGCTGGGTGAAATCCTTGGAAAAGAAACCCTTCATGGTTTCGGTGAACTGCACGCCAAGGGTCGGCGGCGTCACTTGTTTGCGCGGTGCCGATGGCAGCGTGTAATCAATCGTCCAACCGCGATCAGCCGCCAGTAATCCCATGTTGCGCTCGCTCACCGCCGAGATAGTCAGCAGCGGATTGACCGCCAGGGACGTCGGGATCACCGCGCCGTCAGTCACGTACAAACCGGCGTACACGTCGGTGCCACTGGCGCCACTGAACACTTGGCCCTTGTGGTTGACCACGCCCTGCCCCGCGTCCTCACCCATCACGCAACCGCCCAACGGGTGGACCGAAACGATGCTGTGCTTGAGCAGTTTGGTCCAGATCGGATTTTCGACCCATACCCCGCCCAGCGCCTTGGTGCTGAGGTGCAGACGCTCATTGCCGAGCTTGACGTTTTCTTGCTCGCCAACGCCCGGCCAATCGATGCGCAGCTGATCCTTGCTGTCGAGCACCATGCGGCCCTTGCCGTCGTCGTGACTCATGATCAGGTACGTCTGCATGTTGTGCAGCGCGCCGTAATACGGGCCACGCAGGAAGCTTTCGGCTTCGCGTTCCTTGTACTTCAACTTGCCAGTGAAGCTGTCGTCAGTGGCTTTGCCGATCAGCTCGGCGAACCCGGCCATGCTCGGCACCATGGGCCGACCGAGGGCGCCGGGGATCGAGCCTTCTTCGATAACCATGCGGCTGCGCCAGTCGCCTTCGGTGCGCATGTCGATGATCGAGGTGATGCACGGGCCGACCGGCTGCAGTTCCTTGGCCGGGTGCGCGCCGAAACCGATGCCGTTGATCGGCTGTTCGCAGTTGTGGCCGAAGCCGAGAATGTCACCGTTGCCGCTCATGTTTTCGCCGAGCTGGCTGGACGTGGACAAGCCTTTGTCACGGGAGCGCAGGAGGATTTCGGTAGAGCCCAAGGTGCCGGCGGAAACGACCACAATGTCGGCTTTGACGAACAGCGTCGGCGCCGAGAACTTCTCGCGGCCGCTGTCCAGGTATTGGAAGTGCACGATCCAACCATCGCCGTCGCGCTCCAGATGCCGCACTTCGGCCTGGCAGAAAATCTCCGCGCCGTGGTTCCAGGCGTCCGGCAGGTAGTTCATCAACGTGGTGTTCTTGGCCTTGTTGTTACAGCCAGAGACGCAGTCGCCACAGTGGTTGCACGGCAGTTGTTCGACGCCGACGTGGTTGAGGTTGTTCGGCAGTTTGTCGAAGGTCACGTTGATCGGCGGTCGGTAGAAGTGCGCGCCTTGCTTGAGGTAATCCGCCGATTTTTTGTTGGCTTCGAGTTTGGGCAATACCGGTGACGCGCTCGGATATGGATTGGGCTTGAGCATTTCCCGGGCCCGGGCGTAACCGTCCTTGAGCAAGGTGTCGCGATGTTCACGCACTGCGAGTGGCCAGCGCGGGTCGTCGAATACGCCGGGTTCCGGTTCCAGGGCGACGTTGGCGTTGATCAGCGACGTCCCGCCGAGTCCGCACCCAACCACTACGTTCTGCTGGGCGTTGACGTGCAGGTCGAACAACCCGGTGCGCGAGCCGATGTGCCCGTCCGGGTCATGCACCTGCAATTCTTCCGTGGCCGCGATCATCGTGTTGGGGTACTCGCCGGGCTGCATCTCCCGGCCACGCTCCAGCAGGCAAACCCGCTTGCCGGCCCGGGACAGGCGCGAAGCCGCGATCCCGCCGCCATAGCCGGAGCCGATGACGATCACGTCGTAATGTTCCTTGATGTCGCTGATGGGCGTTGCGATCCGGGTCATGGGTCTTTCCCTCTATCAGGCGGATGGGGCAACTCTGCGGTTGCCTGCTTTCAACGGACGAACGAGTACCTGGCCACCGAACGGATTCGGCGGCAGCAAGCGGTGTTATCGAAAAGAGTCAGGCGCTATAGACGCGCACGCTGATTGGCGGCACGGCGATGGATTCGCTTTCGCAGCGAAGTCGCGACGGCCGGGACGCAGGTCGAGCAGGGAATGGGGTGCGAGCGGTGTGTCTGGCTATCCATCACACGTTCTCCCTGAACCAGATGTGGATAAGTTGCGGCTGTCCTTGGTAACTGGTTAGTGAAGACACGCGTCAGTTTGAAGTCAAGGAAGCGCCTTAGAACTGTATGAAATCTGATCTATTGCGTTCGGCGCTATAAACGGCGTGGCTTGCAGCGTTTAGCGAACAAGTTATCCACACCTCCACCCACAGCTAATGGGGACAAGTGTGGGTTTTTACGAAAACTTGATGATAAATAATGAAGAAAAACCGTGACTTATCCAGAAGCAGGGTTTGCGGGGGTGATTGGGTGTTTTTTGATCAGCGGCTTGTGAAGCACGGTTTGTATGGGCTGTAGAGGATGGCGAACAGTTTATCCACAGAAGCGCCAACAGACTTTGGGGGCAACTTTGGCGTAACTATGGAAAACCGTGGGGAGCCTTGATAAATCGGGGTTTACGAGGGGTTTAATGGTTTAAAACGGTGATTTGAGTGTTTTTTGATCAAGCACCTGACAAGCCCGGTTTGTATGGCCTGTAGCGGACAGCGAACATCTTATCCACAGAAGCGCCAACAGAGATTGGGGGCAAGTATTGGCTCGCGAGCAAAGTTATCCTCGAGAAAAAGCTCGAAAAAACCGTAGGTTAGGCTGGTTGTTTTTTGTACGAAGGCTTGCAGGGCCTGGTTTGTATGGGGTGTAGCGAGGGGTGAACATGTTATCCACAGAAGCGCTAACAGGGATTGTGCATAAATCCACAAACGTCTTATGTTCCTCTACCTGTAGGAGCAGAGCTTGCTCGCGAAAGCGGTATATCAGGCAACAATGATGTTGAATGTCTGTCCGTCATCGCGAGCAAGCTCGCTCCCACAGGGGTCCTATGTCGATCACAAATGGTGTGCACACCGCCTACCCATTGTGGGAGCGAGCTTGCTCGCGATAGCGATAGGTCAGGCGACAACAATATTGAACGTGACGGCCTCTTCGCGAGCAAGCTTTGCTCCTACAGGGGGTTTGGTTCGGCTTTACGGGCGATACATCAGATACGCCTCCCCCGTCACCCGAATCATCGGATGCGGCGTGATCTGGCAGGTATCCACAACCCGAAACCCATGCCGCTCATAGAACCGCCGCGCACCGGTGTTGGCGGCGTAGTCGATCAGGCTCAGGCCATTAAGGCCCAGCTGATTGGCACGGTCGTAGGCGTAAGCGAGGAATTGCTGGCCCAGGCCCTGATTGCGCCAGCCCTCATGCAGGGCCAGGCTCGAAATATACAGGGTGTCGGGGATTTCCATCGTGGCGTACGGCGCCAGCACCGGATCGGTGACGGGTGCGGCCTCGGGATCATGGCGCATCACGTAGCTGTGCAACATGCCAACCACGTTGCCTTCGGCCTCGGCGATCAGGCAGTTTTGATATGAAAAATCCACGTCGTCACGGGCGTAGCGACTGGCGCCGACATCCAGCAAATCCTGGCCGGGCTGCGCCAGCTGGCTCCAGATGTAATCTGCCGCGCCTTCTGATGAAATCTGAAACAAGCGAGCAATCTCCCGCGCATCCGAGCGCAGGGCCGAACGAAATTCCACTGCCATTGCTTTCCCCTGTGGGAGCGGGCTTGCTCGCGAAAGTGGACTGACATTCAACATTGATGTCAGCTGACACACCGCTTTCGCGAGCAAGCCCGCTCCCACATTTTTAGATAGGTGTTGGTGATCGGTTAGCGAACCACGCCTTCTTCGATCAGCAATTTGAGGATGGCTTCAGCCCCCGCTTGCGCCGTCACGCCTTTGAGCACTTGCCCACCGCCACCACTGGCCTTGGCTGTCGCGGCTTTCATGCGATCCGCGCCGCTCTTGGCCTTGATCACTTTCAGGCGTTTAGGCCGTGGCTTGGCCGGTTGCAGGGTCGCGACCGCCAACAGTTCATCGTCGATGACTTCGACTTCATCAGCCTGCAACACCCCGCGCCGCGCCGGGCCGTAGGCACTTTGCCGAGGCTTCGGCGCAGCGTTATCCACAGTCGCCAGGAACGGCAGCCGCACTTTCAAGCGACGACGCTGACCACGGGGCAAGGCTTGCAGCACCAGGGCCGAATTGCCGTCGATGGATTCCACCTGAGCCAGCCCCACCACCAGCGGCCAGCCGAGGCTTTCCGCCAGCAGGAACGGCAACATGCCCGAGCCTTCACCGGTTTCCGCCTGGCTGCCAGTGAGCACCACTTGAGCCCCGGCGTCGCGCAAATACGCAGTCAACGCCGGCAATGCGTCGGCGCCTTGCGGTTGTTCCAGCACATGCAGTTGTTCGAGGCCCATGCCCAAATAGGCACGCAGCGCCGGTTCCGCGACGTCGCCGGCATGCAGCACTTGCAGGTTATCCCCAGCCAGTTGCAGGCCCAGTTCCACGGCGCGCGCGTCCTGCTCGGCGCGGCGGGGCCGGCCGGAGGTCGGGTGGGCGCCGATGGACACCAGGCTGATGACGTTCGTACTCATGACCTTTTCCTTCCCTTAAGCCGCATCGCGCTTGGCGTCGTTGCGATAAGCCGCCATCGCATCGATCAAGGCTTGAAGAATCTCGGCGCTCTCGCCGATCACCGACAGGTCGGCCCGTTTGATCATGTCGCAGCCCGGATCGAGGTTGATCGCCACCACCTTGTCGCAAGCACCAATGCCTTGCAGATGCTGGATCGCCCCGGAAATCCCCACGGCCACGTAGACCCGTGCGGTGACCCAAGTGCCGGACGCGCCGACCTGACGGTCGCGAGCCATGAAACCATCGTCCACCGCCACCCGGGATGCACCTTCGGTCGCGCCCAACGCTTCGGCGGTCCTGTGGAAAAGTCCCCAGTCCTTGACCCCGTTGCCGCCGGAGAAGATGAACTCCGCTTCGGCCATCGGAATCGCCGCCGGGTCCACCGCCACCGCGCCCAAATCCTCGATGCGCGACAGACTGCGCACCACGGCTGTGGATAACTCCACCGGCAAGGCTTCGTGGCGGGTTTCGCTGACCGGCTCGGCACACTCGACGGCAGCCAGGATCAAACGTGCAACCGGGCGGGCAAGGTCTTGCAAGCCAGCACCGGCGCGGCCGATGCATTCCTGATCCTTGACCTGCCAGACCCGCGTGGCCGGGCGTTCGCCGAGTGCAGCGGCAAAGCGCCGACCGAGTTCGCCACCGCCGCTGCGACTGTCAGGCAGCAACCAGTGACGCGGACTGAACTGGTTATCCACAGCCCGCAGGCCCTGCACCCGTTGTTCCGGTGCATAACCGCTGAACTGATCGCCCTCAAGCACCAGCAAGCGGTCGACGCCTGCGGTGGCGAAGGCGTTTTCTTTATGTTCGCCAAAGACCACGGCCAACACCGCGCCGTCCTTGCCCGCCAGTTGATGAGCGAGGCCGAGCAAATCACGGTCGTGGCTGCTCAAGCGGCCACCGACCATGTCCGGTACGACGCTGATGTAAAACGCCGGCGCCGGCACTTGATGCAGCGGCAATTGCACTTCAACAGCGGCGGAACGTTTGGTCGCCCCACCCTGTTGCGCGCCACTGCGGTCGATGCGCTTGATGCCGTTGGGGCCGATAAAACCAATGCCATGCAGATTCTTGCGGATGACGCCGTTCGGCCCCATCCAGCTGTGCTGCGCCGGTTGCATCGCCGCGTGCAGCGGGTGCAAGCGGTTACGGGCAATCCATTCGGCGCGGGGGTCGCGGCGGATAATGTCGCTCATCAGTGGGCCTCCGCAGGTTCACGTTTGGCCGGGGTGCTTGGCTTGCTCGGCGCAGCGTCTTCGAGCAACGCGTCGGCCACCAGTTCGGCGATGTCCTTGATCAGCGGACGCGGTTCGACCACGCCTTCGAGCATCGCGGTGCATTGTGGGCAACCCACTGCCACCAATTCGGCACCGGTTTCGCGGATGTCGTCCATGCGCATGTCGGGGATCCGTTGCTTGCCCGGAATGTCGGTGATCGGCGCACCGCCACCACCGCCGCAGCAGCGCGAGCGGAAACCGGAGCGTTGCATTTCCTTCACTTCGATGCCGAGGGCACGCAGCACTTCGCGCGGTGCCTCGTATTCACCGTTGTAGCGCCCGAGGTAGCACGGGTCGTGATACGTCACGCTGCTGCCTTTGTGCTGGCCGAGGTTCAGGGCGCCAGCGTCGATGATTTCGGCCATGTAGGTGCTGTGGTGCTGCACGAGGTAGTTGCCGTCAAAGGCGCCGTATTCGTTTTTCAGCACATGGAAGCTGTGCGGGTCGCAGGTGACGATGCGATTGAAGCTGTATTTGGCCAAGGTCTGGATGTTGCGTTTGGCCAACAACTGGAAGGTTGCTTCATCGCCCAGACGTCGGGCCACGTCACCGCTGTCGCGTTCTTCAAGACCGAGCACCGCGAAGTCGACTTTGGCCGCCTTCAGCACTTTGACAAAGGCGCGCAAGGTGCGCTGGTTGCGCATGTCGAAGGCACCGTCGCCGACCCAGAACAGCACGTCGACGGACTTCTTCTCGCTCATCAGATTCAGGTTCAAATCCGCCGCCCAGTTCATCCGCCCACCCGGCGCAAAGCCGCCAGGGTTGTCGGTGGCGATCAGGTTTTCCAGGACTTCGGCGCCCTTGTTCGGGGTCGCGCCTTTTTCCAGGGTCAGGTGACGGCGCATGTCGACGATGGCATCGACGTGCTCGATCATCATCGGGCATTCCTCGACGCAGGCGCGGCAGGTGGTGCAGGACCACAGGGTTTCGGCATCGACCAGACCGTTGACGATCGGTTGATGCGGATTGCCAGCGTGTTCGCCAATGGCTTTGCCCGGATACGGGCTGCCGGCGAAATTGGCATCGGTGCCGCCAGCGAGGCCGACCACCATGTCTTGAATCAGTTTTTTCGGGTTCAGCGGCTGGCCGGCGGCGAACGCCGGGCAGGCTGCTTCGCACTTGCCGCACTGCACGCAGGCGTCGAAGCCGAGCAGTTGGTTCCAGGTGAAATCCTTGGGGTTTTCCACGCCCAGTGGTGCGGTCGGGTCGTTCAGGTCCAGAGGTTTCAAACCGGTGGAACGGCCCCCACCAAAACGTTCAGCGCGACGGTGCCAGGCCAGGTGCAGCGCACCGGCGAAGGCGTGCTTCATCGGCCCGCCCCAGGTCATGCCGAAGAACAACTCGCTAACGCCCCACAACACACCGACGCCCAGAATCGCCGCCACCAGCCAACCGCCGAAGTTTTCCGGGAGGATGCCGGCGACCGGCAGGGTCAACAGGAAGAAACTCGCGGAGAACGCCAACAGGCTTTTCGGCAAACGCATCCATGGCCCTTTGGAAAGACGAGCCGGGGGATTGCGACGACGCAAGAACATGAAGATCGCACCGACGAACATCACCGCCGAGGCAATCAACAGAGCAACGCCGAGGATTCGACTGTGCAGGCCGAAACCGTGCACCAGTATCGCCAGCACAATGGACGCCACCGCACCACCGGCCGTGGCGACGTGGGTGTTGGCGATGTATTTATCCCGCGCCACCACATGGTGCAAATCGACCATGTAGCGCTTGGGCATGGCGAACAGGCCGCCGATCAGGTCGACCTTCGAGGCACGGCCCCGGCGCCACATAGCCACCCGCCGCAACGCGCCCAGGACAGCCAGGCCCAAGGCAGCGAACAACAGGATTGGAAGAAGGGTGTTCAACATAGGTGTTGCTCCCAAAGACCTGGGGTCTTGCAGGTCTAGATGCCTTGCTCGATTCCTGTGGGAGCGGGCTTGCTCGCGAAGGCGGACTGACATTCAACATCGATGTCGACTGACCCGCCGCTTTCGCGAGCAAGTCCGCTCCCACAGGGTTATCCACAAGCCGTTAGAAATCCTTGCACAACCGCAGGGCGTCGTAGATCGCCGCGTGGGTGTTGCGCTGGGCCACGCAGTCGCCGATGCGAAACAGCAAGTAGCCGTCACCCGATTGGCTCAGCGAAGGCTGCGGCTTGATCGCGAACAAGGCTTCGATGTCCATCTGGCCCTTGTTGCGCGACGCGTCCTTCAGCGCGTAATAGATTTCTTCGTCCGGACGCACGCCGTTTTCGACGACGACCTGGTCCACCACCCGCTCCTCTTTGGCGCCGGTGTATTCGTTTTCCAGCACCGCCACCAACTTGTCGCCTTCGCGGTAGACCTTCTCCAGCATCATGTCCCCGGTCATGATCACTTCTTTCGGGTACATGCTGCGGTAGTAGGTCGGGAACGACGTACCGCCGATGGCCACGCCCGGCTTGATGTCGTCGGTGACGATCTCGACCTGGCTGCCCTTGTCGGCGAGGAAGTCCGCGGTGGACATCCCGGTGAACTCGCAAATGGTGTCGTAGACCAGCACGTTCTTGCCCGGCGCAACTTTGCCGTCAAGGATGTCCCAACTGCTGACCACCAGGCCTTCCGCCGCGCCCCAGTGTTCGTTCTGCTCCAGGAATGGATGACCGCCAACGGCAAGCACCACCACGTCCGGACGCAGGTCGAGAATGGTCGCCGCATCGGCCGCCACGCCCAGGCGCAGGTCGACTTTCAAGCGCGCCAGCTCCAGTTGGAACCAGCGAGTGATACCGGCGATCTGGTCCCGTTGCGGGGCTTTCGAGGCGGTGGTGATCTGCCCACCGATAAATTCTTTCTTCTCGAACAGGGTCACGTCGTGGCCACGTTCTGCCGACACACGAGCGGCTTCCATCCCCGCAGGACCGGCACCGACCACCACGACTTTGCGTTTCACACCGATCGACTTCTCGATGATGTGTGGCACGCCCATGTATTCACGGGAGGTCGCGGCGTTCTGGATGCACAGCACGTCCAGACCTTGGTACTGACGGTCGATGCAGTAGTTGGCGCCGACGCATTGTTTGATCTGGTCAACCTGGCCCATTTTGATCTTGGCGATCAGGTGCGGGTCGGCGATGTGGGCGCGGGTCATGCCGACCATGTCCACGTAGCCGCCTTCCAGAATACGGGTCGCCTGGTTCGGGTCCTTGATGTTCTGCGCGTGCAGCACCGGAGCCTTCACCACTTCCTTGATACCGGCGGCCAAATGCAGGAACGGCTCCGGTGGATAACTCATGTTGGGGATAACGTTGGCCAGGGTGTTGTGGGTGTCGCAACCCGAACCCACCACACCGATGAAGTCGATCATGCCGGTGTCGTCGTAGTACTTGGCGATCTGCTTCATGTCTTCGTGGGACAAGCCGTCCGGGTGGAACTCGTCACCGCACAAACGGATGCCGACACAGAAATCCGGGCCGACTTCCGCCCGCACAGCCTTCAATACTTCCAGGCCGAAACGCATGCGGTTCTCGAAGCTGCCGCCCCATTCGTCGGTACGCTTGTTGACTCGCGGGCTCCAGAACTGGTCGATCATGTGCTGGTGCACGGCGGACAGTTCAACGCCGTCCAGGCCACCGGCCTTGGCCCGCGCCGCAGCGCTGGCGTAGTTACCGATCACCCGCCAGATTTCTTCCGGCTCGATGGTTTTGCAGGTCGCGCGGTGCACCGGTTCACGGATGCCCGATGGCGACAGCAGGGTTGGCCAATGCTCGCCGTCCCAACGCGAGCGTCGGCCCATGTGGGTAATCTGGATCATGATCTTGGCGCCATGCTTGTGCATGGCGTCGGCCAGGTTCTGGAAGTGCGGGATGATCCGGTCGTCGGCCAGGTTGACCGATTTCCACCAGCCTTGCGGGCTGTCGATGGCCACGCTGGAGGAACCGCCGCAAATCGCCAGGCCGATCCCGCCCTTGGCTTTCTCTTCGTAATACTTGACGTACCGGTCGGTGGTCATGCCGCCGTCGGTGGCATACACCTCGGCGTGCGCGGTGCTGAGCACGCGGTTGCGGATGGTCAGTTTGCCGATCTGGATCGGCTGGAACATTGCTTCGAAAGCCATGGCGGGTTCCTCGACTTACAACGGCTTGACGGTGAACAGGCCGTCGTCGTGGCCTTCTTCGGAGCCACCGTAGACTTGCTCGGCAACGGTGCGAATCTTGCTGCCGCGAGCCTCAAGAATCTGGTCCATGGCGCCGGCAAACCAACCGGTGAACATGTAGTCAACCTTGCGCCCGACCTTGCCGTACACGTAGACGAACGCCGAGTGTTCGAGCTTGACGCTGGCGGTGCCTTTGTCGAGGTCAATTTCCTGGATCTTGAACAGGCCCCAGCCGCGTTGCGACAGGCGCTTCATGTAGTGTTCGAACACCGCGACGCCTTCCAGGCCGTGGCATTCAGCTTCTTTCTCACACCAGTGCCAGGCGGATTTGTAGCCGGCCTTGTAGAGGATTTCGGCGTAGGCTTCGGCGCCCAGCACTTCCTCGATGCCCATGTGGTTGTTGACGAAGAAGTGACGCGGTACATACAGCATCGGTAGGGCGTCGGAGGTCCAGACACCGGTTTCGCTGTCGACTTCGATTGGCAATTGCGGGGCGATCTTGGCCATGGAAACTTAACTCCAGAAAAATTTGGGTTTTGCCCCCGGCGCGGACGGCCGGGGGAAAGGATTCAGAAATGCGGTGGCTTATTCGCCCCAGACGTCCTTGAGGACGTTGACCCAGTTCTCGCCCATGATCTTGCGGACCACGCGCTCGGAGTGGCCGCGCTTGAGCAGGGTTTCGGTCAGGTTCGGGAACTCGCCGACGGTGCGGATGCCCAGCGGGTTGATGATCTTGCCGAAGCTGGTCAGACGGCGGGCGTAGCCCTTGTCATGGGTCAGGTATTCGAAGAAGTCCTGGCCATGGCCCTGGGTGAAGTCGGTGCCGATGCCGATGGCGTCTTCGCCGACGATGTTCATGGTGTATTCGATGGCTTCGGCGTAATCGTCGATGGTCGAATCGATGCCCTTGGCCAGGAATGGCGCGAACATGGTCACGCCGACGAAACCGCCGTGATCGGCGATGAACTTCAGTTCTTCATCGGATTTGTTGCGCGGGTGGATTTTCAGGCCCGACGGCAGGCAGTGGGAGTAGCACACTGGTTTTTTCGATTCGAGGATGACTTCTTCAGATGTTTTCGAACCCACGTGGGACAGGTCGCACATGACGCCGACGCGGTTCATCTCGGCGACGATTTCACGACCGAAGCCCGACAGGCCGCCATCACGCTCGTAGCAACCGGTGCCGACCAGGTTCTGGGTGTTGTAGCACATCTGCACGATACCGACGCCGAGCTGCTTGAACACCTCGACATAGCCGATCTGGTCTTCAAAGGCGTGGGCATTCTGGAAGCCGAAGAGGATACCGGTCTTGCCCTGCTCCTTGGCCTTGCGGATATCGGCGGTGGTACGCACCGGAATCACCAGGTCGCTGTTCTCGCGGATCAGCTTCTGGCTGGCGGCGATATTGTTGACGGTGGCCTGGAAGCCCTCCCACACCGACACGGTGCAGTTGGCCGCAGTCAGACCGCCCTTGCGCATGTCTTCAAACAGCTCGCGGTTCCACTTGGCGATAATCAGCCCGTCGATAACGATGCTGTCGGCGTGCAATTCGGCTGGGCTCATCAGGCTGTCCCCTATTAGCGATTCGTGCGCCGAATCGTGTGCCGGCGCTTTGGGGCCAGCATATGCCTGAGGACCGGGGCAGCCGGGTGCAAAAACGACAGGGGGTTTGCCGAAAGCGTCAATCTGCGACAAAGGGTCGTCGCCGGGAGCGATCACGCACCTGTTCAAGGGCCTGCGCATGGGCCAGAATTCGGCGCATCACTGGATGCTTACTGGATTTAGGGCGACGCAATGAAATCGATCTTCCTGGCTTTGGCACTGATAGCGACCGGCGTACAGGCGGCTGAAGAGTCCGACAACAATCCCTGCGACGCAGTCGAAAACGACGTCCAGACCCTGGAATGCTCGGCCTACAGCAGAACCACCGCCGAAACCCTGCTCAAAGACAACTACCAGGGCCTGAACGAACGCTTGCAGTCGGTTTACGGCAAAAACAAGGCGCAATTGAGCGACATCACGGAAAAACTCAAGGTTGCTCAGCAGCAATGGTTGAAGACCCGTGATGCGGATTGCGCGGTGGAAGCCTTCCCGGCGACGAGCGGTAGCAAGGCCTTCACCATTGCGCAAAATGATTGCGTGGCGCGGATGAGTGATGAAAGGTCGGAGTTTTTGGAGTCGATTTCGCAGGAATAATGGACAACGTGGCGCCCCTTAAGAATCTTAAGCGGCGATAAGAGCCAATTAGCTGGCTTTTATTTTCCGCCGATCTTCAGGTCGCCAAGATCGCAGCCTTCGGCAGCTCCTACGTTGCATGCATTTCCCTGTAGGAGCTGCCGAAGGCTGCGATCTTTTCGCCCCGTCCTCAGCAGCCGGCAATCGGCTTTGACCCTTTAGCCAAGGTGCGCGACCATCGCCACCAATCAAACGAATTCCAAGGCCAGACCATGAACATCTGCGGCATCGAAATCAAAGGCAGCGAAGCGATCATCGCCGTGGCCTCTCTCGACGATCAGGCGCTTAGCCACGTCGCCCTGGCCACCAAGAAAATCGCCCTGGACGATGACGACGAGGCCGCCAATGTCAAGGTCTTCGCCGCGCAGGTGGCGTCGTTTGTGCGTGAGAATTCCATTGACCGGATTGCGATCAAGAAGCGCAGCAAGAAGGGTGAGTTCGCTGGCGGGCCGACTACGTTCAAGATCGAAGGGATTTTTCAGTTGCTGGAGAATTGCGAGGTGACGCTGTTGTCGCCGCAGACGATCAATGCCCAGGCCAAAAAGCACAACTTTGAACTGCCGGGGACGCTGAACAAGTATCAGCATGAGGCTTATAAAGCGGCGTGTTCGGCGTTGGTGAAGAAGTAACAGCGCAAGCAAATTTCCCCCTGTGGGAGCGGGCTTGCTCGCGAAGGCGGAGGGTCAGTCACTTCAAATCTCGACTGACACACCGCTTTCGCGAGCAAGCCCGCTCCCACATTGGTTTTTGTGTGGCTCAGACCTTTGCGGTACGTCGATCTTCCCGCGGACACCGCTCAAACCGCGCCCGATAACTGCGGGTGAAATACGACGGCGATTCAAACCCGCACGCAATGCTCACTTCCAGCACGCTCATATCGGTCTGGCGCAACAACTGCCGCGCCTTTTCCAGGCGTAATCGCAGGTAGAAATTGCTCGGTGTGTCGTTCAGGTGCAACCGAAACAGCCGCTCCAACTGCCGCCGTGTCACCTTGATCGACTCCGCCAATTCCAGCGTACTCAGCGGCGGTTCGCTGTGCTGTTCCATCTCGCCAATCACATGCACCAGCTTCTTGTTGCTGATGCCATAGCGCGTGGCGACTTCCATGCGTTGGTGGTCTTTGCGCGGGCGGATGCGCCCGAGTACGAATTGTTCGCTGACCTGAATCGCCAGTTCCGGTCCGTGAGCCTGGCCGATCAGGTCGAGCATCAGGTCGATGGAGGCGGTGCCGCCAGCCGAGGTGATGCGGCGACGGTCGATTTCGAACAGTTCCTGAGTGACGCTGAGCTGTGGATAAGACTCCTTGAACGCGTCGATAGCTTCCCAGTGCAGGGTCAGGCGATGGCCGTCCAGCAGGCCGGCTTCAGCGAGGATGAAGCTGCCGGTGTCGATGGCACCAAGGGTCACGCCTTCGTTGTCCAGTCGGCGCAGCCAGTGCTCCAGCGCGGGGGTGGCGAATTTCAGCGGTTCGAAGCCGGCGACCACCAACAGCGTCGCACCTTTCTTCAGCGGTTCCAGCGCCGCATCGGCGTTGACCGACATGCCGTTGCTGGCCAATACCGCACCGCCATCAGCACTCAATACATGCCAGCGATACAGCTCGCCGCGAAAGCGATTGGCGACCCGCAGCGGCTCGATGGCCGAGATAAATCCGATGGCCGAGAAACCCGGCATCAACATGAAGTAGAAATCCTGGGACATGGAGCGCACTCGACTGGCGGGTAACGTGAGGGCGGGTAGCGTGTGGACGTTGATACGCCACTTGTCGATGGCATTCAAGGGGGCAGGTCGCTGCAGTGCAAGAGCTGGTCGCCGCAGTGCGCTTTAACGGGGGCATAGCTGCGTAACTTGGCATCACCGGCGCACGAAGATGTCGGGACCCACAATAACGACCTGCCGAGGAACCCACCATGAAACGACTGATCAGCAGCTGTGTTCTTGCACTCAGCGGTACCGCTTTCTTGAGCGCCAGTGTCATGGCCGCCGACCCCGCCGCGTGCCAGAACGTGCGCATGGGTGTAGTGAACTGGACCGATGTGATCGCCACCAGCGCCATGACTCAGGTATTGCTCGATGGCCTCGGCTACAACACCAAACAAACCAGCGCGTCCCAGCAAATCATCTTCGCCGGGATCCGCGACCAGCGCCTGGATATGTTCCTGGGCTACTGGAACCCGCTGATGACCCAGACCATCACCCCGTTCGTCGATGGCAAGCAGCTCAAAGTGCTTGAATCGCCAAGCCTGAAAGACGCCCGCGCCACCCTCGCCGTTCCGACTTACCTCGCCGACAAGGGCCTGAAAACCTTCGCCGACATCGCCAAGTTCGAAAAAGAACTGGGCGGCAAGATCTACGGCATCGAGCCTGGCTCGGGCGCCAACACCCAAATCAAGGAAATGATCGCCAAGAACCAGTTTGGCCTCGGCAAGTTCCAGTTGGTCGAGTCCAGTGAAGCCGGGATGCTTTCGGCGGTGACTCGCGCCACCAAGCGCAACGAAGCGATCGTGTTCTTCGGCTGGGCGCCGCACCCGATGAACGTCAACGTGAAGATGACCTACCTCACCGGCAGCGAAGATGCCCTGGGCCCGAACGAAGGCATGGCTACGGTCTGGACCGTTACCGCGCCGAACTATTCGCAGCAATGTCCGAACGTCAGCCGCTTGCTGAGCAACCTGACCTACACCGCCGAAGACGAGAGCCGGATGATGCAGCCGCTGCTGGATCACAAGGACGCCTTCGAGTCGGCCAAGCAATGGCTGAAAGATCACCCGCAAGACAAGCAACGCTGGCTCGAAGGTGTGACCACGTTCGATGGCAAACCAGCGGCTGAAAACCTGCAATTGACCAGTAAATAAACCCGATTGAACCACCGATTCGCAGCCCTGTATGGGCTGCGGACGGCTAAATCACGCCTGCCATACCCATAAAGAACAGGAACCGCCTAATGAACCACGACGTCATCATCACCTGCGCACTCACCGGTGCTGGCGACACGACCGCCAGAAGCCCACACGTGCCGGTCACCCCGAAACAAATCGCTGCGGCCGCCGTGGAAGCCGCCAAGGCTGGCGCCACCGTGGTCCACTGCCACGTTCGCGATCCCGAAACCGGCAAGTTCAGCCGTGACGTCGCGCTGTACCGCGAAGTGATGGAGCGTATCCGCGAGGCGGACGTGGACATCATCGTCAACCTCACCGCCGGCATGGGCGGCGACCTGGAAATCGGCGCCGGCGAGAACCCGATGGAGTTTGGCCCGAACACTGATCTGGTCGGTCCGCTGACCCGTCTGGCCCACGTTGAAGAATTGCTCCCGGAAATCTGCACTCTGGATTGCGGCACCCTGAACTTCGGCGATGGCGACACGATTTACGTGTCCACTCCGGCGCAGCTGCGTGCTGGCGCCAAACGCATTCAAGAGCTGGGCGTTAAGCCTGAGCTGGAAATTTTCGATACCGGTCACCTGTGGTTCGCCAAGCAGATGATCAAGGAAGGCTTGCTCGACAACCCACTGTTCCAGCTGTGCCTGGGCATCCCGTGGGGCGCACCGGCTGACACCACCACCATGAAAGCCATGGTCGATAACCTGCCGGCCGACGCGGTCTGGGCCGGATTCGGCATCGGCCGTATGCAAATGCCGATGGCTGCACAAGCGGTGCTGCTGGGCGGCAACGTGCGGGTCGGGCTGGAAGACAACCTGTGGCTGGACAAAGGCGTACTGGCAACCAACGGCCAACTGGTCGAGCGCGCCAGCGAAATCCTCAGCCGCCTCGGCGCACGCGTCCTGACGCCGGCGGAAGGCCGGGCAAAAATGGGCCTGACCAAGCGCGGTTAAACCACACACATAACCCCCTGTAGGAGCGAGGCTTGTGTGGCGAGGGGGCTTGCCCCCGTTCGGCTGCGAAGCAGTCGTAAATCATCGCATGCGGTGTGCCAGGCACACCGAGATTGCAGGATTTGGGGCCGCTACTCGACCCAACGGGGGCAAGCCCCCTCGCCACAAAGGTTCGGCCCACATGGGTTCACCGAATTCATTCAGGAAGTCGCCATGAGCTTTATCACCGAAATCAAAACCTTCGCCGCGCTGGGCAGCGGTGTCATCGGCAGCGGTTGGGTCTCCCGCGCCCTCGCCCATGGCCTCGACGTGGTGGCCTGGGACCCGGCGCCCGGTGCCGAAGCGGCGCTGCGCAAGCGGGTCGCCAATGCCTGGGGCGCGCTGGAGAAACAAGGCCTGGCGCCCGGCGCTTCGCAAGATCGCCTGCGCTTTGTCGCGACCATTGAAGAATGCGTACGCGATGCGGATTTCATCCAGGAAAGCGCCCCGGAACGCCTGGAACTGAAACTGGAACTGCACGGCAAAATCAGCGCAGCGGCCAAGCCCAATGCCTTGATCGGCTCCAGCACCTCGGGGCTGTTGCCGAGCGAGTTCTACGAGGGTTCGACCCACCCGGAACGCTGCGTGGTCGGGCACCCGTTCAACCCGGTTTACTTGCTGCCATTGGTGGAAGTGGTCGGCGGCAAGAACACCGCGCCGGAAGCCATTCAAGCGGCGATCAAAGTTTACGAATCCTTGGGCATGCGTCCGCTGCACGTGCGCAAGGAAGTGCCAGGCTTTATCGCCGACCGTCTGCTCGAAGCGCTGTGGCGTGAAGCGCTGCACCTGGTCAACGATGGCGTGGCGACTACCGGCGAAATCGACGATGCGATTCGCTTTGGCGCGGGGTTGCGCTGGTCGTTCATGGGGACGTTCCTGACCTACACCCTGGCGGGTGGCGATGCGGGCATGCGGCACTTCATGGCGCAATTCGGCCCGGCGTTGCAGTTGCCTTGGACTTATCTGCCAGCGCCGGAGCTGACTGACAAGTTGATTGATGATGTGGTGGACGGCACCAGCGATCAGTTGGGGACGCACAGCATTTCAGCGCTGGAACGCTATCGTGATGACTGCCTGCTGGCGGTGCTGGAGGCGGTGAAAACCACCAAAGAGAAGCATGGGATGGCGTTTGCCGACTGATAGTGATCGGCTTGAGATCCACCCCTCACCCTCTCCCCAAGGGGGAGAGGGGACTGACCGAGGTGTTCTTGGAGCTACATCGACCTGAGACATCGAGTCGAACTCAAGCTTTGAAAAGCATGGAGATCGGCCCCCTTCCCCCCTCTCCCCTTTGGGGCGGTCCGACGTTTCGAGAGGGCTGGGGTGAGGGGTGGATCTTGAACACAAACAATTTCCCAAGCCCGGAACCAAAATCATGCCCGCTCTAACCACCTATCAAACCAAAATCATCCCCGACTGGGTCGACTACAACGGCCACCTGCGCGATGCCTTCTACCTGCTGATTTTCAGCTACGCCACCGACGCCTTGATGGATCGCCTGGGGATGGACAGCAACAACCGCGAAGCCAGCGGCAACTCGCTGTTCACCCTCGAACTGCACCTCAACTACCTGCACGAAGTGAAGCTCGACGCCGATGTCGAAGTGCACACCCAAATCATCGCCCACGACAGCAAACGCCTGCACCTCTACCACAGCCTGCACCTGGTGGGCGGTGACAAAGAGCTGGCTGGCAACGAACAAATGCTGCTGCACGTTGACCTGGCCGGGCCGCGCTCCGCGCCGTTCAGCGAAGACACCTTGGGCAAGCTGCAAGCCATCGTCGCCGAACAAACCGACCTGCCTACTCCCGACTACGTTGGCCGAGTGATCGCACTACCCCCAAAAAAATAACCAGGAGATCGCCATGAACACCGCCGCCGCTTTTGCCGACTTCCGCACCTACCCGTTGATCAGCGCGTTAACCGCCGTGCAAACCTTGGCGGATCAAGTTCAAGTGACGTGGGCCGATGGTCGCGTCAGCCCCTTTCATCACCAATGGCTGCGGGACAACTGCCCGTGCCCGTTGTGTGTCTACACCGTGACCCGCGAACAAGTGCTGGAAATCGTCGATGCCCCTGAAGACCTGACACCCGGCGCCACACATGTCGAAGCCGACGGCTGTCTGCACATTGACTGGCAGGACGGTCATCTCAGCCGCTTCGATCCAGGTTGGTTACGAGCCCATGCCTACGACGACGAATCCCGCGCCGAACGGCGTGCTGGCAAACCCAAATCCAAACTGTGGAACAGCGATTTGCAGTTTCCGGTGTTCGACTATCAGGCCCTGATGAACGACAACCACGCCTTGCTGCAATGGCTGTTGGCGGTACGGGATATCGGCCTGACCCAGGTTCGCGGCGTGCCCACCGAACCCGGCTCGTTGAAGCTGATCGCCCAGCGGATATCCTTCATCCGCGAGAGCAATTTCGGCGTGCTGTTCAACGTGCAATCCAAGGCCGACGCCGACAGCAACGCCTACACCGCATTCAACCTGCCACTGCACAGCGATTTGCCGACCCGAGAGTTGCAACCGGGGCTGCAATTCCTGCATTGCCTGGTCAATGACGCCGAAGGTGGCGAAAGTATTTTCGTCGACGGTTTTGCCATCGCCGAGGCGCTGCGAGTGGAAAGTCCGGAGTCGTTCCAGGCCTTGTGTGAAATCCCCGTGGAGTTTCGCAATAAGGATCGCCACAGCGACTACCGCTGCCTGGCACCGATCATCGCCCTGGATGCACTGGGGCAGGTGTCGGAGATCCGCATGGCGAACTTTCTGCGCGGGCCGTTTGATGCTTCGATCGATGACATGCCCAAGCTGTATCGGGCGTATCGGCGGTTTATTGCCATGACCCGCGAAGCGCGGTTCCGGGTGATGACGCGGCTTAAGCCGGGGGAGTTGTGGTGCTTCGATAACCGCCGCACCTTGCATGCGCGTAACGCCTTTGACCCGGCCACTGGCGCCCGGCATTTCCAGGGGTGTTATGTGGATCGGGACGAGTTGTTGTCGCGGATTTTGGTATTGCAACGGTAAACCGCGTCATCGTTCATTCGCGGGCAAGCCCGCTCCCACAGGGTTCACGGTGAGCCCATGTGGGAGCGGGCTTGCTCGCGAATGCGGTCTATCAATCAACACAAAACCGCTTGGTACACAGGCCAAAAAAAAGCCCCGATCAAGCCGTGACAGGATCGAGGCACAAGGTACTGTTGAGGAGCCGTTGCGCGAGGGTGACCAAACCGTCGTGTAGCCAGCTGAATCCAGTGTGCCCACTCCCCGCCTTCGCAAGTTAGCCGAAAACGACCTGTTCATAGGTATCTCGGCCATTGCGACAAATCGTCCTTGCCGCCATCCCGTACCCCTACCAGAATCGAGCCACGACACCGTTCCCTGAAGAAGGATTGCGTCATGATGCACGCCGATTTGATTGACCAGGAAGACCTGCTGGGCCAGCTGAAATCGTTGGGTTTTCAAGTGCCGAACGGCGCCACCGCCGAGCAGGCTTGCGAGTGTGCCGTACGGGGTTTGAACGATGAGCGGGCGATAGTGCTGCGCACGATGGTCAAGCAGATGTACACCAGCAGCGCGACCATCCTGCCAGCCGTGCGCCAGGCGATTGATAGGCAATTGTTGCCGGCGTTGGCGGAGTATCAGCAGAGTCGTAGCGCCTAAGAGGACGCCTTCGCGAGCAAGCCCGCTCCCACACTGGATCTGCGGCGTTCACCAATCCAATGTGGGAGCGGGCTTGCTCGCGAATGAAGGCACTGCGGTTTTAGAGCCTTACGCTGGCGAAAGTCGACTCATTACGCGCCTGACTCAACGCCGACAACGGCCCGGACAACGGCGACAGCACCAACGCTTGCGGCAACGGCATCATCGCCACCTGTTGCGTAGTGTTCGACCCTACGCGCTCGTCACGCGGCGGAATGCCGAAGTATTCGCGGTAGCACTTGGAGAAGTGCGGCGTGGACACGAAGCCACACACGGACGCCACTTCGATGATCGACATCGGCGTTTGCTTGAGCAGTTGCCGTGCGCGGATCAGGCGCAGTTTCAGGTAATAACGCGACGGCGAGCAGTGCAGGTATTTCTGGAACAACCGCTCCAGCTGACGGCGCGACACGGCGACATACACCGCCAGTTCGTCGAGGTCGATCGGCTCTTCCAGGTTGGCTTCCATCAGCGCGACGATTTCCTGCAACTTCGGCTGGTTGGTGCCAAGCATGTGCTTGAGCGGCACGCGCTGGTGATCCTGTTCGTTGCGAATACGCTCGTAGACGAACATCTCCGAAATCGCAGCCGACAGTTCACGCCCGTGATCGCGGCTGATCAGGTGCAGCATCATGTCCAGCGGCGCGGTGCCGCCGGAGCTGGTGAAACGGTTACGGTCGAGGGTGAACAACCGGGTGCTCATGGCCACGCGCGGAAACGCTTCCTGCATCGCGGCCAGGCATTCCCAGTGCACGCTGCAATCGAAACCGTCCAGCAGGCCGGCGCAGGCCAGGGCCCAGCTACCGGTGCAGACCGCGCCCAGACGCTTGGATTGACGCGCCTGGCTCTGCAGCCATGACACGTGCTCACGGGTAACGGTGCGCTGAATGCCGATACCGCCGCAGACAATGATGGTGTCCATGGACGGCGCTTTGTGCATGGAGGCGTCGGGGGTGATTTGCAGACCGTCACTGGCCCAGACCTGGCCACCGTCAACGGTGAGGGTGGTCCAGCGATACAGCTCGCGGCCGGACAATTGGTTGGCCATGCGCAGGGGTTCTACTGCGGAAGCCAGAGAAATTAGCGTGAAATTGTCCAGCAGCAGAAAGCCGATGGATTGAGGCGCACGGTTCTGGGGTTGAGCCCCGGAGTTGAACGTCGTCATCGCAGTATCTCCTCACACAAAGCGGGTGATGGCCTCAGGCGGAGGCTCTTGTTATTGCCATCGTTCTCGCGTGGGAGACGGGCTTTGTAATGACAGAGCAATTGCCATGCCTAAAGTTGAATGGTCATTCAATAACTCCTGAAAACGACGTCGCGGCGTGTCTATATGAGCCGTGCGCAGAGTGGGGGTTATAAGTGCCATCAAGTCGAGCAAATGCTCTGTGTTGCAGGGTGTGAGCAAATCGGTAGCACTTGTGGGAACAGGGGCTGCGAGGTGCTGGAGAAGAGTGTCACCACAAGCACAGGTGACAGGCGGTAATGGCCAGACTGGATCCCGGATCATGGGAGAGGCGCTTGTCTGATTGCGACGCGCTAAAAGGTGGCGCGTTTTTGTTACGGTGTTCACTTAGCGCGCAGTTTTGACTGGTCTGGCCTCTTCGCGGGCAAGCCTCGCTCCTACAGGTTTTGTATGGCCCTTGTAGGAGTGCCCGCGAATGAGGGCGACCCGGTCTTACAGAATCAACACTCCACCGCGCTCACCGCCAACCCACCGCGCGATGTCTCTTTGTATTTGTCATGCATATCGGCACCGGTATCACGCATGGTGCGGATCACCCGATCCAGCGAGATAAAGTGCTGGCCATCCCCGCGCAACGCCATCTGCGCCGCGTTGATCGCTTTCACCGCGGCAATCGCATTGCGCTCGATGCACGGCACTTGCACCAGGCCACCCACCGGGTCGCAGGTCAGGCCCAGGTTGTGTTCCAGGCCAATCTCCGCGGCGTTGCACAGCTGCTCCGGCGTGGCGCCGAGAATCTCAGCCAACCCGGCCGCCGCCATGGCGCAGGCCGAACCGACTTCGCCCTGACAGCCGACTTCGGCACCGGAAATCGAAGCGTTCTTTTTACAGAGAATCCCCACCGCTGCCGCACTGAGGAAATAGTCGACCACGTTGGCGTCCGTCACCGCCTCGCTGAACTTCATGAAGTAATGCAGCACCGCCGGGATGATCCCCGCCGCGCCGTTGGTCGGTGCCGTGACCATGCGCCCGCCAGCGGCGTTCTCTTCGTTGACCGCCAGGGCGAACAGGTTGACCCATTCCATGGCGCTCAAGGTCGAGCCGATCACGTTGGGCTTGCCCAGCTCTTGCAGACTGCGATGCAACTTGGCCGCACGCCGGCGCACGTTCAAGCCGCCGGGCAGGATGCCTTCGTGTTTGAGGCCCTGATCGACGCAATCCTGCATGGCGCGCCAGAGTTTCATCAGGCCGGCGCGGATGTCGTCCTCGCTGCGCCAGACCTTTTCGTTGGCCATCATCAACTCGGCCACGCGCAGGTTGTGCTTCTGGCACAGTTCAAGCAGTTCCACCGCACTGGAGAAGTCGTATGGCAAAACGGTGCGATCCAGATCCACCACGCCGCTGGACGCTTGCGCCTCATCGACGACAAAACCGCCGCCAATCGAATAGTAGGTGTCGCGGTGCAGCTCACCGTGATCGCCTTCTACAATTAATGTCATGGCGTTCGGGTGAAAAGGCAGGTTTTCATCGATCAGGCGCATGTCGCGAGCCCAGATGAACGGCACCGACAAACGACCGTCGAGCAACAAGGTGTGGGTTTCGCGCAGGGTTTCGATATGCAGGCCGATTTGCGACGGATCAATCGCGTCCGGCCACTCGCCCATCAGCCCCATGATCACGGCGTTATCGCTGCCGTGACCGATGCCGGTGGCCGATAACGACCCGTAAAGCTGAACTTCGACCCGCCTTACTTGTTCCAAAAGACCCTGCTCACGCAAACCTTGCACGAACAGCGCCGCGGCCCGCATAGGGCCGACGGTGTGCGAACTGGAAGGGCCAATGCCGATTTTGAACAGGTCGAAAACGCTGATAGCCATTACTGCCGAACTCCTGGATGTGCCCACTCCGGACGCAAAAGCGCCCAGTGACGGAGCTGCTACGCTCAAGCTGCAATCCGCCAGATTGGCTGCATCATCAGGCTTTTGTGGTGTCGTTCGACGTCTCACACCGACGCACTCATGTCCACCAACGCCGCGGGTCTTTGACGCTGCGTTTTCGCCGTTTTTTAGCGGATCAGAGGGGCAAAAGGGGCTGAAAAAATCTGTAAACGACGTCACCGACACTGGATGCGACCATCCCTGTACTGGTTACGACGCACCCTGTAGGCGTCAGATTTTCACTGGTACATGATCGTATCGACTCGATTGCAAGGCGCCGTGGTAGAGCTGTCTCCAAAACGCCATCCAACCGCAACCTATAAGTGCGGTGGTCCAGTCGGAACACTGCCAAAAAAAACACCAAGGAGTCCACCCATGAAAGGTTCCCCGTCGTTGTTGTTGGCCGCCATGCTGAGTCTGCCGTTACTGGCTCAAGCCGCAGAACCCGCTCAGTGCAGCACCGTAAACTTCTCTGATGTCGGCTGGACCGACATCACCGCGACTACCGCGACCACCAGCGTTGTCCTCGACGCCCTGGGCTACAAAACCAAGACCACCATGATTTCCGTGCCCGTGACCTACAAGTCCCTGGCCGACGGCAAGAACATGGACGTGTTCCTCGGTAACTGGATGCCGACCATGGAAAACGACATCAAGGCCTACCGCGACGCGGGCACCGTGGATGTCGTGCGCACCAACCTCACCGGCGCCAAGTACACCCTCGCCGTGCCGCAAGCGCTGTACGACAAAGGGCTGCATGACTTCGCCGACATCGCCAAATTCAAGAAAGAACTCGACGGCAAGATCTACGGCATCGAGCCGGGTAACGACGGCAACCGTCTGATCCAGACCATGATCGACAAGAACGCCTTCGGCCTCAAAGACGCCGGCTTCAAAGTCGTCGAGTCCAGCGAAGCGGGGATGCTGTCCCAGGTCGATCGCGCCCAGAAACGCGATACCGCCGTGGTCTTCCTCGGCTGGGCACCGCACCCGATGAACAAGCGCTTCAAGATTCAATACCTGACCGGTGGCGATGACTTCTTTGGCCCGGACTTCGGTGCGGCCACGGTAGCTACCAACACCCGCAAAGGCTACGCCCAGGAATGCAGCAACGTCGGCACTCTGCTGAAAAACCTGGAATTCACCGTAGACATGGAAAGTTCGCTGATGGGCAACATCCTGGACGACAAGATGAAGCCTGACGCAGCTGCCAAGGCCTGGCTGAAAAAGAATCCACAGGTGCTCGATACCTGGCTCGCTGGCGTGACCACCATTGACGGTAAACCAGGCCTGGAGGCCGTGAAAGCCAAGCTCGCGCAGTAATCGCTTACGCCGGACGGCTTCGGCCGTCCGGGCTGTTTATTTCCTTGCATGCGGACGTTCACTACCATGCTGATTGATCAGAAAATCCCCTTAGGCCAGTACATCGCGGGCTTCGTTGAATGGTTGACGCAACACGGCGCCAGCACCTTCGACGCAATCGCCGTGACACTGGAAACGATGATCCACGGCGTGACGTTCGCGCTGACCTGGTTCAACCCGCTGGCATTGATCGGCCTCATCGCACTACTGGCACACTTCATTCAACGAAAGTGGGGGCTGACCGTTTTCGTCATCGCCTCCTTTCTGCTGATCCTCAATCTGGGGTATTGGCAGGAAACCATGGAAACCCTGGCCCAGGTGCTGTTTGCCACCTTCGTCTGCGTGATCATCGGCGTGCCGTTGGGCATCGTCGCCGCGCACAAACCGATGTTCTACACACTGATGCGTCCGGTGCTCGATCTGATGCAGACCGTGCCGACCTTCGTGTACCTCATTCCTACCCTGACCCTCTTCGGGCTGGGTGTGGTCCCGGGTCTGATCTCGACGGTGGTGTTCGCGATTGCCGCGCCGATCCGCCTGACCTACCTGGGCATCCGTGATGTTCCCGCAGAATTGATGGACGCCGGCAAAGCCTTTGGCTGTTCGCGCCGTCAGCTGCTCTCGCGTATCGAACTGCCCCACGCCATGCCAAGCATCGCGGCCGGTATCACCCAGTGCATCATGCTGTCGTTGTCGATGGTGGTGATTGCGGCACTGGTGGGCGCCGACGGCCTGGGCAAACCCGTGGTCAACGCACTGAACACCGCCGATATCGCCCTGGGCTTCGAAGCCGGGTTGGCAATCGTACTGCTGGCGATCATGCTCGACCGTATCTGCAAACAACCCGACGCTAAAGTAGGGGGTGACGCATGAGCATTATTCGCTTCGAAGACGTCGACGTGATCTTCTCCAAAGATCCACGTGAGGCGCTCAAACTCCTCGACCAGGGCATGACCCGCGATCAGATCCTGAAAAAAACCGGGCAGATCGTCGGTGTTGAAAAAGCCAGCCTGGACATCGAAAAAGGCGAAATCTGCGTACTGATGGGCCTGTCCGGCTCCGGCAAGTCCAGCCTGCTGCGCTGTATCAACGGCCTCAACACCGTCAGCCGTGGCAAGTTGTTCGTCGAGCACGAAGGCAAACAGATCGATATCGCTTCCTGTACCCCGGCAGAACTGAAAATGATGCGCACCAAGCGCATCGCGATGGTGTTCCAGAAGTTCGCCCTGATGCCTTGGCTGACGGTGCGCGAGAACATCAGTTTCGGTCTGGAAATGCAGGGTCGCCCTGAGAAAGAACGCCGCAAACTGGTGGACGACAAGCTTGAGCTGGTAGGCCTGACCCAGTGGCGCAACAAGAAACCCGATGAACTCTCCGGCGGTATGCAGCAACGTGTGGGCCTGGCCCGTGCGCTGGCGATGGACGCCGACATCCTGCTGATGGATGAACCGTTCTCGGCCCTCGACCCATTGATCCGCCAAGGCCTGCAAGACGAACTGCTGGAACTGCAAAGCAAGCTCAACAAGACCATCGTTTTCGTGAGCCATGACCTTGATGAAGCACTGAAACTCGGCAGCCGCATCGCGATCATGAAAGACGGCCGAATCGTGCAGTACAGCGTGCCGGAAGAAATCGTGCTGAACCCTGCCGACGATTACGTGCGGACCTTCGTGGCCCACACCAACCCGCTGAACGTGCTGTGCGGTCGCAGCCTGATGCGCACACTGGACAACTGCAAACGCATCAACGGTTCGGTGTGCCTGGACCCGGGCGGCGATTCGTGGCTGGACCTGGCCGAAGGCAACACCATCAAGGGCGCACGCCAGAACGGTGCGGCCCTCGACCTGCAGAACTGGGTGCCTGGGCAAGCAGTTGAAGGTTTGGGTCGTCGGCCAACGCTGGTGGACTCCAACATCGGCATGCGCGATGCGCTGCAGATTCGTTACCAGACCGGCAACAAACTGGTACTGCACGACAACAACAAAGTGGTGGGGATTCTCGGCGACAGTGAGCTGTATCACGCGCTGCTCGGCAAGAACCTGGGCTAAGGCAACAGACACAAAAACGCCGCGAGAGGATCGCGGCGTTTTTGTTTACGCGGATATCGGGTCATTCAGTGTTGTGGCTGATGGCCCCTTCGCGAGCAAGCCCGCTCCCACAGGGGGTATGCATTCCAATGTGGGAGCGGGCTTGCTCGCGAAGAACACGACGCGGTGCTTCAGACCGAAACACCGCGCCCCTTTCAAATATCAGCTATACACCCGGCCAAGGAGTTGCCGATGGCTTTCAAACTGATCGAGCACGTCACGGGTGATCTGATCCTGAGTGAAGCCCATCAAGTCGTAGTCCTGGCTGCCGTTGTGCAGGTACACCTCGGCGCGGTAGTAGCGCGCACGCGGTTCATCGGCACTTTCGGCCGACACCGTCTCGCTCGCCGCCGCCAGGTAGCCGTCCAGGCTCACTTCGTAGACAAAAGGGTTGCCCTCTTCCATCTCGATGCGCACGCCCATGCAACGCTTGGACTTGCCCAGCAACGTTTGCACGTCCAGACCCTGGGCGCGCAATTGCACCGCCGCATCTTCCAGCGCCGGGCTGACTTGCTTGTCCATGAAACGTTGAACGATCGACTGGTTCGGTTGCAGGTCCAGTTGGGTCAAGCGCTCGCTGAAACCACGACGACCGCGCGCTGCCAGCTCCGCTTGCTCCTGTTCGATCTGCACGTCCTGGCGCATCGCCTTGTGCAAGCCGAACATGAAAAACACCAGCACCACCGAGAACGGCAGACCGGCCAGCACCACCATGGTTTGCATGGCTTCGAAGTTACCGGCGAACAGCAGGCCGATGGTTACCAGGGTGATCACCGCCGACCAGAAGATCCGCAGCCAGTGCGGGGCATCTTCGTCAACGTTGCCGCCCTTGCAGGAAAGGTTGGCCATCATCACCGCGCCGGAGTCCGCCGGGGTCAGGAACAGCACGAAACCGACAAAGATCGACACGCCGATCACAATCTTCGACGCCGGGTAGTGCTCAAGCAACTGGTAGATCGCCATGGACGGCTGTTCCAGCGCCGTCTTCCCGAGCTCCACCGCCCCATGGTTCATCACCAGGTCCAGGGCCGAGTTACCGAAGATCGACAGCCACGCCAGGGTGAAACCCAGCGGGATCAGCAGCACGCCGGCCACCAGTTCACGCACGGTGCGACCACGGGAAATACGCGCGATGAACATGCCCACGAATGGGGCCCAGGAAATCCACCACGCCCAGTAGAACAGGGTCCACAGGCCCAGCCAGCGGTCGGACTTCTCACTGTCGCCTTCGTACACGTACAGGTCGAAAGTCTTCAGGACCACGCCGTTCAGGTAGTCACCGATGTTCTGCACGAAGCCATTGAGCAGGTGCAGGGTCGGGCCGAACAGCAGCACGAAAATCAGCAGGCCACTGAACAGCACGATGTTGAGGTTGGACAGACGACGAATGCCGTTTTCCACACCCGACACGGCAGCGATGGTCGCCACGGTGCTCATCACGATGATCACGATCAGCAGGTTGGTGTTGCTGTGTTCCATGCCGAACAGGTTTTCCAGCCCCGACGACACTTGCAGCGAACCAATCCCCAGGTTCGTCACCAGCCCCAGCAGGGTCACGAACATGCCGAAGCCGTCTACCGCATGACCGGCCGCGCCTTTGACCCAACGCTCGCCCACCAGCGGATACAGCGCCGAACGCAACGCCAGCGGCTGGTTATGACGGTAAGCAAAGTACGCCACGGCCAGACCGACCAGTGCATAGATCGCCCAGCCATGCAGGCCCCAGTGCAGGAACGTCAATTGCACAGCCTGACGCGCGGCCATGTTGCTGGCGGCCACGCCTTCGGGCGGGTTGAAGTAATGGTCCAGCGGCTCGGAAGCACCGAAGTACAGCAGCGAGATGCCAATACCCGAGGAGAACAGCATCCCCGCCCAGGCGCCATAGCTGAAGTCCGGGGTGTCGTCCTTGCTGCCCAGCTTGAGCTTGCCGTAGGACGAAAACGCCAGACCGACGACGAATACCAGATAGGCGGCGATCACCACCATGTAGTACCAGCCGAAGCTGCGGGACAACCAGGCCTGGGCAATACCGAGCAATCTGCCGGCCTCTTGCGGGGTAATGATCAGAATGGCGGTCAACAACAGGATCAACGCGGTAGAGGTGTAGAACACCCAACCGTTGACCGTCACCTTCTCGGGTGGGGTCTTTATTAGAGAGGCAGAACTCATGGCACAGATGCTCCGGGCAGTGCGGGAGAAGAACACAAGGCAACGCGTTACCCGACCAATCGGTTAGTTGGCAGCCGACCGGCGGGTGATATAAAGACAGCCCGAAAAAAGCCCGAAGCCCAAGAGCGCCAGCGCGCGGGGGTTTCGAGCGTTTTCAGATGTCGTTTTTCCGCCAACTACACGTAGGAAAAACCTGTAGGCAGCGACGAATTGTCGCAGATCTTATTCTTTGTTGATTGAACGTTCAATCAAAACAAAATAGACTGGCCCTCAATCCGATAGACGTTTTTCGTCCGTCGGAAGGCCTAAGGAGATGTGCAAGATGCCCAAGGTCGGTATGCAACCCATCCGCCGCCAGCAATTGATCGAAGCCACATTGCAGGCTGTCGATCAGGTCGGAATGGGGGACGCCAGCATTGCGCTGATCGCCCGTTTGGCCGGTGTCTCGAATGGCATCATCAGTCACTATTTTCAGGACAAGAATGGCCTGATCGCCGCCACGATGCGGTATCTGATGAACGTCCTCAGCGAGAGCGTCACCGCGCGCCGCCAGGCGCTGGCAGATGACAGCCCACGGGCTCATTTGCAGGTGATTATCGAAGGCAACTTCGACGCCAGCCAGGTCAATGGCCCGGCAATGAAAACCTGGCTGGCCTTCTGGGCCACCAGCATGCACCAGCCGTCTTTGCACAGGTTGCAGCGGATCAACGATCACCGTCTGTATTCCAACCTGTGCTGCCAGTTCCGCCGTGTGTTGCCGCTCGTTGAAGCGCGCAGCGCCGCCCGAGGCCTGGCAGCCCTCATTGATGGCTTGTGGTTGCGCGGCGCGCTGTCGGGAGATGCTTTCGACACCGGGCAGGCGCAACAGATCGCTTACGAATACATGGATTTCCAATTGGCCAAGCAGGTGAGTTAGAGCACACATAAAACGCTCAGCCCCTGAACGGCTACTGATCGGTGATGCCACAACCTTATGGCATCACCCCAGTGGTCACCGCCAACCAACTTATGCACTTGCGAGGACTATATGGCCCGTTTCGAACTGCAAAAACTCTACATCGATGGCGGCTACAGCGACGCCAGCAGCGACGCCACCTTCGAAGCCATCAACCCGGCTAACGGTGAAGTCCTCGCAAAAGTACAGCGTGCGACGAAAGAAGACGTCGAACGCGCCGTGGTCAGTGCCGAAAAGGGCCAGAAAATCTGGGCTGCCATGACCGCCATGGAGCGTTCGCGCATCCTGCGCCGTGCCGTAGACATCCTGCGCGAGCGCAATGATGAACTGGCCGCCCTGGAAACCCTGGACACCGGCAAGTCGTACTCCGAAACCAAGTACGTCGACATCGTTACCGGTGCTGACGTGCTGGAATACTACGCAGGCCTGGTGCCCGCCATCGAAGGCGAGCAAATTCCGCTGCGCACCACTTCGTTCGTCTACACCCGTCGCGAGCCGCTGGGCGTCGTGGCCGGTATCGGCGCGTGGAACTACCCGATCCAGATCGCCTTGTGGAAATCCGCACCAGCCCTGGCGGCCGGTAACGCGATGATCTTCAAGCCAAGCGAAGTCACCTCGCTGACCACCCTGAAACTGGCCGAGATCTACACCGAAGCCGGCGTTCCGGCTGGTGTGTTCAACGTTCTGACCGGCAGTGGCCGTGAAGTCGGCACCTGGCTGACCGAGCACCCACGCATCGAAAAAATCTCCTTCACCGGCGGCACCGACACCGGCAAGAAGGTCATGGCCAGCGCTTCGAGCTCTTCGCTCAAAGAAGTGACCATGGAACTGGGCGGCAAATCCCCGCTGATCATTTTCGACGACGCCGACCTCGATCGCGCCGCCGACACCGCGATGATGGCCAACTTCTACAGCTCCGGTCAGGTCTGCACCAACGGCACTCGCGTGTTCGTACCGACGCACCTGAAAGCCGCTTTCGAAGCCAAGATCGCCGAGCGTGTTGCCCGTATCCGCATCGGCAACCCGGAAGACGAGAACACCAACTTCGGCCCGCTGGTCAGCTTTGCCCACATGGAAAGCGTGCTGGGTTACATCGCCAAAGGTAAGGAAGAAGGCGCTCGCGTGCTGTGCGGCGGCTCCCGTCTGACCGAAGGCGACCTGGCCAAAGGCGCTTTCGTGGCACCGACCGTGTTCACCGATTGCACCGACGACATGACCATCGTTCGCGAAGAAATCTTCGGCCCGGTCATGGCCATCCTGACCTACGACACCGAAGAAGAAGTGATCCGTCGCGCCAACGACACCGACTTCGGCCTGGCCGCTGGCATCGTCACCAAGGACCTGAACCGCGCCCACCGCGTGATTCATCAACTGGAAGCCGGTATCTGCTGGATCAACGCCTGGGGCGAATCCGACGCGAAAATGCCGGTCGGCGGCTACAAGCAGTCGGGCGTGGGCCGTGAGAACGGCATCACTTCGCTGAACAACTTCACACGCATCAAATCGGTACAGGTCGAACTGGGCGATTACGCCTCGGTTTTCTAAGCACGCGAAGCCTGGAGTGAACGCCGTTGTGGCGAGGGGGCTTGCCCCCGTTGGGCTGCGAAGCAGCCCCATTCCAGACGCCGCAAGTCTTCAGATAGAACGCGGTCGCTGACTTTACGACTGCTGCGCAGCCGAACGGGGGCAAGCCCCCTCGCCACAGGTTGCGTGGCGTTCAGGCGACCCGCGACCTGACCAACTTCAAAGAGGGTGCATTTAATGTCCCAAGAATACGATTACATCATCATCGGTGCCGGCTCGGCCGGTAACACTCTGGCGACCCGTCTGACTGAAGACGAAGGCGTCACCGTCCTGCTGCTCGAAGCGGGCGGCCCGGATTACCGTTTCGACTTCCGCACGCAAATGCCGGCCGCCTTGGCGTTCCCGCTGCAAGGCCGTCGCTACAACTGGGCCTACGAAACCGATCCAGAGCCACACATGGACGGTCGCCGGATGGAATGCGGTCGCGGCAAGGGCCTTGGCGGCTCGTCGCTGATCAACGGCATGTGCTACATCCGCGGTAACGCCATGGACTACGACAACTGGTCGAAACTGCCAGGTCTGGAAAACTGGACCTACCTCGACTGCCTGCCGTATTTCCGCAAGGCTGAAACCCGCGACATCGGCCCGAACGACTACCACGGTGGCGACGGCCCGGTGAGCGTGACCACGCCAAAAGCCGGCAACAACCCGCTGTTCCACGCCATGGTTGAAGCAGGCGTGCAAGCCGGTTACCCGCGCACCGAAGACCTGAACGGTTACCAGCAGGAAGGTTTCGGCCCGATGGACCGCACCGTGACGCCGAACGGCCGTCGCGCCAGCACCGCTCGCGGTTATCTGGACGTCGCCAAGAAGCGCTCGACCCTGACCATCGTCACCCACGCCCTGACCGACAAGATTCTGTTCGAAGGCAAGCGAGCGGTCGGCGTGCGCTACCTGATCGGCGCCGCTGAAGAGCGCGTTGAAGCCAAGGCCCGCAAAGAAGTGCTGCTGTGCTCCGGCGCCATCGCTTCGCCGCAGATACTGCAACGCTCCGGCGTCGGCCCGGCCGAACTGCTGAAAAAACTCGACATCCCGGTGGTCCATGACCTGCCAGGCGTCGGCGAAAACCTGCAGGATCACCTTGAGTTGTACCTGCAATACGCCTGCACCCAACCGGTGTCGCTGTACCCGTCGCTGCTCTGGTACAACCAGCCAGCCATCGGTGCCGAGTGGCTGTTCAACGGCACCGGCATCGGCGCCAGCAACCAGTTTGAAGCCGGCGGTTTCATCCGCACCCGCGAAGAGTTCGATTGGCCGAACATCCAGTACCACTTCCTGCCGGTCGCAATTAACTACAACGGCAGCAACGGCGTGAAAGAACACGGCTTCCAGGCGCACATGGGTTCCATGCGTTCGCCAAGCCGTGGGCGCATCCAGGCCAAGTCCAAGGATCCGCGCGAGTACCCGAGCATCCTGTTCAACTACATGGCCACCGAGCAAGACTGGCAGGAATTCCGTGACGGCATTCGCCTGACCCGTGAAATCATGCAACAGCCTGCACTGGACGCCTTCCGTGGCCGCGAAATCAGCCCGGGCATCGACGTGCAAACCGATGAGCAGCTCGACCAGTTCATCCGCGAACACGCCGAAACCGCGTTCCACCCGTCCTGCTCCTGCAAAATGGGCACCGACGACATGGCCGTGGTTGATGCTGAAGGCCGTGTACACGGCATGCAGAGCCTGCGTGTGGTTGATGCCTCGATCATGCCGATCATCACCACCGGCAACCTGAACGCGCCAACGATCATGATCGCCGAGAAAATCGCCGACAAGATTCGTGGTCGTCAGCCATTGCCGCGTAGCAAGGCTGCCTACTTCGTGGCCGGTGATGCACCGGTGCGTGGCAAGCCGATGCGCGATGTGAGTCCTACTGCACAGTAAGATCGTTACACCGCGGTGCTGCCTTCGCGAGCAAGCCCGCTCCCACATTGGTTTTGTGAACGCCACAGATCCAATGTGGGAGCGGGCTTGCTCGCGAAGGGGCCCGAACAAACACTGCACAACCCTCTGACACACCCCGGTAATCCCTTCCTACACCGCTTCGCCCTTGATCCTACCCCCCGCGCAGGCCTAATCTAGCGCCACGCAAACGTTTCACCCCCTCGCCGTACCGATACGCCGCTTCTCCAGACCAAGGAGGTTCTCGAATGTTCGATTTCCACCCCCAGCTCAAGCAGCGCTTTGCTGCCTTGCGCACGGGCGCTGAATTCTTTTCGCTGCGTTATGTACGCGAGTCCGGCCAATACCTCTCGGTTCGCAAGAACGTCGCCGAACCGCCAAGTCTGAGCCGAGACGAGGGCGCAATGCTGACTGTTCGGGTCAACGGCGTCGAAGCCTACGCAGCGACCAACGACCTGTCGCAACAAGGCCTGCAAGCCGCACTGGAGAAGGCAGAGCAACAAGCCCGCCGACTCAAGCCTTACGCCTTGCTCGACCTGAGCACGCAAATCGTCTCCAGCGACCGTGCCGATTATCTATCGCCAAACCTCGACCAGCCCTTCCCCTCCCTGAGCGACTGCTACCAACTGCTCGGCGCCGAATCCGCCGCCGTGCCCAAGGACGAGCGACTGGTGAATTGGGAAGTTAGCATCGGCATCACCAACGTCGAGCAAATCTACCTCAGCAGCGCCGGTGCCGAACTGCGCCAGGCCCAGCGTTTCGTGTACCCAAGCCTGGAAGTCACCGCCTATGACGGCAACGACAGCCAGACCCGCACCCTGGGCCGCGAGAACTTCGGCCAACAGGGCGGCTTCGATGTGATCAGCCGCTGCGGCCTGGTCGGCGCCGGCCCGAAAGTCGCCGATCAGGCGCTGCAACTGCTGCTGGCACCGAACACCCCGCAAGGCCCGCGTGACCTGCTGCTGATGCCAGACCAGATGATGCTGCAAATCCACGAATCCATCGGTCACCCGCTGGAACTCGACCGCATCCTGGGCGATGAGCGCAATTACGCCGGCACCAGTTTCGTCAAGGCAGAGGACTTTGGCAGCCTGCAATACGGCTCCAAACTGCTTAACGTGACCTTCGACCCGGACATCCCCGAGCAGCTTGCCAGTTACGGTCATGACGACGACGGCACAGCCGCGAGCAAGCAATTCCTGATCAAAGAAGGTGTGCTGCTACGTCCACTGGGCGGCGCGTTGTCGCAGTTCCGTGCCGGCATGGACGGCGTGGCCAACAGCCGCGCCTGCGGCTGGAACCGTCCACCGATCGACCGCATGGCCAACCTGAATATCGAAGCTGGCGATCAACCGCTGGAGCAGATGATCGGCAACATCGAACACGGCATCTTGATGCGCACCAATCGCTCCTGGTCCATCGACGACGCGCGCAACAAGTTCCAGTTCGGCTGCGAGTGGGGCCAATTGATCGAAAACGGCGAGCTCAAAGGCGTGGTCAAGAACCCGAACTACCGGGCGATTTCCGCGCACTTCTGGAAAAGCCTCAGTGCCGTCGGCAACGCCGACACCTCTCAGGTCCTGGGTACGCCGAACTGCGGCAAGGGCGAACCGAACCAGGTCATTCGTGTCGGCCATGCGTCGCCGGCCTGTGTGTTCAGCAACGTTGATGTGTTTGGGGGAGACGCCTGATGACTGACTTTAAGAGCGTCCCAAAAAATCAGGCTGACGCATTCAAAGCTTTGGTCCAGTGGTTGCGCGATGCGATTCACGAACCAGAACAATTCACCCTCAGCTACGCCGCCGAGTCCTCGGCCTTCGTGCGTTTCAACCACGCCAAGGTCCGTCAGGCCGGGCAAGTGCAGCAAGCGAGCGTCGGTTTCAAACTGATCAACGAAGGTCGCCACGCCGACCTGAACATCACGCTGTCCGGTGATGCGCAAACCGATATCCAGCGCCTGGCCGAAGGTCTGCAACAGCTGCGCGAAACCTTGCCGTTGCTGCCAGCGGACCCGTACCTGCTGCTCAACCACAATGGCTGGCAGAGCAAAAACGTGCAGGACCATCCGCTCCCGGACACCGAGCAGGTCGTCGCCGAAATCACCAAAGCGGCCGAAGGTCTGGACCTGGTGGGTTTCTACGCTGCCGGACCAATCAGTCGTGGTTTCGCCAGCTCCTCGGGCGCGTTCGGCTGGCATCAGGCCAACAGCTTCAACTTCGATTTCAGTCTGTTCCATGAAAATGGCCAGGCCGTGAAGGCCAGCTACGCCGGGCACGACTGGAACAGCGAAGGTTTTGCCAAACGCTTTGCCCTGGCGCGCGAACAGTTGGCGTTTCTCGGTCGGCCGCTGCGCACCTTGGCGCCAGGTCAGTACCGCGCATACCTCGCGCCGGCGGCCATGGAAGAAATCATGGACATGCTCGGATGGGGTGGTTTCTCGGCGCAGTCGATTGCCAGCAAGAACAGTCCGTTGCAGAAACTCTACGCGGGCGACCATTCGTTCAGCCCACTGGTGTCCATCGATGAGAAGGTCAGCGGCTCCCTGAGTCCGGCGTTTTCCGGCGAAGGGTATCCGCGCAGCGATTTGGGCTTGATCGTCGCCGGCAAGGCCGGCGCGCAAATGGTCAGTTCACGCAGTGCCGCGGAATATGGCCTGACGGCCAATGGTGCCGGCGGTGGTGAAATGCCGAGCGCACTGAACATGGCCGCCGGCGGGTTGCCCGAAGCGGAGATTCTCAAGCAACTGGGCACGGGGCTGTACATCAGCAACCTCTGGTACCTGAACTACTCGGACCAACCGGCAGCACGCCTGACCGGCATGACGCGGTTTGCGACGTTCTGGGTCGAGAACGGCGAGATTCAGGCCCCAGTGAGCACCATGCGTTTTGATGACAGTGCCTACAGTTTGCTTGGATCGCAGCTGGAAGCGTTGACCCAGGAGCGCGAGTTGCTGCTGTCGGCGAGTACTTACAGTCAGCGAGCAACGGCGTCGGCGTTGTTGCCGGGAGCTCTTGTCAGCCGATTGACCTTGACCCTGTAAACACAAAAACCCTGTGGGAGCGGGCTTGCTCGCGAAGAGGCCATCAAATTCAACATCGATGTTGACTGATCCACCGCTTTCGCGAGCAAGCCCGCTCCCACATGGACCGTGTCCCACCATGACATTGCATTAACCCTTTTCCCGCAAGAGGTCCCATGCCCAACCGCCCGCCTCTCGACGCTGTCACTGCCCGCTGGTTGCCGTGGGTCGTCGCCATTGCCTTCTTCATGCAATCCCTCGACGGGACCATCCTTAACACCGCCCTGCCGGCCATGGCCCAAGACCTGGCGGAAAACCCGTTGCGCATGCAGGGCGTGATCATCGCCTACATGCTCACCGTCGCTTTGCTGATCCCCGCTTCGGGCTGGATCGCCGACCGCTTTGGCACCAAGAAGATCTTCTTCGGCGCGATCCTGCTGTTCAGCATCGGCTCGTTGCTCTGCGCACTGTCGAGCACGCTGACCATGTTGATCGGCGCCCGGATTATCCAAGGCCTGGGCGGTGCCTTGATGCTGCCGGTCGGGCGATTGGTGGTGCTGCGGGCTTACCCGCGTTCGGAGCTGGTGCGGATCATGGGTTTCATCACCATTCCCGGATTGCTCGGCCCGCTGCTTGGCCCGACCACCGGCGGCTGGATGGTGCAGTACCTGTCGTGGCACTGGATCTTTTTGATCAACCTGCCGGTCGGCGTGATCGGTTGCTACGCCGTGTGGAAATTCATCCCGGATTTGCGCGGCACCGAACGCACGCGTTTCGATAGCCTCGGCTTTCTGCTGTTCGGCGCGGCGATGGTGCTGATCACCATTGCCATGGAAGGCCTCGGCGAATTGCACCTGCCGCACCTGCGGGTGATGTTGCTGCTGTTCGGCGGCATGGCCTGCCTGGCGGCGTATTGGCTGCGGGCCGGGCACATCGAGAATCCGCTGTTCGCCCCGTCGCTGTTCAAGACCCGGACGTTTGCCGTCGGCATTCTCGGTAACCTGTTCGCCCGTCTGGGCAGCGGTGCCCTGCCCTTCCTCGTGCCGTTGCTGCTGCAAGTGGCGTTGGGTTATTCGCCGTCCCAGGCCGGGATGAGCATGTTGCCGCTGGCCGCTGCGGCGATGTTCGCCAAGTCCGTGGCGCGGCCGCTGATCGAACGCTTCGGTTACCGCATCGTGCTGACCGGCAACACCCTGGCGTTGGGCATCATGCTGGCGGCCATGGGCCTGGTCAGCGAGCAGACGCCGTACTGGCTGCTGCTGGTGATGCTGGCGATTGCCGGCGCGATCAACTCCTTGCAGTTCACCGCGATGAACACCGTGACTCTGATCGATCTCGACGACGCCAGCGCAAGCAGCGGCAACAGTCTGCTGTCGGTGGTGGCGCAATTGTCCTTGAGCCTCGGTGTAGCCTGCGCTGGCGCCCTGCTCGGCGGCTTTACCGCAGAGGTCGGCAACGATGGCGTGGAGACAGTGCTGGGCGCGTTCCAACTGACCTTCGTGACGGTCGGAATCATGGCGATGCTGGCCGCGACGATCTTCTCGCAGCTGTCCCGGGAAGACGGACGGCGCGTCAAGCGTCCGGAAGAACACATCGAACCTTAGGGCCATTGGCCACGGGCCTGATACACTGCGCGACATTTTGTTTTGCAGGCCCGTCCCGTGACCACCATCGCCACCGCTTTTAATACTTTGCCGCTGTCCGCCGCCATGCTGGCTAACCTCGACTCCCTCGGTTATGCCCAGATGACGCCGATCCAGGCGCAAAGCTTGCCGGTGATCCTCAAGGGGATGGACCTGATCGCGCAAGCCAAGACCGGCAGCGGCAAGACTGCTGCCTTCGGTATCGGCCTGCTGAACCCGATCAATCCGCGCTTCTTCGGTTGCCAGGCGCTGGTCATCTGCCCGACGCGTGAGCTGGCTGACCAGGTCGCCAAGGAAATCCGTCGCCTGGCCCGTGCCGAAGACAACATCAAGGTCCTGACCCTGTGTGGCGGCGTGTCCTTCGGCCCGCAGATCGGTTCGCTGGAGCACGGCGCGCACATCATCGTCGGCACCCCGGGCCGCATCCAGCAGCATTTGCGTAAAGGTTCGCTGGTGCTGCATGGCCTGAACACGCTGATCCTCGACGAAGCCGACCGCATGCTCGACATGGGTTTCTACGACTCCATCGAAGAAATCATTGCCCAGACCCCTGAGCGTCGCCAGACCCTGCTGTTCTCCGCCACCTACCCGACGGGCATCAAGCAACTCGCCGCGAAGTTCATGCGCAACCCGCAGATCGTCAAGGCCGAAGCGTTCCACGACGACACGCAGATCGAGCAGCGCTTCTACGAAATTTCCCCGGAAGAACGCATGAGCGCCGTGACCAAGGTCCTTGGCCACTTCCGTCCGGCGTCCACCGTGGCGTTCTGCTTCACCAAGCAGCAAGTCCAGGAAACCGTTGATCACCTGACCTCCAAAGGCATTTCCGCCGTCGGCCTGCACGGCGATCTGGAACAGCGTGACCGCGACCAGGTGCTGGCGATGTTCTCCAACCGCAGTACTTCGGTACTGGTTGCCACCGACGTCGCCGCGCGCGGTCTCGATATCGATGCGCTGGACATGGTGATCAACGTCGAACTGGCCCGTGACTCGGAAATCCACATCCACCGCGTTGGCCGTACCGGTCGCGCCGGTGAGAAAGGCATCGCGATCAGCCTCGTTGCCCCGTCCGAAGCGCACCGCGCCCAGGCCATCGAGAAGCTGCAACAGTCGCCGTTGAGCTGGGATCAAATCGACAACCTCACCTCCCAGGGCGGCGCACCGCTGCTGCCGGTGATGAGCACGCTTTGCATCGGCGCTGGCCGTAAAGACAAGGTTCGCCCGGGCGACATTCTGGGTGCTCTGACGGGCGATGCCGGTATTCCGGGCGCTCAGGTCGGCAAGATCGCGATTTTCGACTTCCAGGCGTATGTGGCCGTGGAACGCGGGATTGCCAAGCAGGCACTGCAACGTCTGAACGACGGCAAGATCAAAGGTCGTTCGTTGCGCGTTCGCATTTTGTAAGAGATCTTCTGGCTGACAGAGATCAAATGTGGGAGCGGGCTTGCTCGCGAAGAGGGAGTGTCAGTTGGCATTAAGTTGCCTGACACACCGCTTTCGCGAGCAAGCCCGCTCCCACATTGGTTTGTCGGTGAATCTGAATTTTGTGTGAGGACACCGTTTTGCGCTCTACCGAAGTCGTGATCATTGGCGCTGGCGCCGCAGGGTTGATGTGTGCGCTGACCGCCGCCGGGCGCGGGCGCAAAGTGATGTTGCTCGACCACGCCAACAAGGCCGGCAAGAAAATCCTGATGTCGGGCGGTGGCCGCTGCAATTTCACCAACATGTACACCGAACCGGGCAATTTCCTCTCGCAGAATGAACACTTCTGCAAATCCGCGCTGGCGCGCTACACCCAGTGGGATTTCATCGGCATGGTCGCCAAACATGGCGTGCCGTACCACGAGAAGAAACTCGGCCAGTTGTTCTGCGATAACAAATCCAGCGACATCCTCGAGATGTTGCTCAACGAGTGCGATCAGGTCGGCGTCAGCCTGCACCTGGACACCTCGATCCAGACCATCGAAAAACTCGAAAGCGGTTACCTGCTGGACACCACCCTCGGTCAGTTGACCTGCGAATCCCTGGTGATCGCCACCGGCGGTTTGTCGATCCCGACCCTGGGCGCCACCGGTTTCGGTTACCAAGTAGCCAAGCAGTTCGGCCACGACCTGCTGCCGACCCGCGCCGGCCTGGTGCCGTTCACCATCACCGATCAGCTGAAAGAGTTGTGCACCGAGCTGTCCGGCACCTCGGTGGATTGTCTGGTGAGCTGCAACGAGCAAAGCTTCCGCGAGAACATCCTGTTCACTCACCGCGGCCTCAGCGGCCCGGCGATTTTGCAGATCTCATCGTTCTGGGAATCCGGCGACACCGTGGAAATCAACCTGATGCCGGACCACGACGTGCCGACCTGGCTGCAACAGCAGCAAGCCGAACGTCCGAATAGCGAATTGAAAACCTTGCTGGGAGAAATCTTCACCAAGAAGATGGCCAACCTGCTGGCGGACAATTGGTTCGTGTCCAAACCGATGAAGCAATACACCCACGCGGAAATTGCCGACATCGCCGAAAAACTGGCGAGCTGGAAAGTCGTCCCCGCCGGCACCGAAGGCTACCGCACCGCCGAAGTGACTCTGGGCGGTGTCGACACCCATGAAGTGTCGTCCAAGACCATGGAATCGCTGAAAAGCCCTGGCCTGTACTTCATCGGCGAAGTGCTGGATGTCACCGGGCACCTGGGCGGTTTCAACTTCCAGTGGGCGTGGGCTTCGGGTTACGCGGCTGCGCAATTCGTCTGATTGACCGCGTTATCGTTCTTCGCGGGCAAGCCTCGCTCCTACGGATTTGCATCGTTCGCGATATTGCGTATGAAACGAACCTGTAGGAGCGAGGCTTGCCCGCGAAAGCGTCCGAACAGACAACACAGAACCATCAAGGGAACAGATTTTGCTGTCAGATGTGATCGGCGCCATTGCGTCGGCGTCATTACTGGCTCAATTTAGCGTCATCGCCTCGGAAGGCCCTCGCACTTCATGTCATCGACCCCATTTAGTCAGTCTCTGCGTCGCCTCTGGGCGCTGGATAAATTCAGCTACAGCGTGCGGGTGTTCATCGCCCTGACCGGCAGCATGGCCGTTTGTTGGTATCAGGATGAAATGGGGTTATTAATCCCGTTGTTCCTGGGCATTATCGCCAGCGCCCTGGCCGAGACCGACGACAGTTGGCAGGGCCGCCTCAACGCGCTGGCCGTGACACTGGTGTGTTTCAGCATCGCCGCGTTCTCCGTCGAATTACTGTTCCCCTACCCCGTCATCTTTATCATCGCCCTCGCCCTGGCCGCTTTCGGCCTGACCATGCTCGGCGCTCTCGGTGAACGCTATGGCGCGATTGCCTCGGCGACGTTGATTCTGTCGGTCTACACCATGATCGGCGTGGACCAGCGCGGTGGCGCGGTGACCGATTTCTGGCACGAACCGGTGCTGCTGGTGGCCGGTGCGGCCTGGTACGGATTGCTCTCGGTGCTGTGGCAGGCGATGTTTTCCAACCAGCCGGTGCAGCAGAGCCTGGCGCGGTTGTTCCGTGAACTGGGTTTGTACCTGAAGCTGAAATCGTCGCTGTTCGAGCCGATCCGGCAAATGGACGTGGAAGCACGACGCCTGGAACTGGCCCAGCAAAACGGCCGGGTGGTGGCAGCGCTGAACGTCGCCAAGGAAATCATCCTGCACCGGGTCGGCAACGGTCGGCCGGGCTCGAAAGTCAGCCGTTACCTCAACCTCTACTTCCTCGCCCAGGACATCCACGAGCGCGCCAGTTCCTCGCACTACCCTTACAACGCCCTGGCTGATGCGTTCTTCCACAGCGACGTGATGTTCCGCTGCCAGCGCTTGCTGCGCCAGCAAGGCAAAGCCTGCCGCGCCCTGGCCGAATCGATCCAGATGCGCCAGCCCTTCGTCTATGACGCCAGCTTCGCCGAAGCCCTGAGCGACCTGCACGCCTCCCTCGAACACCTGCGCATCCAGAGCAATCCGGCCTGGCGCGGACTGCTGCGCTCCTTGCGTGCACTGGCGGCCAACCTCGGCACCCTCGACCGCTTGCTCAGCGACGCGAGCAACCCCGACGCCCTCGCCGATGCCACCGACAGCAGCCTGCTCGACCGTTCGCCGCGCAACCTCAAGGATGTGTGGTTGCGCTTGCGCACGCAGTTGACGCCAACCTCGCTGCTGTTCCGCCACGCCCTGCGTTTACCGCTGGCGCTGAGCATCGGCTATGGCATGGTGCATTTGATTCACCCGTCCCAGGGTTACTGGATCATCCTCACCACGCTGTTTGTCTGTCAGCCGAACTACGGCGCAACCCGGCGCAAACTCGGGCAACGAATCATCGGCACCGCCATCGGCCTGACCCTGGCCTGGGCGCTGTTCGACCTGTTCCCGAGCCCATTGATCCAGTCATGCTTCGCCATCGCCGCCGGGGTGGTGTTCTTTATCAACCGCACCACGCGCTACACCCTGGCGACAGCGGCGATCACCTTGATGGTGTTGTTCTGCTTCAACCAGGTCGGGGACGGTTACGGGCTGTTCTTGCCGCGACTGTTCGATACCTTGCTCGGCAGCCTGATCGCCGGGCTCGCGGTATTCCTGTTCCTGCCGGATTGGCAAGGCCGACGCCTGAACAAAGTGCTGGCGAACACCCTGACCTGCAACAGCATTTACCTGCGCCAGATCATGCAGCAATACGCCGCCGGCAAAAGTGATGATCTGGCGTATCGCCTGGCCCGGCGCAACGCGCACAACGCCGATGCGGCGCTGTCGACCACGCTGGCGAACATGCTGATGGAGCCGGGGCATTTCCGGAAGGAAGCGGATGTCGGTTTCCGCTTTCTGGTGTTGTCCCACACGCTGCTGAGCTACCTGTCAGGGCTAGGCGCGCACCGTGAAACGCAACTGCCGCCGGATGTGCGCGAGCATTTGATCGACGGCGCCGGGGTGAGTCTGGCGGCGAGCATAGATGAGATCGCCCAAGGGTTGGCGAGCAAGCTGCCGGTCGCGATTCAGAGCGATGCTGAAGAGGCGCTGGCCAGCGAACTGGAACAGATGCCGGATGAGATTGATGAGGGTCAGCGATTGGTGCAGACGCAGTTGGCGTTGATCTGCCGGCAGTTGGGGCCTTTACGGACGCTGGCGGCGCATTTGATCAAGGATACTAGCCAGGATTGAGTTCCGCGTTGGCCGGGCTGACGCCTTCGCGGGCAAGCCTCGCTCCTACAGGATTGGGTTCGTTCCCGCGATTTGCGGCACGACACAAACCTCGTAGGAGCGAGGCTTGCTCGCGAAGGGGCCATTCGCCCCACCGCTAAATCCGGATCAGCAAAACCTCACATCCCATGCTGCTTCATCAACCGGTCGTAACTCCCATCGGCCTTCATCGCCGCAATCTCACGATCAAAACCCGCCACAATCTGCTCATGCTCCGGGTTCTTCAGGCTGACCAGGATGTGCAGGCTGTTTTCACTCAGCGGCTTTGGCAGGAACTCAACCGAGTTGCGTACCTTGGCCGATTCCCGGGCCAGGTAATAGCGAGCGACGAACTCATCCTCCAGCGTCAACTTGACCCGGTCAGCCGCCAGCATGCGCACGGCCATGGCGAAGTTATGCACAGGAATTTTCTGCAGCGCCGCATCCTCATCGAATTCCGGCGAATAGGCGTACCCGCGCACCACCGCAATCGGGTAGGTGTGCAGTTGCTGCAAGTTGTTGTATTCGATCGGCGCGTCTTTACGCTTGATGAAGCGCACGCGGTTGAGCAGGTACTCCGCGGAAAATTGTCCGAGCTTGGTGCGGTCGTCGTTGTACCAGGCGTTGACCAGCACGTCGTAGCGGCCCTCGCCCACGCCCAGCAGGGCACGCGCCCAGGGCACCTGCTCGAAGTCGCTGGCATAACCGGCCCGGGCCAGCGCGGTGCTGACAATGTCCGTGGCCAAGCCACCATTGACCAGCGTGGCATCGGTAAAGGGTGGCCAGGCATCGGCCACCAGACGCAGCTTTTCCGCTGCCGCAGTCTGAGTCAGCAACAGCAATCCAATCAAAGCAAAAGCTCGATGCAATCGCGGCATGCTAGAAAATCCTTAGCGGGCGGGCTGCCCGACGTGTTTTTCAGCCAAAACTCCAAGACTCCGATACCGGCCTGCCGGTACTAAACCTTAGCTCATTGAAGCCACTGCACTGCGCTTGTTTGCAGATTACACAAAGAAGACAACTCCGCGCGAAATGAATGATGGCATTTTGGCCTTTGTCACAGATTTCTCAGCCATCAAGACATCTTTCGTCAGGGCGCTTAGTATCTGGAGGACGTTGTTCAAGGAATGTGAAGATGACAATCGAGTGGGTCTGCAAACATCACAGCGATCTGGGTAAAGAACAGCTGTATGCCATTTTGAAGTTGCGCGCCGAAGTGTTTGTCGTCGAGCAGCAATGTGTTTACCAGGATGTCGATGGCCAGGATCTGGAAGGTGACACCAGCCATTTGATGGGCTGGGATGGGGAGCGCTTGGTAGCGTATCTGCGTTTGCTCGACCCGGAGTTGCAGGGCGGCGATGTGGTGATCGGTCGAGTGGTGACCGCGCCTGAAGGCCGTGGCCAGGGGCTGGGGCATGAAATGATGGAACAGGCGTTGAAGCAGGCTGAAAAGCGCTGGCCTGACATGCCGATTTATCTGTCGGCCCAGGCGCATTTGCAGGGGTATTACGGGCGCTACGGGTTTGTTGTGGCGGGTGAGGAGTATGTCGAGGATGGCATTCCGCATATCGGGATGCGTCGGTCTTAAGAGCCTCTTCGCGAGCAAGCCCGCTCCCACAGGTTTGGGTTGTCCGCATAATTTGTGCACGTCGCGGGCATCGTAGGAGCGAGGCTTGCCCGCGAAGGCGTCAACACAGACGCTACAAAACCTCAGGGATACTCAAGCACCGCTTTGATCTGCCGCAAATTGCGCTCGATCCACCCTCGATCAATCGCCCCCCACTCCCGAATCCGATAACGCCCGGCATGGTTGCGCGCGCCGTCTTCCTGCTCGAACTCACACACGATATCCAGATCCGCCAGCGCCGCGATGGTGTCCTGGGCCGTGCGCCGGGGCATGCCGGTGACTTCGGTCAGGGTCGGGACGCTGCTGGCCAACCCGCTGTCGATCAGGTACGCCACGTACAATCGGCGGTAGAAGCTGCTTTTGGTCTTGCTGACGTCCATCCGTATGCTCCGTTGAAAAATCGCAGCCTTCGGCAGCGCCCACAGGCGCGTAGGAGCTGCCGAAGGCTGCGATCTTTTGATCTTCTATTGCATATCCCGCCAAGTCAGATACACCCGCAAATCAAACTCCACCTGGTGATACCCCGGCAACATGTGCTCGCACAGCTTGTAGAACGCCTTGTTGTGATCCGACTCTTTGAAATGCGCCAGCTCATGCACCACGATCATTTTCAGAAACTCCGACGGCGCCTCCTTGAACAGCGAGGCGACTCGGATTTCTTTCTTGGCCTTGAGTTTGCCGCCCTGCACCCGGGAAATCGTGGTGTGCAGGCCGAGGGCGCGGTGGGTCAGGTCCAGACGGTTGTCGAACAACACCTTGTCGATCGCCGGAGCATTGCGCAGGTATTCCTGCTTCAGATCCAACGCGTAGGTGTACAACGCCTTGTCGCTTTGCACGCCATGCTTTTGCGGGTAACGCTGGCTCAGGTAGTCGCCCAGCCGACCCTCGGCGATCAGCTGGCGCACCTGGTCCTGCAATGCAGCGGGATAGGCCTGGAGGTATTTCAACGCGGTCATTGGGCGGGCAACATGAATCATGAAAAGGTCGCCAGTGTAGCGAATTCAGCGGGGCAGCGCGCTCCAGTCAAAGGGTTGCACAAAGTCGTCAGCATCCTCGGCCATCATTGGCCGCGCCACCAGGAACCCCTGCACATACTCACAACCGTTGGCCTGCAACCACTCATATTGCGCCAGCGTTTCCACCCCTTCGGCGATCACCAATAGACCGTATTGCTTGCACAGATCGATCACGGTGCGCACCAGCGACGCATCCCGTGTTGACTCCGGCAGCCGGGCGATCAGATGCCGGTCGAGTTTGAGGGTGTCCAGCTCCAGATCCCGCAGATGCGCCAGCGAACACGGACCCGAGCCGAAGTCATCCAGCGCCACCCTTACCCCCAGATTGCGCAGCAAGCGCAACTGCTTGCGGGTTTCATCGGGGTTGATCATCAATGCTTCTTCGGTGACCTCGACTTCTATCTGGCGCGGCTGCAGCTCATGGCGCTCCAGGACCTGACGCAATTCGGTGACTAGGTTGGGCATGCCGAACTGCGTGCTGCTCAAACTCACCCCCAGTACCAGATCCTCGGCAAACAAGGTTTCCCAGGCTTTACGCTGCTTGGCACTGCGATGGTAAATCCAGCTGCCGAGGCGACTGATCAAGCGCGCCTCTTCCAGCAATGGCAAAAACAATCCCGGCGGCACATCCCCGACACTCGGGTGCTGCCAGCGCAACAATGCTTCGAAGCCGCGGATCTGCCCGTCATTGATCGCAACTTGCGGTTGATAGACCAAATTGAAATCGCGGTTCTCAATCGCCGTGCGTACGCTTTCTTCGAGCATCAGCCGCGAGCGCGCCCGACCGTTCATTTCGTGATCATAAAAACGATATTGCTGACGTCCGGCGCGCTTGGCTTCGTACATCGCAATGTCCGACGCCCGTAGCAAACCATCGAGGTTAGAACCGCAATCCGGGTAAGTGGCGATGCCGATGCTGGCGCCAAGGGCAATGTCCAGGCCTTCGATCTGCTGACAGATCGACACCCGCTCAATCAGTTTCTCGGCAATCTTCGCCGCTTGTTCGGGGAACTCCAGGTCCAGCAGCGCCGTGAACTCATCGCCGCCCATGCGCGCCAGGATGTCGAACGGTCGCAAGCAAGCCTTCAACTGCTCGGACACCCAGCGCAGCACCCGGTCACCGGCATCGTGGCCGAGAGAATCATTGACCCGCTTGAACCCATCCAGGTCGAGGTACAGCAGCACCCAGGCGCTGTCGGAACGTTCGCCACGCAGCAGCAGGTTTTCTACGGTCTGGTGAAAACCCCGCCGGTTGAGCAGCCCGGTCAGCGGGTCGGTGACCGCCTGAAATTCCAGTTGCTGATGCAGATGACGCACCACCGACATGTCCAGCACCGTCACCACCATCGCGTGCTGCTCTGAGGGCAATGGCGCGCAGGACAATGCCACCGGCACCTGCTGGCCCGGCGCCGTGCGCAGCAGTGCATCGTGCAGCCGCGAAGTTTCGCCACGCTGGTAGCCGTTATAAAGGTCGGAATCGGCCCAGATCGGAATGTGCGGTTTTTGCAGGAAATCCAGAAATTCCCGGCCCTGCAGGTCCTTGACCGTTGCATTGAGCAGTCGCGACATCGCAGGGTTGGCAAAACGGATCAGACCGTCCTCACCCACCACCAGAATGCCTTCGGCGGCGTTCTCCAGCACAGAGGCATTGAAGGCCCGTGCGACCTCCAGGTCGTGACTCAGGCGCTGCAACGCTCGACGATTGCGTTGATGCTCAAGCAACGCCTGGACCTTGGGCTTGAGAATCTGCGGGTCGAAGGGCTTGAACAGGTAATCCACCGCGCCACTGGCGTAGCCCTTGATCACAGCGTCCTGGGACTGTTCGTTGGCAGTGAGGAAAATGATCGGGGTCAGGCGGGTGCGTTGGCTGCCGCGCATCAGCCGCGCGACTTCGAAGCCGTCCATGCCCGGCATCTGCACATCCAGCAGTACCAGGTCGATTTCGTGTTCAAGAAGCAAACTCAATGCTTCGAAGCCCGAAGCCGCAGTCATGACCTGCCAGTCCTGGCGCTGCAACAAGGCGCGCATGCTGATCAGGTTTTCAGGGTAATCATCAACAATCAAAAGGACAGAGCTGCCTTCACTTGGCGTGGGTTGCGCGCATTCCATGCTGCTTCTCTTGTTCGGGGCGACAGGCCGGTTTCTCGTGAAAACCGGACATATACTGAGCCTTCACTCTAGACCCGGATCGGGAAAAGCAGTAGGTGTCATCACGCCATCATGTAACCAAAGCGTCCATAAGCCGACTAACGGTCAGGCCTACAGCCCCCTGAAACCGGGAAAGATGGCTTTTTGACAGGATGTTGACGTCAATCATCTGCCAGACGGGCATTAACAAAGAAGCCGACTACGCTTATAAAGACTGCCCTCCAAGGCCCGTGCTAGAGCTTTTGGCACGGGCGTGCAGCATGAATTCGTGGAAGCTTTGTCTATGATCGATCTCGCAACATGGAACCTCAGTGTTCCTGTCGGCAATCCGCCGTACACCGTTGATACAGCCAAACTGGTGAACGGTTTCAAGGACCAATACTTCCACTCCGACACCGGCACCCTGTTCTTCTGGTCCCCGGTCACCGGCTCCAAAACCGAAAACGCCAAATACCCCCGCACCGAACTTCGCGAAACCTACAGCAACGGCACCCTGCGCAACTGGCTCTACCCGGAGGCCGACAATTCCTTGCGCGCCACCTTGGCGGTCAACCAGGTGCCGAGCTCGGGCAAAATTGTCATCGGCCAGATCCATGCCTATGAAAGCCAGAAACCCTTGATCAAGCTTGAGTATCAATTCAAGACCGGCACGCAAACGGGCAACATCGTCGCCAAAGTGCGCATGCACCCGGATGACGGCGAAGGCCGGGTGATCACCATCGCCACCGGCGTGAAGCTGGATCAGGAGTTTTCCTACCTCATTCACCTGAGCCCTGGCGGTCAATTGGGTATTAGCGCGGCGGGTTATCAGTGGGACTCGGACATCAGCGCGACCTGGCGCGACAAGCCGCTGTATTTCAAGGCCGGCGTGTATGTGCAGGACCACACCGGGTACACCAGCGAAGGTGGGAAAGTAACGTTCAGCAAGCTGGATATTGATCACGATAAATAAATCGTTGGTTTGATCGTTCCCACGCTCCGCGTGGGAATGCAGCCCGGGACGCTCTGCGTCCCATCAAAAGCCGAACGCGGAGCGTCCGTAGAGGCATTCCCACGCAGAGCCTGGGAACGATCTCAATCACTGTGCTTCCGAAAAATCTGTGGGAAGGATGCCTTTGTGGCGAGGGAGCTTGCTCCCGTCCGACGGCGAAGCAGCCCCCAACCCTGCCATCGCATTCTTACGGCCACACCGCAGCGCCCGGTTTTGCGGCGGCTGCGCCACCGAACGGGGGCAACCCCCCTCGCCACAAGGGTTATGCGCCCTCCTGCTCATCGACAACGACGCCCCGATCCTCGAACTGCACAACTGCGTCAGCGAACGCCTCAACGCCGTCCTCAAATACCTCAACCTGATGGCCTGCACCAGCCTGCCGGACTACGCCGAAAACGACATCAACACCGTCACCAACATCGCCTTGATCCTGCTCCGGGATGTCGGTGATGTATTTAGAGTGATTGAGAAGCGTGGATTTGATACGCCTTAACCATCGCACTAATCTTCAACCAATAAAAACCCGCACGACGGCGGGTTTTTATTAGCGTGTTTTTTAATTCCGACTCTTTTGGAGGCGTAAATTGCGAATAACAGAAAGAGCACGGGACGTGCCAACGAAATAGACCATTACGATAGTTGTGATGAGGGGACCGATTAAATAAATCTGTTCCCTTTTCCCGTGTGACGTCAGACCAGCATCAACTACTCACGCCTACCCTAACGACATGAATGTTCCCTCTACTGAAAAGACCCCTTCCTCAAAAAGTTTGAATTCCCCCTCGGGATAATTCCCACCCTTTGACAAACGAAACGTACCACTGGCATATTTATCACCTTCAATTTTATCAATCTCCAAATGTGCTGTAACGGGCTCATCATTTCGGTCTAGGGTGTAGGTCTTTCCAACCTCAAGGTCGGTTCTAAACTTAATCCCCATATAATAAAGGTGCCCGTCTATTTCCCTATAACCTGGAGTAATATGAAAGAACCCGTCCTTACTAGAAAAGAGGCCCTGCCTCGCAAACTTCAACGCGTGATCACCATAGTCTTGATGTTTGAATATGACGTCCAGCTCACCAGAAACTTCGCCACTAACGCTATTTTTAGTTTCCATTCTTTTCGTCCAGCAAGTGAGTGAGTTCAAAGAATAGGCTTCTGCCAGCGCCAGCACACCTGTAATATCTGACAGGTATTTATATCTTTTTGCAATTAACAATCGGCATCTAACAACGAAAAAAACAACCAACCGAAGCAATTATTCAATTAACCAGAAAGAAGTAATTTTCTTACTTTCCATACCAAAAGCGAGCACCACCGGACCTGTAGTATCTAATCAGGCAGCCATCCCTATATATTCCAGACTTTAGAAAAGCAAATGCCCCGACAAGTCGGGGCATTTGCTTTTAACCGTACCACATTGAGTTTTCACCCAATCTGATCACGTTTTTTTTTGATCGGTGTTTCAGTTAACCTTAGCGTTCAACTCACCTTTCAGGTAACGCTGATACATCGCTTCCAACGAGATCGGCTTGATCTTCGAAGCATTGCCGGCAGTACCGAAAGCTTCGTAGCGAGCGATACAAACATCACGCATCGCCGTCACAGTCGCGCCGAAGAACTTGCGCGGGTCGAACTCGCTCGGGTTGGTGGCCATCAGGCGACGCATCGCACCGGTGGATGCCAGGCGCAGGTCGGTGTCGATGTTGACCTTGCGTACGCCGTGCTTGATGCCTTCGACGATTTCTTCAACCGGTACGCCGTAGGTTTCTTTGATGTCGCCGCCGTACTGGTTGATGATTGCCAGCCAGTCTTGTGGCACCGAAGAAGAACCGTGCATCACCAGGTGGGTGTTCGGGATGCGTTTGTGGATTTCTTTGATACGGTCGATGGCCAGCACGTCGCCGGTAGGTGGCTTGGTGAACTTGTACGCGCCGTGGCTGGTGCCGATAGCGATGGCCAAGGCGTCGACCTGGGTGCGTTTGACGAAGTCAGCGGCTTCTTCCGGGTCGGTCAGCATTTGGCTGTGATCCAGAACGCCTTCGGCGCCGATGCCGTCTTCTTCACCGGCCATGCCGGTTTCCAGCGAACCCAGGCAGCCCAACTCGCCTTCTACCGAAACGCCGCAGGCGTGAGCCATGGCCACGGTTTGTTGGGTAACGCGGATGTTGTAGTCGTAGTCGGTTGGGGTCTTGCCGTCTTCGCCCAGGGAACCGTCCATCATCACCGAGCTGAAGCCCAGTTGAATGGAGCGCTGGCAGACGTCAGGGCTGGTGCCGTGGTCCTGGTGCATGCACACCGGGATGTGCGGGAACTCTTCGATTGCCGCCAGGATCAGGTGACGCAGGAACGGGGCGCCTGCGTATTTGCGAGCACCGGCCGAAGCCTGGACGATCACCGGGGAGTCAGTCTTGTCAGCGGCTTCCATGATGGCGCGCATCTGCTCAAGGTTGTTGACGTTGAAGGCTGGAACGCCGTAGCCGAATTCGGCTGCGTGGTCCAACATCTGGCGCATGCTGATAAGTGCCATTGTGTGTGTCTCTCCCGGTTTGGGTCGTTAATCGTGCCAGCCTGCCGTAGCGGCGGCGGCTATTCAAGTTATTGCAGATCGGGGGTTGGTCCGGTCCGCTCATTCGGTGTTGCCTAAGTCTTAAGAACCTACAGAGATCCACTGTGGGAGCGGGCTTGCTCGCGAATGCGGTTTCACATTCAACATCAATGCAAGCTGACCCACCGCATTCGCGAGCAAGCCCGCTCCCACATTTGGATCTGCTCCCACATTGGATCTGTGGTGTGTCAATTACTGCGCTTTACAACCGCGGCCAATCAAATCATTGGTGGCGACCCAGTACACCAGGCCTTCCTCACCTTTTACGTGAAACGCCAGCATGTCGTTGCTGTACAGCGAACCCTCGGCGCCCGGTTCAAGCTTCAAGCGGTAGACCTGATCGGCCCCGCCCAGGCGCACGTCGACTTCCTTGCGGCTGTCGTCGGTGTAGCGCCAGAGCACTTTCGCCTGGCTGTCGCAGGTCCAGGTGGTCCAGTTGTCCGTCGGTGCCGACGTGTTGAACAGGTTGAAATTCGAGCAACCTGCCAGCAGTGCCAGTGCCATGACGGCGATAAAACCTTTCATCCGTGTTCCTCGACCGACGGCACACGCTGCCGGCCTTGAGTAAAGAGTCAGACCCGTCAAGGGCAGCCATGTTCCTTGGCCGGGGTCTGTGTCTCGTATTTGTCCAGGCCATCCGGCCCGGAGCGCTTGTTGAGCACCGGGTTGGTTTCGGCCTGCCAGTCCGCCTGGTAACAGCCTTTATCGGCCGGCGCAGACGGCGCGGGTTCCGGTTTGGCTTTCGGGTTACTCCCGCAAGCCACCAGCGAAACCGCGACGATCAACAGCGCTATCGTCTTGACCATGTGAACACTCCTTTGCCTGGTCAAATGGGTCGCCTCAGGCCTTGGCCCGGCTTTCCAGGACCTCAACGGCCGGCAGCACTTTGCCTTCGACAAATTCGAGGAATGCGCCACCACCGGTGGAAATGTAGGAGATCTGGTCAGCAACGCCATATTTATCGATGGCCGCCAGGGTGTCGCCACCGCCAGCAATCGAGAACGCCGAGCTTTCAGCGATAGCCTGGGCCAGGACTTTGGTGCCGTTGCCGAACTGGTCGAATTCAAACACGCCCACCGGGCCGTTCCACAGGATGGTCTTGGACGACTTCAGCAACTCGGCGAAATTCGCCGCGGTCTGTGGGCCGATGTCCAGGATCATGTCGTCGGCAGCCACGTCGGCGATCAGTTTTACAGTAGCCGTGGCGCTTTCAGCGAATTCCTTGGCAACCACCACGTCCACTGGCAGCGGCACGCTGACCTTGGCGGCGATGGCGCGGGCGGTGTCCAGCAGGTCCGGTTCGTACAGGGACTTGCCGACCGGGTGACCGGCTGCGGCCAGGAAAGTGTTGGCAATGCCGCCGCCGACGATCAACTGGTTGCAGATCTGGCTCAGGCTGTTGAGCACGTCGAGTTTGGTCGACACCTTGGAGCCGGCCACGATGGCGGCCATTGGCTGGGCCGGAGCGCCGAGGGCTTTGCCCAGTGCGTCCAGTTCAGCGGCCAGCAACGGGCCAGCCGCAGCGACTGTGGCGAACTTGGCCACGCCGTGGGTCGAACCCTCGGCACGGTGAGCGGTGCCGAAGGCGTCCATCACGAACACGTCGCACAGGGCGGCGTATTGCTGGGCCAGTTCGTCAGCGTTCTTTTTCTCGCCTTTGTTGAAGCGCACGTTTTCGAACAGCACGATGTCGCCGGCCTTCACGTCAACGCCGCCCAGGTAATCGGCTACCAGCGGCACTTCGCGGCCCAGGGCCTTGCTCAGGTAGTCAGCCACTGGCTTGAGGCTGTTCTCGGCCGAGAACTCGCCTTCGGTCGGACGGCCAAGGTGCGAGCAGACCATCACGGCCGCGCCTTTTTCCAGGGCCAGCTTGATGGTCGGCAGCGAGGCCAGGATACGCGCATCGCTGGTGACCACACCGTCCTTGACTGGGACGTTGAGGTCTTCGCGGATCAGTACGCGCTTACCTTGCAGATCGAGGTCGGTCATCTTCAACACGGTCATGGGTCGCAATTCCTGAGTTACTGTTTTTTAGAGACAGAAAGTGGAGCGGCTATTTGCAGGTAGTGCTCTGCAACGTCCAGCATTCGGTTGGCAAACCCCCATTCGTTGTCGAACCAGGCCAGGATGTTCACCAGCCGTGGGCCGGAAACGCGGGTCTGACTGGCATCGACGATGGCCGAATGTGGGTCGTGGTTGAAATCACAACTGGCGTGAGGCAACTCGGTGTAAGCCAGCAGGCCTTTAAGCGGACCGCTGGTGGCGGCCTCGCGCAGTATCCGGTTGACCTCGGTGGCGTCGGTGTCGCTTACGGTTTGCATCGTAATGTCGAGGCACGACACGTTCACCGTCGGCACCCGTACGGCTTTGGCCTGAATTCGCCCGGCAAGTTCCGGCAGCAGGCGTTCGATGCCGCGCGCCAGACCAGTGGACACCGGGATCACTGACTGGAACGCCGAACGGGTGCGGCGCAGGTCTTCGTGGTGATAGGCGTCGATCACCGGCTGATCATTCATCGCCGAGTGGATCGTGGTGATCGACACGTATTCCAGACCAATGGCCTGATCCAGCAGGCGCAACAACGGCACGCCGCAGTTGGTGGTGCAGGACGCGTTGGACACCAGCAGTTCGTCGCCGGTCAGGCAATCCTGGTTCACGCCGTAGACGATGGTGGCGTCGACATCCGCTTCGCTGGCCATCGGCTGGGAAAACAACACTCGCGGGGCGCCGGCGTCGAGAAAACGCTGGCCATCTTCACGGGTGTGATAAGCGCCGGAGCATTCCAGCACCAGATCGACGCCCAGGGACGCCCAATCGATGCCTTCGGGGGTGGCACTGCGCAGGACCTTCACGCAGTCACCATTAATATGCAGACAATCGTCCTCAACCCGCACTTCGCCGGGAAAACGCCCGTGAGTGGAGTCAAAGCGTGTCAGGTATTCGATGCTGGCCATGTCCGCCAGATCGTTGATCGCGACAATTTCAAACCCAGCCGTCGAGCCTCGCTCAAACAACGCACGCAAGACGCAACGACCAATCCGGCCGTAGCCGTTGAGTGCAACTTTGTAGGGACGCGGTTGAGGCATGGGGTTCTCGATGGACGCAGGCAGACAAATTCTCGTTAACAACACAGTCCTCGTAGGAGCTGTCGAGTGAAACGAGGCTGCGATCTTTTGATCCTGATCTTAAAAAACAAGATCAAAAGATCGCAGCCTCGTTTCACTCGACAGCTCCTACGGGGGACCGCGGCAGCCAGGGCCACCGCGCTGTGTTTTAGTCTTCCAGCAGCTCTTCAGCCTGACCCAGGATGTTTTCCAGGGTGAAGCCGAACTCTTCGAACAAGGCTGGCGCAGGCGCCGACTCGCCGAAGGTGGTCATGCCGATAACGCGGCCTTCCAGGCCCACGTACTTGTACCAGTAGTCCGCGTGAGCGGCTTCGATGGCGATACGGGCGCTGACTTGCAACGGCAGAACCGCTTGCTTGTAGCCGGCGTCCTGGGCATCGAACACGCTGGTGCACGGCATCGAAACGACGCGAACCTTGCGACCTTGCTCGGTCAGCTTGTCGTAAGCCTGAACCGCCAGGCCCACTTCCGAACCGGTAGAGATCAGGATCAGCTCAGGCTCGCCGGCGCAGTCCTTCAACACGTAACCGCCACGGGCGATGTCGGCAATCTGGCCGGCATCACGTTCCTGGTGCTGCAGGTTCTGACGGGAGAAGATCAGTGCCGAAGGGCCGTCCTTGCGCTCGATCGCCAGTTTCCAGCACACCGCCGATTCAACGGCATCGGCTGGACGCCAGGTGTCGAGGTTCGGCGTGCTGCGCAGGCTGGTCAGTTGCTCGATTGGCTGGTGGGTCGGGCCATCTTCGCCCAGGCCGATGGAGTCGTGGGTGTAGACAAACACCACGCGTTTCTTCATCAGCGAAGCCATGCGCACCGCGTTACGCGCGTATTCCATGAACATCAGGAAGGTCGCGCCGTAAGGCACCAGGCCGCCGTGCAAGGACACGCCATTCATGATCGCGCTCATGCCGAACTCGCGAACACCGTAGTACATGTAGTTGCCGCTGGCGTCTTCAGCCGAGACACCTTTGCAACCTTTCCACAGGGTCAGGTTGGAACCGGCCAGGTCAGCGGAGCCGCCCAGCAGTTCAGGCAGCAGCGGGCCATAGGCATTCAGTGCGTTCTGGCTGGCTTTACGGCTGGCGATGGTTTCGCCCTTGGCCGCGACTTCAGCAATATAAGCAGACGCTTTTTCCGCGAAGTCAGCTGGCAGTTCACCGCTCAGACGACGGACCAGCTCGTTGGCTTCGGTCGGGAATGCCGCGGAGTAAGCAGCGAAACGCTGATCCCACTCGGCTTCGACGGCGCGACCTTTTTCCTTGGCATCCCACTCGGCATAGATGTCGGCCGGGATTTCGAACGGCCCGTAGTTCCAGTTCAGTGCCTTGCGCGTCAGGGCGATTTCCGCGTCACCCAATGGGGCGCCGTGGCAATCTTCCTTGCCTTGCTTGTTCGGCGAACCGAAACCGATGGTGGTCTTGCAGCAGATCAGCGTCGGCAGCTCGCTTTTGCGCGCGGTTTCGATGGCGATCTTGATTTCTTCAGGGTCGTGACCGTCGACGTTGCGGATCACCTGCCAGTTGTAGGCTTCGAAACGCTTTGGCGTGTCGTCGGTGAACCAGCCTTCGACTTCGCCGTCGATGGAAATGCCGTTGTCATCGTAGAAGGCGATCAGTTTGCCCAGGCCCAAAGTACCGGCCAGGGAGCCGACTTCGTGGGAAATGCCTTCCATCATGCAGCCATCACCCAGGAACACGTAGGTGTGGTGGTCGACGATGTTGTGACCCGGACGGTTGAACTGCGCCGCCAGGACTTTTTCCGCCAGGGCAAAACCCACGGCGTTGGCCAGGCCTTGGCCCAGTGGACCGGTGGTGGTTTCAACGCCCGGGGTGTAGCCGAATTCCGGGTGACCCGGGGTGCGGCTGTGCAGTTGGCGGAAGTTTTTCAGGTCTTCGATCGACAGGTCGTAGCCGGTCAGGTGCAGCAGCGAGTAAATCAGCATCGAGCCGTGGCCGTTGGACAGCACAAAGCGGTCACGGTCGGCGAACGATGGATTGCTCGGGTTGTGCTTCAGGTAGTCACGCCACAGTACTTCGGCGATATCCGCCATACCCATAGGGGCACCGGGATGGCCGCTGTTGGCTTTTTGCACGGCATCCATGCTGAGGGCACGAATGGCGTTGGCACGCTCACGACGGCTTGGCATCGCTGTTCTCCTGAGGGTATTGAATCGAGAGTGAATAAAACGAAACGGAAAAAAGGCGAGCATTTTCCCTCACCCACCCGCCTCGGGGCAATGACAGATAGTCATCTGAAGGCGTTTTTCCGGTGGATAAAGTCGCATTCGCCCGGTGAAACCTTTCCGCACACGGTTTGTAGAGTGACCCTTTTCTCAAGAAGTGCCATCTATCGAGCAATATCAAAACTTTTTGATATTGCTCTTGCGAGGTTTTCTGACCATCACTAGACTGCTGGCCTTATGAATTTACGCGTGCCTTCCATTCAACATGACGATTGCGATGAGCTGGCGGCCCTGTGCAAGGCCGGCGGCGATCCTCTGCGGCTGAATGTATTGCGCGCACTGACCAACGATTCGTTTGGTGTGCTGGAACTGGCGCAGATCTTCGGCATTGGCCAGTCGGGCATGAGTCATCACCTCAAGGTGTTGGCCCAGGCCGACCTGGTGGCTACCCGCCGTGAAGGCAACGCGATTTTCTACCGGCGCGCCCTGCCCCACACCGACCTGCTGGGCGGCAAGCTGCACGCGGCCTTGCTGGAAGAAGTGGATAACCTGACCCTGCCTGCGGATGTGCAGTCGCGGATCGGTCAGGTCCATGGGCAACGGGCAGCGGCCAGCCAGGACTTTTTCTCACGGGTGGCGGAAAAGTTTCGCGCCCAGCAAGACCTGATCGCCGGCCTGCCGCAGTACCGCGAAAGCGTGGTGGCACTGCTCGACAAGCTGAGTTTCAGCGAAGGCGCCACGGCGATTGAAGTCGGCCCCGGCGACGGCGGTTTTCTGCCGGAACTGGCGCGCCGCTTCACTCAGGTCACGGCGCTGGACAACAGCCCGGCGATGCTCGAGCTAGCGCGCCAGGTCTGCGAACGTGAAACGCTGACTAATGTCAGCCTGCAATTGGCCGATGCACTGAATGGTGTGAGCCTTACCGCCGATTGCGTTGTACTGAACATGGTGCTGCACCATTTTGCCGCGCCGGCCGAAGCGCTCAAGCACATGGCCGGCTTGCTGCAACCAGGCGGTAGCCTGCTTGTGACAGAGTTATGTAGCCACAACCAGAGTTGGGCCAGGGAGGCCTGCGGTGATCTATGGTTGGGGTTTGAACAGGACGATTTGGCCCGTTGGGCCACCGCTGCGGGACTCGTTCCCGGGGAAAGCCTCTATGTAGGCTTACGCAATGGTTTCCAGATCCAGGTCCGCCATTTTCAGCGGCCGACTGGCGACACTCACCATCGGTAAATTCAGGAAAACATCGAGATGAGCGAATACTCCCTCTTCACCTCCGAGTCCGTGTCTGAAGGGCATCCGGACAAAATCGCCGACCAGATTTCCGATGCGGTGCTGGACGCCATCATTGCTGAAGACAAGTTCGCCCGTGTGGCGTGCGAGACTCTGGTTAAAACTGGCGTGGCAATCATCGCCGGTGAAGTCACCACGTCGGCCTGGGTCGATCTGGAAGAGATCGTACGTAACGTCATTCTGGACATCGGCTATAACAGCTCCGATGTCGGCTTCGACGGCGCCACTTGCGGTGTGATGAACATCATCGGCAAGCAGTCCCCTGACATCAACCAGGGCGTTGACCGTGCCAAGCCTGAAGATCAGGGCGCTGGCGACCAGGGCCTGATGTTCGGCTACGCCAGCAACGAAACCGAAGTGCTGATGCCAGCACCGATCACGTTCTCGCACCAGCTTGTGCAAAGGCAAGCCGAGGCCCGTAAATCCGGCCTGCTGCCTTGGCTGCGCCCGGACGCCAAGTCGCAAGTGACTTGCCGTTACGAAGGCGGCAAGGTTGTTGGTATCGACGCCGTTGTTCTGTCGACCCAGCACAATCCTGAAGTGTCGTACAAAGACCTGCGCGAAGGCGTGATGGAGCTGATCGTCAAGCACGTGCTGCCTGCCGAACTGCTGACCAAAGACACCCAGTTCCACATCAACCCGACTGGCCAGTTCATCATCGGTGGCCCGGTTGGCGACTGCGGCCTGACCGGTCGCAAGATCATCGTCGACAGCTACGGCGGCATGGCCCGTCACGGCGGTGGCGCATTCTCCGGTAAAGATCCATCGAAGGTTGACCGTTCGGCCGCCTACGCTGGTCGTTACGTGGCCAAGAACATCGTCGCGGCTGGCCTGGCCGAGCGTTGCGAGATTCAGGTTTCCTACGCGATCGGTGTGGCCCAGCCTACGTCGATTTCGTTGAACACCTTCGGCACCGGCAAAATCAGCGACGACAAAATCGTCAAACTGGTTCGCGAAGTGTTCGACCTGCGTCCATACGCCATCACCACCATGCTCGACCTGCTGCACCCGATGTACCAGGAGACCGCTGCGTACGGCCACTTCGGTCGCACTCCGCAAACCAAGACTGTGGGCGAAGACACTTTCACCACGTTCACTTGGGAAAAGACCGACCGCGCCGATTCGCTGCGCGCTGCTGCCGGCCTGTAAGACTTCCCTGGCGGTACCAAAAGCCCCGTACGGCTCGCGCCGTGCGGGGCTTTTTCATGGAAGAAGATCAAAAGATCGCAGCCTTCGGCAGCTCCTACATTGGCTCGACGTACGACTGTAGGAGCTGCCGAAGGCTGCGATCTTTTGATCTTTCGCGCTCGAAACACCCCGAAAAACACCCCGGACTCACAAACCGCAAGACCGACTAGCCTTTCAAGCATCCCAATGAGCAAGGACGCTCTCGATGCTCCCCAACCTGCGCCTGTTTTTCGCCCTGCTGCTGGCATCCCTGACCGCCAACGCCGCCGACTGCCCCGATTGGCCAGCCGCCCGCGCCCAGGTCGAAATCACCACTGCGCAACAGCAAATCGACCGCTGGGACGACAGCTACCACCGCAACGGCCACTCACTGATCGCCGACGAACTCTACGACCAGTCCCACGCCCGACTTACGCAATGGCGCACCTGCTTCAACCTCGGCGCTACTGCCAAGCCGCTACGAACGGCGGGCGGCAAGGTGCCTCATCCCATCACCCACACCGGCCTGGAAAAACTCCACGATGAGCGTGCAGTAGAAATCTGGCTGCGTGACCGCAAGGACGTCTGGATTCAACCCAAGGTCGATGGCGTGGCCGTGTCATTGATTTATCGCAACGGCTTGCTGCATCAGGCGATCAGTCGGGGCGACGGAATCAACGGCCAGGACTGGACCGCCTCCGCCCGCCAGATCGCCGCCATTCCCAGGCAACTGGTGAAACCGCTGGATTTGCTGGTGCAAGGCGAACTCTATTGGCGCCTGACCGATCACGTGCAAGCCCAGGCCGGGAGCCTCAACGCCCGCGCCACCGTGGCCGGGTTGATGGCGCGCAAATCGTTGAGTGTCGAGCAGGCCGCCGGGATCGGACTGTTTGTATGGGACTGGCCCCAAGGTCCGGCAAACCTACCTGCCCGGGTGGCGGAGCTGAATAAGTTGGGTTTCCCGACCACCGAGACCTACAGCCAACCGATCAATACATTCGCCGACGCCGAACACTGGCGCGACCACTGGTATCGCTCCCCAATGCCATTCGCCAGCGACGGCATCGTCCTGCGCCAGGATCAACGCCCCTCCGCCGAGCGCTGGCAAGCCCGGCCGTCTTACTGGAGCGTCGCCTGGAAATACCCTTTCGCCCAGGCACTGGCCGAGGTGCGCAAGGTCAACTTCAAGATCGGCCGGACCGGGCGGATCACACCCGTACTGGAGCTTTTGCCGGTGAAGCTCGATGACCGGCAGATCAAGCGCGTGAGCGTCAGCTCCCTGCAACGCTGGGAGCAACTGGACATTCGTCCCGGCGATCAAGTCGCCATCAGCCTCGCGGGCCTGACCATCCCCAGGCTAGATGATGTGGTGCTGCGCAGCACCGAACGCCCGGAAATAAACGCACCGCTGGCAGCAGACTTTCACCACTTGAGCTGCTGGCAACCGACACCGGGGGGCGAGAGTCAATTCCTTGCGCGACTGACCTGGCTCAGCGGCAAGCAGGGCTTGGCTCTGCCGCACGTCGGTCCTGGCACCTGGGAGAAACTTCTCGAAACAGGCCGCCTCAACAGCCTGCTGGATTGGTTGACCCTCGATGCCCAAGAGCTTGCTAACATTGACGGCTTCGGCGAGCGCAGCAGTGCTCGTCTTCTGAACAGTTTTGAAAGTGCCCGGCAACGTCCTTTCGCTCGCTGGCTCAAAGCGCTGGGTTTGCCGCCGACCGGCCAGGCGCAGCTCGCCGATTCATGGCAGGCCCTGGCGCAACGCAGCAACGAACAATGGCAGACCGAAGCGGGTATCGGCCCGGGTCGCGCGGCGCAATTGAGCGCGTTTTTCCGCGACCCGCAGGTCCTGGCCTTGAGTGAAACATTACGTATGGCAGGCATTGACGGTTTTTAGCGACCAACAATGCCTGTCAGCCCGGGAACCCAACGGTGGCGCTGCGCTCAAACAGCCCATTGCCACATTGATCCGATTGCCCTTTCGCATGGAGCTTTTATGAAACTTCTTTCACCGCTCGCCCTGTTGGTCATTTGTGGCGTGATGGCCGCTCCACTGATGGCCGCCGAAGAAATCCCGGAACTGACCGGCTGCGCAGCCAAGAAACAGGGCATCGTCAACCAGATCGAGTTGGCCAAGAGCCACGGCAATGCCGATCAGCAGGCCGGCCTCCAGACTGCCCTGGACGAAGTCACCGCCCACTGCACTGACGCCTCCTTGAAGAAGGAACGGGAAAACAAGGTGCTCGACGCCAAGCATGAAGTCAGCAAGCGTCAGGCCGATCTCGACAAGGCCATGAGCAAAGGCGATGCCGAGAAGATCAACAAACGCAAAGACAAACTCGCCGAGTCCCGCAAGGAATTGCAGGATGCGTTGGATGAACTGGATAAGTAAGCAAAGGTAAGACTCGGAGACTTGTGTCGATTTTCAGGCAGCCGTCGCGAGCAAGCCCGCTCCCACATTTGAACGCATTCTCCGGTGGGAGCGGGCTTGCTCGCGAAGACGTCAGCCAGAACACCGCAAATCAATGATCCCGAAACTGTTTATGGCACGCACTGCAGGCATCTTCGACTTTCTGCACCGCCGGCCCAAGGTTGCTGGCCTTGTACGGCTGGACCTTGCTGGCAATCACCAATTCACCGGTGGCGCCTTCAAGGTTGCGGGCCATTTCCTGGAAACGTGCCTGCTGCTGCCACACGTTGTCCTTGGCGCTGGTGTGATCTTCTTCACGCACCTGCGGAAAATGTTTCCACGGCTCATGGGACAAAGCGTCGAGTTTCGTCGCGCCTTCAGCGAATTTCGGCCCATCGAACGGGATACGACCACGCAACATGCCACCCAGGTCTTCGCCGGTCTTGAGCATTTGCTTGAAAATCGCCTTGCGCTGACCCAGCGGAGAGTTCGGGTCGACACCGCCACAGGCGGACAAGGTCAGGCAGGCCAGCAATACAACAGAGAGTCTTTTAAGAGTCATGGTGGCTTCAGGTCACGGGGAACGGCGGCCAGTATCCTCGCGTCATCGTTAAAGACCAATAGCCCTATTATCAATAAGGGTTGTCTGAGCGCATGGAGCACTCAGGCAACCGTCAAAGGAATTACTCCATGAACAGCCGTTTCAAGGCATGGCGCCCCCGCCTCGCCTGGACCCTTCCGATGGTAGCCGTGCTCGTTGGCTGCACCGGCGGCGAAAACAACACACCGAAAACCCACGCACTGGCCACGTACACCAGCGCCACGTGGGAAGCATTACCGGCTGTGTCCGACAACGATCTGGTGGCCGGCTTCGGTTCCTGGCGCAGCGCCTGCACACGCCTCAAGGCGGACCCGGTCTGGGGCACGACCTGCGCAGCGTCTGCCAATGTGCCGCAAACCGCTGGCGAGATTCGTGGTTTCCTCAAACAGAACCTGGACGTCTACGGCCTTCGCGCCGCCAACGACAATCCCAACGGCCTGATCACCGGCTACTACGAACCGGTTTACCCCGGAAGCCTGACTCAGACTGAAGTGGCGAACATTCCGGTGTACGGCGTGCCCGAGGACATGATCATTGTGTCCCTGGACAGCATTTACCCGGAACTCAAGGGCAAACGCCTGCGCGGTCGACTTGAAGGCCGGGTACTCAAACCGTATGACGACGCCGCCACCATTGAGAGCAAAGGGGTCAAGGCACCGGTCGTTGCCTGGCTGACCGATCCGATGAACCTGCAGTTCCTGCAAATCCAGGGCTCCGGTCGCATCCAGCTCGACAGTGGTCGCCAGCTGCGCATCGCTTATGCCGACCAGAACGGCCACCCGTATCGGCCGATCGGCCGCTGGCTGGTCGATCAGGGTGAGTTGAAGAAGGAAGACGTGACCATGGGCGCCATCAGCACCTGGGCCAAGGCCAATCCGTCGCGCATTCCGCAACTGCTCGGCAGCAATCCCAGCTACGTGTTTTTCACCCAGAACCCGGACAGCAACGAAGGGCCACGCGGCTCGCTGAACGTTCCGCTCACTGCCGGTTACAGCGCAGCGGTGGATCGCAAAGTGATTCCGTTGGGCAGTCTGTTGTGGCTGTCGACCACTAAACCGGATGGCAGTGCACTGGTACGCCCGGTTGCGGCTCAAGACACTGGCGGCGCGATTGCCGGCGAAGTGCGTGCGGACCTGTTCTGGGGCACTGGCGAGGCGGCCGGGCAACTGGCCGGCGACATGAAACAGCATGGGCAGATCTGGATGTTGTGGCCTAAGGGTGCGGCGTTGCCGACAGTTCCTCAGGTGGCTGATGCGGTGAAGCCTTGAGTCATCTATTGGACGTTCGATAGCTTTCGCGAGCAAGCCCGCTCCCACAATTGGAATGCGTTCCAATGTGGGAGCGGGCTTGCTCGCGAAGAGGCCCTCAATAACGCCGAAAAACTCAACGGCCAGACTCAGACCGACACAAAAAAGAAACTCGCAATCAACCCCATCCCAACAAACCACACCAACGACCGCAAGATCGCCCAGTCCGCCAGATAGCAAATGATGTACAGCAGACGACTGGTGATAAACAGCACCGCCAGCACGTTGACCGTCACCAACTGCGCCGTGCCCACCAGGTGCGCCACGATCACCGCAGCCGCAAACGCCGGCATCACTTCGAAGCTGTTCAACTGCGCCGCATGTGCCCGTCTGGCGAAACCATTCAGCGACTCGAGAAAGTCCCGAGGATCATGGTTGTCTTGCAACCTGTATCCGCCACTGGCCTTGGCGACGGCCGTGCAGATATAGGGCAGGAAAATCGCGATCAATACGCACCACAGAGCAACCGTCATAAAGCAGTCCCTTCTTCAATTTTAGAAATTCGAGCGCCGGTCAAAACTTCATCACCAGCATGCCGATCAGCACCAGCCCACAGGCTAAGAGCCGTGGCCGGCCGAAAGGTTCTTTCAAGTAGCGCATGCCGAACAACACCACCAGAATCACACTGATCTCGCGCAATGCCGCCGCTTCGGCAATCGAGCCCAGTTGCATCGCCCACAGCACCAGAGCGTAGCTGAACAACACGCAAAACCCGACCGCCAGCCCCAGCCGCCACTGCTCACGCCAGAACAGCATGAACGCCGGCCGCTTGCGCACCAACGCCAGCAACGGGAATGGCCAGGCACTGAGCAACGTGACCCAGACCAGGTAATCCAGCGGATGGGACCAGCGCCGCAACGCCTGACCATCGATGAAGGTGTAACAACCGATGCACAAGCCGATCAGCGCCACCACCGGCAACATCGACCACGGCAATCGCGCACCGCCACCGCCCTGCCAGAGCAGGCACAGCATGCCGAACGGGATCAGCAAAATGCCGAAGATCTGCTGATTCGTCAGCACTTCCCCGGCGAAGATCAGCGTCAGCGCCAGGACCACCAACGGTGAGAGGCCGCGCATCAGCGGATAAACCAGGCCCAGGTCGCCGACCCGATAGGCCTGAATCAACAGATATCGATAGAGCAACTCAAACGCCGCCGACGCCAGAATCCACGGCCAGATGTCCATCGGTGGCAAGTTCACGAACGGCAGCATCACGGCGACAAACAACATCGCCACACTGTCCATGCAGGCCACTACCAGCAACCGCTCGGCGCTGAATTTGATCAAGGTATTCCACGCCGCATGCAACAGCGCCGCCACCAACACCAGTGCTGTTGCAAGCACGGCACACTCCTTCTGTTGCCCACCCCACCCCTGTAGGAGCGAGGCTTGCCCGCGGAGGCAATCTCAAGAACGCCTTCGCCGACAAGCCGTGCTCCTACCCGAAGCGGGGCAGATAATTGATTCGCCATATGTCCGCAGCTGTTTATACTGCAAGCGACCACGCCGCACTCAGTTGCGCACAGACTAATTCCAATAATTCCTGCCCCCGCCCGCGCTCATCGAGCACGGTCGTCGGCATGCGTATGCCTGATCACAGCGTCAAGACTACCGACAGAGACCTTGCGCATGCCACTCGCCTTGCTTGCCCTCGCTGTTGCCGCGTTCGGCATCGGCACCACTGAATTCGTCATCATGGGCTTGCTGCCCGATGTTGCCCGCGACCTCGCCGTGAGCATTCCCCACGCCGGCCTGCTGATCACCGGTTACGCCTTGGGCGTAGTGTTCGGCGCGCCGATCCTGGCAATCGGCACCGCCAACATGCCGCGTAAAGCCACGCTGCTGGGAATGACGTTGATGTTTATCCTCGGCAACATACTGTGTGCGTTGGCGCCGAATTACGCGACGTTGATGGCCGCCCGGGTGGTCACCGCGCTGTGCCACGGCGCGTTCTTCGGCATCGGCTCCGTGGTCGCGGCAGGTTTGGTTGCCCCAAACAAACGGGCCCAGGCGATTGCCATGATGTTCACCGGCCTGACCCTGGCGAACGTGCTCGGCGTGCCATTGGGCACGGCGCTTGGGCAGTATGCCGGCTGGCGCTCGACGTTCTGGGCGGTGTCGGTGATTGGTGTGATTGCGGCCATTGCCCAGTGGGTCTGGCTACCGAAAGACATCGCCATGGACAAAGCCAACCTGGCCAGCGAGTTCAAGGTGCTGGGCAAGGTCAACGTGCTGCTGGCTTTGGGGATGAGCGTTCTGGCGTCCACCAGCCTGTTTAGCGTGTTCACGTATATCGCGCCGATCCTGCAAGACATCACCGGCGTCAGCCCCCACGGTGTGACCATCATGCTGCTGTTGTTCGGCGTTGGCCTGACAGCGGGCAGCATGCTCGGTGGCCGGTTGGCCGACAGTCGCTTGCTGCCTTCCCTGGTGGGCATGGCGTTGGCTGTCGTCGTGGTGTTGACGGCGTTCAGCCAGACCAGCCACTCGGCAATTCCGGCGGCGATTACGTTGGTGCTGTGGGGGATTTTTGCGTTTGCCCTGTGCCCGATCCTGCAACTGCTGATTATCGATCAGGCGCATGAAGCGCCGAATCTGGGTTCAACGTTGAACCAGAGTGCATTCAACCTCGGCAACGCCGCCGGCGCCTGGATTGGCGGGCTGGTGGTTGCCAGTGGCGCGGACCTGGCAGACTTGCCGTGGACCGGCGCGCTGGTCAGTGGCTTGACGGTGCTGACGGCGCTTTTCTACATCTACCTGCAACGTCGTGGCGCGGCTGCGGTCAATGTGACCGGCTGAATAATTGCGTTGTTCCGGAGATTGCTTTCGCGAGCAAGCCCGCTCCCACACTTGATCCCCGTCATACACAAAATCTGTGTTCACTGAAGATCCAATGTGGGAGCGGGCTTGCTCGCGAAGAAACCAACTCGGTGCAACTGCCCGAAACCCATTTCTCACCTCCCATCCAAAGGACCCCGGATGCTTGAACTTGTCGCTGCGTTTATCTGCCTCACCTCCCTCCTCACCTACGTGAACTTCCGCTTCATCGGCCTGCCGCCGACTATCGGCGTCATGGTCACCGCGCTGATGTTTTCCCTGCTGTTGCAAGGCCTGAGCTTCATCGGTTATCCCGGTCTCGAAGAACGTGTACAGCAACTGATCGGCCAGATCGATTTCGGTGATCTGCTGATGAACTGGATGCTGTCCTTCCTGCTGTTCGCCGGCGCTCTGCACGTCAACCTGAACGACTTGCGCAGTTACCGCTGGCCCATCGGTCTGTTGGCGACGTTCGGTGTGTTGATCGCCACAGCAGTAATCGGCAGCCTCGCCTATTACATTTTTGCCCTGTTCGGCTGGCACGTGAGCTTCCTCTATTGCCTGCTGTTCGGTACGCTGATTTCCCCCACCGATCCGATTGCGGTACTCGGTGTGCTGCGGACCGCCAACGCGTCCAAGCCACTGAAAACCACGATTGTCGGTGAATCGCTGTTCAATGACGGCACGGCCGTGGTGGTGTTCACCGTGCTGCTGGGCATCGCGCAACTGGGCGAAACCCCAACGGTCGGCGCTACGGCCATGCTGTTCGTCCACGAGGCCATTGGCGGCGTGCTGTTTGGCGGGCTGATCGGGTACCTGGTGTACCTGATGATCAAGAGCATCGAGCAGCATCAGATCGAAGTGATGCTGACCCTGGCGCTGGTGATCGGCGGTTCGGCCATGGCCTCGGAGCTACACGTTTCCGCACCGATCGCGATGGTGGTCGCCGGCCTGATCATCGGCAACCTGGGTCGCAACCTGGCGATGAACGACATGACCCGAAAGTACCTGGACGGTTTTTGGGAGCTGCTCGATGACATGCTCAACGCCTTGCTGTTCGCACTGATCGGCATGGAACTGTTGCTGCTGCCGTTCAATTGGCTACACGTGCTGGCCGCGAGTTTACTGGCGGCGGCCATTCTGCTGTCGCGCCTGCTGACGGTGGCCCCGGCCATTCTGCTGCTTCGGCGCTGGCGCACCGTTCCGCGCGGGACGATCCGCATTCTGACCTGGGGTGGTTTGCGTGGCGGGGTTTCGGTGGCGCTGGCCCTGGCGTTGCCGCTGGGCCCCGAGCGCGATCTGATCTTGAGCATCACCTACATCGTGGTGCTGTCGTCGATCCTGTTGCAGGGTTTGAGCATCGGCAAACTGGTCAAGCACGTCACCAAGGATGAGCCTGCGCCAACGGCACAGGCCGGGCATCACTGATTACTTCTTGAGCTTGCGCGGATCGGGCTGCTGATCCGCGCCCTGCTTCGGCGGCCCGCTTTCGCTGCGGATCTGCGCATGACTGATCAGCGCGAAGATGCAGCTGCCGCCGATGATGTTCCCGGCCAGGGTCGGCCCGGCGAACACCAGCCAGAAATCCTTCCACGGCAACTCGCCGGCAAACACCAGGTACGAGACCTCGGCCGAACCAACCACGATGTGAGTGAAATCCCCCAGCGCCATCAGATAGGTGATGAGGATGATGATCCACATCTTGGCGCTCTCCATGGACGGAATCATCCAGACCATGGTGGCGATCATCCAGCCGGAGATGATGCCTTTGGCGAACATCTGGCTGGCGCTGTTTTCCATGATTTTGCGACCGATCTCGAGGAAGGCCAGGTCGGTCTTGGAGTCGAAAATCGGCAGGTGCAGCATCACATAGGCCACCAGCAACGTGCCGCACAGGTTGCCAAATAACACCACACTCCACAGGCGGATCAACCGACCAAAATTGCTCAGTGTGGGTTTGGTCATGACCGGCAGCACCGCCGTCAGGGTGTTTTCGGTGAACAGCTGCTGGCGCGCCAGAATGACCGCGAGGAAACCCGCGCAGTAACCGAAACTGGCGATGACCTTGAAGCCTTCACCGTCCGGCAGACGCGAGTTGAGCAGCCCCATGGCCATCAGCGACAGGCCCATGGTCAGGCCGGCGGCCAGCGCCGACCACCACAACGCCGCTACGCTGCGCTCCAGTTCCTGATCGCCCTGGGTGCGGATGATTTCATGCAACACCGCCGCACGGGGCGGCTGGTTCTTGTCGACGTCGTGCTGTTCTTCAGCCGAGAGGTTCGGGGTCTTGCCGTCTTTTTGAGTGTCCATGGAGCTCCGGAACCGGTGGCGTGTCATGTAGGTACGACACGCTGGGTTCGGAGCTGTTCACTGGCCCGTTAAATCAACGGTGACCTACCGGCCGCCTTCGCGAGCACGCCCGCTCCCACAAGGGAAATGCGTTCCTCTGTGGGAGCGGGCTTGCTCGCGAAGGGAGCACCGCCGATCTCAATCGCCGACGACTTCATCCTTGAACTGGTCTTTGACGTACAGGATCTCGGTCCGCCCGTGCGGAGCCGGCAAGCCGTCTTCACCGAGGTTGACGAAGACCATCCTTTCCACCGTCAGGATGCTTTTGCGCGTGATCTTGTTGCGCACTTCGCAGGTCAGGGTGATCGAGGTGCGGCCGAACTCGGTGGCGGTAATGCCCAGTTCGATAATGTCGCCCTGGCGCGAGGCGCTGACAAAGTTGATTTCGGAAATGTACTTGGTGACCACGCGCTGGTTGCCCAGCTGGACGATGGCGTAGATCGCCGCTTCTTCGTCGATCCAGCGCAACAGGCTGCCGCCGAACAGCGTGCCGTTGGGGTTGAGGTCTTCGGGTTTTACCCATTTGCGGGTGTGGAAATTCATGTTCACTCCTGAGCGTCTTGCCGAATGATGGGCGCCATCATGGCAGAGCCCGACCTAGAGCTCTATTAAGCATCGACTATGGTCTCGATTACCGTTCAGAGATTGATCAACAGAAAGGCTTTGGAAGATCAGCATAGCCCGCTATAATCGCCTCCGTTTCAAAACGGTAACGTTGCATTGATACCGTTTTCCCGCCACCTGTCCGAGGGGCGCTGCAGCAGGTTCGACCTGTCAGGCTCGGATGGGGCGTTGCCTGGTCATCATCGACCGGACACTAAACGCACAACGGCGCCCATTCGCATACATTACGAATGGAGGCTCATCATGAGCGCTGTTATCACGCCTGCAGATTTTACCGATTACAAAGTTGCCGACATGTCCCTGGCTGCCTGGGGTCGTCGCGAAACCATCATCGCCGAATCCGAAATGCCAGCCCTGATGGGTCTGCGCCGCAAGTACGCCGGTGAGCAGCCGCTCAAAGGCGCCAAGATCCTCGGCTGCATCCACATGACCATTCAGACTGCCGTGCTGATCGAAACCCTGGTTGCCCTGGGTGCCGAAGTTCGCTGGTCGTCTTGCAACATTTTCTCGACTCAAGACCAGGCCGCTGCTGCTATCGCCGCTGCCGGCATCGCGGTGTATGCCTGGAAAGGCGAAACCGAAGAAGAGTACGAGTGGTGCCTTGAGCAAACCATCCTGAAAGATGGCGCGCCTTGGGATGCCAACATGATCCTCGACGACGGCGGCGACCTGACCGAGCTGCTGCACAAGAAATACCCGGCGATCCTGGACCGCGTCCACGGCGTCACCGAAGAAACCACCACCGGCGTTCACCGCCTGCTGGACATGCTGGCCAAGGGCGAGCTGAAAATCCCTGCCATCAACGTCAACGACTCGGTGACCAAGAGCAAGAACGACAACAAGTACGGCTGCCGTCACAGCCTGAACGATGCGATCAAGCGCGGTACCGACCACCTGTTGTCCGGCAAGCAAGCGCTGGTCATCGGTTACGGTGACGTGGGCAAGGGCTCGGCCCAGTCCCTGCGTCAGGAAGGCATGATCGTTAAAGTTTCCGAAGTCGACCCGATCTGCGCCATGCAAGCCTGCATGGACGGTTTCGAACTGGTTTCGCCGTTCATCGACGGTATCAACACCGGCACCGAAGAAAGCATCGACAAAGCACTGCTGGGCAAGATCGACCTGATCGTGACCACCACCGGCAACGTCAATGTTTGCGACTCGAACATGCTCAAAGCCCTGAAGAAGCGCGCTGTTGTCTGCAACATCGGCCACTTCGACAACGAAATCGACACCGCTTTCATGCGCAAGAACTGGGCATGGGAAGAAGTGAAGCCACAGGTTCACAAAATCCACCGTACCGGCCCTGGCGCATTCGATGCCCAGAACGACGACTACCTGATCCTGCTGGCCGAAGGCCGTCTGGTTAACCTGGGTAACGCTACCGGTCACCCAAGCCGCATCATGGACGGTTCGTTTGCCAACCAGGTTCTGGCGCAAATCTTCCTGTTCGGTCAAAAGTACGCCGACCTGTCGCCAGCCCAGAAAGCCGAGCGCCTGACCGTTGAAGTACTGCCGAAGAAACTCGACGAAGAAGTGGCCCTGGAAATGGTCCGCGGTTTCGGCGGCGTCGTGACTCAACTGACCAAGACCCAGGCCGACTACATCGGCGTGACCGTCGAAGGCCCGTTCAAGCCGCACGCTTACCGCTACTGATCGGTCCTGATGTCCGCCCTGCATTGTGGGGCGGACTCATCGCTCTGTAGGAGCGAAGCTTGCTCGCGAACGCTTCACCACGGTGTTCCTGAAACACCGCGGCGCCAGAATTCGCGAGCAAGCTTCGCTCCTACAGTAAGCGCAGCGCCTGCAAGGCTTAAGCGTTTCCAAGGATATGACCATGTCCCAAGACCGTCGCTACAGCTTCGAGTTCTTCCCGACCAAGACCGATGCTGGGCATGAAAAGCTACTGGCCACTGCCCGTCAGCTGGCAACCTACAACCCCGACTTCTTTTCCTGCACCTATGGCGCTGGCGGTTCGACCCGTGATCGCACCATCAACACCGTGTTGCAGCTCGAAAGCGAAGTCAAAGTCCCTGCCGCACCGCATTTGTCCTGCGTTGGCGACAGCAAGGACGACCTGCGTGGCCTGCTGACGCAATACAAGGCAGCCGGCATTACCCGCATCGTTGCCCTGCGCGGTGACCTGCCTTCGGGCATGGGCATGGCCAGCGGTGAACTGCGCCACGCCAACGACCTGGTTCAATTCATTCGTGAAGAGACCGGCGATCATTTCCACATCGAAGTTGCCGCTTACCCGGAAATGCATCCGCAAGCACGCAATTTCGAAGACGATTTGAACAACTTCGTGCGCAAGGCCAACGCTGGCGCCGACAGTGCGATCACCCAGTACTTCTTCAACGCCGACAGCTACTTCTACTTCGTCGAGCGTGTACGGGCGATGGGCGTGAACATCCCGATCGTGCCGGGGATCATGCCGATCACCAACTACAGCAAACTCGCGCGCTTCTCCGATGCCTGCGGTGCGGAAATCCCGCGCTGGATCCGCAAGCAACTGGAAGCCTACGGCGACGACACCCAAAGCATTCAAGGCTTTGGTGAGCAAGTCATCACCGAGATGTGCGAACGCCTGCTGCAAGGTGGCGCTCCGGGGCTGCACTTCTACACGTTGAACCAGGCTGAACCGAGCCTGGCGGTGTGGAATAACCTGAAGTTGCCGCGGTAAGAAACAAGCAAAAAACGAAACAAAGGCAGGATCAAAAGATCGCAGCCTTCGGCAGCTCCTACATTGGGTACGTGTAATCCCTGTAGGAGCTGCCGAAGGCTGCGATCTTTTGCTTTCAACGCCCTTTTATTGTGCAGCAACATACTGAGATAGAGCTTCTGCGGCCAGTTTCTGGCTCTTTACGGTTTCTCGTCGTAATCTCAAGCCATGCCTTTGATCACGCAGTTACTGACCGTGCTTCTTTTCACTTGCCTGAGCTTTGCCGCTCGGGGCGAGAAATTGCGCATTGTCACGGAACCGTGGGCGCCTTATGTGTACGAGGAAAACGGCAAATCCCTGGGCCTGGACTACGAAACCACCGCCATCGTCTTCAAACGCCTGGGGATCGAAGTGGAATGGCAATTCCTGCCGTGGAAGCGCTGCCTGTCGATGCTCGACACCGGCCAGGCCGACGGCGCGCTGGATATTTTCCACAGCGACGAACGCGACGCCACCCTGCTCTACCCCAGCGAACCGCTCTCCGAAGTCGAGTTCGTGATGTTCTACGCCAACGAACGGCCCCATCCGTTCAGCACGCTCAATGATCTGAAAGGCCTGACCATCGGCACCTCGCCGGGTTATCTGTACAGCGAGGACTTCAGTGGCTCGACACTGTTTACCCGCGAACCCGCGCCGACCCACGAAGCCAACTTCGGCAAACTGCTGCGCGGACGGATCGACCTACTGATCACTGATCGCCGGGTCGGCCAGCATTTGCTCGACGAATTGAAAATCCGCGATCAGATCACCGAAAACCCCACGATTATCAGCCACCAGAGCCAGTATCTGGCGGTTCGGCGCAACGCTGGCATGGATTTGCTGGTGCAGCGTTTTGGTGCCGAGCTCAAGCGTTTCAAACGCGAGCCCGCGTATGCTGAGCTTAGCGCTCGCTATGGCGCCAGTCCGGCCGCGGTCGTGCAGGCGACAAGTGCTTCCGCCACCAGCGGAAAAACCGTTGAGCAGCAGGAAAGCGGCGCGCAGTGATTGCTCTGTTATACTCCGGCCTTCCCGCCAGGCTCACGCCCGGACGCTCGGAATCGTTCAAGGCATCTCGACCCCGCTACAGCGCAGCTTTTCAGCCCGCGCGAGCGCTCCAGACGAGCCTTCGAAACCCAGCAGGACCGGACGGGATTGCGTTCCTCTTAAACGCCATTCGCGCCAGGCAAGACTCCCATTGGGCCAAGCCCTAACTAAAACAGGATTACTCATGTCCTTTGCTTCCCTCGGTCTCTCCGAGGCTTTAGTCCGCGCCATCGAGGCAGCGGGCTATACCGAGCCTACTCCGGTGCAACAGCGGGCCATTCCCGCCGTGTTGCAAGGTCGCGACCTGATGGTCGCGGCACAGACAGGTACTGGTAAAACCGGCGGCTTCGCCCTTCCGATTCTGGAGCGGTTGTTCCCCAACGGTCACCCGGACAAATCCCAGCGTCACGGCCCGCGCCAACCGCGCGTACTGGTTCTGACCCCTACCCGCGAACTCGCGGCTCAAGTACACGAGAGCTTCAAGGTCTATGCCCGTGACCTGAAGTTCGTCAGCGCCTGCATCTTCGGCGGTGTCGGCATGAACCCTCAGGTTCAGGCCATGTCCCGCGGTGTTGACGTGCTGGTGGCCTGCCCGGGCCGCCTGCTCGACCTCGCCGGCCAAGGCAGCGTCGATTTGTCCCACGTGGAAATCCTCGTGCTGGACGAAGCCGACCGCATGCTCGACATGGGCTTTGTCCATGACGTGAAAAAGGTCTTGGCTCGTTTGCCGAGCAAACGTCAGAACTTGCTGTTCTCGGCGACGTTCTCCAAAGACATTACCGACCTCGCCGGCAAGCTGCTGCACAACCCGGAACGCATCGAAGTCACGCCGCCGAACACCACGGTCGAGCGTATCGAACAACGCGTGTTCCGTCTGGCCGCCAGCCACAAGCGTTCGCTGCTGGCACACCTGATCACCGCCGGCGCCTGGGAACAGGTTCTGGTCTTCACCCGCACCAAGCACGGCGCCAACCGCCTGGCCGAGTACCTGGACAAACACGGCCTGAGCGCCGTCGCCATCCACGGTAACAAGAGCCAGAACGCTCGCACCAAAGCCCTGGCCGACTTCAAGGCCGGTGAAGTGCGCATCCTGGTTGCCACCGACATCGCCGCTCGCGGCCTCGACATCGACCAATTGCCACACGTGGTCAACTTCGAACTGCCAAACGTCGACGAAGACTACGTGCACCGTATCGGCCGTACTGGCCGTGCCGGTCGTTCGGGCGAGGCGATCTCGCTGGTTGCCCCGGACGAAGAAAAACTGCTGAAAAGCATCGAGCGCATGACCAAGCAGAAGATTGCCGACGGCAACCTGATGGGCTTCGACTCCAGCGCTGTAGAAGCCGAGAAGCCAGAAGTCCGCGAGCGTCCGGATGTGCGTAACCCGCGCAACCCACGTGGCCCGCGCGGTGACGGTCCGAACGGCACTGGCGGTGGCGGCGGCCGTAAAGACAAAGGCAAGGACAAGGGCGGCAAGGAAAAAGCACCTGCTGCCACTGGTCGCGGCGATCGCCCGGCCCGTGAACACAAGCCACGCGAAGGTACCCCGGCTCGCGAGCAACAGCGTCCGGCGCCACGCGCTGCCGCTGCTGACCGTGCTCCGGACGAGTTCCTGGATGACGACGTGGATAACTTCGGTAACCGCGTTGACTACGTGCCTCAAGCCAAACCGGCTCAGGGCCGTGGTCGTCGTCCGGGTGCTCCGGCACAAGGCGCGGCAGCAGGCGCTGGCGCTGGCACTCCGCGCACCGGCGGCAAGCCTCAGGGTCGCCAAAGCGGTCCGCGCAGCAGCGACGGCGCCACCACCGGCACGCCACCAGCCAAGCGCAGCGGCCCACGCAACGGCGCTCCACGTGACGGTCAGGCCCGCCGCGAAGAGTCCCGCAACCGCCGCCCGGCCCGTGACGACCAGCCTCGTTCGGAACCAGCCGTGCAAAACCCGCGTGGCCCGGCACCGAAGATCATCCATAAAGAGTCGAAAACCGATCGGTTCCCGACTCCTGAGCAACTGGATCAACTGCCAGGCCGCCCGCGCGGCGAGAAACCAGCGTTGCTGACCCGCAATCGTTGATTTAACGCCGCAATAAAAAATGCCCCGGATCGCGAGATTCGGGGCATTTTTGTTTCCAGAGACAACCCCCATCCCCTGTGGGAGCGGGCTTGCTCGCGAAAGCGGTCTGTCATTTAACTGAGATGGTGACTGATACGATGCCTTCGCGAGCAAGCCCGCTCCCACAGGGGAAATGTCGCGCTCATGCGGATTTTGGCAGGCAATAAAAAACGCCCCCGATCGCGAGATCGGGGGCGTTTTTGTTGAAGCGGCGAATGTTATTTCGCTTTCACACCTTCAAACGTGATGTACAGATCAACAGCATCAGACTGTGGACCCAGGTCCATCATCTTGCCGAAATCAGAACGCTTGATGCTGGTGGTGCCTTCGAAGCCGGCACGGTAGCCGCCCCATGGATCCTTGCCTTCACCCAGGAACGTGGCTTTGACCACGATTGGCTTGGTCACGCCGTGGATAGTCAGATCGCCGGCTACATCAGCAGTAACTTTGCCATCGGCGTTTTTGCCGGTGGTTTTAACGCTGGTGGAGACGAATGTCGCCTTGGCGAATTTATCCACTTCCAGGAAGTCTTTGCTGGAGATGTGCTTGTCGCGCTCAGCGTTGTTAGTGAAAACGCTGGCGGTGTTCACGTTGAACTCGATCTTGCTGTCTTCTGGCTTGGCAGCGTCGAAGCTGAACTTGCCGTCGATATCCTTGAAGGTACCGGTGATGTAGCTGTAGCCCAAGTGGCTGATCTTGAAGTCAACGAAAGCGTGCTGGCCAGTCTTGTCGACGGTGTAGTCAGCAGCCATTACGTTAGCGGACAGCAGGGCCGAACCGATTGCCAGAGCGGCGAGAGTCTTTTTCAACATGCTTTATTTCCTTTTGGAGTCGAGGTTGAATTTCAGGCTTTGCGACCGAGCATTCGCTTGAGGGTCACATCACGGTCAATAAAGTGGTGCTTCAATGCTGCCAACGCATGGAGACCGGAAAAAATTACCAGCGCCCACGCCAGGTACAGATGAATAGCACCCGCGGTATCTGCCTGGTCCGGTAGTCCGGAAACCAGTGCAGGCACTTCAAACCAGTCAAACACCGGAATCCCGACACCCTCTGCGGTGGAAATCAGGTAACCGGCAATCATCACAGCAAACAGACAGAGATACAGGAAGGCGTGCCCGAACTTGGCGCCCAGGCGCGTCATGCGGCTGTAACTGCTCAGGGTCGGTGGCGGTGGGCTAATCAAGCGCCACACCACGCGAAACAGCATTACCCCCAGCAGGATCAGGCCGATGCTCTTGTGGATATCCGGCCCTGCCTTACGCCAAGGGTCGTAATAGCCGAGGTCGACCATCCACAAACCCAGGGCAAACATACCGAACACCGTCAGCGCTACGGCCCAGTGCATGAAGATGCTGACCCAGCCGTAGCGAGAAGTAGAGTTTCGTAGTTGCATTGCCGAGTCCCTGTAAGTGCTGGCCCAAGACTATCGAGTTATCTATCGATTTAAAGCGGAAAATTTCGCTTTGAAATATCGAGAAATACGATCAAGAGTCTCTTAGGGATTAGTTAAGGAAAGATTAAAGACGCCAATGTGTGAAAAAACACCAAGTCCAACTAAGGAACACCTGCGTCACCGAGTTTATTCGATGCCGGAGACCGGTTTTCTTCAGGCATAAAAAAAGCGCGGCATCACTGCCGCGCTTTTTTATCAACTCAAAGCCTTACTGCGCTTTGGTATCAGTCGCTGCCGGTGTCGTTGCAGCAGGCTTGGCCGCTGGTTTCTTCGCCGGTGCAGCTTTCTTGGCCGGTGCCTTTTTGGCGTCGGTTTTGGCCGCTGGCTTTTTAGCCGCAGGCTTGGTCGCTTTTTTCGCAGGCTCGGCTTTCACCGGTGCCGCAGGCTTCGGTGCTTCCACCGGCGCTGGGGCCGGGGTTGGCACTGGAGCAGGCGCCGGTTCTGGCGCAGCTACTGGTTCTGGCGCCTTGACCGGTTCTGGCTTCTTGTCGTCATCCGACGAGCCACCGAACAGGTTGGTGAAGAAGTTACCTTTCTTCGCCGCCACTGCGCCGGCCGCGGCTGCGGTCGCTGCAGGAACAACCTTCACTGGTTCAAACGACTTGCCTGCCGCCAGGTCTTCAACCTGACTGGCCGCACGCTGACCAGTGCGCAATGCGCCTTCCAGGGTGCCCGGGTACAAGGTGTCGGTGTGTTCGCCAGCAAACGCTACACGTTGCAGCGGACGCTCCCACAGGCGCCAGTACTTGCTGATCTGGCCCGGACCGAAGGCCAGGTAAGCGCCACCCATCGACGGGTCGGTGCTGTAGCGACGGATTTCATAACCGGTGAACGAACCGCGAGCTTGTGGATAAAACGCGTGCAGACGAATCAGCACCTGGTCGACCATCTGCTTGTCGCCGAAAGCCTGCATCACCCGGGCGTTATCGCCGGACAGGTTGATCACCACGTTAGCGCCACCCTTCAGCGCAGGTTCAACCCACAGCATGCCCAGACCGGCGTTGCTGTAGATCTCGCCGGACATCCGCGCCTTGCTTTCCCACACTGGCGTCTTGAACTTCAGCATGATCTGGTCGCGCCAGCCGTAGTTGGTGCCTTTGATCGCGCCCATGTGCTGAGCATCCAGCGACGGGGTCATGATGATCTTGCTCAGTGCGCGCAATGGTACGGCTACAACGACGTAATCCGCCTGATAGCCAACGCTGCCGACCTTGACGGTCACGCCGTCCTTGTCCTGAGTGATGGCCGACACCGGGGAGTTGGTCTTGATGGTTTTCAGTTGCTTGACGAAGGCCTGGGCCAGCACCGGGCTGCCACCGATCAGGCGCGAAGCGCGCTGGTCACGGTCGGAAACGCCTTGGTACACCCGGCTCTGTTGTGCGAAATACAGCAGAGACAGGCGCGAAGGTTCGTCATAACGGGTACGAATCTGCTGATTCACCAACTGACGGGCAGTGGCCGGCAGGTTCAGACGATCGAGCCAGTTGGCCACGTTGATCTGGTCCAGGGCGAACAGCGTGCTGTTGGCGGCCGGATTCTGCGGGTCGGCAATCGAGCGCGCCAGGTCATCCAGGGTCTTTTCGTAGCGCTTGAGCGCTTCGGCAGTGGCTGGTTGCTTGGTTGCCAGGTCGGCGGCGGTAAAGTATTCGCCATCGATCAAGTAGCCAGGCGTGCGCACGAACTCAGGCGCCGGCGTGGTGCCGAGCTTGAAGGTCGACACGTACTTGTTCAGCACTGGCTGAGCCTTGTCGTTACCGATCCACTCGCTGGTGGCCATGCCGGAGCGACCACCCAGGCTTGGCTTGGCTTCCAGCAGGGTCACCTGCCAGCCCTTGTTTTGCAGCTCGTAGGCCGCGGTGAGGCCCGAAAGCCCGCCGCCGATCACGATCGCGGTTTTATCCTTGGCCAGCGCCGAAACGCTGAACAGCCCCAACATCACCAGCGCACAGGCGCGCAGCCAACCAGCAGACATTCAGCGAACTCCGGAAATACACGAGAAAAAGCGGTTTTGCGAGCCAGAGGGCTCAAAGAACCGCGAAGAATACGTCAGCCATCAAAACGCCGCCAGCGACGTCTATCACCCCTTACAAAGTAGCTCAATCGACACAATGGGTTGTCCCGGCGCGATGCATTGCATAGGCTTGCGCGATTGTTTGCCCGCGCCTGCCGCGGACCGCCTCGAGGAGACTGTAAATGGGCCTGAATAATCAGTGGATGCAACGGGACCTGGCCGTGTTATGGCACCCCTGCACCCAGATGAAAGACCACGAACAGCTGCCGCTGATCCCGATCAAGCGCGGTGAAGGCATCTGGCTGGAAGACTTTGAGGGCAAGCGCTACCTGGACGCCGTCAGCTCCTGGTGGGTCAACGTGTTTGGCCACGCCAACCCGCGGATCAACCAACGCATCAAGGACCAGGTCGATCAACTGGAACACGTGATCCTCGCCGGTTTCAGCCATCAACCGGTGATCGAGTTGTCCGAACGCCTGGTGAAGATGACCCCGGAAGGCCTGACCCGGTGCTTCTACGCCGATAACGGCTCGTCGTGCATTGAAGTCGCGCTGAAAATGAGTTTTCACTACTGGCTCAACCGCGGCCAGCCGAACAAGAAACGCTTCGTCACCCTGACCAATGGCTACCACGGCGAAACCATGGCGGCGATGGCGGTGGGCGACGTGCCGCTGTTCACCGAAACCTACAAAGCCCTGCTGATGGACACCATCAAGGTGCCGAGCCCGGATTGCTACCTGCGCCCCGAAGGCATGAGCTGGGAAGAACACTCGCGCAACATGTTCGTCGCCATGGAACAGACCCTGGCCGAGAACCACGACACTGTCGCTGCCGTAATTCTGGAACCGTTGATCCAGGGCGCCGGCGGCATGCGCATGTATCACCCGGTGTACCTGAAGTTGCTGCGCGAAGCCTGCGACCGCTACGGCGTGCACCTGATCCACGACGAAATCGCCGTCGGCTTCGGTCGCACCGGAACGATGTTCGCCTGTGAACAGGCCGGCATCCGCCCGGACTTCCTGTGCTTGTCCAAGGCCCTGACCGGCGGCTACCTGCCGCTGGCGGCGGTGCTGACCACCGATGACGTCTACAGCGCCTTCTACGACGACTACCCGACCCTGCGCGCCTTCCTGCATTCCCACAGCTACACCGGCAATCCTCTGGCGTGCGCGGCGGCCCTGGCGACTTTAGATATTTTCGAAGAAGACAACGTCATCGAGAACAACAAGGCCCTGGCCCAACGCATGGCCACTTCCACCGCGCACCTGGTGGATCACCCGAACGTCGCAGAAGTGCGACAGACCGGCATGGTGCTGGCCATCGAGATGGTCAAGGACAAAGCGACCAAGGAAGCTTATCCGTGGCAAGAGCGCCGTGGCTTGAAAGTGTTCAAGCACGCACTGGAACGCGGTGCTTTACTTCGTCCGTTGGGCAGCGTGGTGTATTTCCTGCCGCCGTACGTGATTACCCCGGAGCAGATCGACTTTTTGGCGGAAGTGGCCAGTGAAGGGATCGATATTGCGACCCGCAATAGCGTCAGCGTGTCGGTGCCGGAAGATTTTCACCCGGGCTTCCGCGATCCGGGCTGATTGAACCTGCTTGAACTGCTGTGGTGACTGGGCCGCCTTCGCGAGCAAGCCCGCTCCCACATTTGGAATGCATTCCCCCTGTGGGAGCGGGCTTGCTCGCGAATGAAGTCGACACAAATCCAGATGATTCACACCCTTTCCAGAGACCCAAGATGAGACTGTCCCGCTTCTTTATCGACGCCCCCCTGAGCACCGGCGAGCACGAGTTGCCCGAGGCCCAGGCCCATTACATCAGCCGCGTGCTGCGCATGGCCGAGGGTGATGCGGTGCAACTGTTCGACGGTTCGGGCCACGAGTTTCGTGGTTCGTTGGTAGAAGTCGGCAAGAAACGTGTGGTGGTGCAGATCGATGAAAGCTTCATCGGCCAAGTCGAGTCACCGCTGTTGATCCATCTCGGCCAAGGCTTGTCTCGTGGCGAGCGGATGGACTGGGCGATCCAGAAAGCCACCGAATTGGGCGTCAGCGAAATCACCCCGATTTTCACCGACCGCTGCGAAGTCCGCCTCAAGGACGAACGCGCCGACAAACGCCTGATGCACTGGCGTCAGGTAGCGATCAGCGCGTGTGAGCAATGCGGGCGTTCGCGGGTGCCGGTGATTCATCCGCCGCTGCTGCTGGCGGACTGGTTGAAGCAGACCGAGGCTGAATTGAAGTTGGTGCTGCATCCGGTGGCGGAGCCGTTGGTGAGTCATGCTAAGCCTGCGACCTTGGCGTTCCTGATTGGCCCGGAGGGTGGGTTGTCGGATGCTGAAGTAGATCAGGCCAAAGGGGCCGGTTTCCATGCCGCTCGGCTTGGGCCTCGAGTGTTGCGCACCGAGACTGCGCCGGTTGTCGCGTTGGCGGTTGCCCAGCAGCTTTGGGGTGATTTCTAGGGCCCTGTGGCGAGGGGGCTTGCCCCCGTTGGGTCGCGAAGCGGCCCTAATCTTTCCAACCACACATCGCATTGCCTGGATGACGACTGCTGCGCAGCCGAACGGGGGCAAGCCCCCTCGCCACAGGTCTAGAGGACGTAAAACAATATCGCGACAAAGTGCAGCAAACTCCCTGCAATCACGAACAAATGCCAGATCCCATGGGCATGTCGCAGCCGATGGTCCAGGGCAAAAAAGATAATCCCCACGGTGTACAACACCCCGCCCGACGCCAGCCACGCAAATCCGGTGCTGCCCAGCGCCGCGAGCAGCGGTTTGACCGCCACCAACACGATCCAGCCCATCACCGCGTAAATCACAATCGACAGGATCCGCGCTTCCGACCGCGGCTTGATCTCTTGCAGGATGCCGATCAACGCCAGCCCCCAGACAATCCCGAACAACGTCCAGCCCCACGGCCCGCGCAGGGTCACCAGGCAGAACGGCGTGTAGCTGCCGGCGATCAGCAGATAGATCGAAAAGTGATCAACCTTCTGCATGATCTCTTTCTTGCGCCCGCGCACGCTGTGGTACACGGTCGAGGCGCTGTAGAGCACCATCAACGTAAACCCGTAAATCGCCACGCTGACGATCTTCCACGGGCTGCCGTCCATGCTGGCGATCACCAGCATCCACACCACCCCTACCGTCGCCGCCACTGCGCCGACCAAATGCGTCCAGGCGTTCAATCTTTCCCCGTGATACATGTATCGCTCACCTCAAAATTCGTTGCCGCATTGCGCAAGGCTCAGCCCTTGAGACTAAAAGCGCAATGTTTCAGGACACATATCTCCCTGTAGAAGCTGCGTAGGAGCTGTCGAGAGAAACGAGGCTGCGATCTTTTGATCTTGATTTCCGGCGCCCTCGAAGATGCCGAAGATCAAAAGATCGCAGCCTTCGGCAGCTCCTACATTGACCGTGCCAGACCCCATTCCCGTAGGAGCTGTCGAGAGAAACGAGGCTGCGATCTTTTGATCTTGATTTCCGCCGCCCTCGAAGATGCCGAAGATCAAAAGATCGCAGCCTTTGGCAGCTCCTACATTGACCGTGCCTGGCCCCATTCCCGTAGGCGCTGCCGAGAGAAACGAGGCTGCGATCTTTTGACCTTGATCTACAGCGCCCTCGAAGATGCCGAAGATCAAAAGATCGCAGCCTCGTTTCACTCGACAGCTCCTACATAGCTCCTACAAGAACTCACATGCGTGCACAATCGAGCCATTCGAATAAGAGTCCGGCCCATGTTGATCGACGAAGAGTTGACCCTGAAAAAACTCGAGGTGTTCCTTGCCTTCATGCGCACCGGCAATCTGGCCCGTGCCGCCGCTGAGTTGCAGACCAGTAACGTCAGCGTGCACCGCGCCATCCATTCCCTGGAAAGTGCCCTGCGCTGCCCGCTGTTCAAACACGAGGGCCGCAACCTGACGCCACTGGAAAGCGCCTATGTGCTGGAAGAACGGGCGCAGAAGCTGATTCAGGACGTGGTCGAAACCGTGCGCCTGACCCGTGAAGCCGCCGGGTTTTCCGCTGAACGCTTCAAGCTCGGCTCGCTGTATTCACTGACGGTGAAGACCGTGCCGCAGCTGATCATGGGCCTGAAAATTCGCCGCAGCGAACTCAATATCGATTTGATCCTCGGCTCGAATATCGACCTGCTCTACAAGCTGAAGAACATGGAAGTCGACGCGATCCTGGTGTCCCTGGACGACAGCGTCAACGACCCGGACTGCGAGCATATCCAGCTGTTCTCCGACGACATCTTCCTCGCCACCCCGGCGGATTCGAAGTTTGCCCAACGGGCCGAAGTCGACCTCGCGGAAGTGCGCGACGAAACTTTCATCACCCTGACCCAGGGCTTCGCCACGCACCAGGACGGGATCCGGGTGTTCAAGCAGGCGGGGTTCGAGCCGAAAGTGGCGATGCAGGTCAACGACATCTTCACCCTGCTGAGCATGGTCAGCTCGGGGGTGGGTTATGCGTTGCTACCGGGGAGGATTGCGGCGGTGTATGAGAACCGGGTGAAGCTGATTCCGTTGCAGGAAAAGTACCGGTTGCAGCAGCACATTGGCGTGGTGTTCCTGAAGGCCAAGGAGCGCGATCCGAATTTGCTGGCGTTGTTGGCGGAGTGTCGGATGTATGCGAATCGGAATGTGGTGGTGTGACTGAGATCCAGCCCTCTCCCCAGAGGGGAGAGGGGGAAAGGGAGCAGACCGCATGCTTTTCAGCATCCTGAGTTCACCTCGATTTTTCAGGTCGATGTAGCTCTAAGAACAACTCGGTCAGTCCCCTCGCCCCTTTGGGGCGGTCCGACGTTTCGGGAGGGTTAGGGAGAGGGGTCGATCTAAAGCCCTAGCCCACAATCCCCCGAACAATGAAGTACAACAACGAAGGCCCAAGCAGACACCCAAGCCCGGTATGGAACGTCGCCGTCAACGCCCCATAAGGCACCAACCGCCGATCCGTCGCCGCCAGCCCTGCCGTCACACCACTCACGGTCCCGGCCAACCCGCCAAACACCATCGCCGAACGCGGGTTATCCAGGCCCATCCATTTCGCCGCCATCGGCGTGCCGACCATCACCAGAATCGCCTTGATCAACCCGGTAGCAATCGACAACGCCACCACATCCGAACTGGCACCAATCGCCGCCCCGGTCACCGGTCCGACGATGTACGTCACCGCGCCCGCGCCGATGGTGGTCATGCTGATCGCATCGCGATAACCGAAGGCCCAGGCAATGCTCGCGCCGACAATAAACGGCAGCACCGTACCCAACAGCAGCGCAATCGCACCGACCAACCCGGCCTTTTTCGCTTCGGTGGCTTGCACTTCGAACGCCGTGGCGACGATGGCGAAGTCCCGCAGCATGGCGCCGCCCATTAAACCGATGCCGGAGAACAATGACAGATCCGCCAAACCTTTTTGCCCGCCGGTCATGGTGCCGCCGACCCAAGCCAGTACCAGGCCGATGACGATGGCAATCGCCGAACCGTGAATCCGTCCGTAGGTCAGGCGTTTGGACAACACCACCGACACCCACATGATGATGCCGACGAACGCGAACGCGGTGACCAGACCATTGGCGGTCAGGCCTTTATCAATGAGTTCCCACATATCAGCGGCCTCCTACTGGGGTGCCGAGCGGGGTCACTTCCGCCGGTTCATCGGGCAAGGGGTCGCCTTTATGAGTCCGACTGATCAGGGCAATGGTGCAGCCGCAGATCACCACCGAACCGATGGCCGCCAACACGGCGACCGGGCCGCCGTGCAAAGCGGTGACGACGTTCTGTTGCGCAGCCATCGCCACCACCACGGGAATGTACATCGCACCCCAGAAGCCGACGCCCATCTCGCAATCCTTGGTCATGCCGCCGCGCTTTTGCATGTACAACCGCGCGCAGATCAGCAGGATCATCGCGATCCCGACCCCGCCGACGTTGGACTTCACGCCCAATAACATGCCCAGGGCATCGCCCATGATCACCCCTGCCAGCGTACAGATCGCCAACAGCGCCACACCGTAAATAATCATTGTTGTAGTCCTCAAAGTGCATCGTCGAAGTTGTTGTTTTTGTGCTTCGCAAGCCTGAGTCGGTGTTCTAGGGTTGGCGGCTTCCCTCCTCACGCAACAGCGCTTGCAAGGTATCCAGCCGGGCACCGTCGAAGGCAATCACGGTGCCCTGCTCGAACACCCGGCGCGCCAGCCCGGTCAACACCGCACCGGGCGGCAGTTCGATGTGTAAACGCACGCCACGCTCGTAGGCGCTTTGCACGGTGCCGCGCCAATCGACGACGCGGCACATGTTGAAAGCGAGGTCATCGCGCAGGGCTTCAAGGTTGACGATGGGCCGGGCGCGACTGCCGCTCAGATAACCCATCGTCGGTGTTTTGAGTGTCACTTTGGCGAAGGCTTCGGCCAGGGTTTTGGCTGGCGCATCCAATAAAGGACAGTGCGAAGGCACGCTGACGGCCAGGCGTTTGGCCAGACCTGCACCGCAACCTTTTGCCAATAGCGCCACGGCTTTCATCGCTTCGTCGCTGCCGGCAATCACCACCTGGTTATCGGCGTTGATATTGGCCAGGTACACCGGCGTATCAACGCTGTGAACCTGCGCCAGCAATGTTTCCACGGTGGATAAATCCAGACCGATGATTGCTGTCATGCCGTAGCCCTGTGGATAAGCCTGTTGCATCAGCTCACCGCGCAGGCTGACCAGATGCAGCGCATCGCTGAAGCTCAAAGCGCCGGCCACCACCGCTGCCGGATAGGCGCCGATGGACAATCCCGCGACGTAATCCGCCGGCACCTGCAATTGCCGTGAAGCCGCGACGCCAGCGATCAACAGGCAAAGCTGAACCGCCCGCGTTGTCTTCAGCGCTTCGGCGGAATCCAGCAGCAACGCGTCTTCGCCCAGGACGTCACTCGCCTCACTCACCGTTTCCCGAGGCAAACGCTGCAGCATGCCCGGCTGCTGCGCGCCCTGGCCGGGGAACACCAGCAGGCTGCTCATGCGGCTTGCTCCTGAGGGTTCCACGGATCGATCACCAGGCAAGCTTCGCGGGCGTTTTTCAGCAGGACTCGCTGCGAAGTCCCGGCCCATTCGCGCAGGGCGATGGCGCCGTGTGGTGTCTGTAATTGCATGTCCACCTGGCATGCGGCGGCGTCGAAAATGTTCACCCACTCCCGAGCCTGTTCACGGCCCAGCGGTTGCGGTGTGCGCAGGATCAAATCGAGATCGCTGCGCTCATGTAAGGCCTCAACACCACTGGCCAATTCAAACCCGGCGCTACCGCTGATACCCCAGGCCCAACCGCTGGCATCCAGCATCGCCCGCAGCTGCGCCAAGGCATGCAAGGCCGGCAGATCCCGATCAATCGAGACATGGCAAAGCTCTTCCGGTTTGACCCGACGCTGAATGGCATCGACCGACATCACCGTGGCAAAACGCTGTTCCCGCAACGACCCACGCACCCCGACTGCGACCTGACCCGGCGCGCTCAACGCACGCCGAACCACCACAGGCTGACCGGCACCGAGGGATTCAATCACCCACTCGGGTGCATCCGCAGGCAACTGCGCCGGGGTCATGCCCCAGAGCAAGTCGTGGGCCAGAAACGTATTCACCACTGCGCTCTCAGCAGTTCGCGAACCTTGCTCGACGCGGCGCGGTTGCTTGCTCCCAGGCGACTGCTCAGGTCGCGACCCTTTGCGGCGACATCAGTGATCGCCTGATTCAGGCATTCCGTCACGCGGGTCAGATCCTGCGCCGTCGGCTGTTCAATCTGCTCCACCGACAAGGTTTCCCAAAGCAAACCGAGGCTCGCGTAGCTGTCGATGTCATACGCCATCGGCGGCACGCTGGCGGCCAAGGCTTCGAGTTCTTCAACGCTGCGCAAGGTCACTCGCGCCGCCGAGGCCTTGCCCATCGCGTGCACCATCACGCCCGGATCGCGCAGGGCGATCAGGCGATTGGCTTGATACCCGTGAGCGAGAAACGCCCCGGACATCGCCTTGCCCACCAGCAAACCGATCACCGCGTGACCGGCCAAACGTGCGCGGGCATAACTGTCTGCCGCACCGGCCAACGCCTGATGAATCCCAAGAGCTTCTTCGCGGCGGCCATAGGCTTGGCTCGGGACATCGACGATGGCGATCAAGGCGCGTTTTTGCGTTTTATCGCTGTCGGCCGCAATGACTTCATCCACGGCTTTGGCCAAACCCCAGCCTTCCAGCAATCCAACCTCGCCATTGCGGGCGCGGGCGAAGCGGTTTTCGGGGTCAGTCACCACCGCGATAAACCGCACCGATTGATCACCCAAAAAACCGTCGGCGACTTTCAACGACGCCGGCAAACCCTCGACCGCTTTGGCGCCAGCACTCAAAGCATTGAACCAGTTCAAACCTCTCATGCGCCCTCTCCTTGATACAGATCGCGAACCACCGAAGGTTCGATTTGCGGCTCGGCATCCAGTTGCGCCAAGCGTTGCAGGAACAGCTCGGACTGTTGGCTACGCTGCTGCGCCGGCAAACCTTGCTTGAGCAATTCACTGACCTGCAGCTGAATCTGCGCCACGTCATCGGCGGCATACCGATCCACCAAACCACTGGCGAACCGTTGCTCGCCACCGGTCAGGCTCCAGATGAAAGGACGATCCCGGGAGTCGTATTCTTCAATCCCGGCTTCCTGCTCGATCACCTGCGGACCGTTCAAACCAAGCCGTGCTTCCTGAGTCACCAGCAAATAACTGCACAGCCCGGCGGCAATCGACATCCCGCCAAAGCAACCGACGCTGCCGGCGACGACGCCAACCACCGGTTGGTACTGACGCAAATCGACAATCGCCGCATGAATATCCGCAATTGCCGCCAGCCCGAGATTGGCTTCCTGCAAGCGCACGCCACCGGTTTCCAGCAGCAGCACAGCGCGGGTCGGAATGCCTTTGCGATTGTCTTCCGTCGCCAGTTCCAGCGCGCCGGCCATCTTCGCCCCGCCGACTTCGCCGAGGCTGCCGCCCTGGAACGAGCCTTCAATCGCCGCGATCACCACCGGCAATCCACCGATGCTGCCCTTGGCGATCACCACGCCGTCATCGGCTTGCGGCACCACGCCTTGGCGTGACAACCACGGCGACATGATTCGTTGAAACGGATCAAGCAATTCGCGGAAGGTGCCGGCGTCGAGCAAGGCTTTCGCCCGCTGCCGGGCACCGAGTTCGACGAAGCTGCGTCTTTGTAGGGATGGCTGGAGGAGATCAGTCATGGCCGATCTCCTCAAAACCTTGTTCCAGACGCAAGCGCACCACGCCCGGGGTCGCGCCGAAGTCATGGATATCAATCGCCATCGCCGGTGGTGTCTGGCCATCGAACATCCGCGCAAACAGATGCTGCCAGCGCTGTTCGGCGCCATTCACCGAGGTCTGCACCTGGATGGTCAACTTGCCGGCCACCCCCGGTTCGATCAGCACTTCCAGATCGCCCGAGCCGACACAGCCCACCAGCGTCCGGCCCTGGGGCGGCTGCCCGGCGGGGAATTCAAAGGATAAGGTTTCCATCAGAAAGCTCCGGATTCGATGCGGTCGATGAACAGGCAAGCGGCGAGCAAATCAGCAGCGCCGCCCGGCGAGGCGTTCAACGCGATTAGTTGTTCATCCAGTTCATGCAAGCGACGACGACCGCCGAGGCTGGCACTGCCGCCCGCGTCGAGCACGGCTTGGGCGCCCAGTTGCATGGTTTGCAGGCCTTCTTCGCCAGCGCGGTAGAGCACGCAGGTGTCGGCCAGTCGGGTCATGATCGCCAGCAAGGCGTCGAGGCGAGCGTTCTGTTCGCCATGGCCCAAGGCGCGGCTGCGCTGGAGTTGGGGCAATGCGCGTTGCAGGACTGAAGGGAAGCCGAGTTGCGCTTCTTCACGGGCGCCGCGTGCGCCGTAGCGCTGGGCGACTTGGGCGCCGTGGCTCAAGGGACGTGGCGCGTAGCGGTCGTCGAGCAAGGCCAAACGTGCGGCGCACAGAGTTACCGCGCTGGCGTTTGTGTTTTCAAGTGCGGCGGCAGCAACCAACAGCCCCAAGGCCCAAATCGCCCCACGATGAGTATTCACACCGCTGGTAGTGGCGAGCATCGCTTGCTCCCCTTCCCGGCCAATCCGCCCAAGGGCTTCGCGCAACGGCAAGCCGACTTCGCCAAACTCTACGGCGGCTTCAGCCATTTCCTTGAACGCCGGCCACAGAGACAGCGCCGAAGCGTGCATCAGCCCGAGGTGCAAATCGGTGTGGGCACCATTGCCGCGACGGTCCACCAGCGCCGGTTTCGGCGACAGGTCCGCTTCGTCGATCAGCGCGTCCACCGCCAAATCCGCCAGCCGATCAGCCAGGGTCAGTGTTTTTGGTTGCAGGTTAAGTGCGTGCATTTACCAGCTCCTGAACTTGGCGGGCGGGTTGTAGAGGCCACCGGACCACTCCACCAGATCGGCCACGCTTTTCGCCGCGAGCAGTTCGCGGGTGGCGTCAGTGCGGCGGATGCCGAGGTCTTCGGGCAAGGCGATCAAGCCTTCACGGCGCATACGGGCGGTGTCTTTCGGGTTGTGGCGCATGCCGATCACGGTGACGCCCGCGACAGCGGCGATCATCGCCTGGCGTTCTTCCAGCGAACGCGCCTTGTACAGATAGGCGATGCCTTCTTCGGTCAGCAGGTGGGTGACGTCGTCGCCGTAGATCATGATCGGCGCCAGCGGCATGCCGCTTTTGCGCGCCACTTCCACCGCGTCGAGGGTTTCGACGAAGGTCGGTTTGCCGCCCTCCTGGAACGTCTCGACCATTTGCACCACGAGTTTTTTGCCGCGTTCGAGCAAGGCTTCCGGCGCATCGTCGTGGCGCATGTCGAGCCAGGCTGGCGTGCCGTGGCGGCGACCGCGTGGGTCGTGACCCATGTTCGGCGCGCCACCGAAACCGGCCAGGCGTCCGCGAGTTACGGTGGAAGAATGACCGTCGCCATCCACTTGCAGGGTCGCGCCGATAAACAGGTCCACGGCGTATTGCCCGGCCAATTGGCAGAACATCCGGTTGGAACGCAGCGAGCCGTCGCGACCAGTGAAGAACACGTCGGGCCGGGCGGCGATGTAGTTTTCCATCCCCAGTTCGGTGCCGAAGCAATGCACGCTCTCGACCCATCCGCTTTCGATGGCCGGGATCAGGGTTGGGTGCGGGTTGAGGGTCCAGTTGCGGCAGATTTTGCCTTTGAGGCCGAGGGATTCGCCGTAGGTCGGCAGGATCAATTCGATGGCGGCGGTGTTGAAACCGATGCCGTGGTTCAGCGACTGCACGTTGTGTTTTTCGTAGATCCCGCGAATCGCCATCATCGCCATCAACACGTGCACAGGCTTGATGTGGCGTGGGTCGCGGGTGAACAGCGGTTCGATGTAGAACGGCTTGTCCGCCACCACGACGAAATCGACCCAGGACGCGGGGATATCCACGCGCGGCAGGTCGGTGACGTCGTCCACCAGTTGATTGACCTGGACGATGACGATGCCGTCGCTGAAGGCTGCCGGTTCGATTAACGCTGGAGTGTCTTCAGTGCTCGGGCCGGTGTAGATGTTGCCGGCGCGGTCGGCCATGAAACCGGCCGAGAGCACAACGTTGGGAATCAGGTCCACCACCAGCCGCGCATAGAGTTCGATGTAAGTGTGGATCGCGCCGATTTCCAGCAGACCGTCTTCCAGCAACTGGCTGATGCGCAGGCTCTGGGTGCCGGCGAAGGAGAAATCGAGCTTGCGGGCGATGCCGCGTTCGAACAGGTCCAGGTGCTCGGAACGGCCGACGCTGGGCATGATCATGTGCAAATCATGCAGCTTGGCCGGATCAGCCTTGGCCAGGGAGCGCGAAAGGAAATCCGCCTGCTTCTGGTTATTGCCCTCCAGCACCACGCGGTCGCCGGGCAGAATCAACGCCTCCAGCGCCGCGACGATCTTGTCGGTGGGCAACACCACACCATCGGCAAAACCTTTGACCAACTCAAGACGCCGCTGCTTCTCGCTGCGCCGCCGCGTCCATCGCGAGTCGGGGGATATTGTTGTTGTCATGACCACTCCACGGGTTCGCTGTCGTGGGGTCACCTTAGGAGGGTTGGGTGTGGAGCATCAATCAAGCAGAGCGACGGATCGTTACGGCTGGAGTAACGATCCGCTCAAGAGGTCGGCTGCCAGTGCGGACGCCTTCGCGAGCACGCCCGCTCCCACAGGGGTACGCATTCCAATGTGGGAGCGGGCTTGCTCGCGAAGGGGCCAGAACAATCACCACAACTTCCAATGACAAAGCATCACAAATCGGCCATCTGCTGCTGCACTCGAATTAAAAGCTGCTCAGCACTCTCCAACAACTGCGCCAACAACGCCGGATCTTCATCCATATAGCCTTCGTACTCCGCCAGGTTCCGTCGCTCATGACACAGGGCAAACAACCGAACCTGCACCTTGCCAATATCCGCCGTGTGAACCAGGCACTGAAACACCAGATATCGCTTATCCGAACGGTAACCACACAAGCGAAGTGCCGTCAGAGCCAAGGCATGCGCAGCGTTGTAAGCCAAGTCGAATCGGCTCGCAAAGGACAGCGAAGCCGTTTGCGCGTCTTTCAATCGATCCACCGCCGAACGCATCAACCCTTCGCATTCTTTGCGATCTGGCGGTTCGGCTTTCAGTCCTCCGCTACGTAACAGGTTCTCCAGATTCTCGTTGCTGCCCATCCTTGGACTCCAAAGGGTTTTGCCCCATCAGATTGATCTTGTCCTGCTGCGCCACACGCACGACAAAACTGTTTTCAGCCGCCAGTTTTGCGGCCCAGTCGCCGGGGGTGTAGAGCGTCGGGTTGAGGACGCGGCCCAGTTGCTCCTCCAGGGGCATGAGCCGCTCCATCACTTCACTGTAGTGCAGGCCTTCACCGATCAGCATGAGATCAATGTCACTGGATGCGTTTGCCGAATCCTTGGCGATGGAGCCGTACACAAAGGCCCAGGTGATCTGTTCGGCGAAGGGTTGCAGCGCCTGGCGCAGGGGCTCGGCGATGCCGAAGGTTTTGCGGGCGATACCCAGCAGTTCGGCATAGATCGGGCAATCGGGATTGGCTTGGTAGTGGGTCTGGTTGCCTTGGCGGGTCAGGGTCAGCACGCCGGCCTGCTGCAACCGATCCAGCTCACGCATGAGGCTGCCTTTACCCACTTGAGCCCAGCGGGCGATCTCGTTGGCGTAAAAGCTCTGGTCGGGTTTGCCGAACAACAAGCCCAGCACTTTTTGCTGGGTAGTGGTGAACAAGGCTTCGCTGAGGGAAAGGTTTTTCACAGTGACAACCGAAGAGTCCCAAAAAGGGAACGATAGGTCCCTTTTTGGGAATCTTCAACTTTTGGCAACCAAATGGGGATTTGTGTTTAAAAGTTGCGCCGATGGAAGGGTCAGCGGCTACGCAGTCTGACGTCGCGGACTACAGCAATGCGGGAAGCCGCTGACTGGTGGGGTTTTGCGTTGATCGTTATCGTTTGTGGGTCGCTGGCAACTCAGCGACCGGGCTTGGAAACCCGGAGTGTAAATGACACAAAAGCGCGTTTCATATCGTATGCTGCGCACCTTTAATGAGTGCTCTCCGTTATGGCGGCTGTGCGCGGGAGACCTTCGGGTCTGCCGGGATTTTGTCCATTTACCTCGGGTTTCCAGCCCGCGCATAGCTGCCACCCTTTCGCCTGGAAGCCTAATGGAGCAGCTAAAAAACTCATTAAATGGAGCTTCACTATGTTCAAAGCTACCCCCAACCCCCCGGAATCCGGCACCGATTCCAAACCATCCCTAGACACAGAAAAAATGAAAGAAGCCGCCGACCGCGTCTTCGCCCACTACTTTCCCCCGGCTGACGAAAAACCGGCCAAGCGCCGTAAATACCACCTCTTCGCCGTTGCCCCGAATATCAACAACCCTGAAACCCTGCTGGCCAGTGCCTCCGAAGACTTGCTGTCAATCAGCGCAATTGCGGCGGACTTGGCGGACGATGTGGAAGGCACACGCCGTTCGGTAGCCCTGGCGATCAGCCGTTTGACGGACGGTGTGCAGCTGTTGGTGGAGCGGGTGCTGGATCACCATGAGGCGATGGCTGAGGGTAAGGTTTAGCCGATAATTTTGTGGTGCATGAGGCCGCCATCGCGAGCAAGCTCGCTCCCACAGGGGGGGCCGGTCGTGCACACAATTTGTGTTCACTGAAGATCCAATGTGGGAGCGAGCTTGCTCGCGATGAGGCCATTGGACTCAACATCAATGGTGGCTGAGACTCCGCTTTCGCGCGCACGCCCGCTCCCACAGGGGAATGCATTTCAAAGGTGGGAGCGGGCTTGCTCGCGAAGGGGCCCGTCAGACGAGCCCGGCATTCACTAACAACTCTTCCAGCGCCAGCAAATCCGGCACTTTGGCCACTTGCTCCCCCACCTGCACCGCCGCTTGCTCCAACGAACACAACGGCACATCCACATAACTCAACTGGCTATCGAGCTTGTAAGACCGCGGAATTCCCTGCACCAGCAGCGCAATGAACTTCAACTCCGGTCGCCCGCCGAGGGCATTGAGGATGACGATGCGCACGCGCTCGCCAATCACCACTTTATGGCCACACGCCGACTCAAAGCTGAGCAACGGAATCTGCCGATCCCGCCAGGTCACCAGCCCCAAATACCACGGTGGCGTATCAAGGTCGAACGCCGCAGGCTGATAGTCGATCAACTCTGCGACGGCAACGTTGGGCAGGATCAAATTGCGGTCCGCCAGGGGCAGCAACAGCCCGGTGAGGTTGCTGGTGCGATGCTCAAGCATGGGTTTTGCTCCACAGGGCGATGCTTTCGAGCAGCACCGATTCCTGGTATGGCTTGCCGAGGTAGTCGTTGACGCCGATGGCCATGGCGCGGTCGCGGTGTTTCTGGCCGGTGCGCGAGGTGATCATGATGATCGGCAGGTGCTGCAAACGCTCATCGGCGCGGACCTGGGTCGCGACTTCGAAGCCGTCCATGCGCGGCATTTCGATATCCAGCAGCATCACGTCAGGCAGGTGATCTTCGAGCAGCAGCATGGCGTCGACCCCGTCCTTGGCGGTCAGTACGTTCATGCCGTGGCGTTCGAGCAAACGGCTGGTGACCTTGCGCACGGTCACCGAATCGTCCACAACCAACACCAACAGCGGCTTGTGCGGCTCGGCCTCGACATCCTGCATCACCGGCCGTTGCGGCACGCGGGTCTGCATCGCGCGGATCGGCGCCAGCAAATCGAGAATCAGCACCACCCGCCCGTCACCGAGAATCGTCGCCCCGGACAAGCCCTGCACCGCCGCAAATTGCGGGCCGAGGCTTTTGACCACGATCTCCCGCGTGCCTGCCATCGAATCCACCTGCACCGCGATGTGCCGTTCGTTGCACTGCACCAGCAACACCGGCAACGGCAGGCTCTGGCCCAGCAGTTTCGGGCGGGTGCTGGTTTTCAGCAGTTCGCCGAGGTAGCACAGTTCATAGTGTTGCCCGGCGTATTTGTAGGTCGGCGGATCGAGGCGGTAATGGCCTTCAAGTTCGCTGGGCAACACGCGGACGATGCCGTCGATGGTGTTCAGCGGGATCGCGTATTGATCATCAAAGCACTGCACCATCAACGCGCGGTTGACCGACACGGTGAACGGCAAACGAATGCGGAAATGCACACCCTGCCCCGGTGTCGAGTCGATGACCATGCTGCCGCCAAGTTGCCGCACCTCTTCATGCACCACGTCCATGCCGACGCCGCGCCCGGAAATCTGGGTGATTTTCTCGGCGGTGGAAAAACCCGGTTGCAGGATGAATTGCAGCACGTCGCGGTCGCTGATGTCGCTGTCCGGCGCGAGCATGCCGCGCTTGATCGCCTTGCGCCGCACCGCGTCCAGCGGCACACCGGCGCCGTCGTCGCGGATGTCGAAAATGATGTCGCCGCCCTCTCGCGACAGGTCCAGCGTGATACGACCCTGGGCCGGTTTCCCCGCCGCGATCCGCACCTCGGCGGACTCCAAACCGTGGTCCACGGCGTTGCGCAGCATGTGTTCCAGCGGCGCGGCCATGCGTTCCAGCACGTTGCGATCCATCTCGCCTTCGGCGTTGCCGACGACGAATTCCACGTCCTTGCCCAACTCGCTGGACACCTGACGCACGATGCGTTTCAAGCGCGGCAGCATCCGTTCGAACGGCACCATGCGCGTGCGCATCAGGCCTTCCTGCAATTCGGTGTTGATGCGGCCCTGCTGTTGCAGCAGGTTTTCCGCGTCCTGATTGGTCCGGTCGAGGGTTTCCTTGAGGTCGAGCAAGTCGGAGGCGGATTCGAACAACGCCCGGGACAGTTGCTGCAATTGCGAATGGCGGTCCATTTCCAGCGGATCGAACTCTTCGTAGCCCAGGCGTTCGGCTTCGACTTGCTGACGGCTGAGAATGCGGCCCTGGGTTTCGGTGTCGAGGCGGCGCAGTTGATCGCGCATCCGCTCGATGGTGGTTTCCATTTCGCTCAGGGCCACGCGGGCATCGTTGACCTGTTGCTCGATGCGGCCACGGAAGATCGAGGTTTCCCCGGCCAGGTTGACCAGATCGTCGAGCAGCTCTGCCGAGACCTTGACCATGTCGGCGCCAGCCTCTGGCGTCGGCACTTCAGTCTTGGCAGCCACCGGCGCGACGACCGGGGCTTCGGGAACGGCAGGATGGCTGAAATTCTTGATCGCATCGATCAGCCGATCCGCCGGCGGGCATGGCTGGCCGGCGCGAGTGGCGTCGAGCATCTGCGCCAACCGGTCGTGGCTACTTTGCAACAGCGAGAACAACGCCGCCGTCGGTTGCAGCACCCCGGCGGACAGGCCTTCGTAGAGGAATTCCAGCTCATGGGCCAGGTCGCCGATCGGGGCGATTTCCACCATCCGCGCGCCGCCCTTGAGGGTGTGCAGGTCGCGCAACAGGGTTTCGACTTCCTGGCGGTTCGACGGCTCGGCCTGCCAGCGCACCAGCGCTGCGCCGGAGTTTTCAATGATGTCGAAACCTTCTTCGAGGAAGATTTCCAACAGCTCCGGGTCGTGGCCCGGCGAATCATGTTCGTGAACCGGCTCGACGGTTTCAGCGGTGGCAGTATTCCCTTGGCGAAACTCGCGAATCGCGTCGATCAGCTCGTTCGGGTCACCCAACGCTTTCTGGTTTTGCAACTGTTCCAACAGCACCGCCAAGCGGTCATGACTGGTTTGCAGCAGCTTCGCCAAGGTTTCGCTGTGGCTGTAACGACGGTCTACCAAGCCTTCGTAAAGGTTTTCCAGCTCATGGGCCAGGTTACCGACCGCCTCGACCTCGGCCATCCGCGCGCCGCCCTTGAGGGTGTGCAAATCTCGTTGCAAGGACGACAACGGCGCGGCGTTGTCCGGGTCGCTCAACCAGCGCTGCAAGGCCTGGCCAGCGCTTTCGAGGATATCCACGGCTTCTTCGAGGAAGATCGAAACGATCTCGTCGTCGTGTTCAACCTGGGTCGCGGTATGCGAAAGCTCAGCGGTGGCGCTACCGAGTTCGCGAATGCTCAGGGTGCGGCTGCCATCGCTGCGAATCAGCCCCATGGCCGACGGGTCGAGGCTGGTATCGAGCAACCCGCGCAAGGCCCGCACGCGCTCCGGTTGCGGGCTGACTTCCTGGCCGGCGGCCAGTTCGTCGAGCATGTTGATCAGTGCTTCGTGAGCACTTTGCGCTTCATGGAAAAATGCGTCGCTGACCGCCAGGCTGCTCTCTTCCACCGCGCCATACAGGTCGAGCAATGCTTCACACAGTTCATCCACCGGGTGCAGATCGGCCAGGTGCGCGCCCTCGCCGAGGGTGGTCAATTCGTCCAGCAATGCGCTGAGTTCCTGACGCTCGCCGGGGTGCTGCTGCCAACGCTGCAACAGGCTTTCGGCGTCCAGCAGGATGTCCATGCCCTGGGCCAGAAAGTTGTTGATCAGTTGCGGATCGCGCTTGACCCGCAGAGCCCGGTTCGGCGCGCTGAGGATGGCTTGCAGGCGTTCGTCCAGCAGCGCGTGGGTGCGTTCGATCAGCGAGCGGGCGTCCGGAATCTCCGCCAGCGGATCGGTCTTGAGCTGACGCAAACCGAGGCGAAACAGCCCTTCAGCTTCCAACAGCAATTCGACTTCATCCAGATCGAGTGCGATCAGGTGCGCCTTGTACTCGCGGGCCAGTTGATCCAGCGGCGCCGCCAGTTCGGCAATCGGCAACACGCCGGCCATTGAGGCGCTGCCTTTGAGGGTGTGCAAGGCGCGCTGCAACTCGTCGCTGGCTTGCAGCGGCACGTGTTCGGCGGCTTGATCAAGGAAGCGATTGAGGCTGGCAAGGTGGGTTTCGGCTTCCTTGCGGAAGATCTCCAGCAGCAACGGATCGAGGGCCGCGACGTCTTGCGTATCCTCGTCGGACAGCGATGCATCGCCTTTGGCCAAGGCATGGGCCCGAGCGGCCAAACGATCCACGTCGTCGCGTTGGCGCTGGGTATTGGCGGCAAATTCGCTGATGAGTTCCGGCAGCAGGTTCAGCGCCTCGGTCAGCAACTGTTGCACCGCCGGCCCCGGCTCGACGCTGTGCTCCAGCACTCGGTTGAGCAGGTTTTCCATGGTCCAGGCCAGTTCACCGAGCACCAGCGCACGGACCATCCGACCACTGCCTTTCAAGGTGTGGAAGGCGCGGCGCAGTTCGCTTAATGCAGCGGTGTCGCCAGCGTTGGCCAACCAGCGTGGCAGGTATTCATGCAGCACTTCGAGGACTTCGTCGGTTTCTTCGAGGAAGACTTCCCGCAGCTCATCGTCCACCGGCTCTTCGCCCGACGGCGGCGGCAACAGGCTGCCCGGCGTGTTCAGGGCGGGCGGGTTAACGGCGGAAACCGGGCTGGCTAAAACCGCGGCCAGGGATTGCACGGTTTCGGGATCGTCCAGTTCCTGAAGGTCTTGCATGACCTGGGCTTCATTGGGGCTGAGTACGTCTTCGAGCACCGGCACGAGTTTTTCGCTGGGGAAAAACCCGAGTGATGCGAGGCTGTTTTCAGCGACGTCGAGCAGTTGTTCGCCCGCCTCTTGCGGGTCGTCGTTCAGACGTTCCAGGTAATACTCGATGCTGGTGATGACGTCGGCCAGGCTGTCGAGTTGCTGCCAGCCAGGGTGATCGGTGTCCACCAGCAGGTGTTCGCGGATAAAGCCGTTGCAGGCTTCGATCAAGCTCGCGGCACGGGTCAGCGGAATCATCGCCAGCGCACCGCGTACCTGGGTCAGCAACGCCGGCAACGGTTGCAGTTGCTGGCGATCCCAATCGGCGTCGATGTAGTCGACGATCATGTCCTTGGCTTGCTGCAGGCAAATTCGCGCTTCGCGAATCACGATCTGATGGATCTGGGTCAGGTCGGTGGTCGGCAGGCGGCTTTCTTCCGGGCTCTCCGGTTCCACGGTGCCGACCATCCCGGCCAGCGTCGCTTCGACGTAGAGCAAGGCGCCGGCCACGTCCATCAGGATTGCGTCATTGGGTTCGCGCTGGCCCTGGGCGAGGCTCAGCACCACCGCCAGTTGATCGATGATGACCTTGCGCGGCTGCCCGAAACCGAGCACCGCCAGGGTGTCGGCGATTTGCCGCAGCGGCGCCAGCAAGCTTTCGAGGTCCGAGGTGTGCTGGCGGTCGCTGCGCACGAACAGGTCCAGGCGCTCCTTGACCCGCACCAGCTCTTCGCACAGCGCGGCGAGCACCGAGCGCATGGCATCGCGGTCGGGGCCGGCGAGGCGTGCGCGTTCTTCGTCGACCATCGCGCTGTCGGGCAGCGCATCGTCCAGTCCGTAGCGATCTTTCATGGTCAGCATCTGCCCGGTGGGATGTTCGGCTTTGGCAATGTAGAACAACAAGCTTTTCAGCAGCTCGGGCGGCGGCGCCTGATTGACGCCGGCCATGCCCTGTTCCAGCAAGCGTTTGAGTTCCTTGTCGGCGTCCTTGAACAGGCTGCGCAGCGCCGGGCTGTTGGCTATCGCGCCTTTTTGCAGGCCTTCGACCAGCGCCGACGCCACCTGCCACAACGGGCTCAGCGGCGCGTTACCGCACAGCGCTTCGAGCCTCGCGAAGACTTTGGTCAAGTAATCCAGATTGGTTTCGCCATCCTGCTCGCGAAGCAAACCGACCAAGGCCATCTGCAACATTTGCCGCAACTTGCGCAGCACATTGGGTAATTGCGCAGGCTCCAGCAACGCCAGATCGTCTTGATCCAGCGGCGGCAAGTCCGGCAATTGCGGGCTGAACAGGCTGGTTTCCGAGAGCAGGCTTTCGCCGCGCGCACTGCGCAGATCGTTGATCAGCGGCAGCACCACCAGCGGCAAATCTCGGCGTGCGCCTTGCACCCGGTCGAGATAGATGGGCAATTGACCCAGTGCCTGTCTTAACAGATGAATGGCTTCATCGCGATGACTGACGCGGTTCTGTTGCAGGGCAGCGGTCAGTTGCTCCATTTCTTCGGCGAGCAGGGCCGCGCCGTAGAACTCGACCATCTGCAAACTGCCGTGAACCTGATGGATGCACGCCAGGCATTCACTCAGCGCGTGCGTCGCCTGCGGGTCATCCAGCAGTTGCTCCAACGCTTGATGAGCCTGCTTCAGCGTTTCGGCAATCTCGCCTTTGACCCACTCGAGGGCCACATAGTCGTGCCGATCACCCATAACCACTCCGCTCTCTATTTCTACAGCAGCAATTCATACGCCCGCAGGCGGTTCAAGCGTTGTCCGTGGCCTGCTTGGGCTCGGTCGGCAAGGTGAAGCCCGAGACCGAGCGCCGCAACTGGCTGGCCATTTTCGCCAGGTTGCCAATACTCTCGGCGGTCGCCGTGGAGCCGGACGACGTCTGCGTGGTGATCTGCTGGATCACATTCATGGTCAGGGAAATCTGGCCGGCCGACGACGTCTGTTGCTGCGCCGCGTTGGAAATGCTCTGGATCAACGCCGCGAGGGTCTTCGATACGCCTTCGATTTCTTCCAGGGCCACACCGGCATCCTGCGCCAGCCGCGCGCCGCGCACCACTTCGGTGGTGGTCTGCTCCATGGAGATCACCGCTTCATTAGTATCGGTCTGGATCGCCCGGACGAGGGTTTCAATTTGTCGGGTCGCGGCGGATGAACGCTCGGCCAGACGCTGCACTTCGTCGGCCACCACGGCAAAACCGCGCCCGGCATCACCGGCCATGGACGCCTGGATTGCCGCGTTGAGCGCGAGGATGTTGGTCTGGTCGGCAATGTCGTCGATCAGGCTGACGATGTCGCCGATTTCCTGAGAAGACTCGCCCAGACGCTTAATCCGTTTGGCGGTGTCCTGAATCTGTTCACGGATGTTGTCCATGCCGTGGATGGTGTTGTGCACCACCTCGTTGCCCTTGTTGGCGATTTCTACCGAACGCTCGGCCACCGCTGAGGATTCGGCGGCGTTGGCCGAGACCTGGTCGATGGACTGGGCCATGTCGTTGATTGCCGTGGACGCTTCACTGATCTGTTGAGCCTGATGCTCTGAGGCCTGGGCCAGGTGCATGGCGGTGGCCTGGGTTTCCTGCACGGCGGCAGCGACCTGGCCGGCGGTGAGGTTGATGGTCGCCACCAGGTCGCGCAGTTGGTCCACGGAATAGTTGATCGAGTCGGCGATGGTCCCGGTGAAGTCTTCGGTCACCGAGGCGGTCACGGTCAGGTCGCCGTCGGCGAGGTCTTCGATTTCATCCAGCAGGCGCATGATCGCGTTCTGATTGCGTTCGTTCTTCTCGGCAGTTTCCTGCAACTGACGATTGGTTTCGCGAACCATCACCAAGCCGATCAGGATGATCGACATCAGCGCCAGCAAGCCCAGCACGTAGCCGCCGATGGTGTCGGTGTTGCGCCCGCCGGCCAGGTTTTCGAAACCGGTGGCCAGGTGCGAGGCTTCGTCGAGCAGGGTTTGCGACAGGGTGAAGATGTTGGTGGCCGATTCGCGGACCTTGAACAGCTCCGGGGAGGTTTCGAGGATTTCATCCACCGAGCCGGAGACGAATTCGAACAGCTCGGAGATTTCCGTCAGTCGGGCGCGGGCATCTTTGTCTTCAACCTGGCTGACTTTCAGCGCCGGATTGCCCTGGAGCATGCCGGTTAACACTTGGCCGAAACGCGCGGCATCGCGGCCGAAGGCGTCGGCGGCTTGCTGGGAGTTTTCGTCGCCGGACAGCACGGTGTTCACCGCGCCGAGAATTCGTTCCGCCAACAGCGATTGACGCTGGGCCATCGCCACCTGCGCCGCCGGGGCACCGCGCTGGAGCAGGATTTCGACGACTTTTTCGTACTCGACCTGCAACTGCGGCACGGTTTCGGCCAGGGTTGCGGCGACTTGGTGCAGGGACAGCACGGTCTGTTCGCTGGAGAGAATGGCGTCGGTGTTTTTCAGCAGGCGTTCCCAATCCAGCTGCACGGCGCGCATTTCCGGGCGCACGGTGGACGGCGCGGGCGGCAGGCCGGTGCTCGGGTCGCCCTTTTTCAGGTAACCCCAGCGCTGGGCAAAGTCGTTGCGTGCATCGCTGAGCAACTTGAACGCGGCAGCTTTGCCGGCGGCCGCTTCGGTGGCGTTCTTGGCGATGCGCTGGGACAGCACGCGCAGCTCACCGGCGTGGCCGATGTACTGCTTGTCGTAGGTAGCCTGGGTATTGAGGTAAGCGAAGTTGGCGAACAGCAGCATGATGAAGATGATCAGCGCGATAAACAGCACGATGATCTGCGAACGGCTGCGCGACCCTTCTGGCTTGCCTGTTTTTGCGTTTGTCATCGGTCCTCGCCTGTTAACCAACACCTTGAAGCTTGCCGAGAACCCTGTGGGAGCGGGCTTGCTCGCGAAAGCGGTCATTCATTCAACATTGATGTCGACTGACACGACGCCTTCGCGAGCAAGCCCGCTCCCACAAGGGTCGGCGGTTACACCGCGACATGCATGAAGCTCTGGGATTGCGCCAACGCAAACGGGCTGAACACTTGCCAGCTCTGTTCACGCTGGAACCGGCCCTGCACGAACGCGCCAATCGCGCCGTTCAATTCGCTCGGCGGCACCGCTTCGAGGCTGTCCTGGGCAAAGTGCTGCAAGCCATAGACTTCATCGACCATCAACCCGGCAAACACATCTTTGTATTCCACCACCAGCACCCGCCGTTGCTTGCGCACCGCCGACAACTCATGCCCAAGCTCTTTATCCGAAAAGAAGGCACAAATATCCATGATCGGCAGCAACCGCCCGCGCAAATTGGCCACACCCTTGACCCAGGGTTTGACGCCGGGCAGTTGGGTGCAGCGCGGTTCATGCAGGACTTCGCTGACTTCGCCCATGGGCGCGACGTACCAGTGCTCGCCCAGGCGAAAACCAATGCCGCTCCAGCTGTCCTGGCGGGTCGGCTGGGACGGCAAGTCCGCCGCCAGCACGCGACAACGCTGGTCGATCTGCAGCAGCAGTTCGAAAGCCGTCAGCGACTCGGTCATGGCCCGGGGATCAACCGGCCAGCACGTTGTTCAGGGTTTTGATCAGGGTGTCTTCGTCGACCGGTTTGGTCAGGTAGTCCTTGGCGCCCTGGCGTGTGCCCCAGACCTTGTCGGTTTCCTGATCCTTGGTGGTGATGATGATCACCGGGATGTGCCCGGTTTCCGGGTCTTTGGTCAACTGACGGGTGGCCTGGAAACCGTTGAGGCCGGGCATGACGATGTCCATCAGCACAGCGTCAGGTTTTTCCTGGCGGGCCAGGGCCACGCCGTCGGCGCCGTTTTCGGCTTTCAACACTTCGTGACCGTGCTTTTCCAGCATGCCGGTCAGTTTGTACATTTCGGTCGGCGAATCATCGACGATCAGAATACGTGCCATGGTCTTCCCCATTCTTGTCGACGCCGGGCCCGCTGGCCGAGCGTCACTGTGCGTGTCCTACTGCGGCAAAACGGCGGCGAAGCCCGGAACATGGGCCTGGATCGCGTTCAGCAGTTCTTCCTTGCTGAAAGGCTTGGTCAAAAACTGGTCGGAGCCGACGATGCGCCCCTTGGCCTTGTCGAACAGCCCGTCCTTGGACGACAGCATAATCACTGGCGTGGACTTGAACGCACTGTTGTTCTTGATTAAAGCGCAGGTCTGATAACCATCCAGACGCGGCATCATGATGTCGACAAAGATAATGCCCGGATGATTGTCGGCAATCTTGGCCAGCGCATCGAAACCATCGATGGCCGTGATGACTTCACAGCCTACGTTTTTCAACAGCGTTTCGGCGGTGCGGCGAATCGTCTTCGAATCGTCGATCACCATGACCTTCAAGGCGCTGGAATGCTGTTCCATAAATGCTCTACCGTCGCCTTTGAGAAACAATTTGTCCGTTTGACGGCTCGAAACCCTTGATACTGAAGGGCCAGCGCGACATGGCGACCTTTTTAGCACAGTCTCCAAATCCAATCTATCGGCCGACCCGCGCAGAGGTTTTTCCTTGACCGGGAACACACTCAGCGCCACTCTGACGCCACTTTTTCGCGTCCATTCGGACCACCCCATTTCGAGGAAAAACCCATGAGCGTTCGCGTCGGGATTGTCATGGACCCTATCGCCAGCATTTCCTATAAAAAGGATAGCTCGCTGGCCATGCTGCTGGCCGCACAAAAGCGCGGCTGGGAACTGTTCTATATGGAACAGAAGGACTTGTATCAGGGCGAAGGTGAAGCACGGGCGCGGATGCGGCCGCTGAAAGTCTTCGCCAACCCTGAGAAGTGGTTCGAACTGGAAGCCGAGACCGACGCGTTGCTGAGCGATCTGGACGTGATCCTGATGCGCAAGGACCCGCCGTTCGACATGGAATTCGTCTACTCCACATACCTGCTGGAGCAAGCCGAGCGCGCGGGCGTGCTGGTGGTCAACAAACCGCAGAGCCTGCGTGACTGCAACGAAAAGCTGTTCGCCACGCTGTTCCCGCAGTGCACGCCGCCGACCGTGGTCAGCCGCCGCGCCGACGTGTTGCGTGAATTCGCCGCCAAGCACGGCGATGTGATCCTCAAGCCGCTGGACGGCATGGGCGGCACCTCGATTTTCCGTCACCGCGCTGGCGATCCGAACCTGTCGGTGATTCTGGAAACCCTGACCGCGTTGGGCACCCAGCAGATCATGGGCCAGGCCTACCTGCCGGCGATCAAGGACGGCGACAAGCGCATCCTGATGATCGACGGCGAGCCGGTGGATTACTGCCTGGCGCGGATTCCTGCCGCTGGCGAAACCCGTGGCAACCTCGCGGCCGGTGGCCGTGGCGAAGCCCGTCCGCTGAGCGACAAGGATCGCTGGATCGCCGCGCAAGTCGGCCCGACCCTGCGCGAGAAAGGCCTGCTGTTCGTGGGCCTCGATGTGATCGGCGAGCACCTGACCGAAATCAACGTCACCAGCCCGACCTGCATTCGCGAGATTGATAACGCGTTCGGCACCGACATCGGCGGCCTGCTGATGGATGCCATCGATCAGAAGCTCAAGGCTCGTTGATATAGAACACCCAAGATGAAACCGACATTGCGTTATCATGCGCGGCTTGTGAAAAACGCGATGTTGGTTTTCTTGTCATGACGCTCCCGTCCGATCTGCCCGCTGAACTCGCCCATACTGGCGTGCGCCCGGCCGATCGCCTCGGTTTTACCCTGTTTCTCGCGGCGTTGATTCACCTGGCCTTGCTGTTGGGCGTCGGCTTTTCGATGGTCGAACCCAAGCAGATCAGCAAAACCCTGGAAATCACCCTCGCTACCTTCAAAAGCGAAACCAAGCCCAAGAAGGCTGACTTCCTCGCCCAGGAAAATCAGCAAGGCAGCGGCACCCTGGATAAAAAGGCAATTCCCAAGACCACCGAGGTCGCGCCGTTCCAGGACAACAAAGTGCAGAAAGTCACCCCGCCACCGGCCGCCAAACCTGAAGTGCAGGAAGCCGCGCCCAAGGCAGCCGTGACGACCATCGCGCCGAAGCCGAAAAAAGCCGTCGCCAAAAATGAAGAACCCAAGACCGAGCCCAAACCCGCCGTGGCCGCGCCGACGTTCGACAGCTCGCAGCTGTCCAGCGACATCGCCAGCCTGGAAGCGGAACTGGCCAACGAACAACAGCTGTACGCCAAGCGCCCGCGGATTCACCGCTTGAGCGCGGCCTCGACCATGCGCGACAAAGGTGCCTGGTATAAGGACGAATGGCGCAAGAAGGTTGAGCGCATCGGCAACCTTAACTACCCCGACGAAGCGCGGCGCAAGCAGATCTACGGCAATTTGCGCCTGATGGTCTCGATCAACCGCGATGGTTCGCTGTATGAAGTGTTGGTGCTGGAATCCTCCGGGCAACCGTTGCTGGACCAGGCAGCCCAGCGGATCGTGCGGCTGGCAGCGCCTTTTTCGCCGTTTACCGGGGATTTGTCGGATATCGACCGACTGGAAATCATCCGCACCTGGAAATTTGCTCGCGGGGACAAACTCTCCAGTAACTGACACTCCGCAAATCCCCTGTGGGAGCGGGCTTGCTCGCGAATGCGGAGTGTCATTCAACATTCATATCGACTGACACACCGTATTCGCGAGCAAGCCCGCTCCCACATTTGATTGGGGTTGGCTGCCAAATTGCGGCATCCCCAGCTTGTCAGTTCGCCCCTCCAACGCCACACTAGCGCTCATGAAGAACGTCAGCCCCAGCTACCTCAAGCATCACTTCCTGATCGCCATGCCTCACATGGCCGACCCGAACTTTGCGCACACCTTGACCTACATCGTCGAGCACACGGCCAATGGCGCCATGGGGCTGGTAGTCAACCGTCCGCAAGAACTGAACCTGGCCGATATCCTCGAGCAACTGCGCCCAGACATCGAGCCGCCCGCGCTCTGTCAGCACGTGCCGATCTTTATCGGCGGCCCGGTGCAGACCGATCGCGGGTTTGTCCTGCATCCGTCGGGCAAAACCTTTCAGGCGACCGTTGATCTGGAAGGCGAGTTGTCGCTGTCCACGTCCCAAGACGTACTGTTTGCCATCGCTGACGGCGTCGGCCCGGCGAAAAGTGTGATCACCCTCGGTTACGCGGGCTGGGAAGCCGGGCAACTGGAAGCTGAGCTGGCCGATAACGCCTGGCTGACCTGCCCGTACGACGCGGACATCCTGTTCAACACCAGCAGCGAATCGCGCCTCGAAGCGGCGGCCCGGCACCTGGGGATCAATCTCAGCCTGCTGACCAGCCAGGCGGGCCACGCCTGATGGCCCTGCGACTGATTCTGGGTTTTGACTACGGCACCAAACAGATCGGCGTAGCAGTCGGCCAGGTGATTACCGGTCAGGCCCGCGAGCTGTGCACCTTGAAGGCGCAAAACGGTATTCCCGACTGGAATCAGGTCGAAGCCCTGATCAAGGAATGGAAACCCGACGCCGTGGTGGTCGGCCTGCCGTTGAACATGGACGGCACGCCCAGCGACATGTGCCTGCGGGCCGAGAAGTTCGCCCGACGCCTGAACGGCCGATACAACCTGCCCTTCTATACCCACGACGAACGCCTGACCACTTTCGAGGCCAAAGGCGAGCGGCGTGATCGTGGCGGGCAAAAAGGCAGTTACCGCGACAACCCGGTCGATGCCATCGCCGCCGCCCTGCTGTTGCAAGGCTGGCTCGACGAAAACACCGCACTGTTCGAATCCTGAAGAGTCGTCACCACGTCTCTCTATAGCGACAACCCGAGCCAAACCCCGCACGCACCGGCTCGGGCCCAAGAAGGAGCAACCATGAGCCTGCCCAATCCCGCCGAACTGATCAGCCAGATGGCGATCCGTCTCAAGGCACACCTGGAACACCGTGGCATCAGCGAACCGCGCTACATCGGTATCCGTACCGGCGGCGTCTGGGTCGCCCAGGCGTTGCTCGATGAACTGGGCAGCGACTCGCCGCTCGGCACGCTGGACGTCTCCTTCTACCGCGACGACTTCAGCCAGAACGGCCTGCACCCGCAAGTGCGCCCTTCGGCCCTGCCGTTCGAGATCGAAGGCCAGGACCTGGTGCTGATCGACGACGTGCTGATGAGCGGCCGCACCATCCGCGCCGCCATGAATGAACTGTTCGACTACGGCCGCCCGGCCAGCGTGACGCTGGTGTGCCTGCTGGACCTGGACGCCGGCGAGCTGCCGATCCGCCCGAACGTGGTCGGCGCGACCCTGTCGCTGGCTGCCCACGAACGGGTGAAGCTGTCCGGCCCGGAGCTCAAACTCGAACTGCAAGATCTCGCCCTTTAATTCGCCCTATTGAGAGTCCCCCTCGCGATGACGCCTCTAGAAACCAAGCGCCCGCTGCAGCTCAATGATCAGGGCCAGCTGCGCCACTTCCTCTCGCTCGACGGTTTGCGCCGCGAGCTGCTGACGGAAATCCTCGACACCGCCGACTCGTTCCTCGAAGTCGGCGCCCGGGCGGTGAAGAAAGTCCCGTTGCTGCGCGGCAAGACCGTGTGCAACGTGTTCTTCGAGAACTCGACCCGCACCCGCACCACCTTCGAACTGGCGGCCCAACGCCTCTCGGCAGACGTGATCACCCTGAACGTGTCAACGTCCTCGGCGAGCAAGGGCGAAACCCTGCTCGACACCTTGCGCAACCTCGAAGCGATGGCCGCCGACATGTTCGTCGTGCGCCACGGTGACTCCGGCGCCGCGCACTTCATCGCCGAACACGTGTGCCCGCAAGTCGCGATCATCAACGGCGGCGACGGCCGTCATGCACACCCGACCCAAGGCATGCTCGACATGCTGACGATTCGTCGGCACAAGGGCGGCTTCGAAAACCTCTCGGTGGCCATCGTCGGCGACATCCTGCACTCGCGGGTCGCGCGCTCCAACATGCTCGCGCTGAAAACCCTCGGTTGCCCGGACATCCGCGTGATCGCGCCGAAAACCCTGTTGCCGATCGGCATCGAGCAATACGGCGTGAAGGTCTACACCGACATGGCCGCAGGCCTGAAAGACGTCGACGTGGTGATCATGCTGCGTCTGCAACGGGAACGCATGACCGGCGGCCTGCTGCCGAGCGAAGGCGAGTTCTACCGCCTGTTCGGCCTGACCACTGCACGCCTGGCCGGGGCCAAACCGGATTGCATCGTCATGCACCCGGGGCCGATCAACCGTGGGGTGGAGATTGAGTCGGCGGTGGCCGACGGCCCGCACTCGGTGATCCTCAATCAGGTCACCTACGGTATTGCGATTCGTATGGCCGTGCTGTCCATGGCCATGAGCGGGCAGACTGCCCAGCGCCAATTCGAGCAGGAGAACGCCCAGTGAAGCTCAGCATTCTCGGCGCCCGCGTCATCGATCCAACCTCGGGGCTGGATCAAGTTACCGATATCCATGTTGAAGCCTGCAAGATTGTCGCCTTCGGTGCCGCTCCAGCCGGTTTTGTCCCGGTCGAGACCATTGATGCCAAAGGCCTGGTGGCCGCGCCTGGCCTGGTTGACCTGAACGTCGCCCTGCGCGAACCGGGTTACAGCCGCAAAGGTTCGATTGCCAGCGAAACCCGCGCCGCAGCCGCCGGCGGCGTCACCAGCTTGTGCTGCCCGCCGAAAACCAAACCGGTGCTGGACACCTCGGCCGTGGCCGAACTGATCCTCGACCGCGCCCGCGAAGCCGGCAACACCAAGGTGTTCCCGATTGGCGCCCTGAGCAAAGGCCTGGACGGCGAGCAGCTTGCAGAACTCGTTGCCCTGCGCGACGCCGGCTGCGTGGCCTTCGGCAACGGTCTGGAGAGCTTCCGCAACACCCGCACCCTGTGCCGGGCGCTGGAATACGCGGCGACGTTCGACCTCACGGTGATTTTCAACTCCCAGGATCATGACCTGGCCGAAGGTGGCCTGGCCCACGAAGGCCCGACCGCGAGTTTCCTTGGTTTGCCGGGGATTCCCGAAACCGCCGAAACCGTGGCCCTGGCCCGGGATCTGTTGCTGGTCGAGCAAAGCGGCGTGCGCGCGCACTTCAGCCAGCTCACCAGCGCTCGCGGCGTGGCCCTGATCGCTCAGGCCCAGGCCCGTGGATTGCCTGTGACCGCCGATGTGGCGTTGTATCAACTGATCCTGACCGATGAAGCGCTAATCGACTTCAGCAGCCTCTATCACGTCCAGCCGCCGCTGCGCACCCGCGCCGACCGCGATGGCCTGCGTGCGGCGGTGAAATCGGGCGTGGTTTCGGCCATCTCCAGCCATCACCAACCCCACGAGCGCGATGCCAAACTGGCACCGTTCGGCGCGACTGAACCGGGGATCAGCAGCGTTGAACTGCTGCTGCCGTTGGCGATGACGTTGGTAGAAGATGGTTTGCTCGATCTGCCGACGTTGCTGTCGCGCTTGAGTGCCGGCCCCGCCAACGCCTTGCGCCTGCCAGCGGGCAAGTTGGCGGTGGGCGGCGCGGCAGATATCGTGCTGTTCGACCCGGCGGCCTCCACCGTTGCGGGTGAAACCTGGCTTTCCAAAGGCGAGAACTGCCCGTTTATCGGCCACAGCCTGCCGAGCGTGGTGCGTTACACCCTGGTGGATGGACGGATTAGCCACCAGGCGTAAGACCTTGTGGCGAGGGGGCTTGCCCCCGTTCGGCTGCGAAGCAGTCGTAAAACCAGTAAATGCGGCCTTTCTGAGTCACCGCGTTTGCTGATTTTGGGGCCGCTGCGCAGCCCAACGGGGGCAAGCCCCCTCGCCACAGATTTAGCGGGAGGCAGCCCGGTTACTGATGGTGTTCACCACGGAAACCTGGGTATTGAGCGTCCAGAAGTCAAACAATACCCCCAGAAAGAACAGCCCGCCCGTCACCAAGTACAACAAACCGCTGAGCCACTTCCCCTGATACATCCGGTGTACGCCGAACACGCCAAGGAACGTCAGCAGAATCCACGCCACGCTGTATTCAATTGGTCCGGCGGTAAAGCGCAGGTCGGCCTCACGGTCCATCGCCGGGATCAGGAACAGGTCGATCAGCCAGCCGATACCCAACAAACCGAAGGTGAAAAACCAGATCGTCCCGGTCACCGGCTTGCCGTAATAGAAGCGGTGAGCCCCGGTAAAACCGAAAATCCACAGCAGGTAACCGATCACTTTGCTGTGGGTGTCCTGAAGCGTTGAGGGCGATTGATAGGTGTTCATGAAGGTCCTCGATTCACACGATAGATAAATATTGTTGAATTCTTTGTGACTTTTTTACAGGCGTCCGACGTATGGCAAATGCTACCTTCACTCCCGCCAAAGCCTTGTAGTACAAGCACTCTGTCCGACAATTGCGTCAACTCGCTGCTTATTTGGTTCCGTTGACCCCAAGGTCCAATCGACCAACGGCCTCGGAAGGGTCAAAAAAGCTGTTATAAAGTTGCGCGCTAACCCATATGAGCCTTGCCTAATGCGTCCATTTTTCAAGACATGGCTAACCATTTGCCTTTTGATGCCACTGGCCGCCCACGCCACCAATCGTGAGCAACGTCTTCCTAACGTTAATGGTTACACCCCGAAATCCCATGTTTCTGCTCCATCGAGCAAAAACAAGCAAACCGCAAAACACGCTCCGCAACTGAGCAAAGCCAATAGCAAGCTGGTGCCGGCTATGGCGACCAAGCAAAGCAGCAACGTATTGAGCCGCGCCGTGAATGTCCTCGGTACTCCTTACCGTTGGGGCGGCAGCAGCCCAAGTAAAGGGTTCGACTGCAGTGGTCTGGTGAAATATGCGTTCAACGACGCTACGTTCGACCTGCCGCGCACCTCGAATGCCATGGCCAGCGGTCACGGCCAGAAGGTCGATCGTGCGGATCTGAAACCGGGCGACTTGATTTTCTTCAACATCAAGAGCCGTCGGGTTAATCACGTTGCCATTTACCTGGGCAACGACCGCTTTATCCACGCTCCACGCCGTGGCAAAGCGGTGTCCATCGATACGTTGAAGAAGCCGTATTGGGAAAGTCACTATGTGGTGGCCAAGCGGGTTCTGCCGAAAGAACCGGGTCAGATACGCGTCGTACAGCGCTGATTGTTTAAAGCAAGATCAAAAGATCGCAGCCTTCGGCAGCTCCTACACAGGGATTCGCGTTTCCCTGTAGGAGCTGCCGAAGGCTGCGATCTTTTGCTTTTCAAAGACCTCAAAAATTATCCGGCGACCGCGCCTTCTCCCGCGCATGCTCGCGGCTGATCAAGCCCTTGGTCACCAGCTCCTTCAAGCACATATCCAGCGTCTGCATCCCCAGGTTGCCCCCGGTCTGAATTGACGAGTACATCTGCGCCACCTTGTCTTCGCGGATCAGGTTACGGATCGCCGAGGTACCGAGCATGATTTCGTGCGCCGCAATCCGTCCGCCGCCGATCTTCTTGACCAGCGTCTGCGACACGACCGCCAGCAACGACTCGGACAGCATCGAGCGCACCATCGACTTCTCATCCCCCGGAAACACATCCACCACCCGGTCGATGGTCTTCGCCGCGGATGTGGTGTGCAGCGTGCCGAACACCAGATGACCAGTCTCGGCCGCAGTCAGGGCCAGACGAATGGTTTCCAGATCACGCATCTCGCCGACCAGAATCACATCAGGGTCTTCCCGCAGAGCCGAGCGCAACGCGGTAGCGAAACTGCGGGTATCGCGGTGGACTTCGCGCTGATTGATCAGGCATTTGCGCGATTCGTGAACGAACTCGATCGGGTCTTCGATGGTGAGAATGTGGTGATGACGATGGTTGTTCAGGTAATCGATCATCGCCGCCAGGGTGGTGGACTTGCCCGAACCGGTCGGGCCGGTCACCAGCACCAGACCCCGGGGGGCTTCGGTAATCTTGCGAAACACATCTCCCATGCCGAGGTCGTCCATGCTCAGGACCTTCGACGGAATGGTCCGGAACACCGCGCCGGCGCCGCGATTCTGGTTGAACGCGTTGACTCGAAAGCGTGCGACCCCAGGCACTTCAAAGGAAAAGTCGGTTTCCAGATGCTTCTCGAAGTCCACCCGCTGGGTGTCGTTCATGATGTCGTAGATCAACTCCTGCACCTGTTTGTGGTCCAGGGCCGGCAGGTTGATGCGCCGCACATCGCCATCGACGCGAATCATCGGTGGCAAGCCGGCAGACAGGTGCAAGTCGGAAGCGCCCTGTTTGGCGCTGAATGCCAGCAGCTCAGTGATATCCATAGCGCTCCTCAATTCCAGTAGAATGCCGCGAACCTTCAGACCGCCGGCGCCTCTCGATGTCCACGATAGCAGACAACATCCTTCAGGTTAGTTCGCGTATCCAGGCAGCGACCCAAGCTGCGCACCGCGACGAGCACAGCGTCCAGTTGCTGGCCGTGAGCAAGACCAAGCCCGCCGAAGCCCTGCGTGAAGCCTACGCCGCCGGGCTGCGGGACTTTGGCGAGAACTATCTGCAGGAAGCCTTGGGCAAACAGCTCGAATTGGCCGACCTGCCCTTGATCTGGCACTTCATCGGCCCCATTCAATCGAACAAGACTCGCGCTATCGCCGAGCACTTCGCTTGGGTGCATTCCGTGGATCGTTTGAAAATCGCACAACGCTTGTCCGAACAACGCCCTGTCGATCTGCCGCCGCTGAACATCTGCATCCAGGTCAACGTCAGCGCAGAGGACAGCAAGTCCGGCTGCACCCCGGCGGACCTGCCGGCCCTGGCCAAGGCCATCAGCGAACTGCCGCGCCTGAAGTTGCGCGGGTTGATGGCGATCCCCGAGCCGACTGAAGATCGCGCCGCCCAGGACGCCGCTTTTGCTGCTGTGCAGCACCTGCAAGCCAGCCTCGAACTGCCGCTCGACACACTTTCCATGGGCATGAGCCACGACCTCGAGTCGGCCATCGCCATGGGCGCCACGTGGGTCCGCATCGGTACAGCCCTGTTTGGCGCTCGCAGCTCTCAACAAATGCATGGCCAGCCTTGAGAAATGGCTGACTCCTCTCTTTATAAGGACCTGACATGAGCAAGACTCGTATTGCCTTTATCGGTGCCGGCAACATGGCCGCCAGCCTGATCGGTGGCCTGCGCGCCAAAGGTCTGGACGCGGCCCACATCCGCGCCAGCGATCCGGGCGCAGAAACCCGTGCTCGCGTGAGCGCTGAACACGGCATCGAAGTATTCGCCGACAACGCCGACGCGATTCAAGACGCCGACGTGGTCGTTCTGGCGGTCAAACCCCAAGCGATGAAAGCCGTGTGCGAAGCCATTCGCCCAAGCCTCAAGCCGCATCAATTGGTGGTTTCCATTGCCGCCGGCATCACCTGCGCCAGCATGAACAACTGGCTCGGTGCCCAGCCGATTGTGCGCTGCATGCCCAATACCCCGGCGTTGCTGCGCCAGGGTGTGAGCGGTTTGTTCGCCACCGCCGAAGTGAACGCCGAGCAACGCCAGCAAGCCGAGGAGCTGCTGTCTGCCGTCGGCATTGCGTTGTGGCTGAACGAAGAGCAGCAACTGGACGCGGTCACCGCCGTTTCCGGCTCGGGCCCGGCGTACTTCTTCCTGCTGATCGAAGCGATGACCGCTGCAGGCGTGAAACTTGGCCTGCCCGCAGACATCGCCGCCCAACTGACCGTGCAAACCGCACTGGGCGCCGCGCACATGGCGGTGGCCAGTGACGTGGATGCAGCGGAACTGCGTCGTCGCGTGACCTCGCCTGCGGGCACCACGGAAGCAGCGATCAAATCGTTCCAGGCCGGCGGCTTCGAAGCCCTGGTAGAAAAAGCACTCGGCGCCGCGGCACACCGCTCGGCCGAGATGGCCGAACAACTGGGTCGCTAATCAGCTCTTACAAAGGAATCAATGATGCTCGGACTCAATGACGCTGCCGTTTTTATCATCAAGACGCTGGGCAGCCTGTACCTGCTGATCGTGCTGTTGCGCTTCATCCTGCAACTGGTTCGGGCGAACTTCTACAACCCGCTCTGCCAGTTCATCGTCAAAGCTACTCAACCGCTGCTCAAGCCTCTGCGCCGGGTCATCCCGAGCATGTTCGGGCTGGACATGTCGTCGCTGGTACTGGCGTTGATCGTGCAGATGCTGCTGATTGCAGTGATCCTGACGCTCAAAGGGTTCCAGGTCGACTGGCTGTTCCTGGTGCCGTGGGCACTGATCGCGCTCTTCGCGCTGTTCTTGAACATTCTGTTCTACGCGATGATCATCAGCGTGATTCTGTCCTGGGTCGCCCCGGGCAGCCACAACCCGGGTGCAGAGTTGGTCGCGCAGATTACTGAACCGGTACTCGCCCCGTTCCGTCGGATCATTCCGAACCTGGGCGGCCTCGACATCTCGCCGATCTTCGCGTTTATCGTGATCCAGTTGCTGCAGAGCTGGCTGATCCCGCGCCTGGCGTACTACGCGTTCATGCCGCAAGGGCTGCTCGGCCTGATCTGATGAGCTACTTTCGCTGGGACGGTGATGATCTGATTCTGGAATGTCACCTTCAACCGGCAGCCCGCAGCGATGATTTCTGCGGGCTGCATGGTGATCGCTTGAAGATCCGCCTGACCGCGCCGCCGGTTGAAGGCAAGGCCAACGCGTATTTAATGGCGTTTCTGGCCAAGTCGTTTGGGGTTTCCAAGAGCCAGGTGAGCTTGATCAGCGGCGAGCTGAACCGGCAGAAGCGAGTGCGGATCTGTTCGCCAAAGAAATTGCCGGAGTTGCCTGATCTGGTGCGTCCGGCAGATTGACCGCGTCATCGCTCTTCGCGAGCAGGCTCGCTCCCACAATGGAATGCGTCCCCCTGTGGGAGCGAGCCTGCTCGCGAATGCCGCACCTCGATTCAACTGAATAAAATCAGCTAGGGCCTTAGCTTGCTGCTAAAGGCAGCGGTCTTTAGACTTACGCCTCATTTCAACGAGAGCAGGGTCGATGCCAACTGCCTTTCCCGCCGATTCTGTTGGTCTGGTGACGCCGCAAGTGGCGCACTTCAGTGAACCCCTGGCCCTGGCCTGCGGCCGTTCGCTCCCAGCTTATGACCTGATCTACGAAACCTACGGCACGCTGAACGCCACGGCGAGCAATGCCGTGCTGATCTGCCACGCCTTGTCGGGTCACCATCACGCTGCCGGTTTCCACAGCCCCGACGACCGTAAACCCGGTTGGTGGGACAGCTGCATCGGTCCCGGCAAGCCGATCGATACCAGCAAGTTCTTCGTGGTCAGCCTCAACAACCTCGGCGGCTGCAACGGCTCCACCGGCCCGAGCAGTATCAACCCGGAGACCGGCAAGCCATTCGGCGCCGACTTCCCGGTACTGACCGTGGAAGACTGGGTGCACAGCCAGGCGCACCTGTCCGACCTGCTCGGCATCAGCCAGTGGGCGGCGGTGATCGGCGGCAGCCTCGGCGGCATGCAAGCCTTGCAGTGGACCATCACTTACCCCGACCGCGTACGGCACTGCCTGGCCATCGCCTCGGCGCCCAAGCTGTCGGCACAGAACATCGCGTTCAACGAAGTGGCGCGCCAGGCGATCCTCACCGACCCCGAGTTCCACGGTGGTTCGTTCCAGGAAGCGGGCGTGATCCCCAAGCGCGGCTTGATGCTCGCGCGGATGGTCGGGCACATCACCTACCTGTCCGACGATTCCATGGGCGAGAAATTCGGCCGTGGCCTGAAGAGCGAAAAGCTCAACTACGACTTCCACAGCGTCGAGTTCCAGGTCGAGAGCTACCTGCGTTATCAGGGCGAAGAGTTCTCCGGGCGTTTCGACGCCAACACTTACCTGCTGATGACCAAAGCGCTGGACTACTTCGACCCGGCAGCCAACTTTGACGATGATCTGGCGAAAACCTTCGCCGGCGCCACGTCCAAGTTCTGCGTGATGTCGTTCACCACCGACTGGCGCTTCTCCCCTGCCCGCTCCCGGGAACTGGTGGACGCGCTGATGGCGGCCAAAAAAGACGTGTGCTACCTCGAGATCGACGCTCCGCAAGGCCACGACGCCTTCCTGATTCCGATCCCGCGCTATCTGCAGGCGTTTAGCAATTACATGAACCGAATTAGTTTGTGAGTAAGCCATGAGAGCTGATCTGGAAATCATCCAGGAATGGATTCCCGCCGGTAGCCGTGTGCTCGACCTCGGTTGCGGCGACGGCGAACTGCTGACCTGGCTGCGGGACAACAAGCAAGTCACCGGTTATGGCCTGGAAAACGACGCGGACAACATCGCCGAGTGCGTGGCCAAGGGCATCAACGTGATCGAGCAGGACCTGGATAAGGGCCTGGGCAACTTTGCCAGCAACAGCTTCGACATCGTGGTCATGACCCAGGCCCTGCAAGCCGTGCACTACCCGGACAAAATCCTCGACGAAATGCTGCGGGTCGGTCGCCAGTGCATCATCACCTTCCCCAATTTCGGTCACTGGCGCTGCCGCTGGTACCTGGCGAGCAAGGGCCGGATGCCGGTGTCCGAGTTCCTGCCGTACACCTGGTACAACACGCCGAACATCCACTTCTGCACTTTCGGCGACTTTGAAGAACTGTGCCGCGAACGTGAAGCGAAGGTCATTGATCGGCTTGCCGTGGATCAACAGCACCGACACGGGTGGGCCAGTAAGCTATGGCCTAATCTGTTAGGTGAGATCGGTATCTACCGCGTCAGCAGCCCCGGGCTGCAAGACCACAAGGTCGCGGTCTGAACCACGACATTCCAAGGAGAACGATCATGGGTCGTCTAGCGCTGTTTGTACTTACTGCCTGCCTGAGCGTCACTGCCATGGCCGCCGACATCATCAAGAGCGAGCGCCAGGAAACCTTTGGCGACGTGACGGTGCACTACAACACCTTCAATTCCACTTACCTGACACCGGACATCGCCAAAGCGGCTGAACTGATCCGCAGCAAGAGCCAGGGCGTGATCAATGTGTCGGTCATCAAGGATGGCAAACCGCTGATGGCTCAGGTCAGCGGCACGGTCAAAGACCTGACCAGCCAAAGTGTGCCGTTGAGTTTCAAACAGGTCACCGAACAAGGCGCGATTTATTACATCGCCCAGTATCCAGTGCCTCAGCAGGAAATCCGCACGTTCGAGATCAAGGTCCAGAACGGCGATAAAATCAACACCATCAATTTCAACCAAGAGCTTTTCCCCGGCGAATGATGAACTTCACGCAACTCGTACTGGCCAGCCATAACGCCGGCAAACTCAAGGAACTCCAGGCCATGCTCGGCGAATCGGTGCAACTGCGCTCGATCGGCGAGTTCAGCAGCGTCGAGCCTGAAGAAACCGGCCTGTCGTTTGTTGAAAACGCCATCCTCAAGGCCCGTAACGCCGCGCGCATCTCCGGTCTGCCGGCGCTGGCCGATGATTCGGGGCTGGCAGTGGATTTCCTCGGCGGTGCGCCAGGGATCTATTCCGCTCGTTATGCCGACGGCAAGGGTGATGCGGCGAACAACGCCAAGCTGCTCGACGCTATGAAAGACGTGCCTGAAGCCGAGCGCGGTGCGCAGTTCGTTTGCGTCCTGGCGCTGGTGCGACATGCCGACGATCCGTTGCCGATCCTGTGCGAAGGTCTGTGGCAGGGGCGCATTCTGCCGGCGGCCAGCGGTGAGCACGGTTTTGGCTACGACCCGCTGTTCTGGGTGCCGTCTCGCGATTGCTCCAGCGCCGAGTTGAGCCCAAGCGAAAAGAACCTCATCAGCCACCGCGCCCGTGCAATGGATCTGCTGCGCCAGCGTCTAGGCTTGATATGACCCACGACTCATCCGCGTCGCCGCTGATCTTCGGCGGCGCCGCCCAATCGCCTCGGGCCGCGCTGCCAGTGCTGCCGCCCCTGGCGCTGTACATCCACATCCCGTGGTGTGTGCGCAAATGCCCTTATTGCGACTTCAACTCCCACACCGCCAGCCCCGTGCTGCCGGAAGAAGAGTACGTCGACGCGTTGCTGGCCGACCTCGATCAGGATTTGCACGCTGTCTACGGCCGCGAGTTGAGCTCGATCTTCTTCGGTGGCGGCACGCCGAGCCTGTTCAGCGCCCAAGCATTGGGCCGTTTGCTCAAAGGTGTCGAACAGCGGATTCCGTTCGCCAGCGACATCGAAATCACCCTGGAAGCCAATCCCGGGACCTTCGAGCAAGAGAAGTTCGTCGCCTACCGCGCGCTGGGCATCAATCGTTTGTCGATCGGCATCCAGAGCTTCCAGGAAGAGAAACTCAAGGCTCTGGGGCGGATCCACAACGGCGACGAAGCGGTACGCGCCGCCGGTATGGCCCGTCAGGCCGGGTTCGACAACTTCAACCTGGACCTGATGCACGGTTTGCCCGATCAGTCCCTGGATGATGCTTTGAGCGACCTGCGCCAGGCCATTGCCCTGAAGCCGACCCACCTGTCCTGGTATCAACTGACCCTGGAGCCGAACACGGTGTTCTGGAACCAGCCGCCGACGCTGCCTGAAGACGACACGTTGTGGGACATTCAGGAGGCCGGACAGGCGTTGCTGGCTGAGCACGGTTACGCGCAATACGAAGTCTCGGCCTATGCCCAACCCGGTCGACCGGCGCGGCATAACCTCAACTATTGGAGTTTCGGCGACTTCATCGGCATCGGCGCCGGCGCCCATGGCAAGCTCAGTCACCCGGACGGGCGCATCGTCCGAACCTGGAAGACCCGCTTGCCCAAGGACTACCTCAACCCGGCTAAAAGCTTCAAGGCTGGCGAGAAAGCCCTGACCAACGACGAGCTGCCGTTCGAGTTTCTGATGAACGCCCTGCGCCTGACCGAGGGCGTCGAATCGCGGCTGTATCCAGAACGCACCGGGTTACCCCTGGAAAGCCTCGCCGAAGGTCGACGGGAAGCCGAACAAAGCGGCTTGTTGCAGGTCGAACCGTCACGTCTGGCGGCCACCGAGCGCGGACAACTGTTTCTCAATGACTTGCTGCAGACATTTCTGAGCTGATTTCAGCCTTAAGGGAAAACCAATGGATCTGATCCTAGACCTGCTCGCCACCGTGTCCCGCTGGAGCCGTAGCAACCTGTCGGAAATCTCTCTGGCCCTGGTGGGCTGCCTGCTGGTGCTGTTTGGCTCGGACATCAAAGGCTGGGTCGAGCAACGCCTGGGCGGCCTCGCCGGCGCCTTGCGCGTCCCGATGATGGCCCTGCTGTGCATGGTCGGCAGCGGCGTCGCATTGATCTACGCCACGCCATGGATCATCAAAGGCCTGAGCCAGTTCAACAACTACAGCCTGGCGCCGGTGTTGTTGGTGGTGCTGGTGCTGATCGGCGTCGTCGCAGACCGCCGCTGAATCCCGAACACACCACAAAACAAATGTGGGAGCGGGCTTGCTCGCGAAGGCGTCGTGTCAGTCAACATCGATGTTGAATGAACAACCACCTTCGCGAGCAAGCCCGCTCCCACATGGGGTATTGCGTAGGGCTTAGGACTGCTTTTCGAACTTCAGGTCCCACACGCCATGCCCAAGTCGTTCGCCGCGGCGTTCGAACTTGGTGATCGGGCGTTCGGTCGGGCGCGGGACGCATTTGCCGTCTTCGGCGAGGTTGCGGTAGCCCGGCGCGACGTTCATCACTTCCAGCATGTACTCGGCGTACGGTTCCCAGTCGGTGGCCATGTGCAGAATGCCGCCGACCTTCAACTTGCTGCGCACCAGTTCAGCGAACGATGCCTGAACGATACGGCGCTTGTGGTGACGGCTCTTGTGCCATGGGTCCGGGAAAAACAGCATCAGACGATCGAGGCTGTTGTCAGCGACGCAATTGTTGAGCACTTCGATCGCGTCGCAATCGTAGACCCGCAAGTTAGTCAGGCCCTGAGTCAGCACGCCATTGAGCAGCGCGCCCACACCCGGACGGTGAACTTCCACACCGATGAAATCCTGCTCCGGCGAGGCTGCGGCCATTTCCAGCAGCGAATGGCCCATGCCGAAACCGATTTCCAGCGAACGCGGTGCCGAGCGGCCGAACACCTGGTCGAAGTCCACCGGCGCATCGGCCAGCGGCAGGACGAACAGCGGCGTGCCCTGTTCCAGACCTTTTTGCTGGCCTTCGGTCATGCGTCCGGCGCGCATCACGAAACTCTTGATACGGCGGTGTTGGCGCTCTTCGCCTTCTTCCGGCTGGATAGGCGTTTCGTTCGATTCAGTCATCAATGGCTCTTACTTGATCAGACCATCCAGCGGCGAGGAAGCGCTGGCATAGAGTTTTTTCGGCATGCGGCCGGCGAGGTAGGCCAAGCGACCTGCAACGATCGCATGTTTCATGGCTTCAGCCATCATGATCGGCTGCTGGGCATGGGCGATGGCCGAGTTCATCAGCACCGCTTCGCAACCCAGTTCCATGGCGATGGTGGCGTCGGAAGCGGTGCCGACACCGGCATCCACCAACACCGGAATCTTGGCTTCTTCGAGAATGATCTGCAGGTTGTACGGGTTGCAGATCCCCAGGCCCGTGCCGATCAGACCGGCCAGCGGCATGACCGCGATAACACCAATTTCCGCCAGTTGACGGGCGATGATCGGGTCATCGCTGGTGTAGACCATCACGTCGAAACCTTCCTTGACCAGCACTTCGGCGGCCTTGAGGGTTTCGATCACGTTAGGGAACAGGGTTTTCTGGTCCGCCAGCACTTCCAGCTTCACCAGGTTGTGGCCGCCAAGCAGCTCACGGGCCAGACGGCAGGTGCGCACGGCCTCGGTAGCGTCGAAGCAACCAGCGGTGTTCGGCAGGAAGGTGTAGCGATCCGGCGACAGGACTTCGAGCAGGTTCGGTTCGCCCGGGTTCTGGCCTAGGTTGGTGCGACGCACCGCGAAGGTGACGATCTCGGCACCCGAGGCTTCGATGGCCAGGCGGGTTTCTTCCATGTCGCGGTACTTGCCAGTGCCTACCAGCAAACGCGACTGGTAAGTACGACCGGCCAGCACGAAGGGCTTGTCGCTACGAACGATGCTCATGGGAAATCCTCTGTAGGGGTGAGGTTCTTGCAGAATTCCTTATTAACCAAACGCTGTGAAAACATCGCGAGCGAAGGAAAGACAAGGCAAAAACAGGCGAGGAAGCGGAGTCTACGGGTTGTAAATGAGCATTCCGAGCCTGTTTTTAACGCAGTATTTCTTGCGTGCGCCAAAGGCGCCCAGCATGCAGCAGTTTTCACAGTGTTTGGCGACTAGCCGCCGCCGATGGCGTGCACCACTTCGACATTGTCGCCGTCATTCAGCGTGGTGTCGGCATGCTGGCTGCGCGGGACGATATCCAGATTGAGTTCGACCGCTACCCGGCGTCCGGTCAATTCCAGACGGGTCAGCAGGGCCGCAACGGTTTCACCGTCGGGCAGTTCAAGGGATTCGCCGTTCAACTGAATGCGCATGCAAGAAGCCGCCATCATTTTTAGGGGCTGGCATTCTAGCCCGATCGGTCAGACTGACCCAAGCCATTCGTCTTGAAACACGATCCTTGTAGGAGCGAGGCTTGCCTGCGAAGGCGTAGTGTCAGTTGATGAAGAGGGTGCCTGACACTACGTCTTCGCAGGCAAGCCTCGCTCCTACAGGTTAATTCAAGCGCCAGGCGGCGAGCCCCAGGCAGAACCAGCCGACCAGGAATGCCAGGCCGCCGAAGGGCGTAACGATACCGAGCTTGCTCACACCAGTGATCGTCAGCAGATACAGACTGCCGGAAAACAGCAGGATGCCGATGGCAAACGACGCGCCGGCCCAGGTGATCAAGCGACCCGGAATCTGCGTGGCCAGCAGCGCCACGCCCAACAGTGCGAGAGTGTGCACCAGTTGGTAGGTGACGCCGGTGTGGAAAATCGCCAGGTATTCGGGGGTCAGACGGTTTTTCAAGCCATGGGCGGCGAACGCGCCAAGGGCAACGCCGGTGAAGCCGAAGAAAGCGGCCAGCATCAGAAAGCCACGCAGCATGAAGAACTCCAGTCAGACTCGATCAACAGGGTCTGTATAATGGCCCGCTCAACGGGTTCGGCCAAGCCATCTCTATGCTGCGTTTAATTTTGCGACGATTCACAAAGGCCCTGCTCTGGTTTGCGGGCGGCAGCGTGTTGCTGGTTCTGATTTTTCGCGTTGTACCACCACCGGGCACGGCGCTGATGGTCGAACGCAAGGTCGAATCCTGGTTTGACGGCGAACCCATCGATCTGCAGCGCACCTGGCAGCCTTGGGATCAGATCTCCGACGACCTGAAGGTCGCGGTGATTGCTGGCGAAGACCAGAAGTTCTCTGAACACTGGGGCTTCGATTTCGGCGCGATTCAAGCGGCGTTTGCCCATAACGAACGCGGCGGTACGATTCGCGGCGCCAGCACGTTAAGCCAGCAAGTATCGAAGAATCTGTTTTTGTGGTCCGGCCGCAGTTGGCTGCGCAAAGGCCTGGAAGCGTGGTTCACCGGGTTGATCGAAGTGTTATGGCCCAAGCAGCGGATTCTCGAGGTGTACCTGAACAGCGTCGAGTGGGATGACGGCGTGTTTGGCGCTGAAGCGGCGGCACGGCATCACTTTGGTGTGAGCGCTAAAGGTCTTAGCCGTCAGCAATCGAGCTTGCTGGCCGCTGTACTGCCAAACCCGAGGGTATGGAGTGCTAGCCATCCAACCAACTACGTCGCACGCCGGGCCGGTTGGATTCGACAGCAGATGAGTCAGTTGGGTGGCGATAGCTATCTGGTGGGGCTCAACGATTCGCGGCGCGCGCCCTGGGCTCAGTGATTGAACGCAATACCCCTGATCACTGAAGATCCCCTGTGGGAGCGGGCTTGCTCGCGAATGCGGTGCATCAGCCAACATCATTGCTGGATGACACGACGCATTCGCGAGCAAGCCCGCTCCCACAGGGGTTATGTGTTGAGCACAGAAACAAAAACGCCCCGATACTGATCGGGGCGTTTTTTATTGCCAACCCGCAGGTTATGCGGCGATCGACAACTTGAGCTTGTTCATCGCGCTCTTCTCAAGCTGACGAATACGCTCGGCCGACACGTTGTACTTCTGCGCCAGGTCGTGCAGCGTGGCTTTTTCTTCTGCCAGCCAGCGCTGGTAGAGGATGTCACGGCTGCGGTCGTCCAGCACTTCCAGCGCTTCGTGCAGGTTGTGGTTGGAGTTGTCGCTCCAGTCGGCATCTTCCAGTTGACGGGCCGGGTCGTACCGGTGGTCTTCCAGATAGTTGGCCGGCGATTGGAAAGCGCTGTCGTCGTCCGCTTCTGCGGCCGGGTCGAAGGCCATGTCATGGCCGGTCAGGCGACTTTCCATCTCGCGCACTTCCCGCGGCTCTACGCCGAGGCTTTCCGCCACACGGTGGACTTCCTCGTTGTTCAGCCACGCCAGACGTTTCTTCTGGCTGCGCAGGTTGAAGAACAGCTTGCGCTGGGCCTTGGTGGTCGCGACTTTCACAATGCGCCAGTTGCGCAGGATGAACTCGTGAATTTCCGCCTTGATCCAGTGCACAGCGAACGAAACCAGGCGCACACCCATTTCCGGGTTGAAACGCTTAACAGCCTTCATCAGGCCGACGTTGCCTTCCTGGATCAGGTCAGCCTGAGCCAGGCCGTAGCCGGAATAGCTACGGGCAATGTGTACGACAAAACGCAGGTGGGCGAGCACCATCTGCCGAGCCGCCCCCAAATCCTGCTCATAATAGAGACTCTCGGCCAGTTCACGCTCCTGCTCCGGTGTCAGCAATGGAATGCTGTTCACCGTGTGCACATAGGCCTCCAGGTTTGCGCCTGGGACCAGAGCATAAGCAGGTTGCAAAGAAGTGGTCATACGAAAAAACCTCCGACTTACATAACTCGTGCAGTTCAGCACTGCGAAAATTGACCGGAAACCAAAGGACAAGTTCCCATAAAAACCGAAAGGTCAATACGCGCAAAAAGATACTACTTCGGCGCCAACTCCCTGAGATGACGTGCGACTGCAATCCATGCACCGATATAACCCAACAGCACCGCGCCAAGCAAGAGCGACAGACCATCGGCAACTGGCACTCCGGCCAGCGCAAAATTACTGCCGTACAAGCCGGCCAATCCAACCACCGCGTCGTTCAGCCAGTTCAGGCCGAACGCCAATACGCCCCAGGACAGGATCCCGGCACCGAAGCCATAAAGCGCGCCCATGTACAGAAAGGGACGTCGCACATAGCTGTCCGTGCCGCCGACGAGTTTAATCACTTCTATCTCTGTGCGGCGGTTTTCAATATGAAGACGAATGGTATTGCCTATCACCAAAAGTAATGCAGACACCAAAAGCACGGTCAGACCGAAGACAAATCGGTCGCCCAGCTTGAGGATGGCGGCCAGACGCTCGACCCAGACTAGATCAAGTTGTGCCTGCTGTACCTTCGGCAGCTCGGAAAGTTTTTGTCTTAATGCTTCAAGCGTCGGCTTATCGACTTCGTTCGGGGTCACCAGAACCACGCCCGGCAGCGGGTTTTCCGGCAGCTCCTTCAGCGCTTCACCCAGACCGGACTGCTGCTGGAACTCTTCCAGGGCCTGATCGCGGCCGACATATTCAGCATCCGCGACGCCGGGCATGCCTTTGATCTGCTCGCGCAGCGACTCACCCTGTTCCGCACTGGCATTCAGTTCCAGGTACAGGGAAATCTGCGCCGCACGCTGCCAGGAGCCGCCCAGGCGCTCGACGTTATTCAGCAAAAGTGACAGCCCCATGGGCAAACTCAGGGCCACCGCCATCACCATGCAGGTGAAAAAGCTGCCGATCGGCTGTTTGCCCAACCGGCGCAAGCTGTCCAGCAGGCTGGCGCGATGACTTTCGATCCAGGCGCGCACAAGCGTGGCGAAATCCGGGCCGTCGTCATCGTCGCGTTTTTTCTTTTGCGGTTGCGGATCGGCAGCCTTCGGGGCCACACGCTCGGAAACCTTGGGGCTGCGAGTCGCACTCATACGCCAGCCTCCCCGTCGCCGATCAAGCGACCGCGTTGCAAAGTCAGCATGCGGTGGCGCATACGGGCGATCAGGGCCAGGTCGTGACTGGCGATAAGGACGCTGGTGCCCAGACGGTTGATGTCTTCGAACACACCCATGATCTCGGCCGCCAGGCGCGGGTCGAGGTTACCGGTTGGTTCATCCGCCAGCAGCAAGGCCGGGCGGTGAACGATGGCGCGGGCAATACCGACGCGCTGTTGCTGACCGGTGGACAGGTCGCCTGGGTACAGATCGGTCTTGTCCGAGAGAGCCACGCGCTCCAGGGCCGAATCCACGCGCTTGGCGATCTCGGGCTTGGACAGGCCGAGGATCTGCAACGGCAGTGCGATGTTATTGAACACAGTGCGATCGAACAGCAATTGGTGGTTCTGAAACACCACGCCGATCTGCCGACGCAGGTAAGGAATCTGTGCGTTGCTGATGGTGCCCAGGTCTTGCCCGGCCAGCAGCAGCTTGCCGGTGGTCGGACGCTCCATGGCCAGCAACAGCCGCAACAAGGTGCTTTTACCGGCGCCGGAATGGCCGGTGACAAACAAGAATTCGCCCCGACGGACTCGAAAGCTCAGCTCATGCAAGCCGACGTGACCGTTCGGGTAGCGTTTACCGACCTGTTCGAAACGGATCATGAACGCTCCCGCTCGGCAAACAATGCCTGGACAAAGGGTTCTGCTTCAAAGGTACGCAAGTCATCGATGCCTTCACCGACGCCGATGTAGCGGATTGGTAAGCCAAACTGCTTGGCCAGGGCAAAAATCACTCCGCCCTTGGCGGTGCCGTCGAGCTTGGTCAGCGCCAGGCCCGTCAACTGGACGGTCTGGTTGAACTGCTTGGCCTGGTTGATGGCGTTCTGGCCGGTACCGGCATCGAGCACCAGCAACACTTCGTGCGGCGCGTCGGCGTCGAGTTTGCTGATCACCCGGCGCACCTTCTTCAGTTCTTCCATCAGGTTGTCTTTGGTGTGCAGACGACCGGCGGTGTCGGCGATCAGTACATCAATGCCTCGGGCCTTGGCGGCCTGCACGGCATCGAAGATCACCGAAGCCGAATCAGCGCCAGTGTGCTGGGCGATCACCGGAATCTTGTTGCGCTCACCCCAAACCTGCAATTGCTCCACCGCTGCCGCGCGGAAGGTGTCACCGGCGGCGAGCATGACTTTCTTACCTTCCAGTTGCAGCTTCTTCGCCAGTTTGCCGATGGTGGTGGTCTTGCCGGCGCCGTTGACGCCGACCACCAGAATCACGAACGGCTTGTTCTGCGAAGTGATTTTCAGCGGTTGCTCAACGGGCTTGAGCATCGCCGCCAGCTCCGCTTGCAGGGATTTGTACAGTGCGTCGGCATCGGCCAGCTCTTTGCGCGCGACTTTTTGGGTCAGGCGCTGAATGATCACCGATGTCGCCTCGACGCCAACGTCGGCGGTCAGCAGACGGGTTTCGATGTCTTCGAGCAGTTCGTCATCGATGATCTTCTTGCCCAGGAACAGGCTGGCCATGCCTTCGCCGATGCTGGCGCTGGTCTTGGACAAGCCTTGCTTGAGGCGAGCAAAAAAACCGGCTTTGGTTTCTTCGGTGCGCGGTGGCTCGGCTGGAGTTTCGACGACGGCGACAGGTGCAGCAACTACAGGCGCGACGACCGGTGCAGGCGCTGGCTCCGGCGCTTTAACGACCGGCGCAACAGGCGCGACGACAGGCGCTACGAATGCAGGCACGACAGGCTCTGGAACAACCGGCGCAGACTCGACCACAACCACTGGCGCGACGACCGGCTCGATCACGGGCATATGAACCGGCTCAGGGGTAAACGCAATCGGGGCCGGAATCGGCGGCGTCACGTGCGGCGCCTGCTCGTCTTCGACCAATGCCACCGGCTCTTCCGCGACGGGCAGTGTCAGCCAAGGCTCGTGGGCTGGCGTCAGCGGCAACTCGGCCACGACTTCGACTTGAGGCTCAGGCTCAGGCTCAACTGGCTGCAACACCGGCTCGACGCTCGGCAGAACAATCGGTGCCGGCTCTTCTTCTATTACCGGCGCAAGCACTGGCTCAGGAATGGGCTGTGGCTGTTCGACGACGGGTTCCTGCGGCTTTTTGCGCAGCCATCCGAACAGGCTTTTCTTCTCGCCAGCCGCAGCTGGGGTCTTCTTGTCGTCGTTGGAACCAAACATGGAGGACGGCTATCTCACGGTAGCGACGCGCCAAAGGGCGCCCCGGCAAATAAATATTCGATGCAGAACAGACTGCGATTCACCCAGCTTGTTCACGCGCAACTATTTGTCGAGGTGCCAACGGCACCTCAAAGGTCGACTAATACGAAGGACTGGACCGGCATCGTCGGCGAAAACGCGGAGTTTAGCTGACAAACTCAAAGCTTTTGCCGGTAACCCATACAACCTGCGTGCCGATAAAAGGCCTCACAGGCGTGGCCGCCATCAAAACGGACCAGTATCCTAGCACCCTCTCGCCCGCTGACGCTAAGAACAAGCGGGCAGCTCAACAGGTTTAAAAACGTATGAATGCTCTAGCCCGCCGCGCTGCAGGCCTGCTGCTCAGCACAGTTTGTCTGCCCCTCTCGGCCCTGGCTGCCGATCCACAACCCACCCACGAATTCACCCTCGACAACGGCCTGAAGGTCGTCGTGCGCGAAGACCATCGTGCGCCAGTGGTGGTTTCCCAGATCTGGTACAAGGTCGGCTCCAGCTACGAGACCCCGGGCCAGACCGGCCTGTCCCACGCCCTGGAACACATGATGTTCAAGGGCAGTGAGAAAGTCGGCCCCGGCGAAGCGTCGCTGATCCTGCGCGACCTCGGCGCCGAAGAGAACGCATTCACCAGCGACGATTTCACGGCCTACTACCAAGTGCTGGCCCGCGACCGCTTGGGCGTGGCTTTCGAACTGGAAGCCGACCGCATGGCCAACTTGAAGCTGCCGGCCGACGAGTTCAGCCGCGAGATTGAGGTTATTAAGGAAGAACGTCGCCTGCGCACCGACGACAAGCCGATGTCCAAGGCCTACGAACGCTTCAAGGCCATGGCCTACCCGGCGAGCGGCTATCACACGCCGACCATCGGCTGGATGGCTGACCTGGATCGCATGAAGGTCGAAGAGCTGCGCAACTGGTACAAATCCTGGTACGTGCCGAACAACGCTACGCTGGTGGTGGTCGGCGACGTCACCCCGGATGAAGTCAAAGCCCTGGCCCAGCGTTACTTCGGCCCGATTGCCAAGCGCGACGTGCCACCGGCGAAAATACCGCTGGAACTGGCCGAGCCCGGCGAACGGCAGATCACCCTGCATGTGCAGACCCAACTGCCAAGCCTGATGCTGGCCTTCAACGTGCCGAGCATCGCCACCGCTGAAGACAAGCGTTCGGTGAATGCCTTGCGCCTGATCTCGGCCCTGCTCGACGGCGGCTACAGCGGTCGCATCCCGACACAACTGGAGCGCGGCGAAGAGCTGGTGTCCGGCGGTTCGTCGAGCTACGACGCCTACACCCGTGGTGACAGCCTATTCACCCTGTCCGCCAGCCCGAACACGCAAAAGAAGAAAACCATGGCCCAGGCCGAAGCCGGTCTGTGGAAGTTGCTCGAACAACTGAAAACCACCGCGCCATCGGCTGAAGAGCTGGAGCGCGTGCGGGCTCAGGTCATTGCCGGCCTGGTCTACGAGCGTGACTCGATCACCAGCCAGGCCACCTCTATCGGCCAACTGGAAACCGTCGGTCTGTCGTGGAAACTGATGGACACCGAACTGGCCGATCTGGAAAGCGTTACCCCCGAAGACATCCAGAAAGCCGCCAAGCTGTATTTCACCCGCGAACGTCTCAGCGTCGCCCATGTACTTCCACTGGAGACGACTCATGAGTGAGCGTAAAAAACCGCGCCTGGCGCTGATCGGGCTGATCCTGGTGGCATTGATCGGTTCGGCAACGGTCTACCTGTTGCGCCCTGACGATTCCAAGGCCAGCGAAGCCCTCGACAAAGCCAAGTCCAGCCAGAAACTGCAATCCCTGGCTGAACTCGACGGCAAGGCTCCGAGCCATCGCAACATGAATGTGCAGAGCTGGACCACCGCCGAAGGCGCCAAGGTGTTGTTCGTCGAAGCCCGTGAGCTGCCGATGTTCGACATGCGCCTGATCTTCGCCGCCGGCAGCAGCCAGGACGGCAACGCACCTGGCCTCGCGCTGTTGACCAACGCCATGCTCAACGAAGGCGTGGCCGGCAAGGATGTCGGCGCCATCGCCCAGGGCTTCGAAGGCTTGGGCGCCGACTTCGGCAACGGTGCCTACAAAGACATGGCGGTGGCGTCGCTGCGCAGTTTGAGCGCCGTGGACAAACGCGAACCGGCCTTGCAGTTGTTCTCTGAAGTCATCGGCAAGCCGACCTTCCCCGCCGACTCGTTCGCACGCATCAAGAACCAGATGCTCGCCGGTTTCGAATACCAGAAGCAGAACCCCGGCAAACTGGCCGGTCTCGAACTGATGAAGCGTCTTTACGGCGATCACCCTTACGCCAACTCCAGCGACGGCACGGCGACAACTGTTCCGGCGATCACCCTGGCGCAGCTGCGGGCCTTCCATGAGAAAGCCTACGCCGCCGGCAACGTGGTGATTGCGCTGGTCGGCGATCTATCCCGCGCCGAGGCCGAGGCGATTGCCGCGCAAGTCTCCAGCGCCCTGCCGAAAGGCCCGGCCCTGGCGAAAATCCCGCAACCTGTCGAGCCCAAGGCCAGCATCGGCCACATCGAGTTCCCGTCCAAGCAGACCAACCTGATGCTCGCGCAACTGGGTATCGACCGTGATGACCCCGACTACGCGGCACTGTCCATGGGCAACCAGATCCTTGGTGGCGGTGGTTTTGGCACGCGCTTGATGAGCGAAGTGCGCGAGAAGCGTGGCCTGACTTACGGCATCTATTCGGGCTTCACCCCGATGCAGGCCCGTGGTCCGTTCATGATCAACCTGCAGACCCGCGCCGAAATGAGCGAAGGCACCCTGAAACTGGTGCAGGACGTACTCGCGGACTACCTTAAAACCGGCCCGACCCAGAAAGAACTTGACGACGCCAAGCGTGAACTGGCCGGCAGCTTCCCGCTGTCCACCGCCAGCAACGCCGATATCGTCGGCCAACTCGGTGCCATGGGCTTCTACAACCTGCCGCTGAGCTATCTGGAAGACTTCATGCAGCAGTCCCAGAGCCTGACCGTCGAGCAGGTGAAAGCCGCACTGAACAAACACCTGAGCACGGACAAAATGGTCATCGTCACCGCTGGCCCGACCGTGCCGCAAAAGCCGTTACCGGCCCCATCTGATAAACCCACCGAGCAGCCGCTCGGGGTTCCGGAGCATTAATGGCCAGTCCATCGCGTCCTAAAAAACCTGTTCACAACGTGCATAACGGCGTGAACCAACTGCGCATCATCGGCGGCGAATGGGGCAGCCGGAAGCTGAGCTTCCCCGATGCGCCGGGCCTGCGTCCGACCCCGGACCGGGTGCGTGAAACCCTGTTCAACTGGCTCGCGCCGTACATCGCCGGGGCCAAGGTGCTGGATCCGTTTGCCGGCAGCGGCGCGTTGTTCCTTGAAGCGTTGTCCCGTGGCGCCGCCATGGGTCAGGCGCTGGATGCCAGCAACATCGCGGTGTCCAGCATCAAGGAACACCTCGGCACCCTGCGCTGCACCACCGGCCAGGTACAGACCGCCGATGCGTTGCGCTACTTGGAAACCCAGGCTGCGACGGCGTACGACGTGGTGTTCCTCGACCCGCCGTTCAACCAGGACCTGTTGCCAGGTGTTTGTGCCTTGCTCGAAGAGCGTCAGTGGCTGGCCGATGACGCCTGGGTCTACACCGAAAGCGAAAACGCCCCATCGGCGCTGGGTTTGCCGGGCAACTGGCGCCTGCACCGGGAGCAGAAATCCGGACGGGTGTACTACGCGTTATGGCAGCGTAGCCCGCTGGCAGGCTGACCCCGTCGTCAGCCTGACGTGAAACAAGGCATTCCGTGCGGTAAATAGTTACCGCCAAATGCCTCGTCCGAACATCCACAGTGGTTTACGTAATCTCCGTAAACCACTGAGGATGAACACGGATGAACATCTCTCGCAGCAGGATGCTGCTCTTTTCCTGGCTACTGCCCTTAACGGCACTGGCTGATCCCGTACAACCGACCCACGAATTCACTCTGCACAACGGCCTGAAAGTCGTGGTGCGTGAGGACCATCGCGCGCCCGTGGTGACTTCGCAACTCTGGTTCAAGGTCGGCTCCAGTGATGAATCGCCGGGGCAATCCGGTCTGTCTCACGCCTTGGAACACATGCTTTACAAGGGCAGTAGCAAGACCTGCACCGGCGAAGCTTCGGCGATTCTGGACAACCTTGGCGCGTCACAAAACGCCTTTACCGACAAGGACGTGACCACTTACTACCAGACCCTGCAACCGCATCAACTGGGCGTCGCTTTCGAGTTGATGGCCGACATGATGTCCACCGCGCACCTGCGCGCCGAGGATTTCATTCCGGAACTGGCGGTCATTCAGGAAGAACGTCGGTTTCGGGTCGACGATGATCCAGAAGGGGTCGCACACGAGCGCCTCACGCGCCTGGCCTTCCCGGCCAGCAGCTACGGCGCACCGGTCATCGGCTGGATGCACGACTTGCAGCGCCTGACCGCCGACGACCTGCGCCACTGGTATCAAAGCCGCTACGCCCCGGGTAACGCCACGCTCGTTATTGTCGGGGACGTGACACTGGAAAACGTCCAGCCCCTGGCCGAGCGTTACTTCGGCGCCCTCCCTGCCAAACCATTTGTCACCACCCGCCCCCCTCTGGAACTGGCCGAACCCGGCGAGCGCAAAATCATCCTGCACCAGGCGATTTCGGCGCCTCGGCTGAGCATGTCGTTCAACGTTCCGAGCCTGGCCAGCGCCGAAAACCGTCGCTCGGTACACGCACTTCAACTGCTCGAAACCTTGCTGGCCGGCTCGAACAGCGCCCGCCTGAATAAGCGCCTGCAATTTACCGAAAGGTTGTTTTCGAGCATTTCATCCAGTTACAACCCGTTGTATCGCGGCGACAGTCTTTTCACCCTCAACGCCCAGCTCAACACTCAAAGCACCGCCAGCCTTGAACAGGCACAGGTGCAGATCTGGACGCTGCTCGACGAACTCAAGGCTACCCCTCCCGACAGCGTCGAACTGGAACGCGCTCGTACGTTGCTGATTGCCCGGCAAATCTATAACCGCGATTCCATCGAAAACCAGGCGGATCACCTCGGTGCGCTAGAGAGCATCGGCCTGTCCGGGCGGCTGATGGACGAGGACGTCAATGAACTGAACCAGGTGACCCCGCAAGACATTCAGCAAGTCGCGCAGACCTACCTGACCCGCCAACGCCTGAGCACCGCCCATGTTCTCGTGGAGAAAACCCATGAATAAATTCACCTGCGTGACGCTGGGACTCTTAGTCCTGGGTGGCCTGCAAGGCTGCCTCGCCTTGGCCGACACCGAGCCGCAGCAACCTGCCGCTATCGAACCCTCACGCCTGCAATCCCTGGCAGAGCTGGACGAACAGGCAGTCACCCCGCGCGCCCTGAAAATTCACGGCTGGAAATCACCCTCCGGCGGCAAGGTGTTGTTTATCCGCACCCCGGAGCTGCCGATGTTCGACCTGCATGTGAGCTTTCCTGCCGGCAGCGCGCAAGATGGCACCCATCCCGGATTGGCGGCAGCAACCTTCAGCCTGCTCAATGAAGGTGTGCCGGGCAAGGACCTGTCAGCGATCATGGAAACCCTGGATGGCCTCGGGGCGAAACTCGGTATGAACATCGAGCAGGACCGCGCCTCCTTTTCCCTGCGCAGCTTGTCGGCCGCCGAACAGCGCGATCCGGCCCTGTTGCTGCTTACGCAGATCCTGGGCCAGCCATTGCTGAGTGAGGAAGCGTTGGTCAACGTCAAAAAAGAACTGACCAATCTCCTCAAGGCCCGGCAGCAGGACCCCGATTCACAAATCGCCCACGCCATGAATGAGCTGCTGTTGCCGGGGCACCCATATGCCCAGCCGATTTACGGTACGGAACAAAGTGTGGAGCTGCTCTCTCGGGAACAGGTCCAGGCGTTTCATCGACAAGCCTATGCCGGAGCTAACGCGGTGATCACGCTGGTCGGCGACCTGACGCTGGAACAAGCCCAGAACATGAGCTTGCAGGTTTTCAATGCGTTGCCCGTCGGCGCCGAAATGGCACCGGTGACGCCAGTCCCGCGCCGACAAGACGCGACAGCATCGCGCCATATAGAACGCCCTTTGACCCAGACGCAAATTTTGTTGGGCCAGCCTGGGGTGACACGCCAACATCCCGATTACGTAGCGCTGACCGTGGCCCACACGATTTTCGGCGGGCAGAAAGTCTCTTCCCGATTGATGACAGAACTCAGGGAAAAACGCGGACTGACCTACGTGGTGCAACTGAAGACAGCTTTCCTGCAAGGGGGCGGCACAGCCATCATCAGTATGAAAACCAGCCCGCAGTTCAGCGATGGCGCGGTGAAACTGGTGCAGTCGATGTACCGCGATTACTTGCAAACGGGTCCGACCCAGCAGGAACTCGACGACACCCTGCGCCAACTGCGCAGCACCAGCGTGCTCAACAGCGCCAGCAATTCGCAGATTCTTTCCCGACTGGTCACGATCAACCAGTATGACTTGCCGCTTGATCTGGATTTTTCAGTCGAACAAGCTCAAGGGTTGACCGTTGCGCAAATCAAAGAGGCCTTGAACCGGCACTTTGATGCGGACCAATGGCGGGTGGTGACCTTGGGCCCGACCGTGGAGCAACTGCCGTTGCCTCTGCCTGCCAGCAAAGTGCCGCAGAGCATGTGTCGCGCCGAGACGGGGTTTGTGGCAAGTTAGTTTCTTTGGACATCGGTGGCCGGGCCTGGCTTGTCAGCCTTGCCGCCAACTGTTTTACCTTTCAGAGAAACATCGTGCTCCCGCCCAGTAAACGCTTCACCCCGGCCTTCGGGCTCAGTAACCCGCACTTGCAAACCTTGTGGGGACCGCTATGGCGCAAAACCACACATATCGAACGCGAACGTGAACGTCTTTGGCTTGAGGACGGCGATTTCCTCGACCTCGACTGGCACGGCCCGCATACCGCCAACGCGCCATTGGTGCTGGTGCTGCACGGGCTGACCGGTTCGTCGAACTCGCCCTATGTGGCGGGCCTGCAAAAAGTCCTCGGGGATCAAGGCTGGGCCAGCGTTGCGCTGAACTGGCGCGGTTGCTCGGGCGAACCGAATCTGTTGCCGCGCAGCTACCACTCCGGCGCCAGTGAAGACCTGGCCGAAGCCATCCAGCACCTGAAAGCCAAACGACCGCTCGCGCCGTTGTATGCGGTGGGCTACTCCCTGGGCGGCAACGTGCTGCTCAAGCATTTGGGTGAAGCCGGCAGCGACAGCGGCGTGCTCGGCGCCGTGGCAGTGTCGGTGCCGTTTCGCCTCGATCAGTGCGCCGACCGTATTGGCCAGGGATTTTCCAAGGTCTACCAGGCGCATTTCATGCGCGAGATGGTGGCCTACATCAAGAACAAGCAGCGTCAGTTCCAACATGACGGACGCGAGGATGGCTTGGCCGCCTTGGCCGCGCTGGGCTCGTTGGAAAACATGCGCACCTTCTGGGATTTCGATGGCCGGGTCACCGCACCGTTGAACGGCTTTGCGGACGCCGAGGATTACTATCGCCGCGCTTCCAGTCGTTACTTCCTGGGAGAAATTCGCACGCCGACCCTGATCATTCAGGCGGCGGACGATCCGTTCGTGTTCCCCCACAGCCTGCCGCAGGCCGATGAACTGTCCGCCTGCACTCAATTCGAATTGCAGGCCAAGGGCGGGCATGTGGGTTTTGTCGACGGTTCGTTCAGACAACCGGGTTACTACCTGGAACGCCGTATTCCCCAATGGCTGACCGCCGCGGGTCGCGAGTAAGGCATGGACTCCGATCAGGGCGAATCAATTCGTTTCTGGCAAACGGCGCCACTGGCCGGGGTCGAGCTGTTATCCGCACGTTACATCGAACACCGTTTTGCGCCCCACGTGCATGATGGCTATGTCATCGGCATGATCATGGCCGGCGCCCAGCGTTATCGCTATCGCGGCGCCGAACACCTGGCGGGTAGCGGCACGCTCGTTTTGATCAACCCCGACGAACTGCACACCGGCCATAAAGGCACGGAGGACGGCTGGTTGTATCGGGCGTTTTATCCGGACAGCGGGCAGATTCTGTCGTTGTTGGCCGAGCTGGAATTGCCGACCAATGAGTTGCCGGCGTTTGGCGCCACGCTGTATCGCGATCCGGATCTGGTGAAGGGTTTCTGCCAGTTGCACCGTTTGCTGGAGAGCCCGTCCACGGCGCTGCAACAGCAAACGGTCTGGCGGGAGATGATGCTGTCGCTGCTGCAACGTCATGCTGCGGTGCCAATTGCCGGCAAACCCGGCAAGGAACACCGGGCGGTGACTTTGGCCAAGGATTTACTGCATTCGCAATTGGCGGCACCACCTTCGCTGGAAGAACTGGCGGCGGCAGTGAATCTGTCGCCGTTCCACTTCGCCCGGGTGTTCCGCCGCGCCACCGGTATGCCGCCGCACACCTGGCTGATGCAACAACGCATCGCCCGGGCGCGGGCGTTGTTGCAGGGCGGGTGTTTGCCGCTGGAAGTTGCCACGCAGTTGGGGTTCGCGGATCAGAGTCATCTGAGCCGACAGTTCAAGCAGGTTTACGGGGTGGGGCCGGGGGCGTATCGCAGTGCTCGGCAGTTACCCGAAGATTGAGCCCGACACAGAACCTAATGTGGGAGCGGGCTTGCTCGCGAATGCGGTGTGTCAGTCAACATCTTTGCTGAATGACACACCGCATTCGCGAGCAAGCCCGCTCCCACAGGGGATTTGTGTTTGTGTGGGTTATTCGCCGATGGCGATGCCCCGCGCCGGCTCGTTGATCCACTCGCTCCACGACCCGGCATACAACGATCCCAACGGATAACCCGCCAGGCACAACGCAAACAGGTTGTGGCACGCCGTCACACCGGAACCGCAATACGCCACCAACTCCGTCGGCGAACGATCACCCAGTTTCGCCGCAAACCGCTGCTTGAGCTGATCGGCCGGCAGGAAGCGCCCATCACCGCCCAGGTTTTCGGTGAACGCCGCACATTGCGCGCCGGGAATGTGCCCGGCAATCGGGTCGATCGGTTCCACTTCGCCCTTGAAGCGCGGCAAGGCGCGGGCGTCGAGCAGGGTCAGCGCCGGTTGGCCGAGACGTTGCTGGAGTTGTTCGGCACTGAGTAACAACGAAGCATCCGGCGCACCGCTGAAAGTGCCACGCAAAACCGAAGGCGCATCAAGACTCAACGGCAACCCGGCCGCGTGCCAGGCCTTGAGCCCGCCATCAAGGATGAACACGCCATCGCGCTTGCCCAGCCAGGCCAGCAACCACCATGCACGCGCCGCGTAGGCACCGGGACCGTCGTCGTAAAGCACCACTTCGCTGTCAGCATTGATGCCCCAGGCTTGCAGGCGTTCGATCAGGTCTTCGGGCTCAGGCAACGGATGACGCCCGGTGACGCCCTTGAAGATCGTCCCGCTCAGATCCCGCTCCAGATCGGCAAAGCTCGACCCGGCGATATGCCCTTCGGCATAGCTGCGCTGACCGTAGTCCGGGTCTTCGAGGGCAAAACGACAATCCAGAATCACCAGCCCCGGCTGCTCCTTTTTCAGGTCCAACGCTTGCGGGCTGATCAGTTGCGCAATGGGCATAACGGGCTCCTGTGCTTAAGTCGGTGTTTGATCCTACTTCACTTCTTCCAGGGCTTGGGCCAATGGCACGTAAAACTCTTCGAACAGTGCGTTGACCTGGCCGCGCGCCTGATCGGTGACAAACCCGGCCTCCAGCACCAACACCTGATACACCCCGCGCTTGATTGCTTGCTCACTCAAGTGATTGGAGTTTTCCCGCGTGGTGCACAGGAAACGCACCCAGGACGTGAGGATGATCCAGGCATTGATAGTCAGGGATTCGATCTGCACGCGGTCCATATTGAGGATGCCGGCCTCGACGAACCCGACGTAGATGGCCGTGCCCTGGATCACGCAGCGCTGGGAAAAACGCCGGTAACGGGCGGCCAGGTCCGGGTCGCTCTCGAGCAGATGTTCGAGGTCGCGGTGCAAGAACCGGTAGCGCCACATCGCCGACAGCAGCTCCTTGAGGTAGTAGCGCTTGTCTTCCACCGTGGCGGCGCGGCCCTGGGGCGGACGCAGGAAGCTGTCTACCAGAGCTTCGTACTCACTGAACAACACGGCGATGATCGCCTGCTTGTTGGGGAAGTGGTAGTACAGGTTGCCCGGGGAAATTTCCATATGGGCAGCAATGTGGTTGGTGCTGATGCTGCGCTCGCCCTGTTGATTGAACAGCTCCAGGCTGTTCTGCACGATGCGCTCGCTGGTTTTGATCCGTGGGGCCATGGCTTGAGCTTTAATTCAGAGTGCGATAACGGGCATCTTACGACCTATCCACGAGTGGATAAAACAAAGGCGCGCCAGGAAGTCATTTGACTTTCTAGAGCATAGACTCTAAAAAGTCTCTCATTACAATAAATCCGGAGCCGACCATGTCCGCCGACATTGCTTATTTGCAGAACCTACAGCAGCCGTTGGACGAGCTCCAGACTTTGTTCGAGGCGCAACGCGCCGCTTACGCCGCCAACCCGATGCCAACCGCCGGCCAACGCCAACAATGGCTCAAGGCGTTGCGCGATCTGTTGAGCAGTGAACGGCAGGCGCTGATCGATGCGATCAGCCAGGATTTCAGTCACCGCAGCGCCGACGAAACCCTGCTCGCCGAGCTGATGCCCAGCCTGCATGGCATTCATTACGCCAGCCACCACCTCAAAAGCTGGATGAAACCTTCTCGACGCAAGGTCGGCATCGCTTTTCAACCGGCGTCAGCCAAAGTGGTTTATCAACCATTGGGCGTGGTCGGCGTGATTGTGCCCTGGAATTACCCGCTGTACCTGGCCATCGGGCCGTTGGTGGGGGCGTTGTCGGCGGGTAACCGGGTGATGCTCAAACTCAGCGAGTCCACGCCTGCCACCGGGTTGCTGCTCAAGGAGTTGCTCGCTCGGGTGTTTCCGCAAGACCTGGTCTGCGTGGTGCTGGGCGAGGCTGATATCGGTGTCGCGTTCTCGCGGCTGAAGTTTGATCACCTGCTGTTCACCGGCGCCACCAGCATCGGCAAACACGTGATGCGCGCAGCGGCCGAAAACCTGACTCCGGTGACCCTTGAATTGGGTGGCAAGTCACCGGCCATCGTCTCCCGGGACGTGCCGCTGAAAGACGCCGCCGAACGCATCGCTTTCGGCAAGACCCTCAACGCCGGGCAAACCTGCGTGGCCCCGGACTACGTGCTGGTGCCCGAAGAGCGTGTCGGTTCTTTCGTCGAAGCCTATCGCCAGGCCGTTCGCGGATTTTATCCGACCCTGGCCGACAATCCGGACTACACCGCCATCATCAATGACCGACAACTGGCGCGGCTCAACGGCTACCTCAGCGATGCCACCAGCAAGGGCGCGCTGCTGATTCCGTTGTTCGACCAGGGCCAAGGGCGGCGCATGGGCCACAGCCTGCTGCTGAATGTCAGCGACGACATGACGGTAATGCAGGACGAAATCTTCGGTCCGCTGTTGCCGATCGTGCCGTACAGCGATCTGGATCAGGCATTTGCCTACATCAATCAACGGCCTCGTCCACTCGCGCTTTACTACTTTGGCTACGACAAACGCGAGCAAAATCGCGTACTCCACGAAACCCATTCCGGCGGTGTGTGCCTGAATGACACGCTGCTGCATGTGGCTCAGGACGACATGCCCTTCGGCGGCATCGGTGCCTCGGGCATGGGCCATTACCACGGCCATGAAGGCTTCCTGACCTTCAGCAAGGCCAAGGGTGTGCTGATCAAACAGCGCTTCAACGCGGCGAAGCTGATTTACCCGCCGTACGGCAAAACCATTCAAAAACTGATTCAGAAACTGTTTATCCGCTAACACTTCTCACCGCCGGGTAATAACAATAATGAGCCCAAGCCTGTCCGATACACCCGCGCTGTCACGGCGCGGCTTGCTGAAATTCAGCCTGGGCGCCAGCGCCTTCCTGGCCACGGCCGGGTTGGGAGCGAGTCTCAGTGGTTGCTCGTCGAGTATTTCCGCCGACGGTTTTGCGATTCTGCGCAGCGGCGACCTGCTGTTTTTGCGGGCGCTGATCCCGGTCATGCTCGACGGCGCCGTGGCCACCGAGAAAATGCCGTCAGCCGTCGATGGCACCCTGAAAACCCTGGATAACGGCCTTAATCACCTGTCGCCGGAAATGCTCAAGCTGACCCGGCAGTTATTCGATGTGCTCGGAATGGCCGTGACCCGTGGGCCGCTGACCGGGATCTGGGGCAGTTGGGAAAATGCTTCCGCCGATGAGATCCGGCACTTCCTTGATCGCTGGGAAAACAGTTCGTTGAGCCTGCTGCGCATGGGGCACAGCTCGTTGCTGCAACTGGTGATGATGGCGTGGTACAGCCGGGCGGAGTCCTGGGCGCATTGCGGGTATCCCGGGCCTCCCACCGTTTGAGACCGTGGCGCCCCCTTCGCGGGCAAGCCTCGCTCCTACAAAGGCTTGCCGCCAGCCGCCTCACCACCGAATCCAAAATAAGAAGAGAACCCGAACATGCCCGTACCCGATCCGTTCCGCGAAGGCCTGGCCCGTGGCTGGAAAACCTACAACGGCGCGCAATTGACCCAGGACCTGACCCTGGAAGCCGACGTGGCGATCATCGGCAGCGGCGCCGGCGGTGGCACAACAGCCGAAATCCTCAGCGCCGCCGGCTACAAGGTGCTGCTGATCGAAGAAGGCCCGCTGAAAACCAGCAGCGACTTCAAGATGCTCGAAGACCAGGCCTACACCAGCCTCTATCAGGAAGGTATCGGCCGCATGAGCAAGGACGGCGCGATCACCATTCTTCAGGGTCGTGCAGTGGGCGGCACAACGCTGATCAACTGGACGTCGAGCTTCCGCACCCCGGACCCGACTCTGGAACACTGGGCCAAGGAGCACGACGTCAAAGGTCACAGCCCCGCCGAGATGGCGCCGTGGTTCGAGAAAATGGAACAACGCCTGGGTGTCGCGCCGTGGATGGTTCCGCCCAACGCCAACAATGACGTGATCCGCAAAGGCTGTGAGCAACTCGGCTATAGCTGGCACGTTATTCCGCGCAACGTGCGTGGCTGCTGGAACCTCGGCTACTGCGGCATGGGCTGCCCGACCAACGCCAAGCAATCGATGATGGTGACGACCATTCCGGCGACCCTGGAAAAGGGCGGCGAGCTGCTCTACCTGGCCCGTGCCGAGAAACTGTTGATCAAGGACGGCAAGGTCACCGGCCTCCATTGCGTGGCGATGGACGAGCGTTGCGTCGCGCCCACCGGTCGCAGCATCACGGTCAAGGCGCGGCATTACGTGCTGGCCGGCGGCGGGATCAACAGCCCCGCGCTGCTATTGCGCTCCGACGCACCCGACCCGCACAAACGCCTGGGCACCCGGACGTTCCTGCATTTGGTAAACATGTCCGCAGGGCTATTCGACGAGGTGATCAATCCGTTCTACGGGGCGCCGCAGTCGATCTATTCCGACCATTTCCAATGGCAGGACGGCACCACCGGCAAAATGTCCTACAAGCTCGAAGTCCCTCCTCTGCAACCGGCACTGGCGGCGACCCTGCTCGGCGGTTTCGGTCAGGAAAACTCGCAGCACATGGAAAACCTGCCCCACACCCACGCCATGCTCGCGTTGCTGCGCGACGGTTTCCACCCGGACAGCCCTGGCGGCAACGTCGAGTTGCGCGGCGATAACACGCCAGTGCTCGACTATCAGGTTTCACCCTACGCCTGGGACGGCTTGCGTCGAGCGTTCCACAGCATGGCCGAGATCCAGTTTGCCGGTGGCGCCAAAGCGGTGATGCCGATGCACGCCGACGCGCACTATGTAAAAAACATTACCGAGGCCCGCACCCTGATCGACGGTTTGAGCCTTGAGCTGTATCGCACACGCTTGGGCAGCGCTCATGTGATGGGCGGTTGCGCGATGGGTGAAGACCCGAAAAACGCTGTGACGGATAGCCTTGGTCGACATCATCAGCTCAGCAACCTGTCGATCCACGATGGCTCGCTGTTCCCCACCAGCATTGGCGCAAACCCACAATTGTCGGTGTACGGGCTGACGGCGCAACTGGCGACAGCGTTGGCAGATCGCCTGAAAAACCCATGAAAAACCGCACTATTCCCATCGTCTATAGTGCTTTCTTACCTAAAAGGCGACTTTCCCGACCGGGAAGGCTGCGATACCATCCGAGTCCCCAACGGACTCCCGCCAGGACGACGCGATGAACCGAGTGTTGTACCCAGGTACCTTCGACCCTATTACCAAGGGCCATGGCGATCTGGTCGAACGCGCCGCGCGCCTGTTCGATCACGTGATCATCGCCGTCGCTGCCAGCCCGAAGAAAAACCCGTTGTTTCCCCTGGAACAGCGTGTGGAGCTGGCCCGCGAGGTCACTAAACATCTGCCCAACGTTGAAGTCGTCGGCTTCTCGACGCTGCTCGCGCACTTCGCCAAAGAGAAGAACGCCAACGTGTTCCTGCGTGGTTTGCGCGCAGTGTCAGACTTCGAATACGAATTCCAGCTGGCCAACATGAACCGCCAACTGGCTCCGGATGTGGAAAGCCTGTTTCTTACCCCATCCGAGCGTTATTCGTTCATTTCCTCGACGCTGGTCCGTGAAATCGCAGCCCTGGGCGGCGACATCACCAAGTTCGTCCACCCAGCGGTGGCGGACGCCCTCACCGAACGCTTCAAGAAGTAGGATCTGCCGAAGGCTGCGATCTTTGTGGGCTGACACCTCAATTTTGGCAGCCACCGCAGACCGCGATCCCCTGCACTTGATCGCGCCCGCGTGCACTGCGGGCGCCAATGCGGCACAATTGCGCGCATTGGTTTATTGCGCCCGGGCCTGCCGCCCTGGCTGGAGTTAGCATGTCCCTGATCATCACCGACGATTGCATCAACTGCGACGTCTGCGAACCCGAGTGCCCGAACGCCGCTATTTCACAAGGCGAAGAGATCTACGTGATCGACCCGAACCTGTGCACCCAGTGTGTCGGCCACTACGACGAGCCTCAGTGCCAGCAAGTCTGCCCCGTGGATTGCATTCCGCTGGACGAAGCCCATCCAGAGACTGAAGAACAGTTGATGGAGAAGTACCGGATCATTACCGGCAAGGCTTGAGTCTTTTGGCGTCTGTGAGGACGCCTTCGCGGGCAAGCCCGCTCCCACATGGGATCTGCTGTGTTCACACACTCTGATTAACAACCCAGATCAAATGTGGGAGCGGGCTTGCTCGCGAAGGCGCCATCCGCCAAACCGAAAATCTAACTGCCTTCATTCCCGCTGTTCAAACCCTTCCCCGATACACCCCAGGCACCGCACAAACGCGGCTTTCGCCGGATCGACCACCAACGCCTGCCCCGCATCGCCAATGCCGCCACCCAGCGCGGTAAACGGCAACGACACCACAAACACCCCCGCACCAATCACCGTTGCCGCCACCAGCAAAGGTCGGGCAATCAGCAAGTCGCCGATCATGGCGTAGGCCGGTGGGTTCTGGATGGTGTAACGCGGGTCGCCGCTGCCGTTTTCAGCCGCCAGCGCCGGCAGACCGACGCTCAGCAACAAGGCAACGACAAAGGTTCGAAACGAATTCATGGCACGGTCCTTCGGCTAGGCAGTGAGAACACTGACTATAGACCGTAGGAGTTATCAGCTCTGGCAGCGCGGGCAAAAGACGCTGGCGCGCTGGCCCAGGGTCACGCTACGCAACTCCGTGCCGCAGACTTTGCACGGCTGACTGCCACGGCCGTAGACGAACAGTTCCTGCTGGAAATAGCCCGGCTGGCCGTCGCCACCGATAAAGTCCCGCAACGTCGTACCGCCGCGCTCGATGGCATGGGCGAGGATGCGTTTGATCTCGATCGCCAGTTTCAGATAACGCGCCCGGGAAATGCTCTTGGCTTCGCGGCGCGGGTCGATACCGGCGGCGAACAATGCTTCGGTCGCATAAATGTTGCCGACCCCCACCACCACTGCGTTGTCCATGATGAACGGCTTGACCGCCATGGAGCGTCCGCGGGACTGCTGGAACAATCGCTCGCCGTCGAACAGGTCGGTCAACGGCTCCGGTCCCAGGCGAATCAGTAACTCGTGGTTGAGCGGGTCGAGGCTCCAGAGCATCGCGCCAAACCGACGCGGGTCGGTGTAACGCAGGGCCAGGCCAGATTCGAGTTCGATGTCCACATGCTCATGCTTGGCCGCCGGCGTGCCGACTTCCACCAGGCGCAGATTGCCCGACATGCCCAAATGGCTGATCAGGGTGCCAACCTCGGCATTGATCAACAGGTACTTGGCGCGGCGCTCCACCAGTACGATGCGCTGGCCGGAAAGGCGCACATCCAGGTCTTCGGGAATCGGCCAGCGCAGACGCCGCTCACGCACGATAACCCGGCTGACCCGCTGGCCTTCCAGGTGCGGGGCGATGCCCCGGCGGGTGGTTTCGACTTCTGGCAGTTCGGGCATGGCGTTCTCAGGAAATACCGGACACTCAGTGATGAGCGCCGAGGTCGCGAATCGTTTGTTTGAGGGTCTCGAAATCGTAATCCGAGAGGCCGACATAATCGAGCACCAACGGCCCAATGCTGTCCCACTCGTGATCTTCAGTCTGGTTGCCCAGCACCCGATAGGACGCGCAAATGTGCTCGGCCATTTTCAGGATCGACAGCAGGTTTTTCAGCTGACTGTTGCGCGAAGTCTCGTCACTGAAGATCGCCAGGGCATTGTGGTGATTGGCGATGGCGGCGCTGATGTGTTCCGGCAAGCGCCAGGACTTGGCCGTGTAGTAACCAACCACCGCGTGATTGGTGTTGTACACCCGGTTCTCGGTGTCCACGACCCGGTTTTCCGGGCTGGCGCTGGCGTAGGCCTCTTCCAGGGTTTTCATGTAATCGGGGAAGCGCTTGAGCATCAGCGGCACGCCGCAGTCGTGGAACAGGCCCAGCGCATAGGCTTCGTCGCCCGCCTGAGAGCCGATGCGCTTGGCCAGGGTCAGGCAAGTCATCGCCACATCCTGAGCCGTGTCCCAGAAGCGGTTCAGGGTGACGATGGTGTCGTCGTTCATCTCGCCCTTGATCGACTGCGCGTTGATCAGGTTGATGATCGAACGGCTGCCCAGCAGGTTCACCGCGCGCTGGATCGAGGCGATCTTGTTGCTCAAGCCGTAGTACGGCGAGTTGACGATTTTCAGCAACGCCCCGGAGAGGCCCGGGTCCTGGGCAATCAGCTTCGCGATCACTTCCAGGTCCGGATCGGGCATGTACTGCTCCATCTGCAGATCCACCATGATCTGCGGCTGGGCCGGCACGCTGATCCCTTGCAGGGACTGTTGAATCTGTTCGGAAGTCAGCTCTTGGGACATAAGTACACACTCTGGGACAGGCGCCGATTCTAACCCTTATAAAGTTGGATCCGACACAGTGGCCGGCAGATCGCTGAAAATTTCATCCAATACCCGGCCATTCCTGGGGCTGATGTGCAACCTTCTGTGGCGAGGGAGCTTGCTCCCGCTGGACGGCGAAGCCGGCCCAAAATCACGACTGCTGCGCAGCCGAGCGGGAGCAAGCTCCCTCGCCACAGGTCTATCTGCCGAGCCGGGGCCTTGCGCAACACGCTATACTCCCGCTCTTTTTTCCGGAGCGACGTCATGTCCCTGCCTAGCCTGCGCCTCAAAGCCAACGCCGACCGACGCCTGCGAAACGGCCACTTGTGGGTCTACAGCAACGAAATCGACGTGGCTGCCACCCCGTTGCACGGCTTCAAGCCCGGTGACCAGGCGATCCTCGAAGCCGCCAGCGGCAAGCCGCTGGGCGTCGTTGCCATGAGCCCGAACAACCTGATCTGTGCGCGCCTGCTGTCGCGCGACGTCAAGTTGCCGCTGGACAAATCGCTGCTGGTGCATCGCCTGAACGTCGCCCTGTCCCTGCGCGATCGCCTGTTCGACAAGCCGTTCTATCGCCTGGTCTACGGCGATTCCGACCTGTTGCCAGGCCTGGTTGTCGACCGTTTCGGCGACATCCTGGTGGTGCAGATCGCTTCGGCGACCATGGAAGCTCATAAAGAAGACGTGATCGCGGCGCTGACCCAAGTGCTCAAGCCAAGCGGCATTCTGTTCAAGAACGACTCCGCTGCCCGTGACGCCGAAGGCCTCAATCGCTACGTCGAAACCGTGTTCGGCCTGGTGCCGGAGTGGGTTGCGCTGGAAGAGAACGGCGTGAAATTCGAAGCGCCGGTCATCCAGGGTCAGAAAACCGGCTGGTTCTACGACCACCGCATGAACCGTGCACGTCTGGCCCCTTACGCCAAAGGCAAACGCGTTCTCGACCTGTACAGCTACATCGGCGGCTGGGGCGTGCAAGCGGCCGCGTTCGGCGCCAGTGAAGTGTTCTGCGTCGACGCATCGGCCTTCGCCCTCGACGGTGTCGAGCGCAACGCCGCGCTGAACGGCGTCGCCGAGAAAATGACCTGCATCGAAGGCGATGTATTCGAAGCCCTGAAAGAGCTGAAAGCCAGCGAAGAGCGTTTCGACGTGATCGTGGCCGACCCGCCGGCCTTCATCAAACGCAAGAAAGACATGAAGAACGGTGAAGGCGCCTATCGTCGCCTGAACGAGCAAGCCATGCGCCTGCTCAGCAAAGACGGCATTCTGATCAGCGCTTCGTGCTCGATGCACCTGCCGGAAGATGACCTGCAGAACATCCTGTTGACCAGCGCCCGTCACCTGGATCGCAACATCCAGATGCTCGAACGAGGCGGCCAAGGCCCGGATCACCCGGTGCACCCGGCGATTGCCGAGACTCGCTACATCAAGAGCATCACCTGCCGCCTGCTGCCAAACAGCTGATTACGCGGGTTTGACGGGGAGCCAGCAGGCTCCCCGTTTGCTTTCCAGCAACGACTTCCCCCCTGAATTCTTCTATTTCTTACACTTGCCGTCCTACTGACGTGCAGGAAGTTTCCCTGCATCTTTTATTCTAAAGATTAAGACCTACAAACTTCCCCTGACATGAAGATAGCTCCCACAAAATTATTGGAACAATCCTACCGAATTGCCCCTTGATAAGAACTCATTACAAACTATGATTGAGTTGTCACCAAGAAGTGGCACTCACTATCACTTACAAGGAGTTCAAAACATGAAAGCAGTTACTCTGGAAACCAACAAAATCGCTAACCTGGCTTTTCTGGTTGCCCCTAAAGCCCGTTAAGTAAATGAGACGCTGGGGAGTGCCGGCTTACCCAGCGTTTTCTATGGCACAGCCCAGAGCGAACCGCCCGTCATGCATATAAACCCTCATCTCTTCATACTGCCCCGTACACCTGGACAAATCGTCTGGGATTATAGGAGCCATAAGCAGTTCGAACTTAATCTCGAGTATTCAACCCGACTCGCCCAACTTATCAACAACCCTGAGTCATTCGACAGCCTCAACATAATAGACACTCAATTCCTGAACACCGGAATACTGACAACATCAATACAAGACACTAATGAATGGGGCTGGGATGAACTATCGAAGATATTCCATATCGGCACCAAGAACATACCTTGCGAATATACTCCACAGAATATCCATGAATGGTCGAGACACTATCTGGACCATTGCAACGACGTATTGACCTCCAGCGCACCAGGTTCCAATTTTGCCCACCGCTCGGCCAGCGAACTGATCAACCTGCCCGAGCCCTCCGGCTTGCCGGCCGATAGCCTGGCCGATGCCCTGATTCTGCGTAAGACCTGCCGGTCGTTCACCGGCAAAGCGATGTCCCTCGCCGAGGTCAGCACCTTGCTTTATCTGTCCCTCGGCTACCTGAAAGAACGCGAAGACGATGTCGACGAGACGGTCGCGCAAGGTTTGACCGCGCGCCGCAGCAGCCCTTCGGGTGGAGGTCTGAATGCCTGCGAAGGTTTTCTGCATGTGCAAAACGTCAGTGGACTGGAACCTGGGCTTTACGCCTACCATCCGGCCGATCATGCACTGAGCTTCGTCAACCCACTGCCCGACTCGCCCTTGGGTCAATTGCTGTGTGGGCAACATTTCATCAATAACCTGCCCATCGGCCTGTTCATCAGCGCGCGCTTCGACAAGCTGTGGTGGAAGTACCAACACTCCCGCGCTTACCGGATGGCCTACGTCGAGGCCGGTCATATTTCCCAGACGTTCCAACTGGTGGCCACCGCACTGGGTTTGGGCACCTGGCTGACGGGGGCGCTGACGGACGATCAGGTCGAAACATTGCTGGGACTTGAGAACAGCGCGGAACAACCGCTGTTTTTTGTCGGCTGTGGCCAGAGCGATGGGCAAGTGATGTGCGAGGAATTGAAAGCGCTGCTGAATGAGGGCACGCAACAATGACCGGCTCCTCTGCTCTCCCGGAATTCTGGGCCCGGCGTTTCACCTTGGGTGACTGGAATACCCGAGCCTCGGTGCGAGCCAGCGCGCACACCTACCTGTTGCCACCGGATCTGGAACAGCAACTGGAAACGCGACACTGGTTTCCGCCCGCCTTTGTGCCCTACCTCAGCCACCCGAGCATCAAAGCGGCAGGCCAATCGGTCATCCATCGCTTATCGGCCAACCATCTGGTGTATTTCCTCGACTACACGACCTTGCTGGAACACCGCATCGTTAATCGTTCGGTGGAAATCATCGTCCACGGCGAGCTGGACATCAGCATTCCGCAGCGGATGAAAACGGCCGCCTTGCAGCTCTACACCGATGAAGGCTTTCACGCGCTGTTCTCCAACAGCCTCGCCGAGCAGATTGCCGCTCATTACGGCAACACCCAGCGCCCGGTGATGCCACAACGCATAACCCGACTCAACGCCCTGATCGACCAAACGCCGGACCGGTACAAGGCGCTGGCCTGGTTTCTGATCGGTTTCGTCTCGGAGACGATTATCGCCAAGGAGTTGCTCGATGTTTGCGGTGACACGCTGGTGTCCAGCGTTCAGGAGATGCTCAGGGACCACCTCACGGACGAAGCGCGTCACAGCCGCTATTTCTCGGAAGTGTTCCATTACCTGTGGCTGACGCTGACCAGCAGCCAACGCACATTCGCCGCCAAACATCTCGTGGACATCATCCTGGTGTTCTTTGAAATCGATGCGCGATGGTTGAAAGAAAGCCTGTTCAGCGCAGGACTGAATGGCGCTGGTGTTACAGCCATCCTCGGCGGACTGACAGACCCGCAAGCCGTTGTCTTGCGGGCCCGCTCAGGAGCTAGTGCTACGCTCCAGGCCTTACGCAACGCAGGGTTCTTCGACCTGCGCAACAACCAGCAACTTTTCATGCAGGCAGGACTTGTCGATGGATGAAGGAAAATCTGCTGTCAGTCTCAAAAAGCGCCGCGCCGCGGTCATCCTGTTGATGACCATGGTGTTGCTTGGAGTGTTTCCGCTGGATGTCTTGTTGCCTTCGTTTCCAGCACTGGCCGAACACTTTCGGACCACTCCGGCCGACATTGCTTTTTCCATCAGTCTGTTCGCCGTCGGCATTTCGCTTTCCCAACTGCTGATCGGGCCGCTGTCAGATGCCATCGGGCGCAAGGGACTGCTGCTGGCGGGAATGGCAGTTGCGATCATTGGCGCGGCGGGATGCCTGCTTTCCACTGAATATTCCTGGTTCCTGTTGTTCCGGGTGGTTCAGGCCATCGGCTGCGGCTGTTTTGTGCTCACTCAGGCCCTGGTTCAAGACCTGTTCGAAGGTAAGGAGCGAGACCGCCTGAGAATTCTCATGGTGACCGCCAGCGGGATTTTCATCTCCATTTCCCCCCTGGCCGGGACTCTGTTGCAACAAGCCATGGACTGGCCCGGAAGCTTTGTGGCCTTCATCGCTCTGGCCGGCGCGGTGTTCCTGAAAGCCTGTTTCTTTCTTGAAGACCAGCGCCCCACCCACGTCATGCGCCAAGGCATCGTCCAGTCATACCGAGTGGTCTACCGCGACGCCGGGTTTATTGGCTATTGGTTGATTGCCGCGATTGCCTTTGCCTGCCATTTTTCCTTCATTGTCATTTCGCCGCTGATCTTCATGGATCAGTTGCAGCTCTCGCCCTACGCGTTCTCGTTGACGTTGCTGCTCTATGGTCTGGCTTACATCATTGGCGGCATCGTCGCCCGTCTGCTCGGCGGGCGGATCGCCCCCAATACACAGATCATTGTGGGCCTGGGCCTGATCTTCTTTTCGGGCCTGGTGATGCTCATGCTTTCAACCTTGCTGGGGCTCTCGACCCTGACCGTGTTGATCCCGATGATCATCTGTACCGCCGGCACCACCATCGCCCGCCCCGTCGCCACTTCCAAAGCCATGGAGGTCTTTCCGGACAAGGCAGGCACGTCAGCGGCGGCGGGCAACACTTTGGTGTTCATCTTCGGTGGGTTGATCAGCGCCCTCATCAACCTGAGCAACACCGACCTGCAGGCGACCCTGGCATTCAGTTTTCTGTTGTTGAGCGCTACCGGTATCGGCCTCAATGCACTGATTACCCGGCGTCATCGGGTACTGGCGGTCGGGTGAAAGCTGCCAGTCGTCATCCTGCACGCTGCGTCAGCGCTGGATCCACACTTTCCGGCATTCCCTCCTGACGCCAGCGGTGTAGAATCGCTGGATTCATCGCCATTCATCCCCCGGCGGGTTTATGAGCTCAGGCTGAGGCAAGCGGCGATCCCGCAAAGTCATCGGCAACTTCCGGACACACGGCCATTTCTGAGTGTTCCAGACGTCAATAGAAGCTCACTCCCCTTTGATACCTGATTAGCCGCCCGGAGTGCTCCATGCCTGATTACCGCTCGAAAACATCCACCCACGGCCGCAACATGGCCGGTGCCCGCGCACTGTGGCGCGCTACGGGGATGAAAGATGACGACTTCAAGAAGCCGATCATCGCCATTGCCAACTCGTTCACCCAGTTTGTACCGGGCCACGTCCACCTCAAGGACCTGGGCCAACTGGTCGCCCGCGAGATCGAACGCGCCGGCGGTGTAGCGAAAGAATTCAACACCATTGCCGTGGATGACGGCATCGCCATGGGCCACGACGGCATGCTGTATTCGCTGCCGAGCCGCGAGATCATCGCCGACTCCGTCGAATACATGGTCAACGCCCACTGCGCCGACGCCATCGTCTGCATCTCCAACTGCGACAAGATCACACCTGGCATGCTGATGGCCGCCTTGCGCCTGAACATCCCGGTAATCTTTGTCTCCGGCGGCCCGATGGAAGCCGGCAAGACCAAACTGGCCAGCCACGGTCTCGACCTGGTCGATGCCATGGTGATCGCCGCCGACTCCAGCGCTTCTGACGAGAAAGTCGCTGAGTACGAGCGTAGCGCCTGCCCGACTTGCGGTTCGTGCTCCGGCATGTTCACCGCCAACTCGATGAACTGCCTGGTCGAAGCCCTGGGCCTGGCATTGCCGGGTAACGGTTCGACCCTGGCCACCCACAGCGACCGCGAACAGCTGTTCCTGCAAGCCGGCCGCACCATCGTCGACCTGTGCAAGCGTTACTACGGCGACAACGATGAGTCGGTATTGCCGCGCAACATCGCCAACTTCAAGGCGTTCGAAAACGCCATGACGCTGGACATCGCCATGGGCGGCTCCACCAACACCATCCTGCATTTGCTGGCCGCGGCCCAGGAAGCCGAGATCGACTTCGACCTGAAGGACATCGATCGTCTGTCCCGCCACGTACCGCAATTGTGCAAAGTCGCGCCGAACATCCAGAAGTACCACATGGAAGACGTGCACCGTGCCGGCGGGATCTTCAGCATCCTCGGCTCGCTGGCCCGTGGCGGCCTGTTGCACACCGAGCTGCCGACCGTGCACAGCAAGAGCATGGCCGAAGGCATTGCCAAGTGGGACATCACCCAGACCACCGACGAAGCCGTGCACCACTTCTTCAAGGCCGGTCCTGCGGGCATCCCGACGCAAACCGCGTTCAGCCAGTCGACCCGTTGGGAAACCCTGGACGACGACCGTGAAAACGGCTGCATCCGCAGTGTCGAACACGCTTACTCGCAAGAAGGCGGCCTGGCCGTTCTGTACGGCAACATCGCCCTTGATGGCTGCGTGGTGAAAACCGCTGGCGTCGACGAGTCGATCCACGTGTTCGAAGGCAACGCGAAGATTTTCGAAAGCCAGGACAGCGCCGTACGCGGCATCCTCGCTGACGAAGTGAAGGCCGGCGACATCGTGATCATCCGTTACGAAGGCCCGAAAGGTGGCCCGGGCATGCAGGAAATGCTGTACCCGACGTCCTACCTGAAATCCAAAGGCCTGGGCAAAGCCTGCGCCCTGCTCACCGACGGCCGTTTCTCTGGCGGTACCTCGGGCCTGTCCATCGGTCACGCTTCGCCAGAAGCCGCTGCGGGTGGTGCGATTGGTCTGGTGCAGGATGGCGACAAGGTGCTGATCGACATTCCGAACCGCTCGATCAATCTGTTGGTCAGCGACGAAGAACTGGCCGCACGCCGAGTCGAGCAGGATCAAAAAGGCTGGAAGCCAGTCGAGAAGCGTCCACGCAAAGTGACCACCGCGCTGAAAGCCTACGCCCTGCTGGCCACCAGCGCCGACAAGGGTGCAGTACGTAACAAAGCGATGCTCGACGGGCTGTAATACTTACCGTCGAAAAAATGCCCCGCCAAGTGCGGGGCATTTTTTTGAGTTCACCTCGAACAACTGTGGGAGCGAGCCTGCTCGCGAAGGCGGTGGATCAGCCAGCATTGATATTGACTGACCCGACGCTATCGCGAGCAGGCTCGCTCCCACAGGGGATTTGTGTCGATCACAATAGTGTGGCCTTACACAGTTCCTGTTGATCGTTCCCTTCAGAACTGCGGTTTGTACGTCACACTGAACATCATGTTGCGCGGATCGCCGAAGTAGTTGTTGCCTGCGACCTGGCTGTACGACGGGATGAAATATTGTTTGTCGAACAGGTTGTTGAAGTTCACCGCCAGCGTCACCTCATCGCTGGCCTCGTAAGCAACCCGCGAATTCCAGATTGCAAAACCGGGCTGATCGAACTTGCGATCAAAACCGACGGTACTGCTTTGCGCGTTGACTCCCGCACCAACGCTGACTTTATTAAAGTCTCCCGGCAAGGTGTAGTCCCCCCAGATCCGCAGCATATGCATGGGTGTAAAGGTGGAGAAAACCTTGCCCTCAAGCTCCGGGTCCTTGAGGAATTTGGTGGTGTTGTAGGTGTAGCTGCTGGCCAGTTGCAGGCCCGGCGCGACTTCACCGCTGATCTCGGCTTCAATGCCTTGGCTGCGAACCTTGCCCGATGCCGTCGAGCAGTACCAACCGTTGCATGCCTCGTCGGTTTCGATGTTGGTGGTGAAGTCAGTGACCGCACGATTGTTTTGAATGTAACGGAACAGCGCCAGCGAGGTGTTGAGCTGGCCATCCATCAACTCACCCTTGATGCCCAATTCGTAGCTTTTGCCTTCAACCGGCGGCAGTGCGGTTTTTTCCTTGGTTAACTGAACCTGAGGGATGAACACTTCGGCGTAGCTGCCATAGACCGACCAATCATCATTGAGCGCGTACACCAGACCGGCGTATGGCGTGACCTTGCCGCTGGACTTGACCGAGCTTTTCTCGCCACCCTCTTGCAGCTCACGGGCGAAATAGTTGTCCTGATCAAACTTGAAGTCGTACCAACTGGTGCGCGCACCGAGGATCAGGGTCAGCGGCTCGGTCAGCTTGACCTTCCACGAACCGTAAATGCCTTTCTGCCGAACGTCGTAGGTGCTGACGGCCAGGTTGGCGCTGTCGGCGATGCTGTCGAAAGTCTGGTCAGGACGATGATGGTCGATGTCGGTAATGTCCACGCCCGACGAAAACGCCCGGGCATAAGCGTCATCGGTGGTGTATTTCGAATAGTTGGCGCCCAGCACCAGGCTTTGCTTGAACGACAAGGCTTCGAAGTCACCATTGACGAAAACGTCCAGGCCCCGGTTTTTGCCGTAGAAGTCGGTGGAGTAATCCGCATAGCGCGGCCCTGTTGTCGTACCGACGGGCACGGCTCCGGTGATGAACTGATACGTCGCTTCGTTGGACTCGTTCATCCCGATCGCCGACGCCTTGATTTTCCAGTTGTCGTTGAAGTGGTGTTCCAGGTCCAGGTACACGGCGGTCTGGTCGTTGACCGAACGGTTCCAGGTCGAGCCGGTGTAGGTGGAGCGCGGCAGGTCCAACGGCTTACCATCGGAGTAACGCGGCAAGGCGATGAAATACGGTCGGCCATGGCTTTTCTTGTTGCTGAAGCCGACGCCGAGCACAGTGTCGTCGCTCAAGTCGAAGTCCAGCGCGCCGTACACGGTCTGCTCCCAGTTCCAGGTGTAATCGGAAAACGAATGACCTTTCTCATAGTTGACCACCGCGCGGCCACGCACCGTGCCGGTTTCGTTCAGCGGGCCACCGACATCCGCTTGCGAGGCATAACGGTCCCAACTGCCGGCCTTGGCACTCAAAGTCACGGTCGGTGCAGCTTGCGGGCGTTTGCGCACCAGGTTGATCGCGCCGCCCGGGCTGTTGGCGCCCTGAAGCAAGCCCGCCGCGCCGCGCAAGACTTCCATGCGGTCGTAAATCACCATGTTTTCGGTGATGTAGCTGCCCAGCGCGTAGACGTCGCGAGGGACAGGCACACCGTCGTATTGCAGTGCTTCAATGTCGAAACCACGGGCAAACATGAACATGCCGGGGCCGGGTGACCTGATCGAACTCAGGCCGGGGATGGCTTCAACCGCTTGGGTCAGGGTGGTGATGTTGCGGTCATCCATGGCCTTGCGGGTCAGCACGCTGACCGATTGCGGGATGTCTTTGAGCTTCTGAGTGCTTTTACCAATGGTGACGGCGCCGGTGGTATAGGAACCACTGTCTTCGGTGGTAGCTCCCAGCCGCTGAGCACTCACTTTGGTGGCGCCCAATTCCATTGCCGACCCCGTAGCCAGGCGTTTTTCCAGGGTCACACTGTCACTGTCGATATAACTCGCCTCCAGCCCTGTGCCCCCGAGCAACCGCGCCAACGCTTCATCTTTGCCATAGCTGCCGCGCAGGCCTGGCGATTGCACACCTTGGGTCACTTCGGCCGAGACCAGCACTTGAACACGGGTCACGGCTGAAAACGCAGCCAGCGCCGCGTCCAGAGACTGAGCGGGAATCTCGAAGCGATAGAGCTGGGCCTGTGCGGCAGGTGCGGTCTGTGCGTAGACCGGCCCGCCCGCAACTGTCATGCCCAGGGCCAGCGTCAACAAGGTCGGCAGGCCGGGCAGGCGCCGGGCGGCATTCAGATGTCCCATGGATGTTTCCCCAATGATCGAAGTCGGTGTTGCGGCGCGGCACTACTTGAGAGTGCTTATTGTTTACGCCTCAGTGATCAAGGACGACGACCCGGAAGAAAACCCTGAAACTATTTGAGAATTATTTGCACCTACTGCCGACGCGACACCTCAACCCTCGCGCAAGACCAGTAAATACGAGGTGTAGTGATCAGCGCGCAAGTGAAGGGTGTAGACCAGCGCCTTGACGACGGCGTCAGGCTTGTCGATGTCGAAGACCCCGGAGACTTGCCGCTCGCGCAAGCCATCACCCAACACCAAGGTGCGACCTGACCAGTAGCGGTTCAACTCATCCACCACTTCGGACAGCGGTTGCTGACGAAAGACCAGCTGACGCTGACGCCAGGCAAACCCGGCCGCCGGATCGAAACTGTGGACTGCCGTCAGTTGCCGATCCCGGTACTCGACCGCCCGGCCAGGCTCCAGAGACACCAGCTCACCGCTGCCGGCACTGACTTCAACGCGCCCCTGGGCAACCTGCACCCGGGTTTCATCGGTGTGCCGGGCAACGCTGAACTGCGTACCGACCACTTTTACCCAGCCATCACCGGAGGCCACGACAAACGGCCGTGCAGCATCCTTGGTCACTTCGAACCAGGCTTCGCCCCTTAACAGGCGCACTTGCCGTTCGCCCGCGCTCATATGAATTTGAATGGCCGTATCGGTATTCAGTTGAAGCGCAGAACCATCGGCCAGTTCAACCCGACGCGTCTCGCCGGTGCCCGTCGCATAGTCGGCGCGCAAGCGATCCAGCCAAGGGGTTTGCAATGCCACGACCCCGATCATCAACAACACCGCCGCGGCGCACGCCCACCCGGACCATTGCCGAGCACGTGGCTTACGCCAGCGCACTTGCGCCTGCTCGCGTAGCGCCCGCGCCGGTTTACGCAGGGCACCGAGCAGCGCCTGAACCTCCTGCCATGCATCATCCTGTGCCGGGCCTTGAGCCAGCCATGCGGCAAACGCATCCAGTTCAATGGCGGTCACATCCTCGGCCTGGAGGCGGAAGTACCAACCGGACGCCTCGGCAAACAGGTCGTCGGCGGTTGCCGATGCTGCGGTTTCAATCATCAGGGGTTCCACGGGTACGGGTTCGCGAGTCATGGCCGCGCACCTCGGTCATCGTTCGCCAGCCGCGCCTGGATAAAGGCCCGACAATCGATCAGCGCACGACGCAATTGGTATTCGACGCTACGTGGGCTGATGGCCAGACGCTCGGCAATCTCCCGGTAGGAATGTTCGTCGACATGATAGAGCAGGAAAATCTGTCGGGTGGCCTCAGGCAGTGCCGAAATGGCATCGCGCATCAAGGATTCATCCTGATAGGCGGACAACTGTTCTACCGCGGACGGGCTGCTGCAAGGCAGGTCTTCGCTGGGCTCACCGGCTTCCAGGCGCTCACGACGAATCGTCTGGCGCTGGTGATCGCGCACCAGATTGCTGGCAATGGTGAAAAGAAAGGCGGGCAGGTTGTCGATTTTCTCGCCGGATTCGAGACGCGCCAGGCGCAGGAAAGATTCCTGGGTCAGATCGGCTGCCACCTGGGCACTGCCGGTGCGGCGGATAACAAACGCTTCCAGGGCTTTCTTTTGTTCGGCGAACAGACGGGCAATCTGCGTATTCCAGGAGAGCACAGCACTACCTTGATCGAGAGGTCGTTCAGGAGCGCGCACGCTAGCAGAAGATGCGAGTGATTCGCAATTGATATCTTTTTGAGGACTTTCCCGGCAATTGTGTGATGGCCTTCGCGGGCAAGCCTCGCTCCTACAGGATGGGCGCCAATTCATAAATGGCGCATAACCCGTAGGAGCGAGGCTTGCCCGCGAAAGCCCCGACCGGGTCTTACTGAATCTCTTCAGGCTTCACGATCACCCAGTTCTTGTCCGCCGTCACCGGCAACCCTTCTTTGGCCTGGGCCGCCGCGTGCTTGGCCATCATGCCGTTGAGCTGGGTCATGTATTTGTCTTTGCGGTTGACCCACAAGTGAATACCGCCCTTGGCCACGTCGACACTGTGGAACAGCATGTAGCCGTCACTGCTCGGGGTATCGCCGCCTACCAGCACCGGTTTTTTCCACTCATCGATATAGGTCAGGATCGCCGCCTGCTTGCCGGCCATCCAGGTCGCGGGTGTCCACAGGTAAGGCGTCAGTTCCAGGCCGAGGTTGGCCTTCTCGTCATACTTGCCGGCAGTGATCTGCTTACGGGCCGTGGTCAGCTCGCCGGTCTTGCGGTCCTTGAGCAGCGTGGTCACGCCGATCACGTTCTGCGGTTTGACGTTGTAGCCGTACTTCGGATCAGCCGCGACCATGCGCACCAGCTCTTCGGAGGCGGCGGTCATCACGTAGACCTCAATGCCGTTTTCCATCAGCTTGTTGTACAGCTCGGCCTGACCGGTGAAGACTTTCGGCGGCTGGACGTCGATGGTCTTGACCACATCGCCGTCGTAATAGGTACTTGGCACCGGTTTGCCGGAGGCCATCAGCTCATCGACATAACCCTTGAGCTCTTGCAGGGTGAAGCCTGAAAACACCTGGGCGACCCATGGATAGCAAACCATGTCGTCGATTTCGCAGAGGCGATAGTAGTAGCTGAACAGGCTTTCCTTGTGGTCGGCGGTGTCCTTGAACGGAATCAGTTTCAGGGAGGGGTCGAGCTTCTCGCGGGTAATCAGGCCCTTGTTTTCCATGAACGGCAGCAACGACTCTTCGAGGTCGTAGCGGTAACTGGTGTTGTCCATGTCGAACACCGCGAAGTTACCCTTGTTGGCATTGGCCGCGATCATCGCGTCCAGCGCCTTGGCCTGATCGGCTGGCCAGTGCTTCAAATCTGTGGCAAATACCTGGCCGGCGAGGCTCAGGCCCAATCCTAAACCCAGCGCGGCAACGAGCATTTTCGGTGCGAACTTCATTGGCTTTCTCCCTGATTCAAAGACATCGACGCTAACAAAAAAGTGTGACAGTTCCCGCCTGCCCGCGACCGCTTGCGTCCACATCGCGCCAGCTGCATCCCTGCCTGCGACACGCGCTTATTCCAAAAACGACAGTTCACCTCTGTTTTTGGTATTAATTCATTAGATATCAAGCTGTTAGGCTTGCCGGTTCGCAGTCACACACGAAGGTGGCTGGCACAAGTCTATGGAGTCCCTATGAATCTGCCGCTGATTCTCAATCTGCTGGTGTTCCTCGCCCTGCTCTTTGGCCTGGCGCAAACCCGTCACACCTCCTGGAGCCTGGCCAAGAAGGTTTTGCTCGCGCTGGTCTTGGGCGTGGTGTTCGGCGTGGCGCTGCATGCCATTTACGGTGCCGGCAATCCAGTGCTGAAAGCCTCGATCGGCTGGTTCGATCTGGTCGGCAACGGTTACGTGCAGTTGCTGCAAATGATCGTGATCCCGCTGGTGTTCGCCTCGATCCTCAGCGCCGTGGCCCGTCTGCACAACGCTTCATCTCTGGGCAAGATCAGTTTCCTGACCATCGGCACGCTGCTGTTCACCACCGCCATCGCGGCGCTGATCGGGATCGGCCTGACCAATCTGTTCGGCCTGACCGCCGAAGGTCTGGTGGCCGGCACCCAGGAAATGGCCCGTCTGCAAACCATCCAGACCGACTACGCGGGCAAGGTCGCTGACCTGAATGTGCCGCAGTTGCTGCTGTCGTTCATCCCGCAGAACCCGTTCGCCGATCTGGCTCGGGCCAAGCCGACTTCGATCATCAGCGTGGTGATCTTCGCCGCGTTCCTCGGGGTCGCCGCGTTGCAACTGTTGAAAGATGACGTCGAGAAAGGTCAGAAAGTGATCAACGCCATCGACACCCTGCAAGCCTGGGTGATGCGTCTGGTGCGTCTGGTAATGAAGTTGACCCCGTACGGCGTATTGGCGCTGATGACCAAAGTGGTCGCCGGTTCCAACCTGCAAGACATCATCAAACTCGGCAGTTTCGTTGTGGTGTCGTACATCGGCCTCGGGCTGATGTTTGTGATCCACGGTGTGCTGGTGTCGGCGGCCGGGATTAATCCGTTGCGCTTCTTCCGCAAGATCTGGCCGGTGCTGACGTTTGCCTTCACCAGCCGCTCCAGCGCAGCGAGCATTCCGCTGAGCATTGAAGCGCAGACCCGTCGTCTGGGCATCCCGCAGTCCATCGCCAGTTTCGCCGCTTCGTTCGGCGCAACCATTGGCCAGAACGGTTGTGCAGGTCTGTACCCGGCGATGTTGGCGGTGATGGTCGCGCCGACCGTGGGCATCAACCCGCTCGATCCGCTGTGGATCGCGACGCTGGTGGCGATTGTGACCCTGAGTTCGGCCGGTGTGGCGGGCGTGGGTGGCGGCGCGACGTTTGCCGCGTTGATCGTACTGCCGGCCATGGGCTTGCCGGTGTCACTGGTGGCGTTGCTGATTTCGGTCGAGCCGCTGATTGATATGGGCCGCACCGCGTTGAACGTCAGTGGGTCGATTACCGCCGGTGCGATTACCAGCCAGATCATGCAGCAGACGGATAAAGAACTGCTGGATGCGGATGAGCATGCTGAGTTGGCTCAGGCTTAAGATTTTCAGCGACTGAGCGGGCCTCTTCGCGAGCAAGCCCGCTCCCACTTTGGAACGCGTACTCCATGTGGGAGCGGGCTTGCTCGCGAAGCTTTTAGGCTTTTTCCCACACCTCAAAGTTGTACGCCGGCCTATCCCCTTCCGCCGCATTCAGCACATTCGACACCAACTTCCACTGGCTCAAATCAAACTCCGGAAACCATGCATCCCCTTCCGGGCTCAACGCCACGCGCGTCAGGTACAGCCGATCAGCGTGTGCCAGGCCTTGGGCATACAACTGCGCCCCGCCAATCAGCATCAACTCATCGACGCCCTGCTCTTTCGCCCAGGCTTCGGCGCGAACCACCGCAGCCTCCAGCGACGGATAAACCTCCGCGCCTTCCAACACCAGATCCGCCTGACGGCTGACCACGATGTTCAACCGGCCCGGCAACGGACGACCGAGGGAATCCCAGGTCTTGCGACCCATGATGATCGGCTTGCCCAGGGTGGTGGCCTTGAAGTATTTGAAGTCCCCCGGCAAGTGCCAGGGCATGCTGTTGTCGACGCCGATCACACGGTTTTCACCGAGGGCTGCGATCAGGCTGAGGGGGAGTGATTTAGTCATGCCGGCGAGGATACCAGAGCCTCCCTTTCCCCGATAAGCGCCACAGCGGTTATGCTCACCGTTCATTTAAGCGACGGGATGCCGCGTGACTGAACTGAATAACCTCTGGCTGACGGAAACCATTCGCCTGCGCGAAGAACACGCCGGGCCTCTGGACGATCTGGAAGCCAACCGACTGGCCCGCAATGCCGGCGGCGACCTGCCGACCCGCATTCAACGCCGGGCCTTGTGGCTCGCCGAGCGCGATGGACTAAGCAGCGCCCTCAAGCACTGGCTGCAAGGTGCGCGACTGGCGCTTTTGGTACTGGCAGTTTTGGCCGTGGTGAGTGGCGCCGGCCTGGCGTTTGCTGCACTGGGCGACGGGCAAGTCTCGGTGAATGTGTTCTGGGCCTTGGGCAGTTTGCTCGGGCTGAACCTGATTCTGCTGCTGAGCTGGGCCTTAGGCCTGGTGTTCGCTGGTGAACATGGCGCCACCCTCGGACGCTTGTGGCTGTGGCTCAGCGAAAAACTTGCTCGCGACGCCAAAGCCGCGCAACTGGCTCCGGCCCTGTTGCTGTTGCTGCAACGGCACAAACTCAATCGCTGGGCCGTCGGCGTTTTGGTCAACAGCCTGTGGCTGTTGGCGATGCTCAGTGCCTTGGCGATTCTGCTGACGCTGATGGCGACTCGTCGCTACGGCTTCGTCTGGGAAACTACCCTGCTCAGCGCCGACACCTTTGTGGCGATGACCCAAGCCCTCGGTGCCTTGCCGGCCCTGCTCGGTTTCAACGTGCCGACGGTGGAGATGATTCGCGCCAGCGGCGACACCGCGCTCAATATCGAAAGCGCTCGCCAGGCCTGGGCGACCTGGCTGGTCGGCGTGTTGGTGGTTTACGGCGTGCTGCCGCGCCTGCTGCTGGCGCTGTTTTGCCTGTGGCGCTGGAAGACCGGTCAGGCTGGATTGCGCCTGGACCTGAACCTGCCTGGCTACGCGCAATTGCGCGAACGCCTGATGCCCACCAGCGAACGCCTGGGCATCAGCGATGCCGCTCCGGATCAGCTTCACCGCGTCGAAAGCGCCGTCAGTGATCTGCAAAGCGATGGGGCACTGCTGGTGGCCATCGAACTGGACGACCAACGCCCATGGCCGCCGCCACTGCCGAAATCCGTAAGCGACGCCGGCATCCTCGACAGCCGCGAATCGCGCCACAAGCTCCTCGAACAACTGAGCCGCTTTCCCCCGGCACGCCTGGCGATTGCTTGCGACCCGCGCCGCTCGCCGGATCGCGGCAGCCTGGCGTTGATCGCCGAACTGGCGCGCAATGCCACGGCCACCCGCGTCTGGCTGCTGCAAGCACCGCCCGGCGAAGCGCTGGATGCCGAGCGTCTTGGCGACTGGCACGTGGCGCTGCAACAACTTGAACTGCCCTTCGCCGATTGCGCGCCCATGAATTGGCTGGAGACGGGTCATGACTAAGCCTTTGAAGCTCGCGGTCGTCGGCCACACCAACGTCGGCAAGACGTCGTTGCTGCGCACCCTGACCCGTGACGTCGGTTTCGGCGAAGTGTCCCATCGGCCCAGCACTACCCGGCACGTTGAAGGTGCACGGCTGTCAGTGGACGGCGAGCCACTGCTCGATCTCTACGACACGCCGGGCCTGGAAGATGCCATCGCCCTGCTCGACTACCTCGAACGCCTGGAGCGTCCGGGCGAACGCCTCGACGGCCCGGCGCGGCTGGCGCGATTCCTTGAGGGCAGCGAAGCCCGGCAGCGTTTCGAACAAGAAGCCAAGGTGTTGCGCCAACTGCTGGCCTCGGACGCCGGCCTCTATGTGATCGACGCCCGTGAACCGGTGCTGGCCAAGTACCGCGATGAACTGGAGGTGCTCGCCAGTTGCGGCAAACCGTTGCTGCCGGTACTGAATTTCGTCAGCAGCGCCAATCATCGCGAGCCGGATTGGCGTGAGGCATTGGCGCGATTGGGTTTGCATGCGCTGGTGCGGTTCGACAGCGTGGCCCCGCCGGAAGATGGCGAACGCCGACTGTATGAAAGCCTCGCGCTGCTGCTGGAAAACGCCCGTCCACAACTGGAACGCCTGATCACCGATCAACAGGCCCAGCGCCAGGCCCGTCAGCAGAGTGCGGCGCGGTTGATTGCCGAATTATTGATCGACTGCGCCGCGTGCCGCCGCAGCGTCAGCAGCGAAGCCGAACAGGAACAACAAGCGATCAGCGAACTACGCAAAGCCGTGCGCCAACGGGAACAGCGTTGCGTCGAAGCCCTGCTCAAGCTCTACGCCTTCCGCCCCCAGGATGCTGCCGCCAGTGATTTGCCGCTGCTCGATGGCCGTTGGGGCGATGACCTGTTCAATCCCGAAACCCTCAAGCAACTTGGGGTGCGGGTGGGCGGAGGTATTGCGGCGGGCGCGGCAGCCGGTGCAGGTGTGGACCTGCTGGTCGGTGGCCTGACCCTTGGCGTCGCGGCGCTGGCCGGGGCTATCGCCGGCGGCGCACTGCAAACCGCCCGCAGTTATGGCAGTCGCTTGCTGGGCAAGATCAAGGGTCAGCGCGAACTGACCGTCGATGACAGCGTGCTGCGGTTGTTGGCCTTGCGTCAGCGGCAGTTGGTGCAAGCCCTGAACCAGCGCGGGCATGCGGCGATGGACAGCATCCAGGTGGCCACGCCCCAGGACAAGACCTGGCGCGAAGGCAAGCTGCCCGAGGCGTTGAACAAGGCGCGGGCGCATCCGCAGTGGTCGTCGCTGAATCCACAGGCGAAGTTGAGTCAGGCGGAAAGGCAGGAACAGGTTGAGGGGTTGGCGCAGCAGCTGTGAATTTTCGGTGTCTGGGCGGGCGTCTTCGCGGGCAAGCCTCGCTCCTACAAGGGGGGTGTCGGACGCAACATTTGTGAACGACACAAATCCCGTAGGAGCGAGGCTTGCCCGCGAAGGCCGCAACTCGGTCTCACGGTTTGTCCGCTACCAACCCACCTTCAAAAACTGCTTCACCAACGCCGTCACCCGACTCCGATCCGTACGATCCGAACGCCCGTCATTGTCAACATCCGACGCCAGTATCAACTCCAGCCCACCATCGTTATCCAGATCCTGAGCCGCGGCCTTATAGACAATCACCGGCCCCTCATGAAAATGCAGATGGACGATTTCCGGCGTGCCGTCGCCAGAAAGATTCTGCGAGAAGATCCGCAGATACCGCTCCTCACCTTCCCCAGCATTGAACCACGCGCATTTCAGATAGGTTTTGCCAAACACCTTGAGCCGCCGAAGGTCAGCCTCCGTCGCCTCGCGCTGCAGCTGGTCATCCTCATAAAACCGATAAAGCAACGTATCGGCCTTACCGTCCCCGTTTCGATCCTGGGCAATCACGTTCAAGTAACGCATCCATGCGTCTCCCTGCGAAAAACCCAGCATGAACCTGTGGCGCACTACGATCCATGCAACGTTTCCCAAATCTGTGTGAGACGGTTCAGCACACCACGCCAGACAAAAGCCCCAGCGCCTTGCGCTTCAAAATGTCGAGATCCAGCACTGGCACCCACATTTCCTTAGCCTGCTCATCCCACTGCCGCATGCGCAAACTGACTTCACATAACGGATCACGCTCGAACGCCTCGGCCTCCGCCGCCGTCATCACCCCGCCCTGATAGTCCAGTGTCCGGCGGCTGGCTTCGCTCAAGCGCTCGTAGTACCCCGGTTCCGTGAGTGTCAGGTAACGCTTGGCCTGCACGTGGTATTCCACCAGCCGCGCCATGCGTTCGCTGAAGCCGGCGCGGCGCAGGTAATCCGCGCCAAGGCGTTCATGGCTGACCACGCCGTAACCGTCCATGTTCTCGGCATCCTCGGCGCAGATATGTCCGATGTCGTGAAAGAACGCCGCCAGCACCACTTCATCGTCGAAACCTTCTGCCATGGCCAGTTCGGCGGCCTGGGACATGTGCTCGATCTGCGACACGGGTTCGCCGATGTAATCGCAGTCGCCAAAACGTTCGTACAGCGCGAACACCTCGTCGACCACTCGCTCCACACTCGCCATCACACTTCTCCTAATAACAGGGCGACGTTGCGCTCGGCCATCGCCGGCCCGACGCTCATGCCAACGCCGGTGTGCATCAGTGCCACGCTCACGCCGGGTTGCGGGCGCAGGAACGAGAACGGTCCCGGCCCCTTCGAACCATAGACACCCTGCCAACGCTCGATCACCTGAATCCGGCAACCCAACGTCTGTTCGGCCAATTCGATCATCCAGTCGTCCACCTGCTCGGCGTTGAACGGTGAAGGATCGCTGCCGTAATGGTGCGAGTCGCCGATGATCAACTCGCCATAGGGCGTCGGGCTAATCAGCAGGTGAATGCCGTTGTCGTGCAAGTGCGGCGCATCTCGCAGGATTTGCGCCTGCACCGCCGCGGCTTCCGGCAAGTCGGCGAATGCACCGTAATGCACGCAACTCAATCCGGTGAGCAGTGCATGTTGCAGGTTGAGATTGATCTGCGGCCGGGCGCGGAGCATTTGCAGGCGACAGATTTGCGGATTGAGCGCGGCAATCGGCTCGGCCAGCAAGGTCTGATAGTCGTGACCGGAACAGACGATGATCTGCTCGGCACTGAAGCTGCCGGCGGTGCTGTGTAAACGCCCCGGCTCGATGTCGCGCACCAGGGTTGAAAAGTGAAACTCGACACCGAGTTCGCGGCGCAGGTAATCGATCAGCGCCGGAATCGCCTCGCGGGAATACAGTTGCTGATCGTCCACGCCGTGCAACGCAGCGCGGTGATGGCTGAACTGGCCGCCGTACAAATCCCGCAACACCGCGCCGCGCAGCAGTTCGACGTTGTAGTTGTGCTCCACGGCGCGGCCATTGCAAAAGGCTTGCAGCAGGTGTTCTTCGGCTTCGGTGCGGGCGAACAGGTATGAGCCGTTGCGTTTGAGGTGCAGGCCGGCGAGTTGTGCCCACTGAGCCCAGATTTCGCGGCTGGTCTTGGCCAGTTCGAGCATCGGGCCGGGTGGCTGGCCGGTGACCAGTGCCTGGCCGAAGTTACGCACCGAGGCGCCCAAAGGGGTTTCGCTGCGCTCGAAAACCGTGACCTTGAGGCCGCGTCTGGCGGCGGCGTAGGCGTGGGACAGGCCCAGGATGCCGGCGCCGACGATGAGCATGTCGTTGTGTTGGGTCATTAAGAGATGTCCTGAATTCAGGACCGCTATCGCGAGCAAGCTCGCTCCCACATTGGATTTGTGATCGACGCACATCCCCTGTGGGAGCGAGCTTGCTCGCGATGAGGCCCTGTCAGCCTACGAAGATTTACTTGGCGACCACTTTCTCGGACTTGCCGTCATAGCGCTTACGCCACTCAGTCAAAATCTCGTCGCGATTCTTCGACGCCCAGGCAAAGTCGTTCTTGATCAAACGCTGCTCGTAATCCGCCGGCAATTCGGTCTGCGGCTTGGCAATGCCCGGCTGCGCGAGCACCGCAAAGTTCTCCTTATAAAGCTCCATCGCCGCCGGGCTCGCGGAGAAGTCCGCCAGTTTCTTCGCTGCGTCTTCATGGGCCGTGCCCTTGATCACGGCGGTGGCTTCGATCTCCCAGCCCAGGCCTTCTTTCGGCAGGATGATGTCCAGCGGCGCGCCTTGACGCTTCAGCTGAACCGCCGGGTATTCAAAGGAAATGCCAATCGGGAATTCACCGGACGCCGCGAGTTTGCATGGCTTGGAACCGGAGTGAACGTACTGGCCGATGTTCTGGTGCAGGTCGTCCATGTACTGCCAGCCCTGCTTCTCGCCGAAGGTTTGCAGCCAGGCGCTGACGTCGAGGAAACCAGTGCCGGACGAGGCCGGGTTGGGCATGACGATCTTGCCTTTGTACTCAGGCTTGGTCAGGTCTTGCCAGCTCACCGGTTTGGTCAGGCCCTGCTTTTCGGCTTCGACGGTATTGAAGCAAATGGTCGCGGCCCACACGTCCATGCCGACCCATGCTGGCGGGTTGGCGGCGTCGCGATAATTGCCGCCGATCTTGCCCAGGTCCTTCGGCGCGTAGCTTTGCAGCATCCCTTGCTGATCAAGGATCGCCAGGCTCGACGCGGCCAGGCCCCACACGGCGTCGGCTTGTGGGCGGGCTTTTTCTGCCAGCAGCTTGGCGGTGATGATCCCGGTGGAGTCACGCACCCACTTGATCTCGACGTCCGGGTTGGCCTTTTCGAAGGCGTCCTTGTAGGTCTTCAGTTGTTCGGCTTCGAGGGCGGTGTACACCGTCAACTCGGTTTTCGCCGCGAAGGCGTTCAGGCTGAAAGCGGTGAGGACAGCAGCGGCCAGGGCCAGGGGCTTGAACATGATCTTTTCCTGTCTTTGAGTTGAGGGGCTTTCGGTTTTAGGAGCAGCGAATCAATTGCCAGGCGCGGTCTGCCGCCAGGCCTGGGAGCGGCGCAGCAAACCGCGCGAAGCCCAGGCCAGCAGCAGGGACACGCCCGCCGAGGTGAACAGAATCAGGGTCGACATTGCCGCCGCGCCGCCGACGTTGCCGGCGTCGTCCATGTTCAGCACCGCCACCGCCGCGAGGATGGTGTCGGGGCTGTAGAGGAAGATCGCCGCCGAAACGGTGGTCATGGCCGAGACGAACAGGTAGCGCACGATGTCCAGCAGCGCCGGCAGGCAGATCGGCACGGTGACCCGCAGGTAATGCCGGTACAGCGGCGCCTTGAGCGACAACGCGGCGGCTTCGAACTCGGCGTCGAGCTGGCGCAGCGCGGTGGTGGCGGTCATTTGTGCGGTGGTCAAATAGTGAGCAATGGTGCAGACCACCAGCAGGGCCATGGTCCCGTAGAGCACATGCAGCGGGTTGCCATTGAGGTTGAAGAAGAAGACGTAACCCAGGCCCAGCACCAGGCCCGGCACGGCCATCGGCACGAAACTGAGCATGCGCAAGGTCAGGTTCAGTCCGCGCTGGCCCTTGGTTTTTTCCATCAGGTAGGCGCCGGTGAAGATCAGCACGCTGCCGATCAGCGCCGTGCACAAAGCCATCTTCACGCTGTTGCCATAGGCCAGCCAGCCGCCGCCCGCGGTGTCGTTGAACTGGTAGTGATTGAGCGACAGCGACAGGTTGTAAGGCCAGAACTTCACCAGCGACGAGAACACCGCCATGCCGAACACCAGCAGCAACACCGCGCAGATCAGCAGCACGATGGCCAGGTAGCAACCGTCCCGCAGCTTCGACGGCGCCGGTTTGAACACTTGTGCCCGGCCGCTCATGGAGTCGCCGTGACGCCGACGCAACCAGGCATCGACGCCGAAACTGAACAGTGCCGGCAACAGCAGGACCATGCCGATCAATGCGCCACGACCGAATTGTTGCTGGCCGACCACGGCTTTGTAGGCTTCCAGCGCCAGCACTTGATAGTCGCCGCCGACCACCACGGGCACGCCGAAGTCGGTGATGGTCAACGTAAAGACCAGACAGAACGCGGCGAACACCGCCTGACGAGTCGCCGGCCAGGTGATGCTGCGAAAAGCTTTCGCCGGACTCGCGCCCATGCTCGAAGCCGCATCGAACAGTCGCGCATCCGCCAGGGACAACGCCGACAGAAGAATCATCAAGGCGTGTGGGAAGGTGTAGATCACCTCACCCAGAACAATGCCCCAGAAGCCGTAGATATTGTCCGAGAGCAACCCGCGCAACATGCCCTGGTTGCCGAACAGATAAACCAGCGCGATCCCCGGCAGCATCGACGGCGCCATCAGTGGCAGCAACGACATGCCACGCCAGATCCCTTTGCCCGGAATCAACGTGCGTTGCAGGGCGTAGGCAAACAGGTAGGCCAGCGGTACGACAATCGCCGCGACGCTGAGGGAAACTTTCAGGCTGTTGCCGAGCAACCAGTGGAAATTCTCGCTGGTCACCAATTCACGGGCGGCGACCAGACCACCGCCCTGCCCGGCTTCGGCGCTGAAGCCGCGCCAGAAGATTGCCAATAATGGCATCAACACCGCGATGCCCAGCAACACCAGCAACAGCACTTTGCCGCCGACCACGAACACCCGATCACCAATCTCGGCGCGGGAGGTCTGCCGAACCTGCTTGTGCGGTATCGGCAGCGCGAGGTTCGCGCTCATCAGGCAAACACCTGCAGGCTGCGCGGAGGCAAGGCGACCATGATTTGCTGCGCGCCGAGGCGCGGCATGGCTTCCGGGGCGAGTTCGGCCAGCAGCGGATGGCCCGGCAGTTGATCGAGTTCGAAGCTCATGCGGCAACGATTGCCGAGAAAAGTGATTTCACGAACCTTGGCCGGGAACAGGTTTTCTTCATGCACCGGCGGGTTGACGTTGATCGCTTCGGGGCGGCAGAACAAACGGCCCGACGCGGTTTTCGCGCTGCCGTCGGCCAGGCGCATGTTCATCCCGCCGACTTGGGCGTGGCTGTCGCTGCTGCGGCGGAACGGCAACCAGTTGCCCTGGCCGACAAACTCCGCCACAAACGGTGTGGCCGGGCGGTCGTAGATTTCCTGCGGCGTGGCGTACTGCTCGACCTTGCCGTTGTTCATCACGGCGATGCGGTCGGCCATCAGCATGGCTTCGTCCTGATTGTGCGTGACCATCAGCGTGGTGATGCCGAGGTTGCGCTGCAATTGGCGCAGCTCGGTGCACAGGTGCTCACGCACCCGAGCGTCGAGGGCCGACATCGGTTCATCCAGCAACAACAGGGATGGCGCGGGGGCCAGAGCGCGGGCCAGGGCGACTCGCTGTTGCTGGCCGCCGGACAATTGGCCGGGGTACTTTTTCTCACTGCCGATCAGGCCGACTAGTTCCAGCATCTGACCGACACGTTTGCGCACTTCATCGCGACCACTGCCGGCGAGGCCGTAGGCAATGTTCGCTTCGACGGTCAGATTGGGGAACAGCGCGTAGGACTGGAACAGGATGCCGTAGTCCCGTGCTTGCGGCGCCAGGTGGGAAACGTCGCGCTCGCCGAGGTACAACTCGCCGCTGTCCTGTTTCTCCAGACCGGCGATGCAGCGCAGCAAGGTGGTTTTGCCACAGCCCGACGGGCCGAGCAGACACACCAGCTCACCCGCCGCCACATCGAGGGATACGTTATCCAGGGCGGTGAAGGCGCCGAAGCGTTTCTGCACGCCACGCACTTTCATCGGCGCGCCGGGGTTGGTCAGGGCAGTTGCGATCGAGTGGTTCATGGACAGACCTCATCAAGCAGATGAGGGCCATCCTAGGTTTGTAATGCGTCGGTCATGTGGCAACGAGGCAAAAACGGTTGATAGTGGTATTCGGGGATTTGGGTTGAGAGAAATCCACAGCCTTATGCCAGATGAAATTGTGGCGAGGGGGCTTGCCCCCGTTGGGTCGCGAAGCGGCCCCAAAACTGCGAGGGTGTTTTTTCAGGCATACCGCATTTAATGGGTTTACGACTGCTGCGCAGCCGAACGGGGGCAAGCCCCCTCGCCACAGGAATCTATGCGGGGGCCATTTCCTGCGCCAACCCGAGAAACGCCGCCGGCAACCGCGCGCCTTTTCTTTCCTTCAGGCAATACAGGTATTCCGGAATCTGCGGTGCATTCTCGATGGTCAGTACCCGCAACTGCGGATCATGGGGCACTTCCTGCCGGGCAATGATGCTGATGCCGATATTGCGCAGCACCGCCTCGCGAATCGACTCACGACTGCCAATCTCCAGCAACGGCCCGAAACTCACGCCGGCACTGGCCAGCAATTCTTCAGTCAGCCGCCGAGTGGTCGAGCCCGATTCGCGCATCAACAACGTATGCCCGGCCAATGCGCTGAGCGGCACATGGTCGTGCACCGCCAGCGGATGATTGCGATGCACCGCCAGCACCAGCGGATCGCTGCCGAGCACCCGGCGGATCAACCGTGCGTCGTCGAGCAATTGCGAAGACGCGGCGACATCGACCCGGTAATCCTCCAACGCTTCGAGTACTTGCTGGGAATTGCCGATTTCCACCGACACTTCCACTTGCGGCAGGCGCTCGCGGAAGGTCTTCACCAAATCGAGGATGTAATACGGCGCCGTGGCAGCAATGCGTAGCGTGCCCTGGACCTGGCCGCTGTTGCGCAGGAAAAACTCGATATCGGCTTCTTGTTGCAACAGCGTCTTGACCATCGGCAACAGCCGCGCGCCTTCGTCACTGACGCTGAGGCGGCGGCCGCCACGGTAGAACAGTTCAACCGAGTACTGGCTTTCCAGGTTGCGAATCTGCGTTGTCACGGTGGGCTGGCTCAGGCCGAGCTTCTTCGCCGCCAGGGTAATGCTGCCCAGGCGGGCCACCATGTAAAACGCCTTCAGCTCGGCACTCAGCACACCCGCTCCTCATCGCTTATTTGCGCAACAGGCGCAAACCATTGAACACCACCAACAGGCTCACGCCCATGTCGGCGAACACCGCCATCCACATGGTGGCGATCCCGGCAAAGGTTACCCCAAGAAAGATAGCCTTGATGACCAAAGCGAGGGCAATGTTCTGCTTGAGGATGCTCGAGGTCTGCCGCGACAGGCGGATGAATGCGGGGATCTTGCGCAAATCGTCGTCCATCAGGGCGACATCAGCGGTCTCGATGGCGGTATCGGTGCCGGCGGCGGCCATGGCAAAACCGATCTCGGCCCGCGCCAGCGCCGGAGCATCGTTGATACCGTCACCGACCATGCCGACGTTATGACCTTTCGCATAAAGTGCTTCGATGGCTTGCAGTTTGTCGGTCGGCAGCAGGTCACCCTTGGCCTCGTCGATACCGACTTGCGCAGCAATCGCCTGAGCGGTGTGAACGTTGTCGCCGGTGAGCATCAGGGTTTTGATGCCCAGGTCATGCAGCTGTTGAATCGCTTCGCGGCTGGACTCTTTGACGGTGTCGGCCACGGCGAACAGCGCCAGCGGACCGGACTTGTCGAGCAGCAGCACCACGGATTTGCCCTGCTTTTCCAGGGCAAACAGTTTCTCTTCCAGCGCCGGCGAGCACAGGTTCAGCTCTTCCACCAGACGATGGTTGCCCAAGTGGTAGACCTGACCGTTGATCTCGCCGCGCACACCGCGACCGGCCAGGGCTTCGAAGTTATCCACAGCGAGCGGCGCAAATTGTTTATCCACCGCAGCGTTGGCGATGGCCAGCGACACCGGGTGATCGGAACGACCGGCCAACGCTGCCGCAATCGCGGGCGCTGTTGCATCGGCGGTTGGGTCGAGGGACAGATAATCGGTCTGCACCGGTTTGCCGTGGGTGATGGTGCCGGTCTTGTCCAGGGCCAGGTAATCGAGCTTGTAACCGCCCTCCAGATAGACGCCGCCCTTGACCAGAATCCCTTTGCGCGCCGCTGCCGCGAGGCCGCTGACGATGGTCACCGGAGTGGAAATCACCAGCGCGCATGGGCAGGCGACCACCAGCAATACCAGCGCCCGGTAGATCCAGTCGAACCACGCGGCGCCCATGAACAGCGGCGGAATGACTGCCACGGCCAAGGCCAGGACAAACACCGCTGGGGTGTAGATTTTCGAGAACTGGTCAACGAAACGCTGGGTCGGTGCCCGCGCGCCTTGAGCCTGTTCCACGGCATGGATAATCCGCGCCAAAGTCGAGTTGTTCGCCGCAGCGGTCACGCTATATTCCAGCGAGCCCGCCTGGTTGATGGTGCCAGCGAAGACTTTATCGCCCACAGTCTTCTCGATCGGCAGGCTTTCGCCGGTGATCGGCGCCTGATCGATGGTGGATGTACCGGACAAGACTTCGCCGTCGAGGCCGATCCGCTCGCCCGGGCGCACACGCACTCGGGCGCCCAGTTCGATGCTTTTGACGTCCTGTTCGAGCCAACTACCGTCAGCCTGCTGCACCGTGGCCTGCTCCGGGGTCATCTGCATCAGCCCGCCGATGGCGTTGCGCGCGCGGTCCAGGGACTTGGCTTCGATCAACTCGGCCACGGTGAACAGGAACATCACCATTGCCGCTTCAGGCCATTGGCCGATCAACACTGCACCGGTGACCGCGATACTCATCAGCGCGTTGATGTTCAGGTTGAGGTTCTTGAGGGCGATCCAGCCTTTTTTGTAAGTGGTCAGGCCACCGCTGAGGATCGAAATCAGCGCGATGATTGCCACGACCCAGGTCGGTGCGGCGTTGGTGAAGTGGATCACTTCAGCCGCCAATGCGCCCACACCGGACAGCGCCAAGGGCCACCAGTGTTTTTTCTCAGGAGTTGGCGCTGGCGTTTCGACACCCTGCTCCATCGGCTCGGCCACCATCCCTAGCGACTTGATCGCCTCGATGATCGGCGCCGTGCTCGGCAGGTCGTGAGTCACGCCTAATACGCGGTTGATCAGGTTGAATTCCAGCTGCTGCACACCCGTCAGCTTGCCCAGTTTGTTCTGGATCAGCGTCTGCTCGGTCGGGCAGTCCATCGCGTCGATGCGAAAACTGCTCAGCCGTGCGCCGTCGGTCGGCTTGTCGCTCAACTTGATCAGCGACGGCGCCGCCACTTTGGAGGAACAGCAGGAATCCCCGTGGCCCCCATGATCATGCGCCTTCTGCACAGGCTGCAGCTTGTGGCTGTGATCGTGATCGTGATCGTGATCGTGATCGTGCCCATCGTCGGGCTTGTGGGTGTGAAGGGAATCGCTCATCGGGTTGCGTCCATAAAGGTGCCTGTTGCCAAGTAAAGACCCTGTAGCCACTATAGGGTCAAGCAACCTTTTGGAGATTGTCGCGATGAAGATCGGAGAACTGGCCAAACTGACCGACTGCGCCGTGGAAACCATCCGCTATTACGAGCGCGAAAGCCTGCTGCCAGAGCCGGCCCGCAGCGATGGCAACTACCGCGTCTACACCCAGGCCCACGCCGAGCGCCTGACGTTTATCCGCAACTGTCGCACCCTCGACATGACCCTTGAGGAAATCCGCAGCCTGCTGACCCTGCGCGACAGCCCGCAGGACCAGTGCCAAAGCGTCAACGCGCTGATCGATGAACACATCCACCACGTCAAGGCCCGGATCGACGGCTTGCTGGCGTTGCAGACACAACTGCTCGACCTGCGCCAACGCTGCAGCGAAGGGCCGGATATCGATCAATGCGGGATTTTGCAGCGGTTGGAAGTGAGCGGCGGGGTTGTGGCGACGGAGGTGGAGCATTCGCACGTGGGCCGCAGCCACGGCCATTAAAACCACCCAATAACCAATGTGGGAGCGGGCTTGCTCGCGAATACGGTGTGTCAGGCAACATTTCTATCGACTGACACACCGCTTTCGCGAGCAAGCCCGCTCCCACATTTTGATCTGTGTTGAGGCTTAAACCGCCATCGGCGCGGTCATCGGCGCGTGGTGCTGATAACCCTCAAGCGAGAAATCGCTCGGCTCGATCAGCTCCAGCCATTCCGGCTGATAAACACCGGTCTCGGCAAACGCCGGCACACGCTCACTGATCACCAGTTTCGGCATCGGGAACGGCTCGCGGGTGAGCTGTTCATTCAGCATGTCCAAATGGTTTTCGTAAACGTGGGCATCACCGATGAAATAGGTGAACCAGCGCGGCGTGTAGCCGGTCAGGCGCCCGATCAGGCTCAGCAGCGCGGCGCCTTCGGTGAGGTTGAACGGCGTGCCCAGGCCCAGATCGTTGGAGCGGATGTAGAGGGTCAAAGAGATCTCTTTGGTCTCGACATTCGGGTGGAACTGGTACAGCAGATGGCACGGCGGCAGGGCCATTTCATCGAGCTGGGCAACGTTCCAGCCGTGGAACAGGATGCGGCGGCTGCCCGGGTCCTTAATGATGGTGTCGACGCATTGGCGGATCTGGTCGATCGCCTTGTACAGCACCACATAGGCCTGACCGTCTTCTTCGCCTTCAGCGATCTGGCGATAGCCTTGGCTCAAAGTCTGCTCGATGGCGGCTTTGTTGCTGACCGGAATCTGCTTGTACGCCGGCCATTTGCGCCATTGCACGCCGTAGATTTCGCCGAGGTCGTCTTCGCCCTGACGGAACGGGTTAGCCAGCCACTGCGCGTTTTCGTTGGCGTTCTGGTCCCAGACCTTACAGCCCAACGCACGGAATTCGGCGGCGTTGTTCACGCCACGCAGGAAACCGCACATCTCGCCGATGGCCGATTTGAAGGCCATCTTGCGCGTAGTGATCGCCGGGAAACCTTCCTTCAGGTCATAACGCAGCATCGCGCCAGGGAAGCTGATGGTGTTAACGCCGGTGCGGTTGGCTTGCTTGGTGCCGTTCTTGATGACGTGAGCCACCAGATCGAGATATTGCTTCATGAGTTACCTGTGTCCTTGAACCCGGGAGCCGTCGCCCCCGGGATTCGAATTTATACCGCCGCCGCTGGCGCCGCCGGGGCGCGATGATAAGCCAGCCAGATCAGGAACAGACCGGCGAGCACCATCGGTACGCACAAAACCTGACCCATGGTCAGCCAGCCCCAAGCCAGATAGCCCAGTTGCGCGTCCGGTACACGGACGAATTCGACGATGAAACGGAAGATGCCGTAGAACAGCGTAAACATCCCGGACACCGCCATGGTCGGCCGCGGCTTGCGCGAGAACAGCCAGAGGATCAGGAACAGCGCAACGCCTTCCAGCGCAAACTGATACAGCTGCGACGGGTGACGCGGCAGCTGCGCCGGATCGCTGAACGGCGGGAAGATCATCGCCCACGCCACGTCGGTCGGCTTGCCCCACAACTCGGCGTTGATGAAGTTGCCGATGCGCCCGGCGCCCAGGCCGATCGGCACCATCGGTGCGACAAAGTCCATCAACTGGAAGAACGACTTGTTGTTCTTCTTGCCGAACCACAGCGCCGCCAGCATCACGCCGATAAACCCGCCGTGGAACGACATGCCGCCCTTCCACACTTCGAAAATCAGCGTCGGGTTGGCCAGGTACGCGCTCAGATCGTAGAACAACACGTAGCCCAGGCGGCCGCCGACAATGACCCCCATCGACATCCAGAAGACCATGTCGGAGAGTTTCTCCTTGGTCCAGGTCGGGTCGAAGCGGTTCAGCCGACGGGACGCCAGCAGCCAGGCGCCGCCGATGCCGATCAGGTACATCAGACCGTACCAGTGGATTTTCAGCGGACCGATGGCCAGGGCCACCGGGTCGATCTGCGGGTAAGGCAGCATTGCGACTCCTCGTTAGAGTTGAAACCTTCAAAATTCCCGGGGGACGCTGTCACCTCAGGATTAAGCCAGGATTGCGATCCGCGTCAGAGCAGGAAATTCAGGCCCACGCAGAACAGCAAAGCGGCGAACAGTCTTTTGAGCAAGCGCGGCGACAAGTTGTGCGCCAGTCGCGCACCGAAGCGGGCGAAGAACATGCTGGTCAGGGCGATCCCCAGCAACGCCGGCAAATAAACAAAACCGAGACTATGGGCTGGCAACAACGGATCGTGCCAGCCCAGAATCATGAAAAATAATGCACTGGACACGGCAATCGGCAAGCCGCAGGCCGATGAAGTCGCCACCGCTTGCTGCATCGGCACGCTGCGCCAGGTCAGGAACGGCACGGTCAACGAACCACCGCCGATCCCGAAAATCGCCGAAGCCCAGCCAATCACGCTGCCTGCCACGGTCAGACCGACTTTGCCCGGCACCGTTCGGCTGGCCTTGGGTTTGAAGTCCAACGCGAGCTGAACCGCCACTATCAGCGCGAATACGCCGATGATCTTCTGCAAATGCGGGCCGGAGATCGCCTCGGCGGTCAGCGCACCGAAACCGGCACCGATCAGAATGCCGAGGGTCATCCAGGCGAAAATCGGCCAACGCACGGCGCCACGGCGGTGATGCTCGCGGATCGCATTCACCGAAGTAAAAATGATTGTCGCCAGGGACGTACCGACGGCCAGGTGCGTGAGGATCGACGGATCGAAGCCTTGCAGTTTGAAACTGAACACCAGCACCGGGACGATGATGATCCCGCCGCCAACCCCGAATAGCCCGGCCAGCACGCCCGCACAGGCGCCCAGCGCCAGATAGAGCAGAAATTCCATGGCCGTCTTCCCATGCATCGCGAAAATAGGAGCGGCATGGTAACGGATGCATGGCCTCCAGCTCTACTGGATGGCGATGGATGCGCGAGCAATGTCTGCGTAGAGTGAGCAAAAAACACACAAGGACCACCTTATGTGCCTGATTGTTTTCGCCTGGCGCCCGGGCCATGCCCAGCCGCTGATCGTGGCGGCCAACCGCGACGAATTCTATGCCCGGCCTACCCAGCCCCTGGCGCAATGGCCGCACGCGCCCCATGTGCATGCCGGCCGGGACCTGGAAGCGGGCGGTACCTGGCTCGGTGTCGGGGCCAACGGGCGATTCGCCGCCCTGACCAATATTCGCGATCCTCATCAGCCGCCGTCGCCTCGATCACGCGGTGAACTGGTGGCAGGCTTTTTGAGCGGCGAGGTGTCGATTGATGACTATTTAGGCGACGTTGTCAGCCGTTCCCGGGAATATGCCGGGTTTAACCTGTTGATCGGCAACACAAATGAGTTGTGGCACTTCAATGCCCGGGAAACCGAAGCGGTGATGCTGGCGCCCGGGGTCTACGGATTATCGAACGCGGGACTGGATACGCCGTGGCCGAAAGTGCTCAAGGCCAAGGCTGCGTTGAGCGAACTGCTGGACGATCCGCAGCCTGAGGCGTTGCTGGCTATTTTGGCTGACTCGCAGACAGCGTCGTTTGCCGATTTGCCGGATACCGGGGTGGGTTTGGCCACCGAGACTTTATTGTCGAGTGTGTTTATTGCCAGCCCGACTTACGGGACGCGGGCGAGTACGGCGTTGATTGTTCGGGCGGACGGGTCGAGGCATATGGTCGAAAGGAGTTTCGGGCCGTATGGCGGGCATTTGGGGGAAGTGGATATCAGGGTTTAAAGGCCAGGATATAAATTGTGGCGAGGGAGCTTGCTCCCGTCCGGCTGCGGAGCAGTCGTAAACCGGCCAATGCGATCTTTCTGAAAGAACGCATTGGCCGGATTGGGAGCGCTTCGCACTCCAGCGGGAGCAAGCTCCCTCGCCACAGGGCGATCAGCCTTTCAGAGGGTCTTGGCCGAAGCCGGATTAACCATCCGCGCCAACCCAAGGTTCTTAAGCGCCAATTGCAGCGAACTGTGGATAACTTGCGGGTTGTCGATGGTCATCAACTCCGCCAGCAATTCCTTGGCCTTGCTCAGGTTGATCTGACGCAACATCCACTTCACCTTCGGCAAGTTGGTGGCGTTCATCGACAGGCTGTCAAAGCCCATCGCCATCAACAGCACCGCCGCTGCCGGGTCGCCGGCCATCTCGCCGCAGATACTCACTGGCTTGCCTTCGGCATGGGCATCACGCACCACGTTCTGCAAGGCTTGCAGCACCGCCGGGTGCAAGTAGTCGTAGAGATCGGCCACTCGCGGGTTATTGCGGTCCACGGCCAGCAGATACTGGGTCAAGTCGTTGGAGCCGACCGACAGGAAGTCCACCATCCGCGCCAGCTCCTTGGTCTGGTACACCGCCGCCGGAATCTCGATCATCACGCCAATCGGCGGCATCGGCACGTCGGTGCCTTCGTCGCGGACTTCGCCCCAGGCCCGGTGAATCAGGTGCAGGGCTTCTTCCAGCTCATGGATGCCGGAGATCATCGGCAGCAGAATCCGCAGGTTGTTCAGGCCTTCACTGGCCTTGAGCATCGCACGGGTCTGGACCAGGAAGATTTCCGGGTGGTCGAGGGTGACGCGAATGCCGCGCCAGCCGAGGAACGGGTTGTCTTCCTTGATCGGGAAGTACGACAGCGACTTGTCACCACCGATGTCCAGGCTGCGCATGGTCACTGGCTGCGGGTGGAACGCGGCGAGTTGCTCGCGGTAGATCGCCAGTTGTTCTTTTTCACTCGGGAAGCGCTGGTTGATCATGAACGGCACTTCAGTGCGGTACAGACCGACGCCTTCAGCGCCACGCTTCTGCGCCCGCGCTACGTCCGCGAGCAGGCCAGTGTTGACCCACAGCGGCATGCGGTGGCCATCGAGGGTCACGCATGGCAGATCGCGCAGGGAGTCGAGACCGAGCGCCAGTTGCTTCTCTTCTTCCACCACCTCGGCGAACTGTTTGCGCAGCACGTCGCTAGGGTTGGTGTAGACCTCGCCGCGATTGCCATCGACGATCAATTCGATGCCGTCGACCTTGGCGTATGGCAGGTCGACCAGGCCCATCACCGTCGGAATGCCCATCGCCCGAGCGAGGATCGCGACGTGAGAGTTACCCGAGCCGAGGACCGAGACCAGACCGACCAACGTGCCTTCCGGCACCTCACCGAGCATCGCCGGCGTCAGCTCTTCGCTGACCAGAATGGTTTTTTCCGGGTAGACCAGGCTCTGCTGGCGCTCTTCCTGCAAATAGGCGAGCAAACGGCGGCCAAGGTCCTTGACGTCCGATGCGCGCTCGCGCAAGTAAGCATCGTCCATCAGTTCGAAACGATTGACGTGATCGGTAACCACCTGACGCAACGCGCCCTGGGCCCATTGACCAGTCTTGATCACGGTGGTGATTTCGCTGCCCAGCGAGGCATCGTCGAGCATCATCAGATAAACGTCGAACAGCGCGCGCTCTTCAGGACGCAACTGGGTCGCGAGCTTGGCGGACAGGGCACGCATGTCGGCGCGCACGCCCTCGATGGCGGTCTTGAACAGCCCCAGTTCGGCGTCGATGTCGGTGATGGTCTTGTCCGGCACCACATCCAGATCGGCTGGCGGCAGCATGACCACCGCGGTCCCGACCGCCGCGCCGGGCGAACCCGGTACGCCGACGAACTTGGCTTCCTGGATGCCTTTGCCCTGGCGGCCAAGACCACGGATCGAACCGGTGGCCTCAGCGTGGGCGATAACGCCGGCCAGTTGCGCACTCATGGTCACGAGGAAGGCTTCTTCACCTTCATCGAACTGGCGGCGCTCTTTTTGCTGAATGACCAACACGCCGACGACGCGACGGTGGTGAATGATCGGTGCCCCGAGGAATGAGGCGTAGCGTTCTTCACCGGTCTCGGCGAAGTAACGGTAGCGCGGGTGATCCGCGGCGTTTTCGAGGTTCAGGGGTTCTTCACGCGTGCCGACCAGGCCAACCAGACCTTCGTTGGGTGCCATGCTGACTTTGCCGATCGAGCGCTTGTTCAAGCCCTCGGTGGCCATCAGCACGAAGCGGTTGGTTTCCGGGTCAAGCAGGTAGACCGAGCAGACCTGGCTGCCCATGGCCTCTTTGACGCGCAACACAATAATCCCCAACGCCGCCTTGAGATCCTTGGCGGAGTTAACTTCCTGGACGATCTTGCGCAGCGTATTGAGCATGGCTCGGGGTCGAACTCCGTCGTCAGTCGCGCGCTAAAAGGCGCGGGGCAAGCTCTTTGAGAGCGCGTCGATACACCTCGCGCTTGAATGTCACCACCTGGCCCAACGGATACCAATAGCTGACCCAGCGCCAGCCATCGAATTCCGGTTTACCGGTCAAATCCATCCGCACCCGCTGCTCGTTGGAGATCAGGCGCAGGAGAAACCATTTCTGTTTCTGGCCGATGCACAGCGGTTGGCTGTGGGTACGGACCAGACGTTGCGGCAAACGATAGCGCAACCAGCCCCGGGTGCAGGCGAGAATTTCAACATCTTCGCGCTCAAGACCCACTTCTTCGTTCAACTCGCGGTACAAGGCGTCTTCCGGCGTCTCCTGGGGGTTGATCCCACCCTGTGGAAACTGCCAGGCATCTTGATTGATACGGCGAGCCCATAGCACCTGGCCGGCATCATTCGTGAGAATGATCCCGACATTGGGGCGGAAACCATCGGGGTCGATCACGGCAACAACCTCGCAAACGCATGTCGCCGCATTGTTCCACAAAGGTTGTGATAGCAGCAACGAGCCGGCCTACCTTATGTGCACTCTTGTGAAAAGTCCGTATTCTGGACGCCTTTCTACAGACTTTTCAGCGAGTAACTGCAATGCGGCTGGCTTTATTCGACTTGGACAACACGCTTTTGGGCGGTGACAGTGACCACGCCTGGGGCGATTACCTGTGCGAACGCGGCTTTCTCGATGCCGTGACCTACAAGGCGCGCAACGACGAGTTCTATCAGGACTACTTGGCGGGCAAGCTGGATAACGCCGAATACCTGAACTTCTGCCTGGAAATTCTCGGCCGCACCGAGATGGCCACCCTCGATCAATGGCATCTGGACTACATGCGCGACTGCATCGAACCGATCGTGCTGCCCAAGGCCCTCGACCTGTTGGCCAAACACCGCGAAGCCGGCGACAAACTGGTGATCATCACCGCCACCAACCGCTTCGTCACCGGGCCGATCGCCCAGCGTCTGGGCGTTGAAACCCTGATTGCCACCGAATGTGAAATGGTTGATGGTCGCTACAGCGGGCGCAGCACCGACGTTCCATGCTTCAAGGAAGGCAAGGTGACGCGGCTGAATCGCTGGCTGGAGGAGACCGGGTATTCGCTGGAAGACAGTTATTTCTACAGCGACTCGATGAATGATTTGCCATTGTTGGAGCAGGTGGCGAATCCAGTGGCGGTTGATCCGGACCCGAATCTGCGGGCTGAAGCGCAGAAGCGCGGTTGGCCGGTGATGTCTCTGCGCGACTGAAGATCAAAAGATCGCAGCCTTCGGTAGCTCCTACGGGTGTACGCAAAACCATGTAGGAGCTGCCGAAGGCTGCGATCTTTTAGGGTTAAACCGGCTTGGCGCCCATCAACCCTGCAATCGCGATAAAACAGACAAAACTGAACAACGCCAACGCAAAGGTAAATTTACCCACGCCACCCGGCGCCTTGCGCAGTTTGTTAAGGCGCACCAGCAACCAGAACCATGCCAGCGCCGCCACGGTGTAGAGCACGCTCGAGGCGAGAATCCAGGTTTGCCCCAGCGGCCAACCCACCAGATGCACCATCCACCAGCCAGTAAACGGCATGCTCAGCAACGCCAGGCCCATCAGCAGCCAGACGAACACTCGAGGCCGCTGCAACGTGCGACTTCCCGCCGTTGCGTCACCCTTGCGCCGCGCCAGCCCGACCCAGATCGCAAGCCCCAGCGCACTCACCAGCAGCAACACCGTTGCCACCACATGCGCCACTTTCAGGGCGGTTAACGTTTCCATGGTTCGATTTCCTTATGACGTGCCCATCAGCGTAGCCGCTCAGCCGAGAAACAGTTTGTAGGCCGGGTTGTCGCTTTCATCCCAGTACGGGTAGCCGATTTCTTCCAGGGCCGCAGGCACCAGATGACGTTCCTCGTGGGGCACTTGCAGACCGGCAACCACGCGACCATCCGCGGCGCCGTGGTTGCGGTAGTGGAACATCGAAATGTTCCAGCGCCCGCCCAGTTTATTGAGGAAGTTGAACAGCGCACCCGGACGTTCTGGAAATTCGAAACGCAAAATCACTTCATCGACCACATGCGCCGCGCGACCACCGACCATGTGGCGGATGTGCAGCTTGGCCAGTTCGTTGTCGGTCAGGTCCAGCACCGGGAAACCCTGCTCGCTCAGACTGGCGATCAGCGCACTGCGCGGATCGTTGTCCGGGTGGGTCTGCACGCCAACGAAGATGTGCGCTTCGCTGCCGGTGTTGTAGCGGTAATTGAATTCGGTGATCTGGCGCTTGCCGATGGCTTCGCAGAACGCCTTGAAGCTGCCCGGTTTCTCGGGGATCGTCACGGCGATGATGGCTTCGCGACCTTCGCCCAGCTCGGCGCGTTCGGCAACATGGCGCAAGCGGTCGAAGTTGACGTTGGCGCCGGAGTCGATGGCCACGAAGGTGTGACCGGTGACGCCATTCAGGTCGACGTACTTCTTGATCCCGGCCACGCCCAAGGCGCCGGCAGGCTCGGTGATCGAGCGGGTATCGTCGTAGATATCCTTGATCGCCGCGCAAATTTCATCGGTGCTGACGGTGATCACGTCATCAACGTAGTCTTTGCAGATATCGAAGGTGTGCTGACCGATCTGCGCCACCGCCACGCCATCGGCAAAAATGCCCACGGTCGGCAGAATCACCCGCTCGCCGGCGGCCATAGCGGCTTGCAGGCAGTTGGAGTCGTCCGGTTCAACGCCGATGATCTTGATTTCCGGGCGCAGGTATTTCACATACGCCGCGATGCCGGCGATCAAACCGCCGCCGCCCACCGGGACGAAAATCGCATCCAGACGGCCAGGGTGCTGACGCAGAATCTCCATGGCCACCGTGCCCTGCCCGGCAATGGTGTGGGGATCGTCGTAAGGGTGGATGTAGACGTAGCCTTTTTCGTCAACCAGTTTCAGCGAGTAAGCCAGGGCTTCAGGGAACGAATCGCCGTGCAACACCACTTTGCCGCCACGCGAGCGCACGCCTTCGACTTTGATCTCGGGAGTGGTCTTGGGCATCACGATGGTCGCCTTCACGCCCAACACCTTGGCCGCCAGGGCCAGGCCTTGCGCGTGGTTGCCCGCCGACGCGGTGACCACGCCGCGCGCACGTTCTTCATCGCTCAACTGGGTCAGCTTGTTGTAAGCGCCGCGAATCTTGAACGAGAACACCGGCTGCAAGTCTTCGCGCTTGAGCCAAATATTGTTGCCCAGCCGCTCGGAGAGCTGGCGAGCAGTCTGCAATGGGGTTTCTACGGCAACGTCATAAACGCGCGAGGTGAGGATCTTTTTGACGTACTGTTCGAGCATCGGAAAGCATCACTGAGCGGGTTGGGCAGGGCCAAGGAGTCTAACCCGGCTTTCGGGCGGGCGACCACACTAAACAGGTGGTTTTAACTTCATGGACCTGTAGGAGCGAGGCTTGCCCGCGAAGGGGTCGTTACATCCAACATAAATGTTGGCAGTTAGATCGCTTTCGCGGGCAAGCCTCGCTCCTACAGGTAGCGGTCGCAGGTAATGGTCACGGCCTGCCAATCGGCCAATGACCTTCCCCGCCCCGAAGCCTATAATGCCGGCCTTTCCGTTCTCCCCTTGCCCGCTTCGGAGCCCGCATGACCCAGGATCAACTCAAACAGGCAGTGGCCCAGGCCGCCGTCGACTTCATCCTTCCGAAACTCGACGACAAGAGCGTCGTCGGTGTCGGCACCGGCTCCACCGCCAACTGCTTCATTGATGCACTGGCCAAGCACAAGGGCGCTTTCGATGGCGCGGTCGCCAGTTCCGAAGCCACCGCCGCGCGCCTCAAGGGCCACGGCATTCCGGTGTATGAACTGAATACCGTCAGCGACCTGGAGTTTTACGTCGATGGCGCCGATGAAAGCGATGCGCACCTGAACCTGATCAAGGGCGGCGGCGCAGCCCTGACCCGCGAGAAGATCGTCGCGGCCGTGGCCAAGACCTTCATCTGCATCGCCGACGGCAGCAAACTGGTGCCGGTGCTCGGCGCGTTCCCGCTGCCGGTGGAAGTGATCCCGATGGCCCGCAGCCACGTGGCCCGCGAGCTGGTGAAACTGGGCGGCGACCCGGTTTACCGTGAAGGAGTGCTGACCGACAACGGCAACATCATCCTCGACGTGTTCAACATGCAGATCACCAACCCGGTGGAGCTGGAGACGCAGATCAATGCGATCGTCGGCGTCGTCACCAACGGTTTGTTCGCGGCACGTCCGGCGGATTTGCTGTTGCTGGGCACGAGTGAAGGCGTGAAAACCCTCAAGGCCTGACGCATTACCCCGTAGGAGCGAAGCTTGCTCGCGAAGAGGCCGTAACAGTCGACTGAGATGTTGAATGTTATGGCCTCTTCGCGAGCAAGCTTCGCTCCTACGGGGAATAACAGTGTCGGTTAGGGCTGTGCTGGTTTTTTGAAGGTGTAGAACAGGTTCGGTTCGCTGACCAGATACAACGTGCCATCGTCATCCATCGCAATCCCTTCCGCCTGCGGCACAGTCTTTTGCAGCCCCTGGCGCCCCTTGTTCAGGGACATCGTGCTCAGCGGTCGCCCATCCACATCCAGTTCCATGATCAACCGCGACTCATCGGACAGCGCCATCAAGTGGCCGCTGCGCTCGTCGTATTGCAGGCTCGACAGGTCTCGCACAAACATCCCGGCATCGCGTTTGGGGTTGTTGACGACGTGTACGGCGTAGGATTTTTCCGGGTTGTAATGCGGGAAGCCCTGCACTTCGTAGATCAGCATCGGGTCGCGCTCCTTGGCGACAAACAGGCGCTTGCCCACCGAGTCGTACGCCAGGCCTTCGAAACCCTTGTTGCCGCTCATGTGCACACCGAGGGTCATCTGCTCGGCGTCAGCGGCGTCGAGGAAAGTGGTGTCCTTCTCCAGGTGAATCTTGATCAAGCGCTGCTGGCTTTCATCGGTGACCACGTAGGTGTCAGCGCTGATGAACTCCACCGCTTCCGGATCGCCGAAGCCGATCAGCGAGACACGCCGCAGGATCTTGCCATCCAGGGACAGCTCAATCAGCTCGGCATTTTTGTTGGTCACCGTGAACAAGCTTTTGCGCACCGGATCGTAGGTCAGCGCCGAGACGTCATCGTCCAGCCCGTCGATCACTTGCGCCTCGATCACCACCCGATACTGGTCCAGGCCAATGGAACGCTCGCTTACCGGCTGCCATAGCGTATGCAGATTGAACCAGGCGCGTTCAAACAGGCGCAGGTACTGACCGACCGCGACGAGCACGATCAGCGCAATCACTGACAGGAGCAAAATCAGGGGTTTGGGACGGGCAAGTCGACGCATTCAGGCAAGCTCGAAAACAGGGCGGGCGGATGAAATACCACGGCCATCTGAATTCAAGCTTAATGGCCAGTGGCCTTGGACCACAACTGTGGGAGCGAGCCTGCTCGCGATGGCGATCTCAAGGACGCCTTCGCCGGCAAGCCGTGCTCCTACAGGTGTGTTCCGCGCAGCGAGCGGTTACTTCTGTTTTTCGAAGCGATAAAACAGATTCGGCTCGCTGACCATGTACAGCGTGCCCGCTTCGTCCATGGTCACGCCTTCCGCGCGGGGAATGGTTTTCTTCAGGCCGTTGAAACCACCCAGCAGGGTCATGAAGCTGACCTGCTCACCCTTCTCGTCCAGCTCCAGCAACAAGTGCGAGTCGGCGGACAGCACCAGGGTGTGCCCGGTGCGTGGGTCGATGGCCAGGGCCGACAGGTTGCGGATGTCCAGTTCATTACTGGCGAGCTTCTGCTTGTCGCCCTTGAGGGTCTGGCTGCCATCGCTTTTCCAGCTGAACAGCGCTGGCGGACGCTCTTCACCGAGCAACAGTTGCTGGTTGCGCGGGTCCCAGACGATGGCTTCGAACGCCTTGTTCTGGTCTTTCGACGGACCCAGGTCGTATTTCGGGAAGTCTTCGCGGTGCAGTTCGCGGGTGGAGGCATCGACCTTGATGATCGACAGCATGTGCTCGCGCTCATCGGTGATGGCCAACAGACCATTGCCCATGACCGTCACGCCTTCGGGGTTGATCCAGCCCACCAGCGGCATCTTGCGCAGCACGTCGCCCTGCAAGGTCAGCTCGACCAGGAACGGGTTCTTGCCCATGACCGAGAACAGGGTTTTGGTCTGCGGGTCGTAGGACAGGTCCGACGCCTCGTCCTTTTCCATGCCCGGCAGCAACTTGGCGTCGATCACCGCGCGGTAATCCGGCAGCCATACACTCTGCTGACGCTCGGCCGGGGTTTCCAGACGCTCGCGCACCCACAGCACACCGCGGTCATCCCAATGCATGGCAAACGCCAGGCCATAACCCGCCGCAATCACCAGCAACAGCCAGTAATACCAGCGCATCAGGAATCGTGGACGACGAGGGGTTTGCAGAGTCGGGAGCGGTTGCGTGGCCATCAGGGGATGCGTTCCAGAAATTCAGGCTAAGGGTAATAGCACAAACGGGCAGGCTCAGACGCCAGGAACCGAGGAATTATCCAGACAGGATGTGAAAAAAACGGGAAATGGCAGGAAAGCCATGTGCGGGCAGACTTGGACTGTGGGCAGGATCACAAACCAATGTGGGAGCGGGCTTGCTCGCGAAAGCGATGGGTCAGTCAACATCATCGTTGAATGACACACCGCTTTCGCGAGCAAGCCCGCTCCCACAGGAGGGTTATGCGTGAATCAGCGAACGCTGCTGGTGAAGCTGCTGGCGCCCGGCAATTCCAGCACGATGTCATCACCGACATTCAATGGGCCAACGCCCACCGGCGTACCGGTCAGGATCACGTCCCCGGCCTGCAGCGAGAAGCAGCCGGCCATGTACTGGATCATCGGCACGATCGGGTTGAGCATATCCTTGCTGTTGCCATCCTGGCGCACTTCGCCATTGATGGTCAGGCGAATGCCGATGTCGGTCAGGTCAGCGAAGGTGCTGCCGACCACGAACGGTGCAATCACTGCAGCGCCATCAAACGACTTGGCGATTTCCCACGGCAGGCCCTTGGATTTCAGCTCGGCCTGTTTGTCTCGCAATGTCAGGTCGAGGGCCGGGGCGAAACCGGAGATGGCGTCGAGGACTTCTTCGCGGCTCGGTTTGGTCGACAACGGCTTGCCGATCAACACGGCGATTTCCGCTTCGTAGTGCACCGAACCACGCTCGGTCGGAATGGCAAAACCGCCTTCCAGCGGCACCACGCAACTGCCCGGCTTGATGAACAGCAATGGCTCGGTCGGGACCGGATTGTCCAGTTCCTTGGCGTGCTCGGCATAGTTACGGCCGATGCACACCACTTTTCCCAGCGGGAAGTGAATACGCGTACCGTCGACATACTGGTGCTGATAGCTCATTACCGACTCCTGCCTCATGGATTCTTAAAACTCGCGGCTCACACCGCGAAGATTTTGCCCGGGTTCATGATGCCGTTCGGGTCGAACACTGCTTTGACGGCTTTCATGTACTCGATCTCAACCGGCGAGCGGCTGTAGGTCAAGTAGTCACGCTTGGTCATGCCCACGCCGTGTTCGGCGGAAATCGAACCGTTGTACTTCTCGACGGTTTCGAACACCCATTTGTTCACCGTAGCGCACTTGGCAAAGAATTCGTCCTTGCTCAGGTTTTCCGGCTTGAGGATGTTCAAGTGCAGGTTGCCGTCGCCGATGTGGCCGAACCAGACGATTTCGAAGTCCGGATAGTGTTCGCCGACGATCGCGTCGATTTCCTTCAGGAACGCCGGGACTTTCGATACCGTGACCGAAATGTCGTTTTTGTACGGCGTCCAGTGGGAGATGGTTTCAGAGATGTATTCGCGCAGTTTCCAGAGGTTCTGCAGCTGGGTTTCGCTCTGGCTCATCACACCGTCCAACACCCAGCCCTGCTCAACGCAGTGCTCGAAGGTTTCCAGAGCGTGGTTGGCCACTTCTTCAGTGGTCGCTTCGAATTCCAGCAGCGCGTAGAACGGGCAATCGGTTTCGAACGGTGCCGGAACGTCGCCGCGGCCCATGACTTTGGCCAAGGCTTTGTCGGAGAAGAATTCGAACGCGGTCAGGTCCAGTTTGCTTTGGAACGCGTGCAATACCGGCATGATCGAGTCGAAATCGGTGGTACCGAGGACCATGGCGGTGAGGTTTTTCGGTGCACGGTCCAGGCGCATGGTGGCTTCGACCACAAACCCGAGGGTGCCTTCCGCGCCGATGAACAGCTGACGCAGGTCGTAGCCGGTGGCGTTCTTGATCAGGTCGCGGTTCAGCTCCAGCACATCGCCCTTGCCGGTGACGACCTTCATGCCAGCCACCCAGTTGCGGGTCATGCCGTAGCGAATCACCTTGATCCCGCCGGCATTGGTGCCGATATTGCCGCCAATCTGACTGGAACCGGCCGACGCGAAGTCCACCGGGTAGTAGAGGCCTTTTTCTTCAGCGACGTTCTGCAAGTGCTCGGTAACCACGCCAGGCTGACAAACGGCTGTGCGGTCGGTGAGGTTCACATCAAGAATCTGGTTCATGTAGTCGAACGACACGACCACTTCGCCATTCGCGGCCACTGCAGCAGCGGACAGCCCGGTGCGACCGCCGGACGGCACTAGCGCAACTTTGTGCTCATTGGCCCAACGGACAATGGCTTGGACTTGCTCGGTGGTCTTGGGAAACACGATGGCCGTAGGGGCCGGGGCGAAATGCTTGGTCCAATCCTTACCGTAAGCATTGAGGGAGTCGGCATCGGTCAGGACCTTGCCAGGCTCAACCAGGGTCTTCAGCTCTTCAATCAGGGCAGGATTGGTCATCGACAGAACTCTCGAACAATTCATGGTCATCCTGAGAACGCTTCACGTCGCAGGAATGAGTGTTTAGCGGGGTGCGTATGCTAGCATACCGACCCCGCAGGGTAGTGCCCAAAGGCTATTCTGCGGTGACGGCGTTCCTGCCGTTCGGGTCAGCTCTGGGCTGCGCCCTTCCCTGCCATTTTTCTCCGGGATACAGGTTTACGCAGATGAGCAAGACTTCTCTCGATAAGAGCAAGATCAAGTTCCTTCTTCTCGAAGGCGTCCACCAATCGGCTGTCGACGTTCTCAAGTCGGCTGGCTATACCAGCATCGAGTACCTTACTGGTTCTCTGCCGGAAGCCCAGCTGAAGGAAAAGATCGCTGATGCGCACTTCATCGGCATTCGCTCTCGCACTCAACTGACCGAAGAGATCTTCGATCACGCGAAGAAGCTCGTGGCTGTAGGGTGTTTCTGCATCGGCACCAACCAGGTTGACCTGAACGCTGCCCGCGAACGCGGTATCGCGGTGTTCAACGCGCCGTACTCCAACACTCGCTCCGTAGCTGAGCTGGTGCTGGCCGAAGCGATCCTGTTGCTGCGCGGCATCCCTGAGAAAAACGCTTCCTGCCACCGTGGCGGCTGGATCAAGAGCGCGGCCAATTCCTTCGAAATCCGTGGCAAAAAGCTCGGCATCGTTGGTTACGGTTCGATCGGTACACAACTGTCGGTCCTGGCGGAAGGCCTGGGCATGCAGGTGTTCTTCTACGACACCGTGACCAAGCTGCCATTGGGCAACGCGACTCAGGTCGGTAACCTGACCGAGCTGCTGGGCATGTCCGATATCGTCACCCTGCACGTTCCGGAAACCGCCGCCACCCAGTGGATGATCGGCGAGAAGGAAATCCGCGCCATCAAGAAGGGCGGCATTCTGATCAACGCCGCTCGCGGCACCGTGGTCGAACTGGACGCCCTGGCGGACGCGATCAAGGACAAGCACCTGATCGGCGCGGCCATCGACGTCTTCCCGGTGGAGCCACGCTCCAACGACGAAGAGTTCGAAAGCCCGCTGCGTGGCCTGGACAACGTGATCCTGACCCCGCACATCGGTGGTTCCACCGCTGAAGCGCAAGCCAACATTGGTCTGGAAGTGGCAGAGAAACTGGTCAAGTACAGCGACAACGGTACGTCCGTATCGTCGGTGAACTTCCCGGAAGTGGCCCTGCCGGCTCACCCTGGCAAGCACCGTCTGCTGCACATCCACGAGAACATCCCGGGTGTGATGAGCGAGATCAACAAGGTCTTCGCCGAAAACGGTATCAACATCTCCGGTCAGTTCCTGCAGACCAACGAGAAAGTCGGTTACGTCGTGATCGACGTCGACGCCGATTACTCGGAAATCGCCCAAGAGAAACTGCAGCACATCAACGGCACCATTCGTTGCCGCGTATTGTTCTGATAGTGACTTGAGCGACAAAAAAAGGAGCCCTGAGGGGCTCCTTTTTCATGGGCGCGGTTCTTTATTCCGAGCAGGTCATTTAACGTTGACGGTGATCTTCTTCGACACGATTGGCGGATCGAACGGCATATGGCCGCTGTCACCGAGTTCCAGTTGCAAGGTGTGCTTGCCCGGGGCCAGTTTGACCTCGGCCTGGGTCTGCGCCTTGCCGAAGTGCATGTGGTTGGCGTCCAGCGGAATCGGCGCGCCGGCGGCTGGCAGTTCTTTGACATCAATCAGCAAGTGGTGGTGACCGGTGTTTTTGGTGACGTCGCCGGCCGGGGCGAGGGCCACGTCCTTGACACCGAATTTGACGGTAAAGGTTTCCGGGACGGTGGCGCCGTCTTCGGGAGATACGATGAACACTTGCGCACCTTTGGGCGCCGGAGTCGCGGCGCTGGCCAGCACCGACACACCCATCAACAGGCCAGCCAATGCTGCTCGTGACATAAACGTTTTCATTCTCTTCTCCAGTTTTTCCGTAAAATCCGCGTGGCCGAGACAACTTAACGGCCATTCGTTGTCGAAGGACCTCGACAACCATAGCAAAGCGAGCCTGAACCAGAGCATCGCGATAATGAATTCAAAGGAGTGACCATGCGTTTTTTGCCTGGCCTGATCTGCCTGCTACCCCTTTTGAGCCCTTTGGCTCATGCCGAATTGATTGACGATGTATTTGACCGTGGCGAACTGCGTATTGCTCTTGAGGCTAATACACCGCCCTTCAATTTCAAGGACGACGGCAAACTGACTGGCTTCGAAGTCGAGTTGGGTCAGTTGCTGGCCAATGAACTGGATGTACGCGCCGACTTCGTCGTCACCGACGCCAGCGATCTGCTGCCAGGCGTTGAAACCGGCAAGTACGACGTCGCCATCAACCACATAGCAGTGACCCCGAATCTGAAGGATCGTTTCGACTTCAGCGAACCCTACAGCCACACCGATGCGCAATTGATCGCGCAAAAAGAAGAGCAGCCGCAATCGATGCTGCTGGTACAAACGTTGAAGGAAGAGGCGCCCAAGGCCAGCCAACCGGTGAGCCTGGCGATTCCGTTCCAGAAAGGTAACCCGGCGTTCCACGCCAGCCTCGACAACGCATTGCAGCGGATCAAGGCGGATGGCCGGTTGGAGGCGTTGACGCAGAAGTGGTTTGGGGCGGATACGGGTGTAGAGCCCAAACCCTGATTCCGGGCTGATGAGTAACCTTGTAGGAGCTGTCGAGTGAAACGAGGCTGCGATCTTTTGATCTTGCTTTTAAAAAGATCAAGATCAAAAGATCGCAGCCTCGTTTCACTCGACAGCTCCTACAGGGGTTTTGTGTTGGTCCGTTCTTGTGCGACTAACGCTGCCGCCGCTTGCGGCAACTCCAGCTCACTGAACACTTGAACCCCATGACGCTTGAGCAACGCCGCCGTCACGCCTTCACCGGCGACCTTCACACCACTGAAGCTCCCGTCATAAGTCAGCAAATTCCCACACGACGGACTATTAGCCTTCAAAACAGCAATGCGGATGCCGTGCTTCTGCACCAACTCCAACGCCTGATATGCCCCCGACAGAAACTCCGCACTGACGTCCTCGCCCTCGGTGGTAATCACCGGTGCCTGACCATCCAGCACGTCCCTACCCTGACCACCCGGGATCTCCGCCGCCGCCCTTGGCGTCGGCAAGCCGCCCGCCACTTCCGGGCACAACGGCACCACGCGACTTTCGGTGATCCATTGATCCAACAGATCAAATGGCCCGCTCGCCCCGCCGTCGTAACGCACGCGGTGGCCCAGCAGGCAGCGGCTAACCAGAATCTTTTGCATGATCAGAACGGCTCGTTACCGCGACGGCGGAACCAGCCGGTCAACGACAGGCGATCCCGGGTGGCGGGCAGGACTTCGTGGGGCACTTCGCCCGACAGGAACACCACCAGGCAGCCGCCGGTAGGCACCACATTGTGTTCAACGCCGTCCTTGAGGTACATGCGCAGTTCGCCGCCGTGTTCGGGCAGCCAGCCGTCGTTGAGGTAGATCACCGCCGAAACCATTCGTCGGTCGTCGTCACGAAAACGGTCCACATGCTTGAGGTAGAACGCACCGGGCGGGTACAGGGCGAAGTGGCTTTCGAAATCTTCCAGGCCGAGGAACAACCCGCGATTCATCGCCTCGCGCAGGCTGTCCATCAAGCTCAAATAGCTATCGCACGCCTCGGTTTCGCCGGGTTCGAGCCACTGGATGTGATCGCCCCGGATGCCTTCGCGAATCTCCGATGTCGGCCCACGGCCCACCGCCGCCGGGGCCAATTCGCCCTCGGCCGCACGTTTACGGCACTCAGCCGCCAGTTCCCGGGTCAGACCCAGAGGCAGGAAAATATTCTGCTGCGACCAGCCCTGTTCGGCCAAGTCGTCGACGATACGTAACAGCAGCGGGTGATCAGAGGATATTTGCATGGCGCGCATAGTATTCCTGTGCCTGCAAATCCGACAGAGCCGCGCAGCGGGCTGATACGAATTCTCGACAAGTTCTTGTACCGCACGGAGAATAGTCGCCTGCTGACAGGAGTCCCTATGCGCCGTTTGCTTTTTTCACTGTTGATGCTCTGTGTTTTGCCCGCTTGGGCAGACGGCCACGACCAGTTGTATAAGGTCGCCGGTTGGCCAGATCAACGCGCGCATTTCAACGACGCCCTCTCCGCCGCTCAGCAGCGCTACCAGAACAGCCTGCCACCCGCCGTGTTTCAAGCCTTGGTGAACAACAGCAACCAGCGCTTCGCTCCCCAGGCCATGGACCAGCGCGCCGAGGCGCAACTGCGCAAGACCCTCGCCGACCCGAAACCGGCTCTCGCGTTCTTCCAGACTCCGCTGGGCAAGAAAATCGTCGCCGCCGAATTGCTGGCGACCCGTCGCGATCAACTGGCGAAAAACGCCAAGGGCTTGCCCAAGATTGAAGCCAGCGACACCCGCCTGCTGATCATTGGCCACCTGGCCCAGGCCCTGCCCGCCCGCGAGGCCGGCGCCGAAGTGACCTTGGCAATTGCTGGCGTGGCGGCGGACAGCTTGAGTTCAATGATTCCTGGGCTGCTCGGTGGCGGTCAGGCACCTGGAATGTTGAATGGACAGCGCCAGCGCCTGATGGATCAGATTGGGGCTGACCTCAACAACACGCTGCTCTACGTTTATCGCGACTTGTCGGATACCGAACTGGAAGAGTTCGCCACGTTTGCCGAGTCAACGGAAGGCAAGGCGTATTACCAGGCAGCGCTGGCGGCGATTCGGGCGGGGTTGGCGGTGGGGCAGACGAACCTTAACCAATGATTTTCAGCGTCGGGTAGATCGCCTTCGCGAGCAAGCCCGCTCCCACCTGTTGAAATGCATTCCAATGTGGGAGCGGGCTTGCTCGCGAAGAGGCCCTGACAAACGCTAAAGATTCCGGCCTTTAATCCGCTTCGTCAAAAACCCGAAATACTCCTCCCGCAACGCCACCGTCTCATTCGCCAAATGATGCCGCGCCTCAGGCAGCATCAGCACCTGAGGCCGATCAAACTTGGCTTTCAACACCTCAAGGTTGTGTTCCCAGTCCACCGTCATGTCCGCCTGCCCCTGCACGATCAGCGGCCGCCGCGGACTGTGCGCCGCCGACTCGATCCGCTTGATCCAACGGCCCAACGCCCCCACCCACGCAGTCGGCAACCGCAGCGGTTGCAGCGGATCGGCTTGTAGAAAAGGCAAAAACGCCGGGTCATTGGAGTTCTCGCTGAAGCGCCGGGCGATGCCTTTGACGAAGGGTTTGAGCAGGTAATAACTCAACTGTGACCAGCCCCAGGCCCGGGGCCTTACCAGCGGCGACAACAGGATCACCTGGCCCTGGGCTGGACTGTCCGCCCCCTGGTTGAGCACATGATCAATCACGATCGCCCCGCCGGTGCTCTGCCCGCACAAGTGCCATGGCTGCGGTAAATCCAGGGACTGCGCCTCGGCGAACAAGCCTTGCAAGGTGTCCTGATACTCGGCGAAATCCTTGATGCTCGCGCGTTCGCCGCTGGACAATCCGTGCCCCGGCAAGTCGCAGGCGATCACGGCAAAGCCCTGATCCAGCGCCCACTCGATCACATGCCGATACAGCCCGGTGTGATCGTAGAAACCGTGAAACAGGAACAGCGTCGCCTTCACCCGCTCCGGCCACCAGACCTGGCTGACCACCTCATAACCATCGACCTCGAAACGCCCCAAGCCATGGCGCAAGCTGCGGCCGGGAAAATCCAGTCCATAAAACGTTTGATAAGCCTGGCCCTCCGTCGACAACGGCTGCCACTCGGCCAATGGCCGCAGGCTGGCGCGCAAATGATCGGGATCGAAAGTGGCAGGCATGGTTATTCCAGAACGCGAAACAGACTTTATGGGCCTGCGATATTCATCTGTCGCGGCAAGCATGGCAAGCTGGGCGACCTTCGAGGATTGAAACCCATGCGTCCGGCCTACCGCACAACACTGCTTGCCAGCCTGCTCGCCCTCGTGTGTGCCGGTGTGCTGTGGGCGGCTTACGACTGGTTTCAGGGTCGCTACCTGCGGGCGTTCAGCGAGCACACGGCGGTGTTCTCCGGCGATCCGCTGCGCCTGCCCGATGATCTGGCCGGCCCCGGCGCCATCCGCCTCGTGCATTTCTGGGACCCGGCCTGCCCGTGCAACGTCGGTAATCAGCAGCACCTGACCGAACTGGTTGAGCACTATGTACCGCAGGGCGTTGAGTTTTATGCGGTACAAAAACCCGGCAGCCACGGCCAGTTGCCGAGCACCTTGAGCAACCTGAAAACCATCACCGTACTGCCCGGTTCCGAACAAATCCCTGCCAGCCCGGCGGTGGCGATCTGGGACCGCGCCGGCAAGCTCGCCTATTTCGGCCCGTACAGCGAGGGCCTGACCTGCAATTCAAACAACAGCTTTATCGAACCGATCCTGCAAGCGCTGAACGAAGGTCGCGCGGTGAGTGCGACCCACACGCTGGCGGTCGGTTGCTACTGCCCGTGGGCGGTGGAAGTGAAGTAAGGCATTCCGGACTATTCGAGGACGGCAGTGCCCGGCACAGGAGGTCTGTGCTACATGTTTGCAGCCCACACGGGCGGCAATCGAAGAAGAACAAGGAGTCACCATGAAACGCGTCCTGACCGTACTTGCCTTGCTGATCGTCGTGCTCGCCATCGGGGTTGGCGGGTATCTCTACAGCAAGCAGCCGACGCGCCAGGGCCAGGTGGAGCTGCAACACCTGCAAGGTTCGGTGACCGTGCGCTACGACGAGCGCGGCGTGCCGCACATCCGCGCCGATAACGAAACCGACCTCTACCGCGCCCTCGGCTACGTGCACGCCCAGGACCGCTTGTTCCAGATGGAAGCCATGCGCCGCCTCGCCCGTGGCGAACTGGCCGAGATCCTCGGGCCGAAACTGCTGGACACCGACAAACTGTTCCGCAGCCTGCGCATCCGCGAGCGCGCCGAGAGCTATGTGGCGTCGCTGGATCGTCAGTCACCGGCGTGGAAGGCCCTGCAAGCCTATCTGGACGGGATAAACCAATATCAGGACACCCACGCCGCGCCCATCGAGTTCGACGTGCTGGGCATCCACAAGCGCACCTTCACCGCCGAAGACAGCATCAGCGTCGCGGGCTACATGGCCTACAGCTTTGCTGCGGCGTTTCGCACCGAACCCTTGATGACGTATGTGCGTGATCAGTTGGGTCCCGATTACCTGAACATCTTCGACCTCGACTGGCAGCCCAAAGGCGTGCTGGCCAAGACCCGCGCCAAACCTGCCCCGGCGCTGGCCGCCGGCGACTGGAAAGACTTGAACGCCCTCGCCCGCCTCAGCGAGCAAGCCCTGGCCGATAACGGCCTGCCGCAGTTCGAAGGCAGCAACGCCTGGGTCATCTCCGGCAACCGCAGCAAAAGCGGCAAGCCGTTGCTGGCCGGCGACCCGCACATTCGCTTCTCAGTGCCATCGGTGTGGTACGAGGCGCAACTGTCGGCGCCGGGTTTCGAGCTGTACGGTCATCATCAGGCGCTGGTGCCGTTCGCCTTTCTCGGCCACAACCTGGATTTCGGCTGGAGCCTGACCATGTTCCAGAACGACGATCTGGACCTGATCGCCGAGAAGGTCAACCCGGACAACCCGAATCAGGTCTGGTATCGCGGCAAATGGGTGGACATGGTCAACACCGAGCAACAGATCGCCGTGAAGGGCCAGCCGCCGGTGACGCTGATCCTGCGCCAGTCGCCCCACGGTCCGATCATCAACGATGCGCTCGGCACCGCAGCGGGCAAGACGCCAGTCGCGATGTGGTGGGCGTTCCTCGAAACGCCGAATCCAATCCTCGAAGGTTTCTATCAGCTCAACCGCGCCGACACCCTGGCCAAGGCCCGCGCCGCAGCAGCCAAGGTGCAGGCACCGGGGTTGAACATCGTGTATGCCAATGCCAAGGGCGATATCGGTTGGTGGGCCTCGGCCCTGCTGCCCAAGCGTCCGGCCGGGGTAAAACCCGGTTTCATCCTCGACGGCAGCAGTAATCAGGCAGACAAGGAAGGCTTCTACCCGTTCAGCGCCAACCCCCAGGAAGAGAACCCGGCGCGGGGCTATATCGTCTCGGCCAACTTCCAGCCGGTTTCGCCGACGGGAATGGAAATCCCCGGTTACTACAACCTGGCCGATCGCGGTCAGCAGCTTAATCGCCAGCTCAGCGACAAGAACGTGAATTGGGACAACGACGCCAACCAGAAACTGCAACTGGGCACCACCACCGCCTACGGCCCGCGCCTGTTGGCGCCGTTGCTGCCGGTATTGCGTGAAGTGGTACGCGACCCGGCCGAACTGAAACTGGTGGAGCAACTGGCGCAGTGGCCAGGTGATTACCCGCTGGATTCCATCAGCGCCACGGTGTTCAACCAGTTCCTGTTCAACCTGACCGACGCGACGATGCGCGATGAGTTGGGCAATGATTTCTTCGACACCTTGCTCTCGACCCGAGTGATCGATGCGGCGCTGCCACGCTTGGCCGCCAGCGCGGATTCGCCATGGTGGGACAACCGCAACACCCCGGCCAAGGAAACTCGCGCCGACACGGTGAAAGTGGCGTGGCAGGCGAGCATCGCGCACCTCAAGACCACGCTGGGTGCAGATTTCGCGCAATGGCAGTGGGGCAAGGTGCACACGCTGACTCATGGGCATCCGCTGGGAATGCAGAAGCCGTTGGACCGGATTTTCAACGTCGGCCCGTTCGATGCGCCCGGCACCCACGAAGTGCCGAACAATCTCTCGGCCAGGATCGGCCCGGCGCCCTGGCCAGTGACTTATGGCCCGTCGACCCGGCGCCTGATCGACTTCGCCGACCCGGCTCATAGCCTGACCATCAACCCGGTCGGCCAGAGTGGCGTGCCGTTTGACAGTCACTATGACGATCAGGCGGAGGCGTATATCGAAGGGACGTACTTGCAGGCGCATTTCAGTGATGAAGAAGTGACGGCGAATACGCGGAGTACGTTGAAACTGTTGCCGTCGCGGGCTGCGCAATAGGTTTTTATTGACCGGGCCGACGCCTTCGCGAGCAAGCCCGCTCCCACATTTGAAATGCATTCCAATGTGGGAGCGGGCTTGCTCGCGAAGAGGCCCTCCCAAACACCACACCTCTAAATCCCCCGCCGCACCCTCCCCGGCGCCTCGCCATAAATCTCCTTGAATTTCTTGCTGAACGCCGCTTGTGATTGATACCCCACCTGCAACGCAATATCGCTCAAGCCCAAATGCGACTGGCTCAACAAACTGAACGCCAATTCCATCCGCACTTGCGTCAGCAACACCCACGGTGACACCCCGGCCACCTTCACAAACGAGCGCATAAACGTTGCCCGAGACATGTTCGCGGTTTCGGCCAGGCTTTCGATGGTCCACTCATGGGCCGGATCGGCCAGCATCGCTTGCCAGGCGCGGCCCAGGCGTTTGTCGCCGAGCAGCGCCAGGGTGCCACTCGCCGGGCCCAGCGTGGCCAGATGCGCCCGCAACATCAGGGTGAACAACGCCTGGGACAACGCGTCGAGCAAGAACTTCGCCCCCGCCTGATTGCCCTCCGCCTCACCACGCAACACCGCGACCAACGCCGGCAACGGACCATTAGCCGGAAGCGCGCCGCTGGGGATCACCAAGTACGCGGGCAGCGAAGCAAACAGCAGCGAGGCGCGGTTGTAGTGAAAGGTCCCGCAGAGCATGTCCAGATCCACACTCGCACCGCCGATGCGATGCACAGGCAACGCACCACCACGGATGATCTTCTGCACAGAGGGCGCTACGGTTTTTCCGGGGCTGTGGATCACGTGGGGCGTGCCACCGGGCAGCAGCAGGATGTCGCCGGCGCGCATGGGCAGGCGCTGGCCATCGGGGAATTCCACACGGCAGTCGCCCGCCAGGACGATGTGATAAGGCGCCATGCCCAACGCCTGTTGCTCGTGGGCCAGCGCCCAGTCGCCCTGGAACTGGCAGCGCAAGTCCAGACTGCCGCGCACGTTGGCCAGCGTGATGAGTTTATCGATCGGATTCATTTGAGCGCATCGAGGAAATGACTGAGCGGATCGAACAAACCCGAACCGCGCCAAAGGACAAAACTGAGCGTGTCGAAACAGTACACCCAACCCGCTGAGGAGTTAACGCAATGTTCAATAACTGGTCCGAACTGCTGCCCACCATCCAGAAAGCCTTTGGCGCACTGGGCAAGAGCAACCCGAAAATGGTCAACGCCTACATGGCCCTCGGCGAAGCCGCTGCGGAAAATGACGTGCTGGATGCCAAGACTCGCGAACTGATTTCCATCGCGGTGGCGATCACTACCCGTTGTGATGGTTGTATCGCGGCGCACACCGATGCGGCGATCAAGGCTGGGGCGAGTCGTGAAGAGGTGGCGGCAACTTTGGCCACGGCGATTTCGCTGAATGCCGGGGCGGCGTACATCTACTCGCTGCGCACCCTTGAGGCGTATGACTCGTTGAAAGGTTGAAACACAATCCCTGTGGGAGCGGGCTTGCTCGCGAATACGGTCTGTCAGTCGACATCTCTATCGACTGACACGGCCTCTTCGCGAGCAAGCCCGCTCCCACAGGGGATTTGCAGTGTTCCCATAGGGTCCATGCTTACTCACACCATCGCCGCAAAGTTCAGCCTGAACTGTTGCGGCGTCACGCCCAGCCGGCGGTTGAACACGCTGCGCATATGCTGGGCATCACGAAACCCGCACTGATACGCCACCGTTTTCAGCGGCGACCGCGTGCTTTCCAGCAACACCCGCGCCGCATCCACCCGCGCTCGCTCGACAAACTCCGCCGGGGTCACTTTGGCTTCCTTGGCGAACACCCGGGAAAAGTTGCGCGCGCTCATGTTCGCGGCGTTGGCCAGGTCGGCGAGGGTCAAGTCGCCGGTAAGGTTGGCGAGCACGTAGAGCTGCACCAGCGCCACCGCCGAGGTTGGTTCGGCGTGAGGCGTGAGGAACGGACTGAACTGCGATTGCCCGCCCGAGCGCTGGGTAAACACCACCAGGCGTTTGGCGACGCTGAGCGCGACTTCCGGACCATGATCGCGCCCCAACAAGTACAGCGACAGATCGATCCCCGCCGTCACCCCGGCCGAGGTGTAGAGCTCGCCGTCCTGCACGTACAAACGATCAGCCTCCACCTGAGTGGACGGACACAACGCCGCCAGCGCCGTCGCATCGCCCCAATGGGTGGTGACGGTCCGGCCTTCGAGCAAACCCGCCCGGGCCAGCATGAACGCGCCGTTGCAGATCGAACCAAAGCGCTGTGCCCGCGCGCAGGCATCCCGCAGCCAGGCGTCGAACGTCGGGCCGAAATTCATGAACGGTAACTGCGGCCCGCCGGCCACCAGCAACAAGTCATAAGCATCCAGTGCTTCGCTGAAATGCCGATGCGCGTTCAGCGACAGACCGTTGGAACACGGCATCACCCCACGCTCGACGCCGATCACTTCCAGCCGATAGTGATCTTCCGGCGCAAGGAAGCGATTGGCCTCGGCGAACACATCCATAGGCCCGGTGACGTCCAGGGACTGCACGCCGGAAAACACCACGATGGCGACGGTTTTTTGCATGGCTCAAAACGCCCTCAATGGATCTATGGCAAACACAAAACCCTGTGGGAGCGGGCTTGCTCGCGAAAGCGGTGTATCAGTCGACATCTGTATCAACTGACACGGCCCCTTCGCGAGCAAGCCCGCTCCCACAGGGGCCTTACTTACCTTCCAACCCTAGCCAATCCGAGCCCAACAAGCGAGGTTGGCGCGATATGCATGCTCATTGGCCGGGATCGCAGCCATGGATCGATTGTCCAGTTTCAGGTGCGGGAACAGACTTTACCCATCAGCGCCGCCACGGCGTTCCCCACGAGGAAATCACCATGAGCAGCATCATTGCCGGTATCAAAATCCCCGACAGCGCATTGGCCAAGGCCACCACTGAATACATTCGCGACGTCGAATCCGACCTGCTGTTTCACCACTCACGCCGGGTATTTCTGTTCGGAGCCTTGAGCGGTCAGCGCAAGCAACTGGCCTACAACCCGGAATTGCTCTACGTCGGCGCGATGTTCCACGACCTGGGCCTGGTGGAAGGTCAGCGCAGCGATAACGAGCGTTTTGAAGTCGACAGTGCCAACGCCGCCAAAGCGTTCCTCAAGCCTTACGGGCTGAGCGACGACGATATCGAACAGGTGTGGTTGTCGATTGCTTTGCACACCACGCCGGGCGTGCCGCAACATCTGCGGCCGAATGTGGCGCTGGTTACCGCTGGCGTCGAGATGGATGTGCTGGGGATTGATTACGCAGCGTTCCCGACCGAGCAACGCGAAGCGGTGGTGCATGCTCACCCGCGCGGCGAAGGGTTCAAGGAATGCATCCTGTGTGCGTTCGCCAATGGCTTCAAGCACAAGCCTGACACCACGTTCGGCACAGTGAATGCCGATGTGCTGGTGGACAGCGAGCCGGGGTTCAAACCGATGAACTTCGTAGAGATCATCCGCAAATCCCCTTGGGCTGCCTAAAACCAATGTGGGAGCGGGCTTGCTCGCGAATACGGTCTCTCAGTCGACATCTCCATCGACTGACACACCGCTTTCGCGAGCAAGCCCGCTCCCACAGGGGATTTGGGTTGGCCACGTGGTTGTGGCCAACCCGACACTTCAAGCCGCCTCTGGCGCCTGCGCCCGGCGCACGTCCGGTTGCTTCCAGGAATCGGCAGCGCCTTCTTCGATGGCTTGCTGAATCGCACGCTTGCGGCTTTCTTCGGCGCGGCGGCTGAAGAACCACACCAGGAAGGTCACGATCGACACCGCCAGCAGAATCAGGCTGGCCACCGCATTGATCTCCGGCTTCACGCCCAGGCGTACCGCCGAGAACACTTCCATCGGCAGGGTCGTCGAACCCGGACCCGACACGAAGCTCGCCAGTACCAGGTCATCCAGCGACAGCGCGAAGGACATCATCCCGCCCGCCGCCAACGATGGCGCGATCATTGGAATGGTGATCAGGAAGAACACCTTCCACGGCCGGGCACCGAGGTCCATGGCCGCTTCTTCGATGGACAAGTCCAGCTCACGCAAGCGAGCCGACACCACCACCGCCACATACGCCGCACAGAACGTGGTGTGGGCGATCCAGATAGTGACGATGCCGCGTTCCTGTGGCCAACCGATCATCTGCGCCATGGCCACGAACAGCAGCAACAGCGACAGACCGGTGATCACTTCGGGCATTACCAGCGGCGCGGTGACCAAACCACCGAACAGCGTGCGGCCCTTGAAGCGGGTGATCCGGGTCAGCACGAACGCCGCCAACGTCCCCAGCGCCACCGCGGCAATCGCGGTGTAGCAGGCGATTTCCAGCGAGCGCACCACCGAGCCCATCAGTTGGGTGTTGTCGAGCAGGCCGACGTACCACTTGATCGACCAACCGCCCCACACCGTCACCAGTTTCGAGGCGTTGAACGAGTAGATCACCAGGATCAGCATCGGCGCGTAGATGAACAGCAAACCCAGCACCAGCATCAGGCTTGAGAAACGGAAGTTCTTCATTCTTTGCCCTCCATTTCCTTGGCCTGACTGCGGTTGAACAGAATGATCGGCACAATCAGGATCGCCAGCATCACCACCGCCAGGGCAGACGCCACCGGCCAGTCACGGTTGTTGAAGAACTCTTGCCACAGCACTTTACCGATCATCAGGGTTTCCGGACCGCCGAGCAGTTCCGGAATCACGAACTCGCCCACCACCGGAATGAACACCAGCATGCAGCCGGCGACGATGCCGTTTTTGGACAGCGGAATGGTGATCTTCCAGAAGCTGTTGAAGGTGCTCGAACCCAGGTCGGAGGCGGCTTCCAGCAGGCTGTTGTCGTGCTTCACCAGGTTGGCGTAGAGCGGCAGGATCATGAACGGCAGATAGGAGTAAACAACCCCGATATAGACCGCGAGGTTGGTGTTGAGGATCTGCAGCGGTTCGTCGATCCAGCCCATGCTCATCAGGAAACCGTTGAGCAGGCCGTTGTTGCTGAGGATGCCCATCCACGCATACACGCGGATCAGGATCGCGGTCCAGGTCGGCATCATGATCAGCAGCACCAGCACCGTTTGCAGCTCTTTACGGGCGCTGGCAATGGCGTAGGCCATCGGGTAGCCAATCAGCAGGCAGAGCACGGTGCTGATCAGCGCCATCTTCAGCGAGCCGAGGTAGGCGGCGATGTACAACTCGTCGTCGCCGAGCATCGCGTAGTTGCCCAGGTTCAGCAGCACCTGGAGCTTCTGGTCGATGAAGCTGTAGATCTCGGTGTACGGCGGGATGGCCACGTCGGCTTCGGCGAAGCTGATCTTCAAGACGATGAAGAACGGCAGCATGAAGAACATGAACAGCCAGATGAATGGAACCCCGATGACCAGTTGGCGGCCACCGGGAATTATTCGATTGAGGCGGCGTTTGAATTTGCGCATGTTCATGAGCGAAGTACCACGCCGCTGTCGTCTTCCCAGTACACGTAGACCTGATCGCCCCAGGTCGGACGCTGGCCACGGCGCTCGGCGTTGGCGACGAAGGATTGCACCAGTTTGCCGCTCGGCAGTTCGACGTAGAACACCGAATGGCCGCCGAGGTAGGCAATGTCATGCACCTTGCCGCTGGACCAGTTGTATTCGCAGGTCGGCATTTCGGCGGTAACCAGCAGCTTTTCCGGACGGATCGCGTAGGTGACGGACTTGTCCTGCACCGAGGTGCTGATGCCGTGGCCGACGTAGATCTGGCGGTCGAGGTCTTTGCAGGTAATGGTCGCGTGACCTTCGGCGTCGTCGATCACTTCGCCTTCGAAGATGTTGACGTTGCCGATGAATTCGCAGACCAGGCGGCTGGTCGGGGTTTCGTAGATGTCGATCGGGCTGCCGATCTGGGCGATCCAGCCCAGATGCATGATCGCGATACGCTCGGCCATGGTCATGGCCTCTTCCTGGTCGTGGGTCACCATGACGCAGGTTACGCCGACGCGCTCGATGATCTCGACCAGCTCCAGCTGCATTTGCGAACGCAGTTTTTTATCCAGCGCACCCATCGGTTCGTCGAGCAGCAACAGTTTCGGGCGCTTGGCCAACGAACGCGCCAGGGCCACACGCTGACGCTGGCCACCGGACAATTGATGCGGCTTGCGCTTGGCGTACTGCGTCATCTGAACCAGCTTGAGCATGTCCGCGACACGGGCATCGACTTCAGCGGCAGGGATCTTGTCCTGCTTGAGGCCGAAGGCGATGTTCTGCGCCACGGTCATGTGCGGGAACAAGGCGTAGGACTGGAACATCATGTTGATCGGTCGCTCGTACGGCGGCATCTCAGTGATGTCGACGCCGTCGAGGTAAATGCGCCCCTCCGTGGGCCGTTCGAAACCTGCCAGCATCCGCAGCAAGGTGGATTTGCCCGATCCCGAACCGCCGAGCAGGGCGAAGATCTCGCCTTTTTTGATTTCCAGGGACACATCGTCCACGGCAATCGTCTCGTCGAACTTCTTCGTGACCCGGTCGATTTTGACCAACACCTGTTTAGGTGATTGGTCGCCCTCGAGGGCTTTCTTATAGGCGCCGGAGGCAACTGCCATTTACGAAACTCCCAGAAAAAAAGAGTGCAGTTCGCTCAAGGTGAGCCAACCTTGGATAGTTTGAGCCTTTGAAGCTATTTGCCCGTCTTGACCTTGGTCCAGCTGCGGGTCATCAAACGTTGAATATTCGGCGGTAACTCGACCGACACATAGGTCTTGTCGAGCACGGCCTGCGGTGGATACACCGATTCGTCGGTGCGGATGGACTGTTCCATCAGCTTGTCCGAGCCAGGGTTAGGGTTGGCATAGCCGACCGAATCACTGACCTGGGCAATCACTTCAGGTTTGAGCAAATAGTTGATGAAGGCATGCGCCTCTTTGACGTTGGCCGAGTCTTTCGGAATCGCCAGCATGTCGAACCACAACGCCCCACCCTCTTTCGGAATGGTGTAGGCGACGTTCACGCCTTTGCCGGCTTCGGCGGCCCGGGCCTTGGCCTGGAACATGTCGCCGGAGAAACCGATGGCGATACAGATGTCGCCGTTGGCCAGGTCGGTGATGTATTTGGACGAGTGGAAGTAGGTCACGTACGGCCGCACCGCGAGCAACTTGGCGGTGGCCTTCTTGTAATCATCCTCGTTAGTGCTGTTGGCATTCAGGCCCATGTAGTTGAGGACCGTCGGCATCATTTCATCGGCCGAATCGAGGAACGCCACGCCGCAGCTGTGCAGCTTCTTGATGTTCTCCGGTTCGAACAACATGCCCCAGGAGTCGATCTTGTCGACGCCGAGCACTTCCTTGATCTTGTCGACGTTGTAACCGATGCCGTTGGTGCCCCACAGGTACGGCACGGCGTACTGGTTACCCGGGTCGTTTTGTTCCAGGCGCTTGAGCAGCACTGGATCGAGATTGGCGTAGTTGGTCAGCAACTTCCGATCCAGCTTCTGGAACGCGCCGGCCTTGATCTGCTTGCCGAGGAAGTGGTTGGACGGCACGACCACGTCATACCCGGTACGCCCGGCCAGCAACTTGCCTTCCAGGGTTTCGTTGGAGTCGAACACGTCGTACACCGGCTTGATGCCGGTTTCTTTCTGGAAGTCGGCCAGGGTGGTCGAACCGATGTAGTCCGACCAATTATAAATATGCACAGTGGGGGCAGCCTGGACGCTGACAGCAAGTGTCAGCCCCGCGCCGACCAGCATGGCATTGCGCAACAAAGAAAAAATAGGCAAGTGGAGGTCCTCTAAAATTAGTTGGGCCCAAGTTGCCCCGCGTGACATGACAGCTGTAGCTGCCTGGCAACAAAACCGGCGCGCAACTTACCCTCGATAAACCATTCCAGCAAAACTTTCTGTCATTTAATTATTCCTGTTGCCGCCACCGCGCAGGCAGCGACAACAGGTTGTTGCCTCAAACCGGCTTATTTACCGGATTTGATCTTGGTCCAGCTGCGGGTCAGGTCGCGCTGGGTGGCTGCCGGCAAATCGGCAATCGCATACAACTTGGCCTGCACGTCGGCCGTCGGGTAGATGCCCGGGTCCGAGGTGATGTCCTTGTTCACGAACTGGGTCGCTTCGGCGTTACCGTTAGGGAAACGCACGGCGTTGGTGATGTCGGCCATCACTTTCGGCTGCAACAGGTAGTTCATGAACTTGTAGGCACCGTCGACGTTTTCCGCATCTTTCGGAATGGCGACCATGTCGTAGAAGCTGCCAGCGCCTTCTTTCGGAATGGCGTAGCTGACTTTGACCTTGTCACCGGCTTCGGCAGCGCGGGACTTGGCTTGTTGCACATCACCCGAATAGCCGACCGCTACGCAGATGTTGCCGTTGGCCAGGTCAGAGATGTACTTCGACGAGTGGAAGTAGGTGACCGAAGGACGAATCTTGAGGAACAGCTCTTCAGCTTTCTTGATGTCTTCTTTCTTCTGGCTGTCGGTTGGCAGGCCCAGGTAATGCAGCGCGACTGGCAGCATTTCGGTCGGCGAATCGAGGAAGCTCACACCACAGCCCTTGAGCTTGGCGATGTTTTCAGGCTTGAACAGGATGTCCCAGGAATCGATGGTGTCGACGCCCAACGCGGCTTTGACTTTCTCCGGGTTGTAACCGATGCCGATCGAGCCCCACATGTAAGGGAAGGCGTGTTTGTTGTCAGGGTCGCTGATGGAAACCGCTTTAAGCAGCGACTTGTTCAGGTTGCCGTAGTTGGACAGTTTGGACTTGTCCAGCTCCTGGTAAACCCCGGCCTTGATCTGCTTGGCAAGAAAGTTGTTCGACGGCACGACGACGTCGTAGCCGGACTTGCCTGCCAGCAACTTGGCTTCCAGGGTTTCGTTGCTGTCGAAAACGTCGTACACCACCTTGATCCCGGACTCTTTCTCGAAGTTCGCGATGGTGTCCGGTGCAATGTAGTCGGACCAGTTGTACACGTGCAGCACCTTGTCATCGGCCTGTACTGCACCCGCCATCACGCCCATCAGGGACATGGCGAGGAGGGTCTTGCCAGCTATCTTCATACCTAATGCCTTCATGTGGGTAGTGCTCCAATTTTTCTTTTTAACCACGTGCTCAGCGGCCTGTTACTGGGCATCCGAACAACCGGTAGTCTGGCAAGTTCCGAGGCAGGCTTTCAAGGAAAGACCCATCCTTTATTTGCACTGGGCGAAGTGTCGACCGCACACCTCGCCCAGAGCCTAGCACTTAGCCCTGCAACGCACTCAGGGTCAGGTCCAGACACTTGCGTGCCTTGGTCACCAACTCGTCGATTTCCGCCGGTGTAATCACCAGTGGCGGGGAAATGATCATGGTGTCGCCCACGGCACGCATGATCAGGCCGTTGTCGAAGCAGAAGGTGCGGCAAATCATGCCGACGCCTTTGCCTTCGTAACGTTTGCGAGTGGCCTTGTCCTGGACCAGTTCGATGGCCCCCAACATGCCGACGCCGCGCACTTCCCCCACCAACGGGTGATCGCTCAGTTCCCGCAGACGCTTTTGCAAATAGGGTGCCGTTTCGGCATGGACGCGCTCGATAATTTTTTCTTCGCGCAGGATGCGGATGTTTTCCAGCGCCACCGCGGCTGCCACCGGGTGCCCGGAATAGGTGAAACCGTGGTTGAAATCGCCGCCCTCGTTGAGCACCGCCACCACGTCATCACGCACAATCAGGCCACCCATCGGGATGTAGCCGGACGTCAGGCCTTTGGCGATGGTCATCATGTCGGGTTTCAGATCGTAATGATCGGAACCGAACCACTTACCGGTACGGCCGAAACCGCAGATCACTTCGTCGGCCACGAACAGGATGTCGTACTTGGCAAGGATTTCCTTGATGCGCGGCCAGTAGCTGTCTGGCGGCACGATCACGCCACCGGCACCCTGGATCGGCTCGGCAATAAAGGCACCGACGTTGTCCACGCCGACTTCCAGAATCTTCTCTTCCAGCTGATTGGCGGCCCAGATACCAAACTCTTCCGGGCTCATGTCGCCACCTTCACCGAACCAGTAAGGCTGGGCGATGTGGACGATGCCCGGGATCGGCAAGTCGCCTTGTTCGTGCATATAAGTCATGCCACCCAGGCTCGCGCCGGCCACGGTGGAACCGTGATAACCGTTCTTGCGGCTGATGATGACTTTCTTCTTCGGCTGGCCCTTGATCGCCCAGTAGTGGCGGACCATACGCAGCATGGTGTCGTTGCCTTCGGAGCCGGAACCTGTGAAGAACACGTGGTTCATGCCTTCAGGCGCGATGTCGGAAATGGCTTTGGCCAGCTCCAGCACCGGTGGGTGAGCGGTCTGGAAGAACAGGTTGTAATAAGGCAGTTCGCGCATTTGTTTGGCGGCGGCGTCAGCCAATTCATCACGACCGTAACCGATCGCCACGCACCACAGGCCGGCCATGCCGTCGAGGATCTTGTTGCCTTCGCTGTCCCAGAGGTAAACGCCCTTGGCGCTGGTGATGATGCGCGGGCCTTTCTCTTTAAGCTGTTTGAAGTCGCTGAACGGGGCCAGGTGGTGATCGCTGCTCAGGGCTTGCCATTCACGGGTTTGCGGGTTGTTGCTGGTCATGCGAATTCTCCTAAGATTCCAGTAGAGGGCGCCGCCAAGAGCAGCAGCGCCCGGCGTATCAGACGGCGAAGAGCAGGAATTCCCGCTCCCACGAACTGATCACGCGCTTGAAGTTTTCATGCTCGGCCCGCTTGACCGCGACGTAGCCAGTGATGAATTTCTTGCCCAGGTATTTCTCGATGGTTGCGCTGTTTTCCATGCGATCCAGCGCGTCTTCGATGGTCAGTGGCAGGCGCAGGTTGCGGCGTTCATAGCCACGACCCACCACCGGCGCACTCGGGTTCAAGCCTTCGACCATGCCGATGTAGCCGCAGAGCAAGCTCGCGGCAATCGCCAGGTACGGGTTGGCGTCGGCACCCGGCAGGCGGTTTTCCACCCGACGGTTTTGCGGCCCGGCATCCGGCACACGCAGGCCCACGGTGCGGTTCTCTTCGCCCCACTCCACGTTTACCGGCGCCGAGGTGTCCGGCAGGAAGCGGCGGAACGAGTTGACGTTGGGGGCGAACAGCGGCAGCAATTCCGGAATCAGTTTCTGCAAGCCACCGATGTGGTGCAGGAACAACTGGCTCATGGTCCCGTCTTCATTAGAGAAGACGTTCTTACCGGTCTCGATGTCGATGATGCTCTGGTGCAAGTGCATCGCGCTGCCCGGCTCGCCGGTCATGGGCTTGGCCATGAAGGTCGCCGCCACGTCGTGCTTGAGCGCGGCTTCGCGCATGGTGCGTTTGAACACCAGGATCTGGTCGGCCAGGGACAGGGCATCGCCGTGACGGAAGTTGATTTCCATCTGCGCGGTGCCGTCCTCGTGGATCAGCGTGTCGAGGTCCAGTTCCTGCAGTTCGCACCAGTCGTAGACGTCTTCGAACAACGGGTCGAATTCGTTCGCCGCTTCAATCGAGAACGACTGACGACCGGTTTCCGGGCGACCGGAACGGCCAATCGGCGGTTGCAGCGGGAAGTCCGGGTCTTCGCAGCGCTTGGTCAGGTAAAACTCCATTTCCGGCGCCACGATCGGCTGCCAGCCCCTGTCGGAATAGAGTTTCAGGACCTTCTTGAGGACGTTGCGCGGCGACAGCTCGATCGGGTTGCCTTGCTTGTCGTAGGTGTCGTGGATCACCTGGGCGGTCGGCTCGATGGACCAGGGCACCAGAAACACCGCATTCTGGTCGGGCCGGCAGATCATGTCGATGTCGGCCGGGTCGAGCAGTTCGTAATAGATGTCGTCTTCGACATAGTCGCCGGTCACGGTCTGCAACAGAACGCTCTCGGGCAGGCGCATGCCTTTTTCGGCAATGAACTTGTTGGTCGGCGAAATCTTGCCCCGGGTGATCCCGGTCAAGTCGGCGATCATGCATTCGACTTCTGTGATCTTGTGGTCTTTCAACCAATCGGTGAGCTGGTCGAGGTTGTTACTCATAAATGCCTCTAGGCTGAGTTTCCTGACTCTTATAAGTCAGGCGTTGTTTGACGCATCGGCGTCGCGTGTTACAGATTGCCACTGCAAGGGCCGCGCACAAACACCCGCCGCGACCAGGGCGTGGGTGAGGGAGAGCGTAGTCGGACGTGCAGAATCATGAGCAGGGCTCGACGCATGGGTCGGGCCACTGAAGTGAAACGGTTCTATATTGGGAGTAAGGTCGGTAAAGAGAATGTCGTGCAGACCGTCCAGAATATCGGACGGGGCCAGCGAGGCCACCGGGGAAGGAAGAGTCGACGGCACACCTTTGGCACTATGGGCTTTGGCGTGAACGCAACGATCGCCACTGATGTGATAAGCATGCAGACCGTTCTGCCCAGAGCAGACGGCGACGCCGATTAACGGCAGGCGAGACATGAAGCACCCCGGTATTATTGCTGTTATGGGTTTGAATCGAGCTTAGCCTTGTTCATTTTTTTACACAACACCCCCGTAAAAAATACAACACGGCCCGCTCAAGCCTGCGGGCGCCAAAGCGTTCAAAGGCATAAAAACGCCCCAAAGTGCCTCAAAAAAGCCTCACGAGCGCTTTTTTAGGGCAAAAAAGGCCTCGCTTGACTTCGGCATGCCGTTCGGGTTGACTGGAATCCGAAGAGATCAATGATTGATATTTTTAACAACAAAGGTGTTGCATCATGTCGGTACCCCCGCGTGCCGTTCAGCTTAACGAAGCGAACGCGTTCCTTAAGGAACATCCTGAGGTTCTGTACGTTGACCTTCTGATTGCGGATATGAATGGTGTGGTGCGCGGCAAGCGCATTGAACGCACCAGCCTCCACAAGGTTTACGAGAAAGGCATCAACCTGCCGGCCTCTCTATTTGCTCTGGATATCAATGGCTCGACGGTGGAAAGCACCGGCCTGGGTCTGGACATCGGCGATGCTGACCGAATCTGCTATCCAATCCCCGACACCCTGTGCAATGAACCTTGGCAGAAGCGCCCTACCGCGCAACTGTTAATGACCATGCACGAAATCGAAGGTGAACCTTTCTTCGCCGATCCTCGCGAAGTCCTGCGTCAAGTCGTGACCAAGTTCGATGACATGGGTCTGACGATCTGTGCCGCATTCGAACTGGAGTTCTACCTGATCGACCAGGAGAACGTGAACGGTCGACCGCAACCGCCGCGCTCGCCGATCTCCGGCAAACGCCCGCATTCGACACAGGTCTACCTGATCGACGACCTCGACGAATACGTCGACTGCCTCCAGGACATTCTGGAAGGTGCGAAAGAGCAAGGCATCCCGGCCGACGCCATCGTCAAGGAAAGTGCCCCGGCGCAGTTCGAAGTGAACCTGCACCACGTGGCCGACCCGATCAAGGCTTGCGACTACGCGGTACTGCTCAAGCGCCTGATCAAGAACATCGCCTACGACCATGAGATGGACACCACCTTCATGGCCAAGCCTTACCCAGGCCAGGCGGGTAACGGTCTGCACGTCCACATCTCGATTCTCGACCGAGACGGCAAGAATATTTTTGCCAGCGAGGATCCCGAGCAGAACGCCGCACTGCGTCACGCGATCGGCGGTGTGCTCGAGACCCTACCGGCGCAGATGGCTTTCCTCTGCCCGAACGTCAACTCGTACCGTCGTTTCGGCGCACAGTTCTACGTGCCGAACTCGCCGTGCTGGGGCCTGGACAACCGTACCGTGGCGATTCGCGTCCCGACCGGCTCGTCCGATGCCGTACGTATCGAGCATCGTGTAGCCGGTGCCGACGCCAACCCGTATCTGTTGATGGCTTCGGTTTTGGCAGGCGTGCATCACGGCCTGACCAACAAGATCGAGCCGGGCGCGCCCGTAGAAGGCAACTCCTACGAGCAGAACGAGCAAAGCCTGCCGAACAACCTGCGCGACGCATTGCGTGAGCTGGACGACAGCGAAGTCATGGCCAAGTACATCGATCCTAAATACATCGATATCTTCGTGGCCTGTAAGGAAAGTGAGCTGGAGGAGTTCGAACACTCCATCTCCGACCTTGAGTACAACTGGTACCTGCATACCGTTTAAGCGGTTGCGGCAAAAAAGAAACGCCGTTGGCTGATAAAGCCTGCGGCGTTTTTTTATGGCCACCTGCGGCGGTTCGCGGGCAAGCCTCGCTCCTACAGGTTGTGCGCCAATTTAAAAATGGCGCACAACCTGTAGGAGCGAGGCTTGCCCGCGAAGGCGTCCTGGCAGACAACATAGATGCCTGCTCGTACAATGCCCCCTGCCCCGCAGGAGACTCAAATGACGCGCCCCGCCCCTATCCGTAAACCCCGCGCACGCAGCCAGGCCCGGATCGATTCGATCCTTGATGCCGCCCGCACGCTGCTGGCCGCCGAGGGCGTGGCCAGCCTGTCGATCTACAGCGTCGCCGAGCGCGCGGAAATCCCGCCCTCCTCGGTCTACCATTTCTTCGCCAGCGTCCCGGCCCTGCTCGAAGCCCTGACTGCCGACGTTCACGCGGCGTTTCGCGCCTGCCTGCAAGCACCGATCGATCACGAAGCGCTCCACGATTGGCGCGACCTGTCGCGGCTGGTCGAGCAACGCATGCTCGATATCTATGACGAAGACGCTGCGGCCCGCCAGTTGATCCTCGCGCAGCACGGCCTGACCGAAGTGACCCAGGCCGATCGTCAACACGATCTCGAGCTGGGCGACCTTATGCACAAGCTGTTCGATCATCACTTCGAACTGCCGAGGCTACCGCTGGATGTCGATGTGTTTGCGCTGGCCATGGAATTAGGCGACCGCGTCTATGCGCGCTCGGTGCAGCAGCACGGGCAGATCACGCCGCGCATGGCTGAAGAAGGGATGCGGGTGTTTGATGCGTATCTGGGCCTTTATCTGCCGCCATACCTGCCCAAGCGCGCCCTTTCAGCCTGAGATCTGTGCTGACCTCACTGGCCTCTTCGCGAGCAAGCCCGCTCCCACATTTGAAATGCGTTCCCCTGTGGGAGCGGGCTTGCTCGCGAAGGCCGCACCGCCGAACTCACTGAATCACACGCATAAAAAACCCCCGAAGGGCTTAAACCCTTCGGGGTTGTTGTTTGCGCACACGCTTACAACTTGGCGATCGACACCTCGGTGGATTTCACGAAGGCGATCACTTCGCTGCCGACCACCAGTTCCAGCTCCTTCACCGAACGGGTGGTGATCACCGACGTCACGATGCCGGATGCGGTCTGTACGTCGATTTCCGACAGCACGTCACCCAGCACGATTTCCTTGATCGAGCCTTTGAACTGGTTACGAACGTTGATGGCTTTGATAGTCATGATGTTGATTCCTGTCAGTTGAGGTGAGGCGTGAGTTATTGCGCCCAACGCAGTTGCGTAGGCAGTGGTGAAACAGGTTCCGGTTCCGGCGGTTGGCCGGGCAGTGACAGCACCCGATTGAGGACTTCGGTTTCCAGCGCCGCCAGACGATGGGAGCCACGAACCCGAGGGCGCGGCAGTTCCACGTGCAGGTCAAGGCCGACTTCGCCGTCTTCGATCAGGATCACCCGATCGGCAATCGCTACCGCTTCGCTGACGTCGTGGGTCACCAGCAACACGGTGAAGCCGTGCTTTTGCCAGAGCCGTTCGATCAGTTGCTGCATTTCAATTCGGGTCAGGGCATCCAGGGCGCCCAAAGGTTCGTCCAGCAGCAGCAAGCGCGGTTGGTGGATCAGCGCGCGGGCCAGGGCCACACGTTGCTTCTGCCCACCGGACAGGGCCGCTGGCCACTCATTGGCGCGATCCGCCAGGCCCACCGACTCCAGCGCTTCCAGGGCTTGTGGCCGCCAGTTGCCTTTGAGCCCGAGGCCGACGTTGTCGATCACCTTTTTCCAGGGCAGCAAACGCGCTTCCTGAAACATCAATCGCGTGTCTTCCCGGGCGTCGCTCAGCGGTGCGGAGCCTGCAAGCAATTCGCCGCCCGTGGGCTTGTCGAGACCGGCCAGCAAGCGCAGCAAGGTGCTTTTGCCGCAACCGCTACGACCGACAACGGCCACGAATTGCCCGGCCGGAATGTGCAGGTCGATCTCGCGCAGCACTTGCCGCGAACCGAAGGTCTTTTGCAGCTTGCGCACCGCCAGCGGAATCCCGCGCAGCAGGCGTGGAGGTTGAGCGGTCATGCGGCACCTCCCTTGGCAACTTGATAAGCCGGATGCCAGCGCAGCCATACCCGCTCCAGTCCACGGGCCGCGAGGTCGGCCAGTTTGCCGAGCACCGCGTACAACAGAATCGCCAGCACCACCACGTCAGTCTGCAAGAACTCCCGGGCATTCATCGCCAGGTAGCCGATGCCGGAACTGGCGGAAATGGTTTCCGCCACGATCAGCGTCAGCCACATAAAGCCCAAGGCGAAACGCACACCGACCAGAATCGAAGGCAACGCACCCGGCAAAATCACTTGGCGAAACAGGCTGAAACCAGACAAACCATAACTGCGCGCCATTTCCACCAGCGCCGGATCGACGTTGCGGATGCCGTGATACGTGTTCAGGTAGATCGGGAACAATGTCCCGAGCGCCACCAAAAAAATCTTCGCCGACTCATCGATGCCGAACCACAGGATCACCAGCGGAATCAGCGCCAGGTGCGGCACGTTGCGGATCATCTGCACCGAACTGTCGAGCAGGCGTTCGCCCCATTTCGACAGGCCGGTGATGAAACCAAGCACCAGACCGATGCCGCCGCCAATGGAGAAACCGAGCGCCGCACGCCAGCCGCTGATGGCCAGGTGAGTCCAGATTTCACCGCTGCGCACCAGGCTCACGCCGGCCTCGATCACTGCGATGGGCGCCGGCAGAATCCGCGTCGACAACCAGCCCGCCGACACCGACAACTGCCACACCGCCAGCAACAACACCGGCAACGCCCAGGGCGCGAGGTTGTGGATAATTCTTTTCATGGCAGCGCCTCAGCTCTGGGACGCGGCTTTGGGAAGGATATCGTTGGCCACCATCTCGCCGAACGGGCTGACGAAGTTGGCGCCTTGAGGCTGTTCCGGACGCTGCACGTCAATGTGCGGGAACAGCAGCTCGGCGACGCGATACGCCTCTTCCAGGTGTGGATAACCGGAGAAGATGAACGTGTCGATGCCCAGATCCGCGTATTCCTTCATCCGCGCGGCCACGGTCGGACCGTCGCCTACCAGCGCCGTACCGGCACCGCCACGCACCAGGCCGACACCGGCCCACAGGTTAGGGCTGACTTCCAGATTGTCGCGACTGCCACCGTGCAGCGCGGCCATGCGTTGCTGGCCGACCGAGTCGAAACGCGACAGCGACGCCTGGGCCCGAGCGATGGTTTCATCGTCCACGTGGGAGATCAGTCGATCCGCCGCTGCCCATGCTTCTTCGTTGGTTTCGCGGACGATCACATGCAAGCGAATGCCGAACCGCACGGTGCGACCGAGCTTCGCGGCTTTGGCCCGCACTTGTGCAATTTTCTCGGCGACGGCGGCCGGTGGCTCGCCCCAGGTCAGGACCATCTCGACCTGTTCGGCGGCCAAATCCTGAGCAGCCTCCGAAGAGCCACCGAAGTACAACGGCGGGCGCGGTTGCTGGATCGGCGGATAGAGCAACTTCGCGCCTTTCACGCTGATGTGCTGACCGTCGTAATCGACGGTTTCGCCTTCCAGCACGCGACGCCAGATGCGGGTGAATTCCACCGAGGCCTGGTAACGCTCTTCGTGGCTGAGAAACAAACCGTCGCCGGCCAATTCATCCGGATCACCGCCGGTCACCAGGTTGAACAACGCACGACCGCCGGACAAACGATCCAGGGTCGCCGCCTGCCGCGCCGCGACCGTCGGGGAAATGATCCCGGGCCGCAGGGCAACGAGGAATTTCAGACGCTGGGTCACTGGGATCAGCGACGCGGCCACCAGCCACGAGTCTTCGCAGGAGCGACCGGTGGGGATCAACACCCCGCCGAAACCCAGGCGATCCGCTGCCTGGGCGATTTGCTGCAGGTAACCGTGGTCAACGGCGCGAGCGCCTTCGGCGGTGCCAAGGTAATGGCCGTCGCCGTGGGTAGGCAGGAACCAGAAAATATTGAGGCTCATGGAGTGGTCTCCTTAGGAATTCGAATTACTGCGCTTTGGCAACGGCCGCCGGTGGCGTCCAGATCACGTCTTTGATGCTGAGTGGCTTGGGAATCAACTTGAGCTGGTAGAAGCTGTCGGCGATTTTCTGTTGGGCGGCGACCACTTCAGGCGTGAGGAACAGTGCGCCGTAGCCCTGGCGTTTTACCGAGGTCAGGGTGATGTCAGCCGGCAAGCCGAGCAGTGGCGAAACCTGTTTGGTCACGTCTTCCGGGTTGGCTTTAGACCACTCGCCCACGGCGCGCACTTCTTCGACGAGGGTCTTGATCACCTCGGGATTTTTCTGCGCGTAAGGCTTGGTCGCCAGGTAGAACTGATGGTTGTCGACGATGCCTTGGCCATCACGCAGGGTGCGTGCTTGCAGTTGCTGCTCGGCGGCAGCCTGGTACGGGTCCCAGATCACCCAGGCATCGACACTGCCACGCTCGAACGCGGCGCGGGCATCGGCGGGTGGTAGGAATACGGTCTGGATGTCGGTGTATTTGAGGCCGGCGTCTTCAAGCGCACGCACCAGCAGGTAGTGCACGTTGGAGCCTTTGTTCAGGACGACTTTCTTGCCCTTGAGGTCCGCGACGGATTTGATGGTCGAGTCCTTCGGCACCAGAATCGCTTCACTGTGCGGCGCCGGCGGTTCGTAGGCGACGTAGAGCAGATCAGCACCGGCCGCCTGGGCGAATACCGGAGGCGTTTCACCGGTGACACCAAAGTCGATGGAGCCAACGTTCAGGCCTTCGAGCAACTGCGGGCCGCCGGGGAATTCAGTCCATTGCACGTCCACACCTTGAGCGGCGAGTCGTTTTTCCAGGGTGCCCTTGGCCTTTAGCAGCACCAGGGTGCCGTACTTTTGGTAACCGATTCGCAGGGTCTCGGCTTGTGCTTGAGAAATAACGCCGAAGGACACAGCCGCAACAAACAGAGCGACCAGACCACGACGCAAAATGACAGTGCGCATAGCGCTCTCCTATTTGCTGTTGGGTTTTGGCTGCACCTGCTTGGCCGTTGGCGGCTGAGTAAGGTGAGTACTTCGAATTCAGATGTGGTTTGAGTGCTGGCTTAGATGCTCCAGCGAGCACTCAATAAACGTTCATTCAACAGGTTTGGATCGATCGGCTTGGGCCGTCGCGCCATCGCGCTGAAAAACAGCGCCAGGGATTCATTCAGTCGCTGTTCCAGCTCCGGCGCCAATTGCGCCTGGGCACTGCCTTCGCCGTAAGCGATCTGACTGTCGACGGCGAAAATCCCGTGGAGCATTTCCTGGGCCTTGAGTGCCGACAGCACCGGTTTAAGCGCGTAATCCACCGCCAACATATGGGCGATGCTGCCGCCGGTAGCCATGGGCAAGACCACTTTGTGGTCCAAGGCGCGTTCGGGCAGCAAGTCCAGGACGGTTTTCAGTGCGCCAGAAAACGACGCCTTGTAGACCGGCGTGGCGATCAGCAGGCCATCGGCGTTTTCAATCTGTTGCAACAGGTCGATCACCATCGGGCTGTCGAAGCGTGCATGCAGCAAGTCTTCGGCCGGGAAGTCCCGTACCTGATAACTCACCACTTCCACCCCTTGTTCTTGCAACCAGCGTTGAGAACGCTCCAGCAACACCCCGGAACGAGAGCGTTGGCTGGGGCTGCCACCGAGTGAGACGACCAGCATTCAGGTAATTCCTTGAGCGTTGTGGGCGATTCGCAATGTGCGATCTCGCTTCGATGGAGTGACCTTAACAGGTGATTTATATATCCATAAATCATATTTATTCATTTGGTTATTCTTTGTAGGTCTATACGGAGCACGTTTCTTCGGGCAAAAAAATAGGCCGTCGTAACGGCCTGAAATCCCCTGCTTTGTGGATGCGTTTCAAATCCGGGTTCTGCGGTGTTTGCCAGGGCCCCTTCGCGAGCAAGCCCGCTCCCACATTGGTACGCGGTCCACTGTGGGAGCGGGCTTGCTCGCGAAGGCGGCATCAGCCACGCCGCATTGGATGGTCTAGCGATTCGGCTGTGGCGTCAGGCGCAGGTAAGGCTTCACCGCGCGATAGCCCTTGGGAAAGCGTTTCTTGATTTCGTCTTCGTCCTTGAGCGACGGCACGATCACCACTTCATCACCGTCCTGCCAGTTGGCCGGGGTGGCCACTTTGTAGTTGTCGGTGAGTTGCAGCGAGTCGATCACCCGCAGGATTTCATGGAAGTTGCGACCGGTGCTGGCCGGGTAAGTGATGGTCAGCCGAACCTTCTTGTTCGGATCGATCACGAACAGCGAGCGCACGGTCAAGGTGTCGTTGGCGTTCGGGTGAATCAGGTCGTACAGGTCCGAGACCTTGCGATCGGCATCGGCCAGGATCGGGAAGTTGACGACTGTATTCTGGGTTTCGTTGATGTCCTCGATCCACTTGTGGTGCGAGTCCACCGGGTCGACAGACAGGGCGATGGCTTTGACGCCCCGGTTGGAAAATTCATCTTTGAGCTTGGCGGTGAAGCCCAGTTCGGTGGTGCACACCGGGGTGAAGTCCGCCGGATGGGAAAACAGCACGCCCCAGCTATCGCCCAGCCATTCGTGGAAACGGATGGTGCCGGCGCTGGAATCCTGTTCGAAATCGGGGGCGATATCGCCAAGTCTGAGGCTCATGGTGCTGCTCCTGGTGAGTGCTTGTTGAGCTCAACTGTGCCTGTATTCCGAATGAATTAAAAAGAATAAATATCGATTTATTTAGATCATAAATGAATATTAAAGATCTGTTCACTGGACCTGTCCGGCCATCGCGACGAACATCGCCCTCAAGGTTCGAGAAGGCCTTGAGTAGCTGCAAAAGAGGGGCAGTTTCAGGGCGGGATTACGGGGGTGACTCCGCCTTGAAAACGCAAAAGCCCCGCCCGGCGAGGTGCCGGGCGGGGCTTTTTTTAACGCAGGCTTACAAGAGTGCGCTGTTACAACAGCGGGATCGAGTAGCTCACGATCAGACGGTTTTCGTCTTGGTCGCGCTGGCCTGGGATGTTGTTACGCCACATGGCGTTTTTCCACATGAAGCCCAGGTTTTTCAACGTACCTTCTGGCACAACGTAAGCCAGGGTCAGATCGCGTTCCCACTCGGTCTTGTCACCGGCAGCGTTATCAATGTTATCGCCACGCAGGTAGACGATGCCGGCAGTCGCGCCTGGCAGGCCAACCTTGGCGAAGTCAAACGAGTAGCGACCTTGCCAGGTACGTTCGCCGGCACGGCCGAACTTCTGGATCTGCATGTCGGTGATGGTGCCGTTCGACGAGCCGTCACCCTGGTTCAGCCACGGGAAGTCACTGTCGCCATTGCTGACCTGGTAACCGCCACCGAAGGTGTGACCGGCAACCGAGTACAGGAACAGGCCGCTGTACAGGTTGTTGTCGACTTTACCCTTGGTGACCGTGCCGCCGTAGTAACCGGTGGTGAAGTAGTTCTTGTCGTTGCCGTTGGCACCGTCGTCCTTGCTGTTGAAGTAACGCAAGTCAGATTTCAGGACGCCAGGACCGATGGACCAGTTGTGTACCAGGCCCAGGAAGTTCTGTTTGTAGAAGTCTTCCAGCTTGCCGTAGTAGTACTGAGCGGTCAGATCCTTGGTGATCTTGTAGTCGCCGCCGGCATAGATGAAGTTGTTGCTGTCGCGACCGGTCGAAGTAGGGCTGTTGGCACCCGAGATCGACAGTTGCTCGTTGTTGCTGGAGTTACGACCTTTAACCTGCTCGATCTTACCGCCAACCAACGTCAAGTCTGTGATGTCGTTGGAAGTGATCTGGCCACCCTGCCAGGTCTGCGGCAGCAGACGACCGTCGTTGGTCACGATAACCGGGTTCTTAGGCTGCAAAGTACCCAGTTTCAGTTCGGTTTTGGAGATCTTGGCTTTGGCAGTCAGGCCCAGGCTGGAGAAGTCATCAACCGCTTCGCCGTTGGACTTGCTTGGGAAAACCGTGCCGCCGTAAGAAGTAGCGGTAGCGCCGTTGGTGCCGCCGCCCGAATCCAGCTTGATGCCCAACAGGCCGATGGCATCAACACCAAAGCCAACAGTGCCTTGGGTGTAGCCGGAGATGAAGCGCAGGTCAAAGCCTTGGCCCCATTCTTCGTTTTTGCTCTGAACGCCAGCCTTTTGGTTGGCAGCCGAGCCAGCAGCGCTGTCACGGTTATCGGTGTTGATGTAGAAGTTACGCAGACCCAGAGTGGCCTTGCTGTCTTCGATGAACCCCGCGGCGCTTGCCTGCTGCGCCAAAACCCCTACGGCCACAGCCAGGGCCAAGGTGGACTTATTCATGTTTCGCTCCTCTCGTTTCTAATTCTTGTGTTCCTGGTCCCGGGTCGAATGCCCTGGATCCTAAGATGCGCGATTAGCGCCAGACCGTGACTGACAAGTCAATCGTAACCTTGTGTGTCTACGACCAAGGTCTAACCGCAGTGATTTGGTCCCTGCAGGGTAATGAATTCCTCATAAACCCAAAAAGAATTATTTCATTCTTTTTCATATCGTAATGGAATATAGCCCATCACTACAAAACCGCACCGGGACAACCGGTATCGGCTCATAAGCTAATTACTAAACGGTATTTATTAGCCTTTTTTTAGATCGATTAGCGTTGGCGCATCCCACATACGTCAATCCCTATCGAAAAGGCGACGCCATCATGGCCAAACGCGCACTATCCAGTCAAATTGTTACAGTTTGTATATCGGTTTTATTTTCTTTAGGCGCTCAGGCGGCCAACCTCACAGTCGGCTATCAGACCGGCATCGATCCGAGCAAAGTGCCCCAGGCCGATGGCGTCTACGAGAAGACGCTGGGCCAGAAAATCGACTGGCGCCGATTCAACAGTGGGCCGGAAGTCGTCACCGCGATTGCCTCCGGCGACGTACAGATCGGTAACCTCGGCTCCAGCCCTCTTGCCGCAGCGGCCTCGCGCAACCTGCCAATCGTGGCCTTCATCGTTTCCGCGCAGATCAACGCCGCCGAAGCGCTGGTGGTACGCAACGGCAGCGGCATCGATAAACCGGAAGATCTGATCGGCAAGACCATCGCCACGCCCTTCGTTTCAACGTCCCATTACAGCCTGCTCGGTGCGTTGAAGCACTGGGGGCTGGATGCCTCGAAAGTCAAAGTGGTCAACCTGCAACCGGCAGAAATCGCCGCCGCGTGGAAGCGTGGCGACATCGATGGCGCGTTTGTCTGGTCGCCGGCGCTGGGGGAAATTCGCAAGACCGGCAAGACCTTGACCGATGCGGCACAGGTGGGCCAATGGGGTGCGCCGACCTTCGAAGTCTGGGTCGCCCGCAAGGACTACGCCGAGAAACATCCAGAGGTGGTAGCCAAATTCGCCAAGGTCACCCTGGACTCGTTCGCCGACTATGCCGCTCATAAAGACAGCTGGACCGCCGACTCGGTGCCAGTGCAGAAAATCGCCAAACTGACTGGCGCCAACGCCGTCGATGTACCGGAGTTGCTGGCCGGCTCGACCTTCCCTGACGCCAAGGCGCAGCAGACCACCGCGCTGCTCGATGGCGGCACGGCCAAGGCGATTGGTGAAACCGCGAAGTTCTTGAAGGAGCAAGGCAAGGTAGAAACGGTGCTGCCGGATTATTCGCCATATGTGAGCGCGAAGTTCGTCACCGAATAACACCACCCTCTTGTAATGATCGTTCCCACGCTCTGCGTGGGAACGATCAACACCACCCACCTGTAGGAGCGAGGCTTGCCCGCGAAGGCGTCTTCATGGTCAACATTTATGTCAGCCGTGATGGCCTCTTCGCGGGCAAGCCTCGCTCCTACAGGGGGTGCGGTGTTTTTAGAGGGTTTTTTCGAAGATCTTCGAATTGCGCTGATAGTTGTACAGAGACGCCCGCGCCGACGGCAGGCGCTCGACGCTGCTTGGTTCAAAGCCACGCTCGCGGAACCAATGTGCGGTGCGAGTCGTCAGTACGAACAAGGTTTTCAGTCCCTGGGCCCGGGCCCGGGTTTCAATGCGTTCAAGCAATTCATCGCCGCGACCACCATGGCGATACTCCGGGTTCACCGCCAGACAGGCCAGCTCTCCGGCATCCGAATCGGCAATCTGATACAGCGCCGCGCACGCGATGATCATGCCTTCGCGTTCGACCACGCTGAACTGCTCGATCTCGCGCTCCAGCACTTCCCGCGAACGGCGCACCAGAATCCCCTGCTCTTCCAGCGGGCTGATCAAGTCCAGCAAACCACCGACGTCTTCAATCGCCGCTTCGCGCACCAGTTCGAATTGTTCCTGAGCCACCAACGTACCGCCACCGTCACGGGTGAACAGTTCGGTCAGCAACGCGCCGTCTTCGGCGTAGCTGACAATATGGCTGCGCGCCACGCCGCCACGGCAAGCTTCAGCCGCTGCATCCAGCAGTTCAGCCTGATAGTTGCTGCCCAAGCGTTGCAGATGCGCCGGCACTTGTTGCGGGCGCAACTCGCGAACGAGGCGGCCGTGTTCATCGATCAAGCCCAGGTCGGCACCGAACAACAGCAGTTTGTCCGCACCCAGGTCGATGGCCGCGCGGGTGGCAACGTCTTCGCAAGCGAGGTTGAAGATTTCACCGGTCGGCGAGTAGCCCAGCGGCGACAGCAGCACGATGGAGCGCTCGTCCAACAGGCGATTGATGCCCTTGCGATCAACTCGGCGCACTTCGCCGGTGTGGTGATAGTCGACGCCTTCGAGCACACCGATGGGCCGTGCCGTCACCAGGTTGCCGCTGGCCACCCGCAGGCGCGAGCCCTGCATCGGCGACGAGGCCATGTCCATGGACAGACGCGCTTCGATGGCGATGCGCAACTGACCGACCGCATCGATCACGCATTCCAGGGTCGCGGCATCGGTGATGCGCATGCCGTGATGGTAATGCGGAATCAGGCCACGTGCGGCAAGGCGGGTTTCAATTTGCGGACGGGAACCGTGGACCAACACCAGGCGCACGCCAAGGCTGTGCAGCAGCACCAAGTCGTGGACGATATTGCCGAAGTTCGGATGCTCCACGCCGTCGCCGGGCAGCATGACGACGAACGTGCAGTCGCGGTGGGCATTGATATAAGGAGAAGCGTGACGAAGCCAATTAACGTATTCGGGCATGAACCTGGGCCTGTAATAAATAGCAGCCAAAAAATGGGTGAACCATAAAACGCACAACGGGCTGGTGGTTATCGTCGGAACAGGCTTGGCGACACGCGAGCTCTCCTCATGAATACGGGTTGGGACACCGGCAATTTATACCGTTCAGTCAGTCAACACACAAAGCCCTGTGGGAGCGGGCTTGCTCGCGAAGAGGCCAGACCAGTCAACATTGATGCTGAATGTAAGACCGCCTTCGCGAGCAAGCCCGCTCCCACATGGGGTTTCGCTTAGCTGGCTGGCATCGAGGCTTTGGCCGGTGTCAGGCAGTAATGTTCAATCAATTGACGTAATAGATGCACGGTAGGCTGCAAACGTGACATTTCGAGGTATTCCCCCGGTTGGTGAGCGCAGGCGATATCGCCCGGGCCGAGCACCAGTGTTTCGCAGCCAAGGCGCTGAAGATAAGGCGCTTCCGTGCCGAACGCCACTGCTTCGGCGCGATGACCGGTGAGCTTTTCCGCGACCCGGACCAATTCCGCGTCTTCGGCCTGCTCGAACGGCGGCACTTCGGGGAACAGCGGCGCGTAATCGATCTTCACCTGATGCCGTTCGGCAACCGGTTTGAGCCTCGCCAAAATTTCCGCACGCAGGACTTTGGGGTCCATGCCCGGCAGCGGTCGCAGGTCGAATTCCAGCGAACACTGGCCGCAGATGCGGTTGGGATTGTCGCCGCCATGGATGCAGCCGAAATTCATCGTTGGTGTCGGCACGCCAAACTGCGGATTGCGGAATTCGCGCTGCCACAACAGCCGCAAGCCACGCAGTTCGCCGATGGCGTCGTGCATGGCTTCGAGGGCGCTGTGGCCCAGGCGCGGGTCCGAGGAATGGCCGCTCTGCCCGAGGATGTCGATGCGCTCCATCATCACGCCCTTGTGCAGGCGGATCGGCTTGAGCCCGGTCGGCTCGCCGATCACCGCCGCCCGCCCCAGCGGACGTCCGGCTTCGGCCAAGGCGCGGGCCCCGGACATCGAGCTTTCTTCATCGCAGGTGGCGAGGATCATCAACGGCTGTTTGAACGGCTGGTCGAGCAGCGGGATGACCGCTTCGATGGCCAGCGCGAAAAAGCCCTTCATGTCGCAACTGCCAAGGCCTACCCAGCGGCCGTCGACTTCGGTCAGCTTCAAGGGGTCGGTCTGCCACAAAGCGCCATCGAACGGCACGGTGTCACTGTGCCCGGCCAGCACCAGACCGCCAGGGCCGGAGCCGAAACTGGCGAGCAGGTTAAATTTGCCGGGGCTGACCTGCTGGATGTCGCAGGCAAAACCCAAATCACCGAGCCAGGTCGCCAGCAAGTCGATCACCGGCCGATTGGTCTGATCCAGGCTAGCCTGCGTACAACTGACGGACGGCGCGGCGATCAGCGCAGCGAACTGATCTTTCATGGACGGCAAAGGCATCGCTGACTCCAACTCCCGAATTGAAGTCCATCATAGAACCATCCGGCGACAGGAATAAACCGCCGCGGCGCGGGTAGGGTCTGTTGACGCTTGGTGACGAGCGGCGACGGAGCCCCCCTTGGTGCAGGGCAAGGCGCGAGGAACGTGGTTTGGTTGTCCCAAACGAGTTCCGAGCAACGCCGCCCTGCGCCAAGGGGGGCCGTCGCCGCCGTCACCAAGCGTCAACAGACCCTACAACTCTTGAGTCCTGTACACTGCACGACCTTGGCAGCCACACATTCCCCCGGCTGCGCTCCCGATCCTGGATTTTCCGGCCATGCAGAAAGAAACCGAAATCAAACTCCGCGTCAGCCGCGAAACCCTCGCCGCCCTGCGCGAGCACCCGCTCCTGAAAAAACGCAACAAAAGTGGCTGGGAACGCCGTGAGTTGATGAACCAATACTTCGACACGCCTGAGCGCGACCTGGCCCGCGCCAAGGTTGCCCTGCGCCTGCGCCGCGATGGCGAAGAAGTGATTCAGACCCTCAAGACCCGCGGCCAGAGCGTCGCCGGTCTGTCCGAGCGTAACGAATACGACTGGAACCTGCCCAAAGCCAAGCTCGACGTGAAAAAACTCGACGGCGAATGCTGGCCTGAAGAGCTGGCGGAGCTGGACAAGAAAACTCTGAAAGCCATCTTCACCACCGATTTCGTGCGCGAACGTGCGGAAATCGCTTGGGGCCGTGGCAAGACCAAAGTGGTCATCGAAGCCGCGCTGGACTTCGGTCACGTCGTGGTCGGCAAGCAGAAAGAAGAAATCTGCGAACTGGAACTGGAACTGCGCGAAGGCGAACCCGCCGCGCTGCTGGAACTGGCCGCTGAACTGGCCGCGACTCTGGCCCTGATGCCGTGTGACATCAGCAAAGCCGAGCGCGGCTATCGTTTGTATGACGCCAACAGCTACTCGCTGAGCCTGCCTGCGCCGCAAATCACCGCCGAAATGCCGCTGGACGACGCTTTCGCCGCCCTGAGCTGGCACTTGCTGGGCAGCAGCCAGCGTTTGGCTGAACAGTATCGTTTCAATGGCCACTGGCGTTTGCTGCAGGACTGGGTCGAAAACCTCGGTGAACTGCGTGCGTTGCTGAGCAGCCTCGGCCAAGCCGCACCGCGTCAGTCGACTCACGACCTGCGCGTGGCGCTGGACGCCTTGCTGGAAGACTGGCGTCCGCTGGTTCAGGCTGGCCTGGACGACGAAGACGTGCGTAAAGCCGCGCCGGAGCAGTTCCTCGAAGAACTGGAAGACCCGCGTTGGGGCCTGTTCTCGTTGAACACTTCGCGCTGGTTGCTGGCGCGCACCTGGGCTGCCGATCGCAACGTGCGTGGCAATCGCCAGGGCGCTGCGCAACTGGCTAACTGGTTGCCGCGCCTGCTGGGCGAGGAAGCCACGTCGTTGCAATTGCAGCGCTACCAGCAACAGCCGGAAGACCTGGCCGAGCAACTGCCGCGCATCGAACGCATCCAGGCCTGGATGCACCACGCCCGTGGCGTGCTGGATATCCCGGAAATGGATCGCCTGTACGGTGAACTGAACAAACTGGCGCAATTGGCCAACGAGCCGATTACCGACGAAGCCCTGGATGCGCGTAAGCAGCAGGCCATCGCCGTGTATCAGAATCGTGCCTGGAAATTGTTGCTGCGTATGTAATACCGCCTTCGCGAGCAAGCCCGCTCCCACATTGGAATGCATTCCCCTGTGGGAGCGGGCTTGCTCGCGAAGAGGCCCGCACGGTCACCGCAAAACCTCAGACCGGCAAACTCGTCGTGGACTTGATCTCCGACAACGCCACAATCGAGTTCACTTCCTGAATCCCCGGCACCATCGACAGCTTCTCAAAAAAGAAGCGCTCATAAGCCTCGATGTCCGCCGTCACAATCCGCAGCAAAAAATCCACCGACCCCATCAGCACATAACACTCCAGCACTTCGGGAAAGCCGCGAATCGCCTCGGTGAACTCGGTAAAGTTCGAACGCCCGTGAGCGTTGAGTTTGATCTCGGCAAAAATCTGCGTGTTCAGGCCGATTTTCTTGCGATCGAGCAACGTCACCTGCCCGCGAATGATCCCCTCCTCCTTCATCCGCTGAATCCGCCGCCAACACGGCGACTGCGACAGCCCGACCTGTTCGGCGATCTGCGCGCTGGAAAGCGAAGCGTCCTCTTGCAGCAACGCGAGAATCTTGCGGTCGTAGCCATCCAGCTCGGCGTGCATAGAAAAACCCTTGAATGATCACTTGTTGAATCAAACGATTCGATAAATCGCCAATACGCTCGATCATAGCCAAGAAATGCCCCGCACCGAATGTAAAAATTCCTCCAGTGATTTTGGAGACTGAGCATGCCGCATTTAGAAGCCGTGAATACCCCAGCGACCCGCGCCGATGTCTGGAACGCCGGCAACACCCATTGCCGCGTGCAATACCAACTGCTGGCCGAGGCCGAACCGGATTTGCTGTGTCGCGCACTCAATCTGTTCGCCTTGCAGTTCCTGACTCCGGAGCAGGTCAACGTGCAACGCATGGACGATCTGCTGTCGATCGACATCGTGATCGACGGCCTGAGCTGGCACCGCGCCGAAGTGATTGCGGAAAAACTTCGTAACCTGATCAGCGTCTGTTCGGTGAACCTGCAGAGCGCCGATGCTGCGTGGGACGGGCAGGCTCAAGCAGCGGGCTGAAAGAACTGGAAACGGCTTCGTCGGGTAGTGGCCCAACGGTCAGCGGCTCCGCGACTATCCTTTGCACACTGCGGTCTAGATCGCTGTTTGCAGGATTGTTCAAAAGGAACCCGCATGTCCGTTCAACTTGCCACTCAGGACCGCTGGCTGGATCTCAATGATTTGCTGCGAGAGCTGGTCGCCCAAGGCTTCATCAACCAGGATTGCGCCGAACTCGCGCTCAACGCCCGACGCCGGCATGCCGCCAATGGCCAGTTGCACCCGTTGGAGTTTATTGCCAGCCAGCACCTCGACGACCTCAGCCGTCCCGGTAAACACCTCGACCTGGAAAGCCTGACCCTGTGGCTGTCGCAACAGGCCGGTCAGCCTTACTTGCGTATCGATCCACTGAAGATCAACGTCGCGGCCATCACGCCGTTGATGTCCTACGCCTTCGCCCAGCGCCACAAGATCCTCGCCGTCTCCATCGACCGCGACGCTGTGACTGTGGCCAGCGCCCAACCTTACGTAACGGGTTGGGAAGCCGACCTGACCCACGTATTGAAGCTGCCGATCAAGCGCGTTGTGGCCAACCCGGCGGACATCCAGCGCTTCAGCGTGGAGTTTTTCCGTCTGGCCAAATCGGTCACCGGCGCCACCAATGCCGATCAGCAGACCAGCACCCTGGGCAACTTCGAACAACTGCTCAACCTCGGCGCCAGTGATCAGGAGCCGGACGCCAACGATGCGCACATCGTCAACATCGTCGATTGGCTGTTCCAGTACGCGTTCCAGCAACGGGCCAGTGATATCCACATCGAACCGCGTCGCGAGCAAGGTACCGTGCGGTTTCGCATCGACGGCGTGTTGCACAACGTCTATCAATTCCCGCCCCAGGTGACCATGGCCATCGTCAGCCGCCTGAAAAGCCTGGGCCGGATGAACGTCGCGGAAAAGCGCAAACCCCAGGACGGCCGGGTCAAGACCAAGACCCCGGATGGCGGCGAAGTCGAACTGCGGCTATCGACCTTGCCCACCGCGTTCGGCGAAAAAATGGTGATGCGGATCTTCGACCCGGAAGTGTTGCTCAAGGACTTCGATCAGTTGGGTTTCTCCACCGATGACCTGCGCCGCTGGCAGGACATGACCCGCCAGCCCAACGGCATCATTCTGGTGACAGGGCCGACCGGCTCGGGCAAGACCACCACGCTCTATACCACCCTGAAGAAACTCGCGACGCCGGAGGTCAACCTCTGCACCATCGAAGACCCAATCGAAATGGTCGAGCCGGCCTTCAATCAGATGCAGGTCCAACACAACATCGACCTGACCTTCGCTGCGGGCGTGCGCGCACTGATGCGGCAGGACCCGGACATCATCATGATCGGCGAGATCCGCGACCTCGAAACCGCTGAAATGGCAATCCAGGCCGCGCTCACCGGTCACTTGGTGCTCTCGACCCTGCACACCAACGACGCGCCGAGCGCCATCAGCCGTTTGCTGGAACTCGGCGTGCCGCATTACCTGATCAAAGCCACGGTGCTTGGGGTCATGGCCCAGCGTCTGGTCCGCACCCTGTGCCCACACTGCAAGGCGCCGTTGACCCTGGGCGAAGAGGACTGGCAAACCCTGACCCGTCCCTGGCAGGCACCGCTGCCAAACAATGCCCACCGCGCCATCGGTTGCCTGGAATGCCGCGACACCGGCTATCGCGGCCGCGCCGGGGTCTACGAAATCATGCAACTGACCGACAGCGTCAAAGCGCTGATCACCCCCGACACCGACTTGCTGGCGATACGGCGCCAAGCGTTCAAGGAAGGCATGCGCAGTTTGCGGCTGTCGGGAGCGCAGAAGGTCGCGGCGGGGCTGACGACGATTGAGGAGGTGTTGCGGGTGACACCGCAGAGCGAGCAGAAATGAAACCTTTTATGTCTCCTGATGATGCAAGGCATGACTAAGCAGTTCTGCTCGCCGACCCGCGCCGCTACACTCCTGCCATCGCCAATACATCAACAGGGAATCGTTATGCAGATCGGTAGTGTGCTTTTACTGTTTGTCGGCCTGGTCGTCGCCATTCTGTTCATGGGTTTCAAGGTCGTGCCTCAGGGTTATCAGTGGACGGTCGAGCGTTTTGGCCGTTACACCAACACCCTCAAGCCTGGCCTGAACATCATCATTCCGGTGATGGACCGTATCGGTCGCAAGATCAACGTGATGGAAAGCGTGCTGGACATTCCGCCGCAGGAAGTCATCACCGCTGATAACGCCACGGTGCAGATCGATGCGGTGTGTTTCTTCCAGGTGGTCAACACTGCCCAGGCCGCCTATGAGGTGAACAACCTCGAGCACGCCGTGCGCAACCTGCTGCAAACCAATATCCGTACCGTGCTCGGCTCCATGGAGCTGGACGCGATGCTCAGCCAGCGCGACAACATCAACGAAAAGCTGCTGCGCACGGTCGATGAAGCCACGGCACCGTGGGGCATCAAGATCACCCGGATCGAGATCAAAGACATCAGCCCGCCAGCGGACCTGATGGCTGCGATGTCTGGCCAGATGAAAGCCGAGCGGATCAAGCGCGCACAAATCCTCGAAGCCGAAGGCCTGCGGGCCGCCGCGATTCTGACTGCCGAAGGCAAGAAGCAGGCGCAGATCCTGGAAGCCGAAGGTGGTCGTCAGGCCGCTTTCCTCGAATCCGAAGCCCGGGAACGTCAGGCCGAAGCCGAAGCCCAGGCCACCAAAGTGGTGTCTGAAGCCATCGCTAACGGCAACGTGCAGGCGGTGAACTACTTCGTCGCGCAGAAGTACATTGATGCCCTGGGCAAACTGGCGTCGGCCAACAACAGCAAAGTGATTCTGATGCCGCTTGAGGCCAGTTCCATGATTGGTGCGGTCGGTGGCATTGGCGAAATCGTCAAAGCCACGTTCGACAACAAAAAAGCCTGAGGCGCGCCATGTGGGCATTCCTGCAACATTTGTCGTTCTGGGACTGGCTGGCATTGGGCACGGTGCTGCTGATCCTCGAAGTGTTCGGTGCCGGTGGCTATCTGCTGTGGATCGGCATGGCGGCGGCAGCGGTTGGCGTACTGACCTTTATGCTGCCCGGCCTGTCCTGGGAGCTGCAATTCCTGCTGTTCGGCCTACTGTCGATCGCCACCGCGCTGTATTGGTGGCGACGCCAGCGCAGTGCCGTGAGGGAGAGCGATCAGCCGAACCTCAACCTGCGCGGCCAGGAACTGATCGGCAAAACCTTCGTGGTGCATGAAGCGATTGTCGACGGTCGTGGCAAGATCAAAGTCGCCGATGGCGTGTGGATGGCCCGCGGGCCAGACGCCGCGCTGGGTAGCCGTGTTCGCGTGGTCAGCCAGCAAGGGGCGATTCTGCTGGTGGAACCGGCTGACTGAGCGGTCATGGAACTCGATTGGGTAAATGACGATCAAACCCCGTAGTTAACCCCAGTGGAGTCACCCATATGCGTCTCAAACTTGCTGTCGCTACCCTTGCCTTGCTGTCCCTGCCCGTTGGTTCAGCAATGGCCGACAGCTTTTGGCGTAACGTCATTTCATCCGGTGCAACCACCGGTTCGACCTACCTGACGTTCAAGGATCACAAGCTGATCGTCGCGGCCCAGGACGATGCCGGCAGCTTCGTCGCCAGTGACGGCGGCATCCGCGGCCCTTACCTGGAAGCAGCGATGCAGAAAGTCCGCGCCGACAACCCGGGCCTGCAAGCCACGGACATGGAACTGGCGAATGCGATCCTGGCGAAGAATGCCGTCGCCTCCGACTAAGCTTCTTGCTGAACAAAAATGCCGCTCACATGAGCGGCATTTTTTTGCCCGCATAAATCTGTAGGAGCGAGGCTTGCCCGCGAAAGCGGTGTATTAGTCGACATAAATGTTGAAGGTTAAATCGCTTTCGCGGGCAAGCCTCGCTCCTACAAGGACGGGGTTGTCAGCGGTAATCATCCACCGGCACACACGCACAGAACAGATTGCGGTCGCCGTAGACGTTATCGACGCGGTTCACCGCCGGCCAATACTTGTGCGCCTTGGTGTGCGCATCCGGCGTCACCGCTTGTTCGATGGTGTAAGGCCGCTCCCAAACTCCGGTGATATCAGCCAGTGTATGCGGTGCGCGCTTCAGCGGATTGTCCTCGGCGTCCCAGTTACCGTTTTGCACTTCGGTGATTTCCGCACGAATACTCAGCATCGCACCGATAAAACGGTCCAGTTCAGCCTTGGATTCGCTCTCGGTCGGTTCGACCATCAACGTCCCCGGCACCGGGAACGACATCGTCGGCGCATGGAAACCGTAATCCATCAGTCGCTTGGCCACGTCCTCCTCACTGATGCCGGTCAACACCTTGAGCGGCCGCAGATCGAGAATGCATTCATGGGCCACCCGCTCGTTACGCCCGGTGTAGAGCACCGGGAAGGCGCCGGACAAATGCTGCGCCAGGTAATTCGCCGCCAGAATCGCCACCTCGCTGGCGTCCGCCAGTTGCGGCCCCATCATGGCGATGTACATCCAGCTGATCGGCAAAATGCTCGCACTGCCCCACGGCGCGGCGCTGACGGCGCCGTTCAGCGGTTGCGGCCCGTCAATCGGCACCACCGGGTGATTGGCCACGAACGGCGCCAAATGCGCCCGCACACCAATCGGCCCCATGCCCGGCCCGCCGCCCCCGTGGGGAATGCAGAAAGTTTTGTGCAGGTTCATGTGCGACACGTCGGCGCCGATGTCCGCCGGCCGCGCCAAACCAACTTGGGCGTTGAGGTTGGCACCATCCATGTAAACCTGGCCGCCGTGGCTGTGGATAACTTCACAGATTTCGCTGATGCCTTCCTCGTACACACCGTGGGTCGAAGGATAAGTCGCCATCAAACAGGCGAGTTTGTCCCCCGCAGCGGAAGCTTTGTCCTTCAGGTCATCCAGATCGACGTTGCCCGCCTCGTCGCACTCGACGATCACTACGCGCATACCGGCCATTTGCGCCGAGGCCGGGTTAGTGCCGTGGGCCGAGGAAGGAATCAAACAGATATCCCGGGCGCCTTGATGGCGGCTCTCGTGGTATTTGCGGATCGCCAGTAACCCGGCGTACTCACCCTGGGCGCCGGAATTGGGCTGCATGCAGATCGCATCAAAACCGGTAATTGCGCAGAGCCAGCGCTCCAGTTCCTCGATCATCAGCGCATAACCCACGGCCTGCTCTTTCGGTACGAACGGGTGCAGGTTGGCGAATTGCGGCCAGGTGATCGGGATCATCTCGCTGGTGGCGTTGAGTTTCATGGTGCAGGAGCCCAGCGGAATCATCGACTGGTTCAGCGCCAGGTCCTTGTTCTCCAGTTGTTTGAGGTAGCGCAGCATCTCGGTTTCGCTGTGATGGGCGCTGAACACCGGGTGACGCAGATAAGGTGTGGATCGCAGCAAGGCATCGGGTATGCCGCAAACCAGGCTTTCAGCATCGAGTTCGTCGACGTTGAGCCCATGATCGGCACCGAGGAACACATCGAACAGCTTCGCCACGGTGATTTCGTCGCAGGTTTCATCCAGGCTCAGGCCCAATTGCCCGCGGCCGAGAATGCGCAAATTGATCTGCGCCGCCTGGGCGCTTTCGATGATCGCGGTTTGAGCGCCACCGACTTCAAGGGTCAGGGTGTCGAAGAACTGTTTGTTGAGCCGGGTAATGCCGTGACGTTCCAGGCCGGCGGCGAGGATGCAGGTCAGCCGATGCACGCGCTGGGCAATGCGTTTCAGCCCTTCCGGGCCGTGGTAGACCGCATAGAAACTGGCGATATTGGCCAACAACACTTGGGCGGTGCAGATGTTCGAATTGGCCTTCTCCCGGCGAATATGTTGCTCACGGGTTTGCAGGGCCATGCGCAAGGCAACGTTACCGCGCGCATCTTTCGACACGCCGATGATCCGCCCCGGAATTGCCCGTTTGTACTCATCGCGACTGGCAAAAAAAGCCGCGTGTGGCCCGCCATAGCCCATCGGCACACCAAACCGCTGGGACGAACCGAACACCACGTCAGCGCCCAATTCCCCCGGCGGCGTCAGCAACAACAGGCTCAATAGATCGGTCGCGACACAGGCCAGCGCCTGCTGGGCATGCAGATGATCGATCAGCGGCCGCAGATCGCGGATCTCGCCGTGGGTGTCGGGGTACTGCAGCAATGCGCCAAACACCTGATGCTGTTTCAAGTTATCCACAGTGTCGACGATCAGCTCAAAACCGAAGCCTTCGGCCCGGGTCTGGACCACGGAGATGGTCTGCGGATGGCAGTTCTGGTCGACGAAAAACAGGTTGCTCTTGGACTTGGCGACTCGCTTGGCCAAGGCCATGGCTTCCGCCGCGGCAGTGGCTTCATCCAGCAATGAAGCGTTGGCCAGTTCCAGGCCCGTGAGGTCGATGGTCAGTTGCTGGAAGTTGAGCAGCGCTTCGAGCCGGCCCTGAGCAATCTCCGGCTGATAAGGCGTGTACGCGGTGTACCAACCGGGGTTTTCCAGCACGTTACGCATAATGACAGTCGGCGTGAGGGTGCCGTGATAACCCATGCCGATCAGGCTGGTCCAGACCTGGTTCTGTTCGGCATAGCCGCGCAGCTTGGCCAGCGCGGCTTCTTCGTCGAGAGCTGGAGGCAGGTCCAGTTCTCGATTAAGACGAATGCCCGGCGGCACGGTCTGTTCGATCAACTCCACCCGGCTACCAAGACCGAGGCTGTCGAGCATCGCTTGCTGCTCGGCGGCATCGGGCCCCAGATGGCGGCGCAGGAAGGCATTGGGATCGCGTAACTGGCTCAAGGACGGCAATTGGGACATGACGGGCTCTCTCTTGACTGGCGCTCAACGTCGATGCAACACGGTCAAACCAGCATAGCAGCCGATACCCGAGCGGATGGCGTGGCGCCTTCGGTCAAACCGGATCATCATGTTCGGCGCCTCCTTAACGTCCGCTATCGGGTGTCTACTGCTTATGAGCCAACTGCCATTTCTACCGTTTTCCAAACCCGTCATCGATGAAGCAACGATTGCAGCGGTCGGCGACGTTCTGCGTTCGGGCTGGATCACCAGCGGCCCCAAGGTCCAGGCCTTTGAGGCGCAACTGTCGGAATTCTTTGGCGGGCGCCCGGTGCGCACCTTCAACTCCGGCACCTGCACCATGGAAATTGCCCTGCGCATCGCCGGCATCGGGCCAGGCGATGAAGTGATCACCACACCGATTTCCTGGGTCGCCACCGCCAACGTGATTATGGAAGTGGGCGCCACGCCGGTGTTTGCCGACATCAACCCGGTCACCCGCAACATCGACCTGGATCAGCTGGAAGCCGCGATCACCCCGCGTACCAAGGCGATCATTCCGGTGTACCTCGCCGGGTTGCCGGTGGACATGAATCGGCTGTACGCGATCGCCAAAAAACACGGGCTACGGATTGTCGAAGACGCCGCACAAGCCTTGGGTTCGAGCTGGAATGGCCAACGCATCGGCGCCACGGGCGACTTTGTGTCGTTCAGTTTCCAGGCGAACAAGAACGTTACCTCCTCGGAGGGCGGTTGCCTGGTGCTGAACACACCTGAAGAAGTGCGACTGGCGGAGAAGTACCGCTTGCAGGGCGTCACCCGCAACGGCTTCGATGGTCTGGACGTGGATGTGCTGGGCGGCAAGTTCAACATGACCGATGTCGCGGCGGCCATTGGCCTGGGGCAATTCGCTCATATCGAGGCGATCACGGCTCATCGGCGCGAGCTGGCGCGGCACTACTTCGCATGTTTCGGTGAAGATTTCGAAACGCAGTATGGCGCTCAACTGCCGCCGGCGGATTTCGAGAACAGCAACTGGCATTTGTTCCAACTGGTGCTGCCTGAGCGCAAGGACGGCCAACCGGCGCGGGCCACGTTCATGGAGCAGATGCAGGCACTGGGCGTCGGCATCGGTTATCACTACCCGCCGATCCACCTGCTGAGTCTTTACCGCGAGCGCGGTTTCAAGGAAGGCATGTTTGCGGTGGCCGAACGGGTCGGTCGCCTGATTGTTTCGCTGCCGATGTTTACGAGCATGACCAAGGCGGATGTCGAGCGGTCGGTGGCAGCGGTCAAATCGGTGCTAAAACCGTAAAAACCTGTGGGAGCGGGCTTGCTCGCGAAAGCGGTGTATCAGTCGCAATCATGTTGCCTGACACACCGCCTTCGCGAGCAAGCCCGCTCCCACATGGGGGTTTTGCAGGGCGAAGATTATTCGCCGATAGCGGCTTTGTAGCCTGCCGCGTCCAGCAGCTTGTCCAGCTCAGCCGGGTTGCTTGGCTTGAGCTTGAAGATCCAGGCACCGTACGGGTCGGTGTTCAGCGCTTCAGGCGAACCGCTCAGGTCTTCGTTGATCGCGATCACTTCACCGGCAATCGGGGAGTAAATGTCGGAGGCGGCTTTAACCGACTCAACCACACCGGATTGATCACCGGCAGCAAACACTTTGCCGACTTCGGTCAGCTCAACGAACACCACGTCGCCCAACGCTTCCTGAGCGTGATCGCTGATGCCCACTGTGACGGTGCCATCGGCTTCCAGACGCGCCCATTCGTGACTTTCGGCGAAACGCAGGTCGGCAGGGATATCGCTCATGTTCTGTGTCCTCAAGAAAAATGTCAGCGGTCGTTGCCCGCCAGAAAAGGTTTAGATCAAGGTTTTGCCATGGCGTACGAAGGTCGGTTTGACCACTCGGACCGGGTACCACTTGCCACGGATTTCCACTTCTGCGCGGTCGGCTGTCGCCATCGGCACGCGCGCCAGTGCAATCGACTTGCTAAGCGTAGGAGAGAAACTACCACTGGTGATCTCCCCTTCGCCAACATCGGCTATACGGACGACTTGATGAGCGCGCAAAACCCCGCGCTCTTCAAGGACCAGACCGACCAGTTTGTGCTGCACGCCGTTAGCCTTTTCGGCTTCCAGAGCCGCGCGACCGATGAACTGGCGAGTGGCCGGTTCCCAGGCAATGCTCCAGGCCATATTGGAGGCCAACGGTGAGACATCTTGATGAATGTCCTGACCGTAGAGGTTCATCCCGGCCTCGACACGCAAGGTATCCCGGGCGCCGAGACCGATGGGCGAGATGCCCGCGCCCACCAGGTCGTTGAAGAAGCCTGGCGCCTGATCGGCCGGCAACACGATTTCCAGGCCATCTTCGCCGGTGTAACCGGTGCGCGCGATAAACCAGTCACCGTCGAACTGACCTTCAAAAGGCTTGAGTATCTGAATGAGGTTACCGCGGGACTGGGTCACCAGTTCGGCGATCTTGTGCCGGGCGTGGGGACCTTGAATGGCCAGCATCGCCAATTCGGAACGCTCATTGAGTTGTACGTTGAAGTCGCCGAGATGCGCTTGCATCCAGGCCATGTCCTGATCGCGGGTGGAGGCGTTGACCACCAGCCGATAACCGTCCTCGAGACGGTAGACGAGCATGTCATCGACGATGCCGCCGCGCTCATTGAGCATGGTGCTGTACAAGGCACGGCCGGGGCTGTGCAGGCGTTCGACGTCATTGGCCAGCAAGTGCTGGAGCCAGGCCTTGGCCTGGGGGCCGTCGACATCGATCACGGTCATGTGGGATACATCGAAAACCCCGCAATCGCGGCGCACCTGATGGTGTTCCTCGACCTGCGAGCCGTAATGCAGTGGCATATCCCAACCGCCAAAATCGACCATCTTCGCGCCGAGAGCGAGATGAAGGTCATACAGAGGCGTACGCTGTCCCATGGGTTTCTCCTTCCGGGCGTGGCGAAGGTGCGGACAAGCACTGCACGGGGTGAAAGCCTTGAAATAGAAGGCCTTCAGCCGATTTCAGCTACCTGATCTGTCAGACGGACCGCACCGAATGCCGCGCATTGTAGCCGCAAGGTGTAGGACTGGCACCTAGGCGTTTCGATGCGCCGAACGTCGAATCAATCCGATGACCGGTAACAGCCCGACCAGAACCAGAGTCAGCGCCGGCAACGATGCCCTCGCCCACTCGCCTTCGCTGGTCATTTCAAAGATGCGAACCGCCAGCGTGTCCCAGCCAAACGGGCGCATCAGCAGGGTCGCGGGCATTTCCTTGAGCACATCGACGAACACCAACAACGCAGCGCTCAAAGTGCCGGGCAGCAAAAGTGGCAGATACACTTTGAAAAACAGTCGTGGCCCACTGACCCCAAGGCTACGTGCTGCTTCGGGCAAAGATGGCCGTATACGCGCCAGACTGCTTTCCAGCGGCCCATAAGCCACCGCGATAAAACGCACCAGATAGGCCAGCAACAACGCCGACAAACTGCCCAGCAGTAATGGCTTACCCGCGCCGCCGAGCCAACCCGACAGCGGAACCACCAGTTCACGGTCCAGGTAACTGAACGCCAGCATGATCGACACCGCCAGCACCGAGCCGGGCAAGGCATAGCCAAGGTTGGCCAGGCTGACGCCGGAACGGATCGCCCGGGTCGGCGCAAGGCGTCTGGCAAATGCCAGCAGCAAGGCCACGCTGACGGTGATCAACGCTGCCATGCCGCCCAGGTACAGGGTGTGGACAATCAGCCCGGCGTAACGCTCATCCAGATCGAAGCGCCCGCGCTGCCAAAACCAAACGATCAGTTGCAGCATCGGAATGACGAAGGCGCAGGCGAACACCAGCCCGCACCAGCTCATCGCTGCTAACGCCTTGAAGCCGCGCAGGTGATACAGCGCCTTGACCCGTGGGCGCTCGTTGCTCGCCCGATTGGCGCCACGTGCACGACGCTCGCCGTACAGCACGACCATCACCACCAGCAACAACAGGCTGGCCAGTTGCGCGGCGGTCGAGAGGCTGAAAAAGCCGTACCAGGTCTTGTAGATAGCGGTGGTAAAGGTGTCGAAGTTGAATACCGACACCGCGCCGAAATCCGCCAGTGTTTCCATCAACGCCAGCGCCACACCAGCGCCGATGGCTGGGCGCGCCATGGGCAATGCAACACGCCAGAACGCTTGCCACGGCGATTGCCCAAGGACCCGAGCCGCTTCCATCAAACCTTTGCCCTGAGCCAGGAACGCGGTGCGCGCCAACAGGTAAACGTAGGGATAAAACACCAGCACTAAAACGAGGATCACGCCGCCGGTGGAACGCACTCTCGGCAACCGTAGCCCGGTGCCGAACCATTCGCGCAGCAGGGTTTGCACGGGGCCGGCGAAATCCAGCAGGCCGACGAAGACGAATGCCAACACGTAGGCGGGAATCGCAAACGGCAGCATCAACGCCCAGTCGAGCCAACGTCGGCCGGGGAATTCACATAGGCTGGTGAGCCAGGCCAGGCTTACGCCCAACAGCGTCACGCCGACACCAACCCCGAGCACCAGGGTCAGGGTGTTGCCCAGCAGGCGTGGCATCTGGGTGTCCCAGAGGTGGGGCCAGATTTGTTGATCGATGGTTTGCCAAGAGAAAAACAGCACGCTCAGGGGCAGCAGGACCAGCGCGGCGATGACGAAGACCAGGGGATACCAGCGGCGTTGGGCGGGGTGGGCCAAGTTAAGGTCTCTGAGACGGTGAGTGTGGTGCATGGGTCAAGATCGCCCCCTCACCCCAGCCCTCCCGAAACGTCGGACCGCCCCAAAGGGGCGAGGGGACTGACCGAGTTGGCCTTTCGAACTATTGCGACCTGAGCTATCGCGTCGAGCTCAGGTTCTGAACACGACGAATATCTGCTCCCTTTCCCCCTCTCCCCTTTGGGGCGGTCCGACGTTTCGGGAGGGCTGGGGTGAGGGGTGGCTCTTCAAACCAACAAAGCAATACAGGCGAACTCAGTTCCAACCCGCCCGATCCATCATGCGAATCGCTTCGGCCTGGCGCTTGCCGGCAATTTCCACCGGCAAGGTATCGGCGACAAACTTGCCCCAACTCGCCACTTCAGCCGATGGCTGTACCGCCGGGTTGGCCGGGAATTCCTGGTTCACATCGGCGAAGATCTTCTGTGCTTCCGGCGTGGTCATCCACTCCACCAGAGCCTTTGCCGCTTCCGGGTGCGGCGCATGTTTGGTCAGGCCGATGCCCGACAGGTTGACGTGCACGCCACGGTCGCCCTGGTTCGGCCAGAACAGCTTCACCGCCAGGTCCGGCTTCTGTTTGTGCAGGCGCCCGTAGTAGTAGGTGTTGACGATACCGACATCGCATTGCCCGGCGTTGATCGCTTCCAGCACCGCGATGTCATCGGAGAACACGTCGGTGGACAGGTTGCTCACCCAGCCCTTGAGGATCTGCTCGGTTTTATCGGCGCCGTGGACTTCGATCATGGTGGCGGTCAGCGACTGGTTGTAGACCTTCTTCGCCGTGCGCAGGCACAGGCGACCTTCCCATTGCTTGTCGGCCAGACCTTCGTAAGTGGTCAGCTCACCCGGTTTCACCCGATCCGTGGAATAGGCAATGGTCCGCGCCCGCAGGCTCAGGCCGGTCCAGGCGTGAGACGACGCGCGATATTGCAGCGGAATATTGGTGTCGATGGTTTTCGAGGTGAACGGTTGGAGGATGCCCATCTGCTCGGCCTGCCAGAGGTTGCCGGCATCGACGGTGAGCAGCAGGTCGGCGGTGGCGTTTTCGCCCTCGGCCTTGATGCGCTGCATCAGCGGCGCTTCCTTGTCGGTGATGAACTTCACCTGCACACCGGTTTTCGCGGTGTAGGCATCGAAGACTGGCTTGATCAGCTCGTCGATACGCGAGGAGTAAACCACCACCTCATCGGCGGCCTGGGCGGCGGTGCTGCCGATCAGGGTCAGGGCCAGCGCAGTCAGTAGACGCTTCGGTGCCAACATGGGAGCGGTCTCGATTGAAAAATGAGGCCAAATGATAAGGACTCACATTTGCCAGCTCAATCGAACAGTTTGCGGGTGAGTTACCAGATGTTGCACAGGTTGAGATGTGCGTTGGATGTTCCGACGCCTTCGCGGGCAAGCCTCGCTCCTACGGATCACCTAAACCCTGTAGGAGCGAGGCTTGCCCGCGAAGAGGACATCAGCCACGCAAAAAATCTCAAGCCTTGGCGAGCGCCGGCAAATCCCCGGTCAACCCCAGCGCTTCACGCACAAACAACGCCTTGGCCTCCGGCAACTGCTCGACCAGTTTCAACCCGGCATTACGCAACCAGCGCACCGGCAGCGGATCGGCCTGGAACAGCCGTTCAAAGCCTTCCATCGCCGCCATCAGCGCCAGGTTGTGCGGCATGCGCCGACGCTCGTAACGGCTGAGGACTTTTACGTCCGCCAGGCGTTCGCCGCGCTCCGCCGCTTGCAGCAGCACTTCGGCCAGCACCGCCGCATCGAGAAAACCAAGGTTCACGCCCTGCCCGGCCAGCGGATGGATGGTGTGCGCCGCATCGCCGATCAGCGCCAGACCTTCCGCCACATAGCGCTTGGCATGGCGCTGACGCAGCGGCACGCACAATCGCGGATCAGCGCTGAGCACCGTACCCAAACGCCCCTCGAAGGCCCGTTCCAGTTCGCGGCAGAAACCTTCGTCATCCAGCGCCATCAAGCGTTCGGCTTCACTCGGCGTGGTCGACCAGACGATCGAACACCAATCCTGTTGACCGTCCCGTTCCAGAGGCAGGAAAGCCAACGGCCCGTTATCGGTGAACCGCTGCCAAGCGGTCATCTGATGCGGTTTGGAGCTGCGCACGCTGGTCACGATCGCGTGGTGCATATAGTCCCACTCACGGGTCGCGACACCAGTCAGGCGTCGTACCGCCGAGTTGGCGCCGTCCGCTGCGATCACCAACGGCGCGCGCAAGGTGCGGCCGTCGGCCAGGGTCAGCAGCCAGTCATCGCCGGAGCGGCGCATCTGCTCCAGGCGCGCATTGGCCAGCATGCCGAGGTCGCAATCGTGCAAGCGGTCGAGCAAGGCGTCCTGCACCACGCGGTTTTCGACGATATGGCCCAATACGTCGGCGTGCACACTGGCCGCCGAAAAATGGATTTGCCCGGTGCCGCTGCCGTCCCAGACGTGCATGTCGGTGTAGGGGCTGCTGCGCCGGTTGGCGATGCCGTCCCACACGCCGAGGCGTTCAAGGATGCGCTGGCTGGCGGCAGACAAGGCACTCACTCGCGGCTCGAAAGTCGCTTGGGCATCGAAGGGTTTGACGCTCATCGGGCTGCCGTCCAGCAGCAGGACTTCCAGCCCGCTGTCCTGCAACGCCAGCGCCAGGGCGCTGCCGACCATTCCGGCCCCGACAATCAGCAGATCTGCGCGCATTTCCATGCTTTAAGCCTGTCTCGCTTGCGGCTTGAGCCGCACGTAAAGGGTTTTTTCGACCCGCGCCACCAAGGTGCCGGCGCCGTCGTGAATATCGACCTGCAACTGCGGCAGGTATTTTTCGCCACTCGCCGTCTGCCGGCGAATCTCGTCGAGCAAGGTCTCGTCGATGTTGAAGCGGGCGAACACCGGGCCTTTGCCCGGCGCAATGAAATCGATGTCGGCAGCCTTGTCCCAGACGATGTACCGATGCCCGAGGTTTTCCATCAGCATCAGCATGTAGAACGGATCGACCATCGAATACAGGCTGCCACCGAACTGGGTGCCGACGTAGTTGCGGTTGTACCAGCCCAGGCCCATGGACACTTTGATGTCCCGGAAGTCATCGCTGATGTGCCGAACCCGCACCCCGGCGCCGAGGTACGGCGGGTAGAACGTCATGACCCAGCGCATCAAGCGCGCCTTGCCGAATTTTGCAGTCAGCCACTTAAGCATCCGGGCGAGTACCCAAACCCATGGCCTGCCGGGCGAACCAGCGTTTGGCCGGCGGCAACAGATCAAGGCCAAGCAGGCCGATGTTGCGGCCCAGGGACACCAGCGGCTGGGTACTGCCGAACAGGCGCGTGACCTGATCGGAGAAGCCCACGGTGAGGTTCTGATCCATGCGCTGGCGTTCGCGATAGGCTTGCAACGTCGCGAAGTCGCCGGGCGAGGTTTCGCTGGCCAGCAATGCATCGGCCAAGGCCTGAGCATCGCGCAAGGACAGGTTGAAACCCTGCCCCGCAATCGGATGCAGGCTGTGAGCGGCGTTGCCGAGAATCGCCAGATGCGGACGCACCTGCTCTTCGGCCTCGATCAAGGTCAGCGGGTACAAGTGCCGCGCGCCGACCTGTTTCAACGTGCCGAGGCGATAACCGAACACGCCCTGCAACTCGCTGAGGAAGCTCTTTTCATCGAGGGCCGCCAGCCGTTGCGCGTCCATGCCCAGACGGGTCCAGACCAACGCGCAGCGGTTGTCCGGCAACGGCAACAGCGCCATCGGGCCTTCATCGGTGAACCGTTCGAACGCCATGCCGTTGTGGGATTCGCTCGGGGTGATGTTGGCGATCAATGCGCTCTGGTTATACGGACGCTTCTTGATGCCGATCCCCAGTTGCTCACGCAGACCGGAACGGCCGCCATCGGCGAGCACCGCGAGGTCGCATTCCAAAGTGGTTTCGTCATTGAGGGTCAGGCGATAGCCATCGGTCAGCGGTTCCATGCGGGTGACTTCCGCCGGGCAACGCCAACTGACCACGTCCTTGTCCAGGCCTTGCCAGAGGCATTGGCCGAGCCAGGCGTTTTCCACCACATAACCCAGCGCCGGAACGCCCTCTTCCATCGCCGACAGTCGCGCCGTGGAAAAACGCCCACGGTCGGACACATGGATCTGCTTGATCGGCTCGGCGCGGCGGGAGATTTCCTGCCACACGCCCAACCGTTGATAAATCTGCTTGGCGCCATAGGACAGCGCCGAAGAACGGGCGTCGTAGCTCGGCTGATAGGTATCACCGGGGGCGAACGGTTCGATCAGCATGATCTTCCAGCCCCGCGCCTTGGCCCCGGCCTGCAAGGCCAACGCCAGACTCGCGCCGACCAGGCCGCCACCGATGATTGCCAGGTTGACTCGACTCATGCCGCTTGTGTCCGTGCTTGCGCCATCAAGGCCTCGATGTCGGCGACCGTTTTCGGCACGCCTTTCGTCAGGATTTCACAACCGGTCTTGGTCACTACCACGTCGTCCTCAATGCGCACGCCAATGCCGCGCCATTTCTTCGCCACGTTCGGGTTGTCGGGGGAAATGTAGATCCCCGGCTCCACCGTCAGCGCCATGCCGACTTCCAGCACGCGCCATTCGCCGCCGACCTTATACTCGCCGACGTCATGCACATCCATGCCCAGCCAGTGCCCGGCGCGGTGCATGTAAAACGCTTTATAGGCTTCGCTGGCGATCAACTCGTCAACATCGCCCTTCAACAGACCCAACTTCACCAGCCCGGTGGTAATCACCCGGACCGTGGCTTCGTGCGCCTGATTCCAGTGTTTGTTCGGGGCGATCTCGGCGAACGCCGCTTCTTGCGACGCCAGCACCAACTCGTAGATCGCCTTCTGCTCGGCTGAATACTTGCCGCTGACCGGCCAGGTGCGGGTGATGTCGCTGGCGTAGCAATCGATCTCGCAACCGGCGTCGATCAGCACCAGGTCGCCGTCCTTGAGCACCGCGTCATTCTGCTGGTAATGCAGGATGCAGCTGTTGCGCCCCGAGGCGACGATCGAGCCATACGCCGGCATCTTCGCCCCGCCCTTGCGGAACTCGTAATCAAGCTCGGCTTCCAGGCTGAATTCATGCAACCCGGCACGGCTGGCCTGCATCGCGCGGATATGCGCCTGGGCGGAAATCCGTGCGGCTTCGCGCATCACCTTCACTTCTGCCGCCGATTTATACAGGCGCATGTCGTGAAGCAAATGATCCAGGGCAACGAATTCGTTCGGCGGCTGGGCGCCGAGGTGCGCTTTAGAGCGGATCACGTTGATCCAGTCCATCAGGTGCCGGTCGAATTCCGGGTTGCTGCCCATGGCCGAATACACCCGGTCGCGCCCTTCGATCAGGCCCGGCAGGATGTCGTCGATGTCGGCAATGGGGAACGCATCGTCGGCACCGAAGTCGCGGATCGCGCCTTCCTGGCCGGCGCGCAGGCCGTCCCACAGTTCTCGTTCGGCGTTGCGCTCACGGCAAAACAGCACGTATTCGCCGTGCTCACGTCCCGGCATCAAAACGATAACGGCTTGAGGCTCGGGGAAACCGCTGAGGTACTGGAAGTCGCTGTCCTGACGGTAGACGTGCTCGACGTCGCGGTTACGAATGGCGACCGCGGCGGCGGGCAGAATCGCGATGCTGTTGGGTTCCATCTGCGCCATCAAGACCTTGCGGCGACGGCTGTATTCCGATTTCGGGATATGAATCATGGGCAGATGGCTTTCCCTGGCAGGCGATTAATGCAACGACGGTTTGGCAGCGGCCGGCTCGGCAGGTTTCTTGGTTTCGGTGAACAGCAGCAGCGGCGCGACGCGCAGGTACTCCATGACTTCCATGTAGTCGCTTTCGCCGTCGTCGGACTCTTCCAGGGCGTCTTGCACCTGGGCGATGGCGGCCAGATCCTGCAGGACCTCGGTCGCTTCAGTGCTCAGCGCATTGTCGCGGTAGGTCAGGCCGAAACCGGCGAGGAAGCCCTGGCACCATTGGCCCAGTGCGGCAGCGCGATCCGCCAGCGGTGCATCGTCGGTTGGCAGCAGCAGGACGACGGTCATGTCGTCACCGGTCAGCTCGCCCTTGACCATCTCTTGCAGGCCGATCAGGGCGTTGCGGACGTTGTCTTGTGGCTCGCCTTCGAGCAGCTCACCGGCATCGGACAGCCAGCTGTCGGCTTCGAAGCCGGCACCGGCGCAACTGCGACCGAGCAACAGGCCGTGCAGTTCGGCAGGCGAGACGTTATGACCGCTGGAAGTCAGCAGGGTGGCGAAGGCTTGGTACGGGGAATTCTGAATGGGCATGGGCAGCTAGGCGCCAGACGGCGCTATGTCTAGAATGAAGGCCTTGTATCCTACATCGACAGACTCGCCAAGACTATTAAAGGCTGTCCGGCAGCTTTCCCCCATCAGACACAAATTCAGTGGACACAATGGAAGACACCGATCTGCAAGCGCTGATGGCAAGACTCGAGCTGCTAATTAGCCGAGTCGAGCAACTAAAGAGCCAAAATGGACTCCTATTAGCGCAGGAAAAAACCTGGCGCGAGGAACGCGCGCACCTCATTGAAAAAAACGAAATCGCCCGGCGTAAGGTCGAATCGATGATTTCGCGCCTCAAGGCCCTGGAGCAAGACTCATGAGTTCAAGCAATAGCGTTACCGTGCAGATCCTCGACAAAGAATATTCGATCATCTGCCCCCAGGAAGAGCGCAGCAACCTGGTGAGCGCCGCCCGTTACCTGGATGGCAAGATGCGCGAAATCCGCAGCAGCGGCAAAGTCATCGGCGCCGACCGCATCGCCGTGATGGCCGCACTGAACATCACCCACGACCTGCTGCACAAGGAAGAACGCCCGGACGTACAGGCCAGCGGTTCGACCCGCGAGCAGGTGCGCGACTTGCTCGATCGCGTCGATCTGGTGCTCGCTACCGATCCGGACGTCACCAAGGGCTGATTCGTGCGACCGCTTGGGGTATACTCGCGTCACTCCCTGGGGTGCTTGCCAGTTGACGATGTCCCTGAGCCGATTCGCACTACCCTGGAAGTTGCACGTTGGGCTGGTGTGCATGTCCGCTAGACGGAAAGCCTTAAAGCCTACTGCTTCTTCCACCTTGAACTTTCGGGTTCAAGGGCTAAGTCAGCAGCGGTTCATCCGGGGAGCCTGATTCCAGTCCGATGCCGGTTTAAATACCGGCATCGGCTTTTTTACGAGTACGCTTTGTGTACTCGCACTGCCGAAGCCCGAATCCATGACCGAACCTGCGCTGCTTCCCCGCCCGCAACTTCGACGCATGCTGCGCAAGGCCCGCCGCGCACTGACACCCAGTCAGCAGCGCCAGGCCGCTCGCGGGCTCTATAAGCAACTGGCCCAGCACCCGTTGTTTCGCCGCGCAAAACATATCTCTCTGTATCTGCCCACCGACGGTGAAATCGACCCGCGCCTGTTGCTGCGTGCCGCGCAACGCCGAGGCAAAGCCACCTATCTACCGGTGCTCAGCGCCTGGCCGCGAACCAAAATGGTGTTCCAGCGGATTCGCCCTGGCGAAAAACTCAAACCCAACCGCTTCCGCATTCTCGAGCCCCGGGCCAACCTTGCCCGGCAACGCAAGGTCTGGGCGCTGGATCTGGTGTTGTTGCCATTGGTCGGGTTTGACGATGTCGGCGGGCGTTTGGGAATGGGCGGCGGTTTCTATGACCGCAGCCTGGCGTATCTGGCACGGCGCAAAACCTGGCGCAAGCCGACGCTGTTGGGGCTGGCCCATGAATGTCAGAAGGTCGAACGATTGGCTCAAGCGAGCTGGGATGTGCCGTTGCAAGGAACGGTGACAGACAAGGCGTGGTATTTCGCAGGGTAGACGCCACCGGGATCAGCGGCGTCAGGAAGACAGGGTCAACGCTTGAAGGCTGACGGCTGTTGTTGCTGCGCGATTTCGATTGGCGCGTCGGTCTTGTTGTTCCACAAGCTTTGGGCATAGCCAGTGGTCACGACGCCGAGGCCGAACAAAATAACCAAAATCCATAGTAAATCCGGTTTGCGTTTCATCGATTGCCCCCCAAAGGCACATCAACACGATGACAGCAGCGGTTTCCGTTGTAGGCCGTGCAGCAGCGTCAAGCTTAGAAGGCCGGCATTTTGCGGCAACGTGAACCGACACGCAAACACTGGCGTCAACCGACTGTCGGTTTGTCATAAAATTGCCCGACAACTTGCCCACCCACCTCGCAAGGAGCAAAAACCATGGCTTATTGGCTAATGAAATCCGAGCCCGACGAGCTCTCGATCAACGACCTCGCGAAGCTTGGCAAAGCGCGCTGGGACGGGGTTCGCAACTATCAGGCACGCAACTTTTTGCGGGCGATGGCGGTGGGTGACGAGTTCTTCTTTTATCACTCCAGCTGCCCGGAACCCGGGATTGCCGGGATTGGCAAGATTATCGAAGCCGCCTATCCCGACACGACTGCGCTGGAGCCTGAGAGTCATTACTACGACCCGAAGGCCTCGCCGGAGAAAAACGCCTGGAGCGCGATTGATGTCGCGCATGTCGAGACGTTTGCCAAGGTGCTGAAGCTGGATTATCTGAAGCAGCAGACAGCGCTGGCCGAGATGCCACTGGTACAGAAAGGGTCGCGGTTGTCGGTGATGCCGGTTACGGCTGAGCAATGGGCGGCGGTGATTGCGCTAAGGCCTTGAACCTTGCAGCGACTGGGTAAATGCCTTCGCGAGCAAGCCCGCTCCCACAAGATTGCGCAGATTCCCTGTGGGAGCGGGCTTGCTCGCGAAGAGGCCCGCCCGGACAACGAATGCCTTACTGGATGATCAAGTTGTTAAACAACAAATCCTCAACCACCGGTTTACCCGTTTCGTCGTTCATCACTTGTTGAGTCTGCTTCAACGCTTCCTGACGCAGCTTTTCTTTGCCATCGATGCTGTTCATCGCCTCGGTGGTCTGCTGGGTGAACAACGCCACCAGTTGATTGCGAATCAACGGTTCATTGGCCTTCACCAGTTTGGCCGCTTCTTCACCGGTCACCCGCAACGCCACGTCAGCCTTGAACACCTTCAACTTCGGCGTGCCATCCAGCCCATAGTTACCCACGAACGGCGGGCTCAGGGTGAGGTAGCTGACTTTCGGGGCTTCGCCTTCTTTAGCGGCTTCTTCGGCCATCGCTGCCATCGGCAGAGACAGGGCCAGCAACAACATGATCCACGCTTTCACAATTCGCTCCTTATCCGGTTTGCGGCCTAGCATAACGACCCGCCGCGCAAGCACAAGCTTATGGCCGACTATCAGGGCCGGGCATGCTCGTTGACCCAACGACTCACACACCTACACTTATCGGCCATCACTCCCAAAGGAATAGCCCTGATGAAAGCCGTGCTATGCAAAGCCTTCGGCCCTGCCGAATCGCTGGTGCTGGAAGACGTCGCCAGTCCTGTCGCGAAGAAGAACGAAATCCTGCTGGACGTGCACGCCGCCGGGGTCAACTTCCCGGACACGCTGATCATCGAGGGCAAATACCAGTTCAAGCCGCCCTTCCCGTTTTCCCCCGGCGGCGAAGCGGCTGGCGTGGTTAGCGCAGTAGGCGAAAAGGTCAGCCATCTTAAGGTCGGTGACCGGGTCATGGCCCTGACCGGTTGGGGCAGCTTCGCCGAACAGGTCGCGGTGCCGGGCTACAACGTGCTGCCCATCCCGCCGTCGATGGACTTCAACACCGCCGCCGCGTTCAGCATGACTTACGGCACCTCGATGCACGCCCTCAAGCAACGCGCCAATCTGCAACCGGGTGAGACCTTGCTGGTGCTCGGCGCATCCGGCGGTGTCGGCCTGGCCGCCGTGGAAATCGGCAAAGCCATGGGCGCCCGTGTGATCGCCGCCGCCAGTAGCGCCGAAAAACTCGCCGTGGCCAAGGCTGCCGGCGCCGATGAACTGATCAACTACAGCGAAACCAGCCTCAAGGACGAAATCAAACGCCTGACCGATGGCCAGGGCGCCGACGTGATCTACGACCCGGTCGGTGGCGACCTGTTCGATCAGGCCGTGCGCGCCATTGCCTGGAACGGCCGCCTGCTGGTAGTGGGTTTCGCCAGCGGACGCATCCCGGAATTCCCGGTCAACCTCGCCCTGCTCAAAGGCGCAGCGGTGGTCGGTGTGTTCTGGGGCTCGTTTGCCCAGCGCCAGCCCCAGGACAACGCGGCGAACTTCCAGCAATTGTTTGGCTGGTTTGCCGAAGGCAAGCTGAAACCGCTGGTGTCGCAGGTATATCCGCTGAGTAATGCGGCGCAAGCGATCAATGATCTCGGCCAGCGCAAAGCAGTCGGGAAAGTAGTGGTGCAGGTTCGCTGAGAGGGATGAAGCGGTCTGGACCGTAGAGTCTGGATCGCTTCTTCTTTATAGGAAGGACATTTCCCAAAACCTTGTCCTGTTCTAGACCGAAAAACCGCACGAAGGCTTACCCATTAATCTTTCCTACACCGTCCTACGCTTACACCTGAGCGACATGTTCATAAAGGAACACACGATCTCCAGCATTTCCGCTGTTTTGCCAATGCGAACCGGTGCTATTTTCGGTAACGAAACTGTAACATTCGCATCCGCAGTCAAAACAAGAAATTTGGAGCTCTTGAATGTTTGCTTTCTTTCGACCTGCCGCACATCAGGCTGCCCTGCCTGAAGAAAAAATAGACAGCACCTACCGTCGCCTTCGCTGGCAGATCTTCGCCGGGATTTTCTTTGGCTACGCGGGTTACTACCTGCTGCGCAAGAACTTCTCCCTGGCCATGCCGTACCTGATCGACGAGGGTTACACCCGTGGTCAGCTGGGTTTGGCGATGTCGGCGATCGCGATTGCCTACGGTCTGTCGAAGTTCTTGATGGGCCTGGTGTCCGACCGGTCCAACCCGCGTTACTTCCTGCCGTTCGGCTTGCTGGTGTCAGCCGGGGTGATGTTCATTTTCGGTTTCGCGCCGTGGGCAACCTCCAGCGTAACCATGATGTTCATCCTGTTGTTCATCAACGGTTGGGCCCAGGGCATGGGTTGGCCGCCAAGTGGCCGGACCATGGTGCACTGGTGGTCGCAGAAGGAACGCGGCGGCGTGGTGTCGGTGTGGAACGTGGCGCACAACGTCGGTGGCGGTTTGATCGGCCCGTTGTTCCTGCTGGGCATGGGCCTGTTCAATGACTGGCACGCAGCGTTCTACGTACCGGCAGCGGTAGCGCTGGGCGTGGCGGTGTTTGCATTTGTCACCATGCGCGATACCCCGCAATCGGTCGGCCTGCCGCCGATCGAGCAGTACAAGAACGATTACCCGGAAGGCTACGACGCCAGCCACGAAGATGAGTTCAGCGCCAAGGAAATCTTCGTAAAGTACGTGCTGCGCAACAAGATGCTCTGGTACATCGCCATGGCCAACGTCTTCGTTTACCTGCTGCGCTACGGCGTACTGGACTGGGCACCGACCTACCTGAAAGAAGCCAAACACTTCACCGTCGACACGACGTCCTGGGCTTACTTCTTCTACGAGTGGGCGGGTATTCCGGGCACGCTGCTGTGCGGCTGGATGTCGGACAAGATCTTTCGTGGCAACCGTGGCCTGACCGGCATGGTGTTCATGGCGTTGGTGACTGTGGCGACGCTGGTGTATTGGCTGAACCCGGCCGGCAACCCGACCATCGACATGGTCGCGCTATTCTCGATTGGCTTCCTGATCTACGGCCCGGTCATGCTGATCGGCCTGCAAGCGCTGGAACTGGCGCCGAAGAAAGCCGCCGGTACCGCTGCGGGCTTCACCGGCCTGTTCGGTTACCTGGGTGGTTCGGTCGCGGCCAGTGCAGCGATGGGCTACACCGTGGACCATTTCGGCTGGGACGGCGGTTTCGTGCTGTTGATCGGTGCGTGCATCCTGGCGATGGTTTGCCTGGCACCGACCCTGTGGCACGAGCAAGTCGCCAGTCAGACCCGCGAAGCAATCGCCTGATCGGCCTTTGATTTGCAGCGCTTGAGCCGCGCCTCCAGATTCTTGTCTGGCATGGCGTGGCTACGCAGGGCGCTGGCGGTCTGCTCGACATAATCGCGAGTGGTGCCGTAACGCCCGCAAGCGCTTTCGAACACCTGGCTCAGCACGTGATCCGGCAAATTGCCGGCATAGCTGGGCAGGTGTCGTTCCAAAACAAATCCCAATGCCTGAACCTGGCTTCCGTCTTCAAGACGGCAGTTGAGCCAGTGTGGGCGATAGGACGGGAATGGCATCTCGCGCTGCCACAGCGCATAAAGCGACGCTTCGAGTTGTTCTTCGGGAAGGCGATAAGCGAAACCGCTGCAAGAGCCGCCACGATCCAGACCGAATACCAGGCCCGGCACTTCCGGCGTGCCGCGATGTTCGTGGGACCACAGGTACAAACCGCGATGATAGCCGTGCACTCGGCCGCGCACGCGTTCTACTGCCGGACATTCAGGGCGCCAGATCAGCGAGCCGTACGCGAACAGCCAGACCGGCCCACCTTTGTGGCGCGCCATGGTCGATTGCATCGAGCTGAGCAATTGTTCGTGCGTAAGCTGCGGCCCCAGATCGAGCCGCGGAGGGTAAGCCAGGTTCAGAAAAGCAGATTCAATGGCGCTCATGGCGAATAGCGTTCAGCTCCCCGCGGATAAAGAATTACTTAATAGAACGCACCGCTGTAACAATAAGGCACATAAGTTTTAAGGCAATTTAAGTGCCATGGCACAGTTCTTAAATAATTGCCTATATGACATATAACCTACCGGCATTTATATAATTCTATAAATACCGATCGGCTATATAGGGAGTTATAACGATTCAGGACCGCGGATCAAGATCGCGGATCAAGATCGCGGCGCGTACGCAAACACGTCGGCGCGCATCTGATGAGCATCCATCCCCGCTTCGACCAGCGCATCCAGCGTGCCGTAGACCATGGCCGGTGAGCCGCTGGCGTAAACATGCAGCGATTTCAGATCCGCAAAATCCTCACACACCGCCTCATGCAGCATCCCGCAGCGCCCTTCCCAACCGCATTGATCGCTGACGACTTTATGCAGGAACAAATTGGGCAGTTTCAGCCATTCGTCCCAATGTTCGATTTCATAAAAGTCTTCAGGGCGGCGCACGCCCCAATACAGATGCACCGGATGTTTGAAACCGGTGGCGCGGCAATGTTCGATCAGGCTGTGGATCTGGCCCATGCCGGTGCCGGCAGCGATCAACACCAACGGCCCGTCCGGCAGCTCGGCCAAGTGGGTATCACCGAAGGGCATTTCAATGCGCACCATGGCGTTGCGTTGTAACTGGTCGATCAGGCTCAGCGCACTGCTTTCGCGCGCCAGCACGTGGATTTCCAGGTCACGCCCGGCATGGGGTGCCGAGGCCAGGGAGAACGCGGATTTCTCGCCGTTCTCGCGCTCGATCATCAAATACTGACCGGCGTGATAACGCGGTGGCTTGCCGGCCGGCGCCCGCAGGTGCACCCGAAAGGTATCCCCGCCAACGTCCCTGCATTCAATGACCTGACACGACAAGCTGCGCACCGGCAGTTCTCCCAGCGCGAGCACGCCATCCCACAGCACGATGCAGTCTTCCAGCGGCTCTGCTATGCAAGTGTAGAACTCGCCGTGGTCACGCACATTGCCGGCCTGTTCGACCCGGCCTTCCACTAGCAATGCCGCACAGATGTGGCAATTGCCGTTGCGGCAGCTTTGCGGGCATTCATAGCCCAGCCGCCGCGCGCCATCGAGAATCCGCTCGCCGGGCAATATCTCAAGCACTGCTCCGGAGGGCTGCAAGGTTACACGCATCAATCTATTCCTAACTGATTCCAGATGGCATCGATCCGTTTTGTAACGGCTTCATCCTTGACGATCACCCGGCCCCACTCGCGCGTGGTTTCGCCGGGCCATTTATGCGTGGCATCGAGCCCCATCTTCGACCCCAGGCCGGAGACCGGCGAGGCGAAGTCGAGGTAGTCGATCGGCGTGTTGTCGATCATCACCGTGTCGCGCTTGGGGTCCATGCGCGTGGTGATAGCCCAGATCACGTCGTTCCAGTCGCGCGCGTTGATATCGTCGTCTGTGACGATAACGAACTTGGTGTACATGAACTGTCGCAAAAACGACCAGACACCGAGCATTACCCGCTTGGCATGCCCCGGATACGACTTCTTCATGGTCACGATGGCCATGCGATACGAGCAGCCTTCGGGCGGCAGGTAGAAGTCGGTGATCTCCGGGAACTGCTTCTGCAGGATCGGCACGAACACTTCGTTCAGCGCCACACCGAGAATCGCCGGCTCATCCGGTGGACGGCCGGTGTAGGTGCTGTGATAGATCGGTTTGATCCGGTGGGTAATGCGCTCGACGGTGAACACCGGGAAGCTGTCGACTTCGTTGTAGTAACCGGTGTGGTCGCCATACGGGCCTTCGTCGGCCATTTCGCCCGGATGAATCACGCCTTCGAGGATGATCTCGGCGGTGGCCGGCACTTGCAGGTCATTGCCACGGCACTTCACCAGTTCTGTGCGGTTACCCCGCAACAGGCCGGCGAAGGCGTATTCGGAGAGGCTGTCCGGCACCGGTGTCACGGCACCGAGGATGGTCGCCGGGTCAGCGCCCAGGGCTACAGACACCGGGAACGGCTGGCCGGGATGCTTCTCGCACCACTCGCGGTAATCCAGCGCGCCGCCGCGGTGGCTCAGCCAGCGCATGATGACTTTGTTGCGGCCGATCACTTGCTGACGATAGATGCCAAGGTTCTGGCGATCCTTGTTCGGGCCTTTGGTGACGGTCAGGCCCCAAGTGATCAGCGGGCCGACGTCGCCAGGCCAGCAGGTCTGCACCGGCAGCATCGCCAAGTCGACGTCGTCACCTTCGATGACCACTTCCTGGCACACCGCGTCTTTGACGACTTTCGGCGCCATCGCAATGATCTTGCGGAAAATCGGTAGCTTCGACCAGGCATCCTTCAAGCCCTTCGGCGGCTCGGGTTCCTTGAGGAACGCCAGCAACTTGCCGATTTCGCGCAGCTCGCTGACCGCCTCGGCGCCCATGCCCATGGCCACCCGCTCGGGGGTACCGAACAGGTTGCCGAGGACCGGGATGTCGTAGCCGGTCGGGTTTTCGAACAACAGCGCCGGGCCTTTGGCACGCAGCGTGCGATCACAGACCTCGGTCATCTCCAGCACTGGAGAGACAGGGACATGGATGCGTTTCAACTCTCCGCGCTGCTCAAGCTGCTGCACGAAATCCCGAAGATCCTTGAATTTCATTGATGATGGCACCCGTAAAATAGGCGTACATCCTACCTGCTCTGCCGGCCGCTGGCAGCTTATCGCTGCTTACTTGGCCGCATTCACGCTGCCATTGCCCAGTGTCGCCTGGGCTTGCAAGCGCTTGAACAGTGGCTCAAGCACCGGCGCCACGAGCCGCGCGCCGATCTCCGACAGGTGATTGTCGTCGGTATACAGCGAATGCCCGTTTAGCTCGACCCGGCACAGGCCCGCGTCATCACACAGCAGCGGTGCAGGATCCACCACGGTTACCCCTGAATTGGCGGCGGCTATTTGCGCGAACAGCTGGCTGATGAAAGCCTGGCGCTTGAAGTGCTCCGTCACCGCCAGGCCCACGTCATCGGTCGGGCGATGCAACATGGCCAAGCGAGTCAGGCGATAAGGCGGGCTGAACTGTTGCAGCGGCGCTTCCTTGACCAGCCAGACACGATGCCCGCCTGCGCGCAGTTGCCGGATCGTCGCCTGCAAGCCTTCAGCCAACCGTTGCTCAGCGGCGGGACGATCATAACGACCATGGGAATCGCGCAGCACATGGCCAAGATCGCCTTTCACATCGCCATAGAGATACAGGCTCCAGCGCGCGACCAGCACCACATCACCCACCGATTGCGGCTTTAAGGCCTGCTCGACACGACGATTGAACCGGGCGCATTGCCGATCATGTTCAAGCCCTTCGACCGGAATGCAGCCCGGGGAACTGGCGAGAATCACGCTGACACCATGCTTTTGCGCCCCATCATCAAAGACCGGGATCAGCGCCGTGGCATGACTGTCACCCCAGACCAGTGCCTGGGGGGCAGTCGACGCCGACGTTCCGTAGTGACAAAACAGCTTGTCATCAGGGGTTTTGTCGTCGGCCAGACAGCGCATCAGTTCCGGCCGCCACTCCTTGCCTTTGGCGTACTGCAACGCCTCATCCGACAAGCGCGAGGGCAAGCCATCGGTCCAGCGCAATGCCTGACCGGCCAGGCCGAGCACCAGCACACCGCAACCGGCCGCGACCAGGATCTGTCGACGTCCCGCCAACAACCGACGCTCGCGGAACGGCGTCTCGACGAAGCGCCACGACAGATACCCAAGCATCAGCGTCAGCAGAATCAGCCCCGCGATCTCAACTGGCCCCGACTCATCGACACTGGCATAGCTGGCGAACACGAAGACTGGCCAGTGCCACAGGTACCAGGAATAGGAAATCAACCCGAGGCCGACCAGCACACGGCTAGCCAGCAGCCCACCAACGAGCGTCTGCCGATGGCCGTTGGCCCAGATCAGCGCGACCACTCCGAGGGTCGGCAACAGCGCCGCGACACCGGGGAATGGCGTGCTGTTGTCATAGCAGAACACCGCCAGCAGAATCAGCCCGCCCCCAAACAGGCTGACGGCTTGAGCCCCAGCCGTAGTGAGGCGCCAGTGGCTTCTGGGCGCGACCGCCAACATGGCGCCGGCCAATAACTCCCAGGCGCGCATCGGCAACAGGAAAAAGGCTTTTTCCGGATGATGCGCGACGGCCCAGACGCTGAGCCCGAACGACAGCAGCAACACGCCGAACAATGCCAGTCGCCAGTGCTTGAGGCGGCTCGACAGTAATGTCAGGAGCAACGGGAAGACAATGTAGAACTGCTCTTCAACCGCCAGCGACCAAGTGTGCAGCAACGGCTTGAGATCGGAAGCCACATCAAAATAGCCATCCTGGCGCATGAACAGGATGTTGGAGACGAACATCACCTGGTAGCGCACCGAGCGCCCCAGCTCTTCATAGTCCTTAGGCGCCAGCAGGAACCAGCCCACCGCCAGCACCGCGAGAATCATCACAAACAGCGCCGGCAGGATCCGCCGGGCACGACGAGCCCAGAAATCGACGAAGCTGAAACGCCCGGCCTGACGTTGGTTCCAGATGATTGAGGTGATCAGGTAACCGGAAATCACAAAGAAGATGTCGACACCGACAAAGCCGCCGGTAAAGCCAGGCACACCAAAATGGAACAACACAACCGCGATCACGGCGATTGCCCGCAATCCGTCGATATCCCTTCGATAAGCAAGTGTGCTCATAAACAGAAAATGCCAGTCAGATTAAAGTTTTGGGCTCGTCGACCCATTTCGTTTCTGTACTGACCAACCCTAGTCGCAAACCTCCCTTTTTTTTGCAAAAAAAATGGCGTCCCGAAGGACGCCATTTTTAGCGGTTATAAACCGTCTTACTTACGCTTCATCGACAAGAAGAACTCGTCGTTGGTCTTGGTCGTTTTCAGCTTGTCGACCAGGAACTCGATGGCGGCGATTTCGTCCATCGGGTGCAGCAGCTTGCGCAGGATCCACATACGCTGCAACTCGTCGTCGGCCGTCAGCAACTCTTCGCGGCGGGTGCCGGAACGGTTGATGTTGATGGCCGGGAAGACACGTTTTTCAGCGATGCGGCGATCCAAAGGCAGTTCCATGTTGCCCGTGCCTTTGAATTCCTCGTAGATCACTTCGTCCATCTTCGAGCCGGTTTCAACCAGCGCGGTGGCGATGATGGTCAGCGAGCCGCCTTCTTCGATGTTCCGTGCAGCGCCGAAGAAACGTTTCGGTTTCTCCAGGGCGTGGGCATCGACACCACCGGTCAGTACCTTGCCGGAGCTCGGGATCACGGTGTTGTAGGCGCGAGCCAGACGGGTGATGGAGTCGAGCAGGATCACCACGTCTTTCTTGTGTTCGACCAGGCGCTTGGCCTTCTCGATCACCATTTCGGCAACCTGCACGTGGCGGGTTGGCGGCTCATCGAACGTCGAGGCAACCACTTCGCCGCGCACGGTGCGCTGCATTTCGGTTACTTCTTCCGGACGTTCGTCGATCAGCAATACGATCAGGTGAACTTCAGGATTGTTACGTGCGATGTTCGCGGCGATGTTCTGCAGCATGATCGTCTTGCCGGCTTTCGGCGGTGCAACGATCAGACCGCGCTGGCCTTTGCCGATCGGGGCGCACAGGTCGATGACACGACCGGTCAAGTCTTCGGTGGAACCGTTGCCGGCTTCCATCTTCATGCGCACGGTCGGGAACAGCGGGGTCAGGTTCTCGAAGAGAATCTTGTTTTTCGCGTTCTCGGGACGATCGTAGTTGATCGTGTCGACCTTGAGCAGCGCGAAATAACGCTCGCCTTCCTTTGGAGGACGGATCTTGCCAACGATGGTGTCACCGGTGCGCAAGTTGAAGCGACGGATCTGGCTCGGCGAGACGTAGATATCGTCTGGGCCGGCGAGATAGGAAGCGTCAGCGGAGCGCAGGAAGCCGAAGCCGTCCTGGAGAATCTCCAGCACGCCATCACCGGAGATTTCCTCGCCGCTTTTCGCGTGCTTTTTGAGCAGGGAGAAAATCACGTCCTGCTTGCGCGAACGGGCCATATTTTCTATGCCCATCTGTTCGGCCAATTCGAGCAGTTCGGTAATCGGCTTTTGCTTGAGTTCAGTCAGATTCATATAGGAATGACGTAATCATTTATGGAGGGGGGGAAATTAAGCTTTTGGCTTAATGAGGCCGCGCCGCAGAGAAGGCGACAGGATCGCGTACTTATTCGAAAAGGAGTGCGTCGGCGACGGCTAGCAGGGGGCAGTGGAGAAACCAGTGCGGGGCCGAATGTACCACCTGAGTTTCGGAGCGTCTAGCCCTGAATATGCAAAAAGCCCCGCAATATGCGGGGCTTTTTATACAACGTCGCCGACTTAGATGTTGGCGTCGAGGAATGCAGCCAGTTGCGACTTGGACAGCGCGCCAACCTTGGTCGCTTCCACGTTGCCGTTCTTGAACAGCATCAGGGTCGGGATACCACGTACGCCGTGCTTGGCCGGGGTTTCCTGGTTTTCGTCGATGTTCAGTTTGGCAACGGTCAGCTTGCCTTTGTAGGTCTCAGCGATTTCGTCCAGAACAGGAGCGATCATTTTGCAAGGGCCGCACCATTCAGCCCAGTAGTCGACCAGTACAGCGCCTTCGGCCTTGAGTACGTCGGCCTCGAAGCTAGCGTCGCTAACGTGTTTGATAAGATCGCTGCTCATGGAAGTCTCCAGGTTGTAAGCAAAAAAACGTGGCCCATCATAGCCGCCCTTCCCTCGTTCAGGAAGGTGCAGATGATTGAGTCTCGCTATGGTGCCGCATGAGTTTGGGTATAGCTCAAGTCACGAGGTGGCGGGAGCGACGAAGGCAATTCCGGTGCGCAATGCTGCATTGCGGACATGCTCCTGCATCGCCTTCTGCGCCGCCACGGACCCTCTGCGCGCCAGTGCGCGGAGGATTTTGCGGTGTTCCTGCCAGGTTTCCATGGCCCGCTCGGCCCGGATGAACGGTAGCTTCTGGCTCTCCAGAAAGATGTCGGCGCTTGCCGTCAGGATGCTCAACATCGCCTGATTACCGCTGGCCAGCAGGATGCGTCGGTGAAATTCGAAGTCCAGCCGCGCCGCCGCATCGAAGTCGCCGGCCTTTAATTCGTTGCGCATGGCGGCCACATTGTCTTCCAGGGCATCGAGCTCAAAAGTACTCAGCGTCACGGCCGCCAGCCCCGCCGCGAAACCCTCCAGGGCATAGCGCAACTGGAAGATATCCAGCGGCGACGCCTGAGCCGCGAACGGCCAACTCGCCGCCGCATCGCTCCGAGGCAAATCCACCGGCGACTGCACGAAAACACCCTTGCCCGGCTGGATACTGATCACGCCCAGCGCACTCAGAGACGACAAAGCCTCGCGCAAGGACGCCCGACTGACCCCCAATTGCACTGCCAGGTCCCGTTGCGAAGGCAAGGCATCCCCCGGCCCGAAGCCTTGCTCGGTAATCAATTTGCGGATGGCTTGCAGCGCCACTTCAGGTACGGCGCGAGAGATCGAATTCATGGTTTTTCAGACGAACCAGGCCAATGAGCGGCTAGTTGTAAAGCTATTCGGGGCGCCCGGCAAGTCGTGCCCCACTGGGGTTCGGTGTTCACCGGGGATGCGCTATCGGGGTGCGAAACGCGAGTTGACTGTTCAGACCAGTAAGACCGAACAAAACCAGCAAACCCGCGGCCTGCCACCCCGCAATCCTGATGTTGGCATGGCCCGTGCTCTGTCGAATCGCAGAAATCACTTCCGCCGATTCGGAGATTTGACATGACCCAGCGTTACAGCGCCCTCCTCGCCGCCCTGTTTGCCAGCCTGATGCTGAGCCAGGCACCCGCCCACGCCGACGGCCTGGAGGATGTGGTCAAGCGCGGCACCCTCAAGGTCGCCGTGCCCCAGGACTTCCCGCCCTTCGGCTCGGTCGGCCCGGACATGAAACCTCGCGGCCTGGACATCGACACCGCCAAGCTGCTGGCCGACCAGCTCAAGGTCAAACTCGAACTGACCCCGGTCAACAGCACCAATCGCATTCCGTTCCTGACCACCGGCAAGGTCGATCTGGTGATTTCCAGCCTCGGCAAAAACCCTGAACGCGAAAAAGTCATCGACTTCTCCCGCGCCTACGCACCGTTCTACCTCGCCGTGTTCGGTCCGCCAGACGCCGCGATCAAGGGCCTGGACGACCTCAAGGGCAAAACCATCAGCGTCACCCGTGGCGCCATCGAAGACATCGAGCTGAGCAAAGTCGCCCCCGAAGGCACGACCATCAAACGCTTTGAGGACAATAACTCGACCATCGCCGCCTACCTCGCAGGCCAGGTTGACCTGATCGCCAGCGGCAACGTGGTGATGGTGGCGATCAGCGAGAAGAACCCGAAACGCGTGCCCGCGCTGAAAGTGAAGCTTAAGGATTCACCGGTCTATGTCGGTGTGAACAAGAACGAGCCAGCGCTGCTGGACAAGGTCAACCAGATCATCGCCACCGCCAAGACCGACGGTTCGCTGGAGAAAAACGCCCTGACCTGGCTGAAAGAGCCACTGCCGGCCGATCTCTGATCGCCTGCCGGGAGACTCAATATGGCTTACCAGTTCGACTTTATACCGGTGGTGCAAAACACCGACCTGTTGCTGCGCGGTGCGCTGTTCACCCTTGAACTGACGGCCATCGGCGCGGTGTTCGGGGTGGGCCTGGGCATTGTCGGGGCGCTGGTGCGGGCGTGGAACATTCGCCCGTTCTCGGCGATCTTCGGGGTCTACGTCGAGTTGATTCGCAACACGCCGTTCCTGGTGCAGTTGTTTTTCATCTTCTTCGGCCTGCCGTCCCTGGGCGTGCAGATTTCCGAATGGCAGGCAGCCGTGCTGGCGATGGTGATCAATCTCGGCGCCTATTCCACCGAGATCATCCGCGCCGGCATTCAAGCGATCCCTCGCGGACAGCTGGAAGCGGCCGCCGCACTGGCGATGAGCCGGTTCGAAGCCTTTCGCCACGTGGTCCTGCTGCCGGCGCTGGGCAAGGTCTGGCCGGCGCTGAGCAGCCAGATCATCATCGTCATGCTCGGCTCGGCGGTCTGTTCGCAGATCGCCACCGAAGAGTTGAGCTTCGCCGCCAACTTCATTCAGTCGCGCAACTTCCGCGCGTTTGAAACCTACGCCCTGACCACGCTGATCTACCTGTGCATGGCGCTGCTGATTCGCCAGCTGCTGAACTGGATCGGCCGGCGCTACATTTCGCGGAGCAGCCAATGAGCGATTTCACCTTCTGGGACATTGTGCGCAACCTGCTTACAGGCCTGCAATGGACGCTGGCGCTGTCACTGGTGGCGTTTATCGGTGGTGGCGTGATCGGTTTGCTGGTCATGGTCATGCGCATTTCGAAAAAGAGTTTTCCCCGCAGCTTCGCCCGCACCTACATCGAACTGTTCCAGGGCACGCCGCTGTTGATGCAGCTGTTTCTGGTGTTCTTCGGCGTGGCGTTGGCCGGCGTGGAGATTTCACCCTGGATGGCCGCGGCTGTGGCGTTGACGCTATTCACCAGCGCATACCTGGCGGAGATCTGGCGCGGTTGCGTCGATTCGATCCCCAACGGCCAGTGGGAAGCTTCGTCGAGCCTGGCGCTCAACCCGCTGGAGCAATTGCGCTACGTGATCCTGCCGCAGGCCCTGCGCATCGCCGTGGCGCCAACCGTGGGCTTCTCGGTGCAAGTGGTCAAAGGCACCGCAGTGACCTCGATCATTGGTTTCACCGAACTGACCAAGACCGGCGGCATGCTCGCCAACGCGACCTTCGAACCGTTCATGGTCTACGGCCTCGTCGCCCTCGGTTACTTCCTGCTCTGCTACCCCTTGTCCCTCAGTGCGCGCTACCTGGAAAGGAGACTGCATGCCTCTGCTTAGAATTTCGGCCCTGCATAAATATTACGGCGACCACCATGTGCTCAAAGGCATTGACCTTAGCGTCGAGGAAGGCCAGGTCGTGGCAATTATCGGCCGCAGCGGCTCGGGCAAATCCACTCTGCTGCGCACCCTCAATGGTCTGGAGTCGATCAACGACGGTGTGATTGAAGTCGACGGCGAATACCTCGATGCCGCCCGCGCCGACCTGCGCAGCCTGCGGCAGAAAGTCGGGATGGTGTTCCAGCAGTTCAACCTGTTCCCGCACCTGACCGTGGGCGAGAACGTGATGCTGGCGCCGCAAGTGGTTCAGAAAGTTCCCAAGGCGAAAGCTAAAGAACTGGCAAAAGAAATGCTGGAGCGGGTTGGACTGGGAGAGAAGTTTGATGCGTTCCCCGATCGTTTGTCCGGCGGCCAGCAGCAACGCGTGGCGATTGCCCGTGCCCTGGCCATGTCGCCCAAGGTGTTGCTGTGCGACGAGATCACCTCGGCGCTGGACCCGGAACTGGTCAACGAAGTGCTGAGCGTGGTCCGGCAATTGGCCAAGGAAGGGATGACGCTGATCATGGTCACCCACGAAATGCGCTTCGCCCGGGAGGTTGGGGATAAGTTGGTGTTCATGCATCAGGGCAAGGTGCATGAGGTGGGGGATCCGAAGATTCTGTTCGCGAATCCGCAGACGGCGGAGTTGGCGAATTTTATCGGGACGGTTGAAGCGGCGGTCTGAAGGATTTTCGGTGACCGGGAGGCCGCCTTCGCGGGCAAGCCCGCTCCCACAGTGGGCCGCGTTCTTCCTGAGGTACTCGGTTAAATGTGGGAGCGGGCTTGCTCGCGAAGAGGCCATCAGCAGCACCGCAAATATTCCCGCGGTAAAAGATCGCAGCCTTCGGCAGCTCCTACGCGTTGGCGGCAGCGTTTGATCGTGGCACGATGTCGAGGTTATCGACCGAGACCCCCTGACCATGCCGCAATCCCAAGCCAAGAATCTGTCCCTGATCGCCGCAATCGACCTGGGCTCCAACAGCTTTCACATGGTCGTGGCCAAGGCCCAGAACGGCGAAATCCGTATTCTTGAGCGCCTCGGCGAAAAGGTCCAACTGGCCGCCGGCATCGACGACGAGCGCCAGCTCAACGAAGAATCCATGCAGCGCGGGCTCGATTGCCTGAAGCGTTTTGCCCAACTGATCAACGGTATGCCGCCCGGCGCCGTGCGCATCGTTGGCACCAACGCCCTGCGTGAAGCCCGTAACCGTGCCGAATTCATCCACCGCGCCGAAGAAATCCTCGGCCATCCGGTGGAAGTCATCTCCGGCCGTGAAGAAGCGCGCCTGATCTACCTCGGCGTCTCCCACACCCTCGCCGACACCCCGGGCAAGCGCCTGGTGGCCGACATCGGCGGCGGCAGTACCGAATTCATCATCGGCCAGCGTTTCGAGCCGCTGCTGCGCGAAAGCCTGCAAATGGGCTGCGTCAGCTACACCCAGCGCTATTTCAAGGACGGCAAGGTCACTCCGGCCCGTTACGCCCAGGCTTACACGGCAGCGCGGCTGGAGATCATGAGCATCGAACACGCCCTGCATCGCCTGACCTGGGATGAAGCCATCGGCTCCTCGGGCACCATCCGCGCCATCGGCCTGGCGTTGAAGGCTGGCGGGCACGGCACCGGCGAAGTGAATGCCACTGGCCTGGCCTGGCTCAAACGCAAGCTGATCAAACTCGGCGATGTCGAGAAAATCGACTTCGAAGGCATCAAGCCTGACCGCCGCGCGATCTTCCCGGCGGGCCTGGCGATTCTCGAAGCGATCTTCGATGCCCTCGAACTGCAACGTATGGATCACTGTGAAGGCGCCCTGCGTGAAGGCGTGCTCTACGACCTGCTGGGCCGTCATCATCACGAAGACGTGCGTGAGCGCACCCTCAGCTCGCTGATGGAGCGTTACCACGTCGATCTGGAACAAGCGGCGCGGGTTGAACGCAAAGCCCTGCATGCCTTCGATCAGGTGGCCGAGGACTGGGACCTGGACGATGGCGTCTGGCGCGAGTTGCTGGGCTGGGCCGCCAAGGTCCATGAAGTGGGCCTGGACATCGCCCACTATCACTACCACAAGCACGGCGCCTACCTGATCGAGCACTCGGACCTGGCCGGATTCTCCCGCGAAGACCAGCAAATGCTCGCACTGCTGGTGCGCGGTCATCGCCGCAATATTCCCCGGGACAAGTTTGCCGAATTTGGCAGTGATGGCAGCAAGTTGATTCGCCTGTGCGTGCTGCTGCGCTTTGCGATCCTGTTCCATCACATCCGCGGCACCCAGGAAATGCCCCAGGTCACCTTGCGCGCCAACGGCGACAGCCTGGATGTGCTGTTCCCGGCCAACTGGCTGGACGAAAACCAACTGACCCAGGCCGACTTCGCCCTGGAAGCGGATTGGCTAACGCGGGTTGGGTTCACACTTAACGTTCGCTGAAAACGCAAAAAGGCCTTCTTCGGAAGGCCTTTTTTATGTCCGCGATTCAGCGGGCAATGCAATTCCCCTTGTGGGAGCGGGCTTGCTCGCGAATGCATTGTGTCAGTCGACATCTCTATTGACTGACACTCCGCTTTCGCGAGCAAGCCCGCTCCCACAGGTATTGCGGTGTTAACGCACGGCCAGAATCGGGCTACCCAACCGCTCCAGCAATGTCGCCTGCGCACTGCGCGGGTTCTGGTTGCCGGTCGGGGTGTTGCGGATGTAGCGACCGTCCGACTGCAGGCTCCAGCTGTGGGTGTTATCGGTGAGATAAAGCTCCAGCTCTTTCTTGACCCGCATGATCAGCTTCTTGCCTTCCACCGGGAAGCAAGTCTCGACGCGCTTGTCGAGGTTGCGCTCCATCCAGTCGGCACTGGAGAGGAACATCTGCTCTTCGCCGCCATTGAGGAAGTAGAAAACCCGGGTGTGTTCCAGGAAGCGGCCGATGATCGAGCGCACGTGGATGTTGTGGGACACCCCCGGAATGCCCGGACGCAGGCAGCACATGCCGCGCACCACCAGATCGATACGCACCCCGGACTGACTGGCCTTGTACAACGCACGGATGATCTTCGGATCAGTCAGCGAGTTGAACTTGGCGATAATGTGCGCCGGTTTGCCGTCGAGGGCGAACTGCGTCTCCCGGGCAATCATGTCGAGCATGCCCTTCTTCAGCGTGAACGGCGCGTGCAGCAGCTTCTTCATGCGCAGGGTCTTGCCCATGCCGATCAACTGGCTGAACAGTTTGCCGACGTCTTCGCACAACGCGTCATCCGAGGTCAGCAAGCTGTAGTCGGTGTACAAACGGGCGTTGGCCGCGTGGTAGTTGCCGGTACCCAAGTGCGCGTAGCGGACAATCTCGCCGGCCTCGCGCCGCAGGATCAGCATCATCTTGGCGTGGGTCTTGAAGCCGACCACGCCGTAGATCACCACCGCACCGGCCGCTTGCAGACGGCTGGCCAGTTGCAGGTTGGACTCTTCGTCGAACCGTGCCCGCAACTCGATCACCGCCGTGACTTCCTTGCCGTTGCGCGCGGCATCCACCAGCGCATCGACGATTTCAGAGTTGGCGCCGGAACGGTACAGGGTCTGACGGACCGCCAGTACATGTGGGTCCTTGGCGGCCTGGCGCAGCAGGTCGACCACCGGGGTGAACGACTCGAACGGGTGCAGCAGCAGGATGTCCTGCTTGCTGATCACGCTGAAAATGTTCTCGCTGTTCTGCAGCAATTTCGGGATCTGCGGCGTGAACGGCAGGTATTGCAGCGCACGCTGACTGTCCAGGCCGGTGATGCTGAACAGACGGGTCAGGTTGACCGGACCGTTGACCTGATACAGCTCGGTCTCGTGCAGGTTGAACTGCTTGAGCAAGTAGTCGGACAGGTGTTTCGGGCAGGTGTCGGCGACTTCCAGACGCACCGCATCGCCGTAACGACGGGAGAACAACTCGCCGCGCAGGGCGCGGGCCAGGTCTTCCACGTCTTCAGTATCGACTGCCAGGTCGGCGTTTCGGGTCAGGCGGAACTGATAGCAGCCTTTAACCTTCATGCCCTGGAACAGGTCATCGGCGTGGGCGTGGATCATCGACGACAGGAACACGTAGTTGTCGCCAGGACCGCCGACCTCTTCCGGCACCTTGATCACACGCGGCAGCAGACGCGGCGCCGGGATGATCGCCAGACCGGAGTCACGACCGAAGGCGTCGATGCCTTCGAGCTCGACGATGAAGTTCAGGCTCTTGTTCACCAGCAACGGGAACGGGTGCGTCGGGTCGAGGCCGATCGGGGTGATGATCGGCGCGATCTCGTCGCGGAAATAACGGCGCACCCAGGTTTTGATCTTGGTCGTCCAGTGACGGCGACGGATGAAGCGGACCTGATGCTTCTCCAGTTCCGGCAACAGAATGTCGTTGAGGATCGCGTATTGGCGGTCCACATAACCGTGCACCAGCTCGCTGATCCGGGCCAGGGCCTGATGCGGTTGCAGGCCATCGGCGCCAGCCTGTTCACGGGCGAAGGTGATCTGCTTCTTCAGGCCGGCCACGCGAATTTCGAAGAACTCGTCCAGGTTACTGGAGAAGATCAGCAGGAATTTCAGCCGTTCCAGCAACGGATAGGACTCATCCAGCGCCTGTTCCAGCACGCGGATGTTGAACTGCAGTTGTGAGAGCTCGCGATGGATGTACAAGCTGCTGTCATCCAGGCCGGGAATGGCAATCGCCGGGACTGCGGGCGCAGCCTCGATGACCACCGCGGGTGGAGTAGGCTCCAGCTCCGGCGGGGTTTCGGCGATTTGCTCGACCACGGCTTGAGCTTCCTTTACTGCAACTTCAGAGAGTCCTTCGGTATTCATCGAATGTTCCTGGGAGGGCTATTTTTGCTCTCGTAACAATTGGGCAGCGCGCACGGCAAAATAAGTCAGGATGCCATCTGCGCCTGCACGTTTAAAAGCGGTCAGGGATTCGAGGATAACCCCTTCGCTCAACCAGCCATTCTGGATCGCCGCCATGTGCATGGCGTATTCGCCGCTGACTTGGTAAACAAACGTCGGCACTTTGAATTCTTCTTTGACCCGGTAAAGGATGTCCAGATACGGCATGCCTGGCTTGACCATGACCATGTCCGCGCCTTCTGACAAGTCCGCCGCCACTTCGTGCAGGGCTTCGTTGCTGTTGGCCGGGTCCATCTGATAGGAGGCCTTGTTGGCCTTGCCCAGGTTCAGCGCCGACCCCACCGCATCGCGGAACGGGCCGTAATAGGCGCTGGCGTACTTCGCCGAGTAAGCCATGATCCGCACATTGACGTGATCGGCCAGCTCAAGGGCTTCGCGGATCGCCTGGATGCGACCGTCCATCATGTCCGACGGCGCCACGACTTGCGCGCCCGCTGCGGCGTGGGACAGCGCCTGCTTGACCAGTGCGTCGACGGTGATGTCGTTCTGCACGTAGCCTTCTTCGTCGAGGATACCGTCCTGGCCGTGGGTGGTGAACGGGTCCAGGGCGACGTCAGTGATCACACCCAACTCCGGGAAGCGATCACGCAGGGCGCGGGTGGCGCGCTGGGCAATGCCTTCGGGATTCCAGGCTTCGGCGGCATCCAGCGATTTGAGTTCCGGCGGCGTCACCGGAAACAGCGCCACGGCCGGAATCCCCAGCTCGACCCACTTCGCCGCCTCGATCAGCAACAGATCAATGGTCAGGCGTTCAACGCCCGGCATCGACGCCACCGCTTCGCGACGGTTTTCACCGTCCAGCACAAACACCGGCAGGATCAGGTCATCGACGGTCAGAACGTTTTCACGGACCAGTCGACGCGAAAAATCATCACGGCGGTTGCGACGCAGGCGGGTTGCAGGAAACAAACGGTTGGCGGGGGTAAAGCTCACGGCAGACTCCTGAGCCCGCGCTGACGGGCGAGCGTGACAGTTATAAGCGGCCATTATGACGAAGACATGACAGTTGTGCTTACCCCCGTGACACGTAGCCGCATTCCATTGTCGTTGTAGGAATTGTTCACGTCGAGACACATTTGGACACTTTCATGAATGTGCACGAAGGGTTAGGCTGCGCGTTCATTTCGCCAGCACCCAGACAATGCTCCAACAATTTCTGCATGACTTCGGCTACTTTGCCCTTTTTCTCGGCACGTTCTTCGAAGGCGAAACCATCCTGGTGCTCGCGGGCTTCCTCGCGTTTCGCGGATACATGGACATCAACCTGGTGGTTGTCGTGGCGTTCTTCGGCAGTTATGCCGGCGATCAGCTGTGGTACTTCCTGGGGCGCAAGCACGGCCGCAAATTACTGGCGCGCAAACCGCGCTGGCAGATGATGGGCGACCGGGCGCTGGAGCATATCCGCAAGCACCCGGACATCTGGGTCCTGAGCTTCCGCTTTGTCTACGGTCTGCGCACGGTGATGCCGGTGGCGATCGGCCTGTCGGGCTACCCGCCGGGTCGCTACTTGCTGCTGAACGGGATTGGTGCCGCGATCTGGGCCAGCGCCCTGGCGGCGGCGGCCTATCACTTCGGTGCCGTGCTTGAAGGCTTGCTGGGCAGCGTCAAGAAGTACGAGCTATGGGTGCTCGGCGCCCTGCTGGTATTGGGCCTGATCCTGTGGCTGCGCCGGCGCTTCAAGAATGCTCGCCTGGCGAAGAAGATCTACGCCGACGAACAAGCCCTGAAGGCTGAACAAGCACGGATCAGCGAACCTAAGACGCCAGTCGAGTGAAGCGGTTTCTGCAGCAGTAGAGACCGATCCCGCTGAGCAGGCTGTAACTGAGCAGGCCGACCCAGCCCACTGTGCTGGCCGGCCACAGCCCGACCATCGGCGCCAGCCACACCAGCGGCAGGTTCGATGCCAGCCGCAGCAGCTCCAGCTTCAACGCCCACGGGCGATTCTCCAGGGCCACGCCCAACGTAAACAAACCCAGTGCCACCGCACTCCAGCCGAGCACCAGCGCGGCGGTCGACAGACTTTGCTCCAGGTTCATCAAATAGCTGCCCAAGGCGACGTAGACGCAGAACTGCAACGCCACATACAACTGCTGACGTCCGTCCAGCGGCACTTCGAATTTGCGAAACTGACTCAGGTCGGGCTTGTTCATCGGGTACTTGGCCGCCACGTCCGCCGGGCGCCAACCGGTGCGCATGAACCAGATCCGCAGCTTGTCCCACTTGCTCTGCGCCCGCTTCGCGTCATCCCACAACTGCGCATAGAACTGCAGGTTGGCCCACAACGGATTCCAGCTCGCCAGCGGCGTGGTCACGCCGAAAATCACCGGCTCGTTGTCGTCCTCTTCCTGGAACGAGCCAAATAGACGGTCCCAAATAATGAACACCCCGCCGTAGTTGCGATCCATGTAGAGAGCGTTCTGTGCATGGTGAGCCCGATGATTGGACGGTGTGACGAAAAACCACTCGAACCAGCCAAGCTTGGGAATGTGTTTTGTGTGCACCCAGAATTGATACAACAGGTTCAGCGCCGCCACGCTGACGAACACCAGCAGCGGCACGCCGAGCACGGCCATGGGCAGGTAGAAAATCCAGCTCAGCAAAAAGCCTGTGCTGGTCTGGCGCAGGGCCGTGGAGAGGTTGTAGTCCTCGCTCTGGTGGTGCACCGAATGCGCGGCCCAGAGGATGTTGCGTTCATGGCCCATGCGGTGCAGCCAGTAGTAGCAGAAGTCGTAGAGAACGAAGGCGAAGACCCAGGCCCAGACGCTGTCGCCCGAGAGCTTGAACAGCGCCAGATGTTCAAGGGCAAACGCATACGTCAGCAGCCCTACCCCCTTGGTCAGCAGCCCCGTGGTAGTCGACAACACGCCGGTACTGATGCTGTTGATCGCGTCGGCCAAGCGATAATTGCGGACCCCGCGCCAACGGTCCGCCAGCAGCTCGGCAGCGATCAACACAAAGAAAAACGGCACCGCATACAGAATGAAATTCATGACGCACCCTGAACGGAATCGTGATGACTGATCCTAGGCGTAGCCACGCATTAACCCTATGGCAACGAGCGACAAATTAGTGGACATTTAACGCCATGAATCTGGAGAAAAGCCCATGAGCAAAAAAATTGCAGTGATCCTTTCCGGCTGTGGCGTGTACGACGGCGCCGAGATCCACGAAAGCGTGATCACCTTGCTGCGCCTGGACCAACGCGGTGCCCAGGTGCAGTGCTTTGCACCGAACATCTCGCAGTTGCATGTGATCAATCACCTGACTGGCGAAGAAATGCCCGAGTCGCGCAACGTCCTGGTGGAATCGGCGCGTATCGCACGGGGCAATATCAAGGACATTCGCGAAGCCAGCGTCGAAGACTTCGATGCGCTGATCGTGCCGGGCGGGTTCGGTGCGGCGAAGAACCTTTCCAACTTCGCGGTGGAAGGCGCCGGTTGCACGGTTCAGCCAGACGTCCTGGCCCTGACTGAAGCCTTTGCCGAAGCCGGCAAGCCGGTCGGCTTGATCTGCATCTCGCCAGCGCTGGCGGCGAAGATCTACGGCCCGGGGGTGACCTGCACCATCGGCAACGATGCCGACACAGCGGCGGCCATGAACAAAATGGGCGCCACCCACACCGATTGTGCCGTGGGCGACATTGTCGAGGACAAGGCGCGCAAATTGGTGAGTACACCGGCGTATATGCTGGCGCAAACGATCAGCGAGGCGGCGTCGGGAATTAACAAGTTGGTCGACCGGGTACTCGAACTGACCCACGAAAACGACGTGTAACGCGGGCCAAAATGTGGGAGCGGGCTTGCTCGCGAAAGCGTCCTTTCAGTTGATACTAATGTCGACTGATACACCGCTTTCGCGAGCAAGCCCGTTCCCACAGGGGATTTCGGTCTGGCTCAGGGTTTACGGGTCAACCGGGTGAGAATCCGATCCAGCGCATTGGCAAACGCCTGTTTCTCCCGCTCGCCAAACGGCGCGGGGCCGCCGCTCATCTGGCCCTGTTCACGAAGGTCGGTAAACAGATTGCGCACCGCCAGCCGATCACCCATGTTCTGCGCATCGAACTCTTTGCCTCGCGGGTCCAGTGCCGAAACGCCCTTCTTCACCAAACGATCGGCCAACGGCACATCGCTGCAAATCACCAGCTCACCGGGCACTGCGTGTTCCACCAGGTAATCGTCGGCCGCATCCGGGCCACTGGGCACCACGATCAGCTTCACCAGGGCCAGCCCCGGCTTGATCTGCGGCTGACCAGCCACCAGCACCACTTCGAACTGGCGCTTGAGGGCGAACTTCACCACCAGATCCTTGGCTGCCCGTGGGCAGGCGTCGGCATCGATCCAGACACGCATTGTGTTTTCCTCTCTTAAAAGCTTCGCGGGCAAGCCTCGCTCCTACAGGTTATACGCGACCGGCGCATGAATCCTGTAGGAGCGAGCCTTGCCCGCGAATGGGGACGACGCGAACTTAAGACGTTTGCATCCGCCGCTTCTCCGCCATGCGACTGCGGCTGTACAGCACGATAATCGCAATGATCGCCACCGCCTGCGCACTCAACGAATACGCGTCCGCGTGAATCCCCAGCCAGTCGAAGTCGAAGAATGGCACCGGCCGGGTGCCGAAGATCCCGGCTTCCTGCAGCGCTTTCACGCCATGCCCGGCAAACACCACCGACAACGCGCACAACAACCCGGCGTTGATGCCAAAGAACAGCGCCAGCGGCAGCTTCGCCGAACCGCGCAGAATCACCCAGGCCAGGCCCACCAACAGCACCAGCGCCGTGGCGCCGCCCGCCAATACCGCGTTATGCCCGGCAGGACCGGCCTGCAACCACAGGGTTTCGTAGAACAGGATCACTTCGAACAATTCGCGGTACACCGAGAAAAACGCGAGGATCGCAAAACCGAAACGCCCGCCGCCGCCCACCAGGCTGCTCTTGATGTAATCCTGCCAGGCTGCCGCGTGACGACGATCGTGCATCCACACGCCCAGCCACAGCACCATGACGCTGGCAAACAGCGCGGTGCAGCCTTCCAGCAGTTCACGCTGGGCGCCACTCACATCGATCACGTAAGCGGCCAGCGCCCAAGTCGCCAAACCGGCCACCAGCGCCAAACCCCAACCGACGTTGACGCTGCGCACCGCCGATTGCTGGCCGGTATTGCGCAGGAACGCGAGGATTGCCGCCAGTACCAGGATCGCTTCCAGGCCTTCGCGCAGCAGTATCAACAAGCCGGAGATGTAGCTCAGGGACCAGCTCAAGCCATCGCTGCCCAGCAGGCCGGCGGATTCCTTCAACTTGGACTTGGCCGCGTCCAGGCGCTGCTCAACCTGAGCCACCGGCAAACCGTCCTGCAACGACTGACGGTACGCCATCAGGGATTTTTCAGTGTCTTTGCGCACGTTGGCGTCGACGTTATCCAGGGAGCTTTCGACCAGTTCGAAGCCTTCCAGGTACGCCGCCACCGACAAGTCGTAGGCCTGATCGTGCTCACCCGCACGGTAAGCGGCGATGCTCTTGTCCAGCGTCGCTGCGGTGTAATCAAGCAACTGCGCCGGGCCACGCTTGACCTGCGGCGGCTGCGCCCGTTGTGCGCGGAAAGTCGCCACGGCCTGTGGACCTTCGGCGGCCAGCACTTCGGCGGGTGTCTGACGGGCCAGGTCGGCAATGTTGTAGGTCTTTTCGGATTTCGCCGCCGCCGGATCGACGCTGAAGCCAGCGATATAGGTCGCCAGATCCCAACGCTGACGATCATCCAGCTGATCGGCGAAGGACGGCATGTCGGTGCCTTCGACGCCCATGCCCAAGGTGTTGTAGATCGCGTAAAGGCTTAAACGATCCAGTCGCACTGCATCGCGCAGATTGGCCGGCGGTGGTGTCATGCCCACACCTGCCGGGCCATCACCGGCACCTGCATCGCCGTGGCACACCGAACATTGCTGGGCATACAGCGGCGCGCCGCGAGTCGGGTCCGGGGTAATCACCGGAGCCTGGCTGACTTCATAAGCGACCGCCAGCTCCGCACCGAGCTGCCGGGCCTGACGGACCACGTCCGCGCTGTCCTTGTGAGCCGCAATTGCGGCGCCCAGGCTGCTGACGCCTTGCTGCAATTCAGCACGCTCGGGCCTGGCCGGCAAATCGGCGATCACCCCTTTCAGAACCCCCAGAAACTCCTGCTGTTCGCGATACTCAGACTCATCAATGACCTTGCCGGCCTCGACTGCTGCCGGGTAGTCGGCGCCAATGTAGTCGAGCAAATGCAGCGCTTTTGGCGCGCCTTCGGCGGTTTCAGCCAGCGCATTGAGGCTGCAGAACGCAATAACCGGCAGCACTAGCCACGCCAGAAAACGGGAGGAGGCAGTCATGAATGAATCTCAAAGGGAAATACGAAGTAACACATTGTTAACTTCCAATGACTTTCACTCAAGCTTTGTTGGTATTTCCTGCGCGGCTGCGTATACATTCAGCGGCGAATTGCCATCTCCTCGCGGTATCCGATCAGGGAAGAATCATCGTCCATGCGCTCACACCTCTATTTCTCGCTGTTGCTAAGCCTCACCCTGCAACTGACCGGTTGCGCCGCCTATCGCAACTACGACCTGGAACTGGCGCAAACGACTGACCAGTTGAAAGCTGGAAATCCGCAGGGCGCTCTCCAATTGCTGGAACTGCACAACCCGCAAGAAGATCGGGATCTGCTCTATTACTTCGAAAAAGGTGCCGTCCTGAGTGCCGCCGGCGAGCTTGCGCAAAGTCAGGTGGCCTGGCGCAGCGCGGAGCAAATGGTGATTCAGCGCCAGGACACCGTTGAATCCACCGGCACTCAACTTCTTTCCGCGATGGGCGATCATTGGGGCAGCATCATCAATGACAAACTGCGTCGCTACGATGGCTACGACTATGAAAAGGTCATGCTGACCACGCAAATGGCCCTTAACCAGCTGGCCGTGAATGACTTCGATGGTGCCCGCGCCGATATCAAGAAAACCCACGAACGCGAAGCACTGATCGCCCGCCAGTGGGAAAAACAATACGAGCAAGTCGAGGAACAAGCCAAGGCCCAGGGCGTTCGCGTGCACTACAAGGATCTTCAGGGTTACCCCGTGGCCACCCTCGATGCGCCCTCCGTCATCGCGCTGAAGAACGGCTATCAGAGCGCGTTCAGCCACTACCTGGCCGGGTTTACCTATGAAGCGCTGGGCGAGCGTGACCTCGCGGCACCCGGTTATCGCCAGGCCATCGAGTTGCGACCCGACCTGCCCTTCTTTCAACAGGCCTTGCGCGGACTCGACAAACCCGCCACCAAAGCCAATGAAAGTGATGTGTTGATCATTGTTCAAAGCGGCCTGGCGCCGGCGCGCAGTTCGGTTCGGGTGCCCTATCCGGTTCGCCTGCAAGACGGCCAGGTCATCGTCGCCAACGTTTCGTTTCCGGTGATGGTGCCCGACACCTCGACCCCGGCATTCACACAGATGACCGTCGACGGGCGCAAACAGCCACTGATCCTCGTCAACAGCATCACCGACATGTCGCTGCGGACATTACGCGACGACATGCCCGGCATTATTCAGCGCACCGCCTATCGCGCCTTCCTGGCGGCTGACGTTCAGGGTACCGATAACCGGCGCGACCCAAGCAAAGCCTCCTACGTGACGCAGCATGATGGCTTTGAGCACGCGGACACCCGGACCTGGCGCACCTTGCCCAACATCACCCAAATGGTGCGTCTGCACCTGAAAAAAGGCGAGCACCTGATCAGCCTGCCCAACGCTCCGGACGCCGCGCCGCTGAAAATCCGCATCGATCAGAACCATCAAGTCATCGGCCTGCGAGCACTGGGTGGGCGGATCTTCAGCAACGGCGTGGCTTTCGAACCTTCCTCTGCGCCAGACAGCACCGTGGTATCCGGCCTGAAATAAGTAGTGGCACGTTGTGAAAATATGTAACTAAAAAGCCATTACATAGCCAGCATCCGCGCATATAATGCCGCGCCCTTGCGATTACGCGGCGGCATTTAAGCTCCTCTTTCATGAGGAATTGGCAGGACGCCAGTCTCCCTGCCGATAGGTCCCAACAGCCCGACCAGCATGTGCGGCTGCTTATACTCAGGGAAGAAGTACCCCCTATGGCCTCTCGTGCCCTTACCTCGATCGCTCTCAGCGCGGTCACTTTGCTCTCCGGCTGCTCGGCTTTTCGCAACTACGACACCGAACTGGCACAAACCAACCAGCAACTCGCCGCCGGCAATGTCGATGCGGCGCTGACGATGCTCGAAAAGAACAACGCCGGCCCGGACAAAGACCTGCTCTATTACTTCGAGAAAGGTGAACTGCTGCGCGCCAAGGGCGATCTGTCCGGCAGCCAGAATGCCTGGACCAGCGCCGATCAGGTGGTGGGCAAATGGGAAGACTCGGTCAAGCTCGATACCGACAAATACCTGGCACAGTTCGGTAGCTTCCTGGTCAACGACAAGGTCCGCCGCTACGAAGGCTACGACTACGAAAAAGTCATGCTGACCACCCAGATGGCGCTCAACCTGCTGGCGGTGAATGACTTCGACGGCGCGCGCATGTCGATCAAGAAGACCCACGAACGCGAAGCGGTGATCGCCGATCTGCGGGACAAGGAATACCTCAAGAGCGAAGACGAGGCCGAGAAAGAAGGCATCAAGACCCAGTACAAAGACTTGCAGGGTTACCCGGTCGCCAGCCTCGACGCACCTGACGTGGTCAGCCTGAAAAACAGCTACCAGAGTGCGTTCAGCCATTACCTGGCTGGTTTCGTCTACGAAGCCCTGGGTGAAAAAGACCTCGCCGCGCCGGGTTACCGCAAGGCCGCCGAACTGCGCCCGAACACCCCGCTGCTGGAACAGGCACTGGTCAACCTCGACAAGCCGGTCAAGACTGACGACAGCGATATTCTGATCGTTGTGCAGAGCGGCCTGGCGCCGTCCCGTGATTCGATCCGCGTCCCGCTGCCATTGCCAATCAGCGGTAATCTGGTGATCACCCCGCTGTCGTTCCCGATCATCAAGCCAGACACCTCCACCGCACCTTTCGCCCAGATCGGCGTGGACGGTCAGCAGTTGAACCTGACGCAACTCAACAGCACCACCGCCATGTCCCGCCGCGCATTGCGTGACGACATGCCGGGCATCATCCTGCGCACCACCGTGCGTGCCGTGACCAAAGGCGTGGCCCAGAAGAAGATCAACGAAACCAATCCGCTGGCCGGCCTGGCGGTGGGTATTTCTTCAGCCGTGCTGGAAGGTGCCGATACCCGTACGTGGCGCACCCTGCCGGACAACACCCAGGTGGTGCGTCTGCGCTTGAAGAAAGGTGAGCACCAAGTCACCCTGCCGAGCGCCGTGGGCGGCTCGGTGGTCAAGGTCACTGTGGATCAGCGTTATCAGGTCATCACTTTGCGCGCCGTGGGTAGTCAGGTATTCGCCAGCGGCCTGGCCGCACACGTGATCCCGAACGCCAACCCGACCGCCGTGGCCAGCCTCAAACAACCTTAAGAACGGAGTCTTTGCATGCGCTTCAAACTCATCGCCTTAGTCGCCCTGGCCTTGTTGGCCGGGTGCGCCACCCCGCCACCGCCGGAGCCAGGCAGTGCCGCCAGTAAAGTCGTGGCCATGGGCAAGCTCAAGAACATCGTGGTCGGCGCCATGCGCGTCGCCCGGGAAAACGGCTTCCAGACGGTCAATGTGCAGCTGAGCAACACCAGCTTCAACAACAAGACCTTCTATTACCGTTTCGCCTGGCTCGGCCCTGAGGGTTTCCCGGTCGCGGAAGAAGAAACCTGGAAAAGCCAGATGATGTACGGCGAGCAGACCAGTTTCATCCAGGCCATTGCGCCGACTGCCAAAGCCGTGGATTTCCGTCTCGAAATCAAGACGCCTTAAACCGACCCTATTCGTTCAGTTCTAGAGAGCATTCCCATGTTTGCACGCTTTTCGTTCATCGCCGTCCTCGCCCTCCTGGCCAGCGGTTGCGCCAACACTTCGCCTACCCTGGGCAGCAAGAACATCAGCTACGGTGACACCAAGGCTGTGGAAACCGTGACCAACGAGTTCGGTTCCACCGACCTGCAGATGATCGCCGAGGCCATGACCCGTTCCCTCGCCCAGTCCGGCATCATGCAGGGCCGCCCGGTGGTTCAGGTCTACGACGTGAAGAACAAGACCAGCGAGTACATCGATACCCGCGAAATCACCACCAGCATCAAGACTCAATTGATGAAGACCGGTGTCGCGCGCTTCGCTAGCGACAACAACGCGATGCAGAGCCAGGTTGACCAGCTCAAGCTGCAAAACCAGAGCGGCCTGTACAAGAAAAGCACTGTCGCCAAGACCGGCAACATGATCGCAGCCAAGTACCGCATCGAAGGCTCGATCAGCTCGATCGTCAAGCGCAGCAGCGACTACAAGGACGTCTTCTACAAATTCAGCCTGCAATTGATCGACGTTGAAAGCGGTCTGGCCGAGTGGATGGACGAAAAAGAGATTCGCAAAACCACGGAGCGTTAATCAATGCGCGCATGGATTGGCATGATGGCCCTGGCTTGCGCGTTCAGCGTGCAAGCGGCCCCGAAAGTTGCAGTCACGGATCTGGCGTACCAGGAGCGGGTGGAGCAGTACATCCACATCGTCTCGGCGCAGAACAATTACCGCGAGGGTTACTACAGCTCCAGCGGTTCGTCGAACTACAACGAGATCGAAGCCACCACCAGCTACATCGAACAGGCCGAGCTGCGTAAATTCACTGGCGACATCAAGGGTGAAATCCTGCGTACCGGCATGTTCCAGCTGATTCAGGGCACGCCTTACACGGCTTCGTCCAAGGGTGACATCTACGATGTGATCAAGCGGATCAAGGCTGGCAACTTCAAGGGCGCGGACTATGTGCTATTCGGCACGGTGTCGGACATCGACTTCACCCAGGACATGAACGAGCTGGCGAACACCGACAGCTATTCGGCGGTGCTGGCGTTGACCCTAGTGGCGGATTTCAGTCTGATCAACACCAAGACCTTCGAAATCACCTCGGCCTTCACGGCGATGGGCGAAGGCCAGGACACCAAACTGGTGAATGGCCGGGACATCAAGATTTCGCTGAACCGCCCTCGGGTGGTGCGTGACGTTTCCAAGGCCTTGGGCGAAGACGTGGCCGGGCAACTGAGCCAACAGCTCGGTGGTCCCAGTTATGAACAGCCGGGGCAAGCCCCGCAGCGCAACAACCTGCCTCGGGATACAGCGCCGGTAATCCTGCGCTGAACCCCTGTGGCGAGGGGCTTCTGTGGTGAGGGGGCTTGCCCCCGTTGGACTGCGTAGCGGTCCCATTATGGAGGCGCTTCGCACCTCAACGGGGGCAAGCCCCCTCGCCACAGAAGCTCCCTCGCCACAATGAGTGCAAGGCAAACGAAAAAGGCGACCTGTAGAGGTCGCCTTTTTTGTGCCTGACGGTTTTACACCACCGCTTTACGCAGCGTTGCCATGAACGCCGCAGCGCCAATGAACAACCCGGCAAACGTGCGGTTCATGCGTTTCTGCTGCTTGGGCGTGCGCAACAGTCGCAACACTTTGGCCGCCAGCCCTGTGTAACCGGCCATGACGATCAGGTCGACACAGATCATGGTCACGCCAATGATCAGGTACTGAGCCAGCAGCGGCGCATGGGGATCTATGAACTGCGGCAACACCGCCAACATGAACACCAATGCCTTGGGGTTGCTGATGTTCACCAGGAATCCTCGGAACACCAGAGCCATCGGCTTGCCAATCTGCCGCACCGCACCGTCGTCGCTCATATCGCTGGGCAGTGCTCGCCATTGCTTGACCGCCAGGTAAACCAGATACGCCACGCCGAACCATTTGATCGCGTAGAACGCCGTCGCCGAAGCCGTGAGAATGGCCCCCACACCCAAGCCGACAATCGCAATCTGCACCGCCAGGCCCAGTTGCAGGCCCAGGGCGTTCCAGTAACCGCGCCAAAAACCATATCGCAAGCCGCTGGACATCGACGCAATCGCGCCGGCACCGGGAGACAAACTGATCACCCAGCAGGCGGCAAAAAACGCCAGCCATGTTTGAAGCACCATCGCACACCTCGACTCAGACTCGTGACAGACGTCTAAGCTAATGCGGCTTTGGGCGGATGACTACCGATTTTTTGTAGGACAGGGGGACAGGCGACCAGTGTTTGCGGCTGTGAGGGCCTCTTCGCGAGCAAGCCCGCTCCCACATGGGATCTTCAGCGAACACCCAATAGGTGAACAACATTGATCTACTGTGGGAGCGGGCTTGCTCGCGAAGGCAATGGGTCAGGCAACAGAAGTCTTACTTCTCAAAGCCGCTGGAAGGAAACACATCACTCCCCCGCCACCGCCGAACCGAGCGCTGGAAGAACAGGCTGTTAGGCACTTGCACCATGGCACTGCCAGTCCCGGCCTCTTCGGCTTCGATCAGCGTGGTAAACAGCAGATTGATCGCCACCACTCGGCCTTTGACGCCGGGCTTGTCGAGGGTGTCCACCAATTCGACCACATCACCGATGCGAAACGGGCCGACGGTGAAGATCAGGATTGCGCACAGCAGGTTGGACAGCACACTCCACATGGCGAAGAACGCCACTGCGGCCACCGCCACGAAACCGGACAACGCGGTCCAGAGCACCGTGGCCGAGACACCGAGGCGTTCCAGCACGAAGATCAACGCGCTGCCCATGATCAACCAGCGCAAACCTCCGCGCAGCGGCATCAGCAGTTGCGGCGGAAACGGGTAGCGTTCGCCCAGGCGAGTCAGGCCTTTGGCGACGAAGCGCTGGGCCAGGTAACCCGCCAGCAGGATCAGCAGGATTTGCACGCCGAGCCAGATCGGCTCGACCCACATCGCAGGCAGTGGCAGCTTGAAGGCGTCCATCAGGACAGCGCCTCCAGCTCCGCCTGCATGCTTTCCAGCAGTTCGAGGGCTTCCATCCAGGACTCTTCCAGCTCCGCTTCACGCACCTTCAGCTTGGCTTGTTCGGCCAGCAGATCACGCAGTTCATTCTTGCGCGCCGGTTCATAGATATCGCTGTCGCCGAGGCTGGCATCGATCTTCGCCAGTTTCTCGTGCAGCTTGCCCAACTCGGCTTCGAGCTTGTCGGCTTCGCGCTTGTGCGGTGCCAGTTGCTGACGCAACGCAGCAGCGGCCTGGCGCTGGGCCTTCTTGTCGGTCTTGTCCGGGTTCACCGGCGTGTTGCTGACCGGCGCGTTGCGCTGGCGATAGTCCACCAGCCAGCGGGTGTAGTCTTCCAGGTCGCCGTCGAACTCTTCGACCTTGCCGTCCGCCACCAGATAGAAATTGTCGGTAGTGCTTTTGAGCAAATGGCGATCGTGGGAGACCACCAATACCGCACCACTGAATTCCTGCAACGCCATGGTCAGCGCCAGGCGCATTTCCAGGTCCAGGTGGTTGGTCGGTTCGTCGAGCAGCAGCAGGTTCGGCCGGCCCCAGGCGATCAACGCCAGCGCCAGACGAGCCTTTTCGCCACCGGAGAAATTCAGCACCGGTTCATCGATACGCGCACCGCGGAAGTCGAAACCACCGAGGAAGTCGCGCAGGGTCTGCTCGCGCTCGGTCGGCGCCAGGCGTTGCATGTGCAACAACGGGCTGGCCTTGGAGTCGAGCGAATCCAGTTGATGCTGGGCAAAATAGCCAACCACGGTGTTCTCGCCACGGGTCAGGCGACCGGACAACGGCTCGAGTTCACCGGCGAGGTTTTTGATCAGCGTCGATTTACCGGCACCGTTAGGGCCGAGCAAACCGATGCGTGCGCCGGGGGTCAGTTGCAGCTTGACCTTCTCCAGCACCGCACGCTCGCCGTAACCCAGTCGAGCGTCGGAGATATCAATCAACGGGCTGGAGATTTTGTGCGATTCGCGGAACACGAAGTCGAACGGCGAATCGACGTGGGCGGCGGACAACTCTTCCATCCGCTCCAGCGCCTTGATCCGGCTCTGGGCCTGACGGGCCTTGGTGGCCTGGGCCTTGAAGCGGGCGATGTAGCTTTCCATGTGCGCACGTTGCGCCTGCTGCTTCTCGTAAGCCTGCTGTTGCTGGGCCAGACGTTCGGCACGGGCGCGCTCGAAGGCGCTGTAGCCGCCACGGTACAGAGTGATCTTGCGCTGATCGACGTGGGCCACGTGATCGACCACGGCATCGAGGAAGTCCCGGTCGTGGGAAATCAGCATCAAGGTGCCGGGATAGCTCTTGAGCCACTCCTCAAGCCAGATGATGGCGTCGAGGTCCAAGTGGTTGGTCGGCTCATCGAGCAGCAACAGGTCCGAGGGGCACATCAATGCCTGCGCCAGGTTCAGACGCATCCGCCAGCCACCGGAGAAATCTCCGACCTGGCGATCCATCTGATCGTTGGTGAACCCAAGACCGGCAAGCAACTTGCGGGCCCGGGCGTCGGCGGTGTAACCGTCGGCGCTGTCGAGTTCGGCGTGCAGGCGGGCCTGAGCGGCACCGTCGTGGGCCGCTTCGGCCGCGGCGAGGTCGCGTTGCACCTCGCGCAGGCGCAGGTCGCCATCGAGCACGTAGTCGACCGCGATGCGATCGAGGGTGTCGATCTCCTGGCGCATGTGGGCGATGCGCCAGTCGCCCGGCAGCAAGCAATCACCCGAATCCGGGTGCAGGTCGCCCAGGAGCAAGGCGAACAGGCTCGATTTGCCGGCGCCGTTGGCACCGATGAGGCCGGCTTTGTGGCCGGCGTGCAGGGTCAGCTCGGCGTCTTCTAGCAGACGTTGCGGGCCACGCTGTAAAGTCAGGTTCTGAAGTCGAATCATAATGGCGGCGGAGTCTACCAGCTTCGCTCGCAACTGGCGCGAGTAGCACTATGTCCTCTGACCTGTGGAGCTTTTCCCTTGGCACTTACGCCCGTCCTGGCGTTGAAGAGCTGTGCCTGCAATTACAGTCGGCGGGGGCGAATGTCTGCCTTTTGCTGTGTGGGCTGTGGCTGGAGCAACGCGGCGTGGGCTGCACCGAGCAACGCTTGCAGGCGTTGTATCAGGTAGCCGGGCCTTGGGAAGTGAATGTCGTGCAACCGTTACGGGCTTTACGCACGCAATGGAAAGCCGCTGCCGCTGATGACGTTGGGCTCAACGCATTACGCGAACAAATCAAGACACTGGAGTTGGAATCGGAACGGCATCTGCTGTTGCAACTGGAGCGTACGGCCCAAAGTTGGCCGCAAAGTGAGACGACCGAACCATCGGCCTGGCTGGAAGGTGTGGCGGCAGGCGCCGCCAACCTGGACCGCGACGCGCTGCATCAGCTGCGCGTCGCGGTAACCGGCACTTAGGAAGCGCTGGTTGGGGTGTTGGCAGTGCTCGACGCGGCAGCCGGGGTTGGTGCTGCGGTCGCTGTCGAGGTAGTAGCGGCTGGAGCAGGCGATGCTGCTGGAGCCGGGGTGGCAGGCTTGGCGACTGGCGCGGTAGCCGGTTTGGCGGCGACTGGTTTTTTCACCGCTGGTTTTGCAGCAGGTTTCGCAGCAGTAGGCTTAGCGGCTGGCTTGGCAGCCGGTTTCGCGGCAGCCGGTTTGGCAGCGCTGGCGGCAGCTGGTTTAGCAGCGACTGGCTTGGCAGCTGGTTTTGCAGCAGCAGGTTTTGCGGCGGCAGGCTTGGCAGCTGGCTTAGCGGCTGCAGTTTTAGCAGCAGGTTTTGCCGCTGGATTAGCTGCTGGTTTTGCAGCGGCTTTTGCAGCTACTGGCTTCGCGGCTGGTTTGGCGGCCGGTTTCGCTGCTGCGGTTTTGGTAGCTGGTTTAGCAGCCGGTTTGGCGGCTGGTTTAGCGGCGGCTTTTGCAGCGGGTTTAGCAGCTGCGGTTTTCGCTGCAGCCGGTTTGGCAGCAGCAGTTTTTGCAGCGGCTGGTTTGGCGGCAGCTGGCTTGGCAGCAGTCGTTTTAGCAGCTGGTTTCGCAGCACTGGCCGCGACTGGTTTTTTCGCTGCAGGTTTTGCTGCGGCTTTGGCCGGCGCTTTAGCGGCCGGTTTGGCAGCAGGCTTGGCGGCTGCTTTTGCAGCAACCGGTTTGGCAGCGGCTTTCTTGGCAGGTGCCGCAGCTGGCTTGGCCGAACGCAGGGACAACGCCTTGCTGACAGCCTCTTGTACGCGACCGACGCCCTGGGCCAGTTTCAGGCTTTCTTGAGCATCACGCTTGAGTTGCAGAATGTAGGAGCGAGTCTCGGACTGACGATCCTTGAGGGCATCGAGCAGGTCTTCGAGTTGCTTGACGCCGTCCTTCGCCTTGGCTTGTGCCTTGGCTTTGCCGGCCGCCGCAGCGTCCTGCAATTTGGTACGGGATTTGTGCAGTTTTTCTTGCGCTTTTCCGCGCTGCTTTTCCAGCTTGGCGAGCAGTTTTTCAGCATCAGCCAAGGCTTGGGAACAAGCGGTTTCCAAATGTTCGAGCAGGCTGCCCGAGAGTTGTTGGAGTAAGTGCAACGGAGTATTTACAGGCTTCTTGGTGGCCGACATGGTTTACCTCCTGGCTGACGTGAATGCGGCTCATACTAGACCTCTGCTGACACCGCCGCTAGGTCATGTTGACACTATCCAAAGCGTTGCGTTGCAACGGATCGAAAATGTTCTGCGTCTGCGCAAAAGCAGTTCACCGTTCAACGCATTCTCACTGGCATAATCCTCCGCATCTCAGGTCGGAGAGTGCCCATGTCGCGTTACCTTTTTTTATCCCTGCTGGTGTGTTTTTCCGTCGTTCAAGCCGCGGAAAAAACCGCCGAAAATGACGCTCACGATCTCGCTTACAGCCTCGGCGCAAGCTTGGGTGAACGCTTGCGCCAGGAGGTTCCGGACTTGCAGCTTCAAGCGCTGGTCGAAGGTTTGCAGCAAGCTTATCAAGGCAAACCCCTGGCGCTGAAAGACGCGCAGATCGAGCAGATCCTTGCCGACCACGAAGCCCAGGTCGCCTTGCAAACACCGGCGCCGCAAACCGAAGAAGCCCTGGAAAAAGAACAACGTTTTCTTACCGAGGAAAAAGCCCGGCCCGGCGTTCGTGAATTGGCCGATGGCGTGTTGATGACCGAGCTGACGCCTGGCACCGGTGCCAAGGCGGGACCTAACGGCAAGGTTCAGGTGTTGTACATCGGTCGCTTGCCCGACGGCACGGTGTTCGATCAGAACAGCCAGCCGCAGTGGTTCAGTCTCGACAGCGTGATTACGGGCTGGCGCAGTGCGCTGCAAAACATGCCAGTGGGCGCGAAGTGGCGTCTGGTGATTCCATCAGCCCAGGCCTATGGTGCCGACGGGGCCGGCGACCTGATCGCGCCGTTCACACCGCTGGTGTTCGAAGTTGAATTGCGCGGCGCCACAAGCTGAATCGCGGAAACGAAAAACGGCGCGCATAGCGCACCGTTTTTTGGGTCTTGCACAGAAGAGGTTCAGGCCTGAACCGAATCCTCTTCCTTGTGAGCGGTGTGCAGTACTTCGATCAGGCAATCTTCCAACTCGAAGCGTTCATGCAACAGGCCACCCAGCTCCTTGAATTTTTCCGCGACGCATTTGCCTGCATCGCACAGGTCGTTGAACGCGAGCAGCTTCTCGGTGATGACGTCGATGCGCGGGTAGATCGTCTCGGCCAGCTCAAGACCACGAGTATCACCGAACGCCTTGGCTTCACCCGTGAGCTGTTCGTAGATTTCGAAATGCCCCGCCGATACGTAGTCGACCAGCACGCCGCAGAATTCCTGCAACGGTTTGCGATTTTCGCCCAGAGCCTCAGGCTTGGCGCCGAGAGCATCATAGGCCCGAACCAGTTCGTGACGCTCCTGCAACCAGCGGTCGATCAGCAGATGCACTCCACCCCAGCGTTCCTGAGCATTCTGACAACTTTCGAGCATGGTGATCTCTCTTCCCTTGTGGGTCATGCTGCTCTACACCTGTCGCACTCTTGAAGGTCAAGAATCGGCCAGGCAGAGCGTCATCGAGCAACATAATTCCAATGACACGTGCGGGCCAGATTATGCCCGCACGACAATGGCTTCAAGGTACGCAGGAGATAAAGTTCATACAAGTGTTTAATCACCCGCCATAGGCCGGTGCGACGACTCGCCGCTGGGCGGTCGCAGACAGGCGATCCAGACATGGCGCAGCAACTGATAAATCGCCAGGATCAGCATCGCGACGAAGAACAGCAGACTCCATTCCGGAATGCTCAGATCAAACAAGGTCCATGAGATCTCGGTGCAATCGGTGACGCCCTTGAACAGCCGTTTTACGATGCACATCCAGGGCAAGTTCCCGAACACGTCGTCCAGATTGGGCGAACAGACCGACAGTTGCTGCTGCGGATCACTCTGCAACAACACCTGCCGCCACGCCGCCACAGTTCCACCCAGGCTGGCGGCCAATCCCAACAGCCAGTAGACGAAAGAACCGAATCGCCGTGGGCCATGCACTGAAGCCACCAGGCAAACAACCATGAGCAGCGACAGGCAAGCCCGTTGCAACAAACACAACCCGCACGGTTTGAGCCCGACGACATATTCCAGGTAATAGGAAACGCCCAAGACCAGGGCACCTGCGGTGAAAGCCATGAAAAACAAGGAGCGTGAGCAGGCCAAAGACATGGCTAATCCGTAACAGTAGAGACAGGCGGTTACGGTAGAGGAAAGCGCGTCAGCCTTTCAAGGCAGGCCACCACGGACACTTCACCAGAGGTGTAGGGAATTCCCGACAGGAGCGAGAGGATTTGATGTAACCCCTTGTAGGACTATGCCGACCGTGGACTACATCAGCTAAACGCGAGGGATGGGGATGCGATTTTTGTGGCGAGGGGCTTGCCCTAAATGAGTCAGACAAGGCGCCGAACCTGTGGGAGCGAGCTTGCTCGCGATAGCGGATCAACAGGCGACACACATGTTGAATGTAAGATTGCTATCGCGAGCAAGCTCGCTCCCACAGGGTTGCGGTGATCAGACTCGTGCGGGTATCGGCAACGGCGCCGCCAACAGACGTTCGTCCAGCAGGCCAAGGCCTTCCTGGAACAACTGGTTACTGCGCTCGGTATCGCCCAGTTGCGCCAGCAGCCTGGCCAGTTCCGCACAGGCTTCCGGGTTGCGCTGCATGCGCAGGCTGCTTTCCAGATAATCCCGGGCCTTGCCCCACAGACTGCTTTGCAGACACAGGCGACCCAAAGTCAGTAGCAGGCTCGGATCAGCCGGATGATCCTTGAGCCAGCCCTCGGCGGTTTGCAACTGCCGCGCCGGATCGCTGCCGCGTACCAGACCGTAGAGGCGTGCCAGGTGACTGTCGTACTTGCGCTTGAGCGCTGCACGCAGAATCTCTTCGGCTTCGACCTGTGCTCCCAACTGCCGCAGTTGTTCGGCATAAGCCAGTACCAGTTGCGGTTCCTGGCGCTGCGCATTGCTGAGCTGTTGCCAGGCACGGGTGAGCGACTGCAACCCGACCGAGCCGTCTTCTTCGCGATGGGCCGCCAGGTTGAGGTTTTCGCCCCAGGCGCGACGTTCCAGTTCAACCAGTTCCGCCGGGGGCAGCACCTTGTCCTTGCGCAGTTCCGGCAGCAGGCGAATCACCGCCGACCAGTCGCCCCGCTGCTGATGCAGGCGCTGCAACTGACGCAGGGTCTGCACGTTATGCGGATGACGCTCGTGCATGGCTTCCAGGGTCGCCAGAGCGCCGTCGGTATCGCCGCGATCGGTCTGCAATTGCGCGTGACTCAAGGCAATCGCCAACTCGGCCTGGGGTTGGCGATCAAGGGCGCGCTCCAGCAGCTTGTCGCATTCCTCGTAATGACCTTGTTCGTTGGCGGCGCGGGCCGCACCGAGGTAATACAGCAGTGGCTGACGCTCGGCTTCCGCGGCCCGATGCAGATGGCGCTGGGCACTGGCCCAACGACCCTCGGCCAAATCCAGCTGACCATGCTCAATCGCCACTTGCACCCGGCGACTGCGATTACGCCGCGACCAGGGATTGACCACGCCACCGGACGTCGTTACCAGTTCGACCAACGCCTTGATACCCCAGAACACCAGCCACAGCACCGCCACCAAAGCCAGGGTCGCCCACAGGCTCGACTCGTAGCGGAAGCTCTTGTAGGCGATCAGCACGTAACCGGAATGCTCGGCAATCGCCAGCCCCAGCACTGCGGCGGCAGCGATGACCAGGAACAGGATCACATAGAGGCGTTTCATGGCGTGGCCTCCTGCGCAGTGTTCGCGGTAGGTTTGGCCAGCGGTTTGATCGAATCCTCGGCACTGACATTGCGCCGCTCCAGGTACGCCTGGACTGCGCTCAACGTGCCGGTCAGGTCCGGCGTGATGACGGTGACCGGTTGTGTGCTCAGATCAGCAACCTGCTCAAGCATCACTTTGCTCTGTGGATTGTCCGGGTTGAAATTACCCTTGAGCACATCCCGCGCCTCAGTCAGCGCCTGGGTATACACCGCCGCCTGGCCATTGAGCGCGGCCCACTGCGCCTGCTCCAGCGACAGACTCAAGGCCAGACGCACCTGGCTCAGGCTCTGCCCAGCCAGCAACGGGCGAACATTTTTGTCGGCATTGAAGTCGATGCGGATGTAGCGCGAGACCTCGTCCCACCATTGCGCCCAACGACTGGCACCGTCGCCATCGGCGGTCAGGCCCAATAGGGATTCGCCACGGTCCTTGTACTCCGGCGCCAGTTCGGTGAGGTTGATCACCTGATCGCGCAAGGCACCCAGTTTCAGGAACAACCCGGTGCGGTCTGGCTGCTCGGTGCTGCGCAAGGCCAGCAGGGTCTTGGCCACTTGCTCACGAGCGGCGAAAGCGCCGGGATCGTTCTGTTCGCGGAGAATTTCATCGGCGCCTTGCACCAACGCTTGAGCGCTGCTGATGTCCTGCAACGCCGAAAGACGCAGGCTGGCCAAACGCAGCAAGTGCTCGGCCTCGGCCAGACGCCAATCCTTGCGGCTGGCGCCCAGGACGGTTTCCAGCTTCTGATTCAAGCGTTGCTGATCGCCCTGCAACTGCGTCACCAGACGGCGGCGGTCTTCCAGCTCATCGGCGGCTGGCAGTTGTTCGAGGCGTGCGGTCAGGCGTTGATCATTGAGCTTGAGGCTCTGGGCCTGATCATTCAGCGCCTGGACTTCACTTAACTGCTGCTGAGTATTGGCTTGCAGGTGGCGCACTTGCCACACTCCCCAACCGCCGACGGCCACACCGGCCGCGCCCAGCAACAGGGCGACGATTGCGAGTCCATTGCCTCTACGCTGCACCGCAGCAGGTGGTGGAGTTTCAACGGGGGCATCAAGCACCGGTTGCACATCATCTTTAGGCAAGACTGTTTCGCTCACGTATCCATCCTTTGCATTAGAGAACGGGTACGGGTTGCTCCCGTAACGCCGTCAGCAAAGCCGTGGCACTCGCGCCACGACAATCCACAACTGTTTGAGCCCCGGCAGCACGTGCCAGCTCGGCGACCCTTGGGCTTGGAACAAACAACGGCAACTGCGCCAAACGCGGCCAGGCATCGCCGGCCAACTGGTGCAGGTGCTCGAAACCCTGTCCACTGCTGACCACCAGCCCGTTCAAGCGTTCCGCTTCGATCCGGTCCGGCAGTGCAGTCGTCGCGTACTGCGGCAGGCCACGACGGTATAACTCCAGATACTCGACACTAGCACCAAGCTCACGCAAACGCTCAGCCAGCAACTCGCGGCCGCCCTCCCCGCGCATGATCAGCACGCGCGGATCGGGCCGGGCAATAGCCTCGCGCAACACGGGAAGATCAAGCAAGGCTTCGCTGTCATCGCCATCGACCGGACAGCTCACATCGAGCCCGAAATCCTCGAGGATTTGTGCCGTCGCGGCGCCCACACTGAACCACTTCAACTGCGGTGGCTGTGGCCATTGCTGGCGGAGCAGATCGATGCCGAGCCTGGCAGCCGGTTTGCTCACCACAATCACTGCACAGTAATGATCCAGCTCCCGGATCACCCCGCGCATTGTGTCAGAGGTGGCAATCGGTTCTATCTCCAAAAGCGGCAGACAACTGCTGAAAATCCCGCTCTCGGCCAACACACTGCTCAGCGCTGCCGACTCATCCGCGGGGCGCGTCAGCAGCAGTCGCCAGCCAGTCACTCGTGACCTGCCTCGCCGTAGACCGCTTTCAGAATGTCACCAGCGCCCTGGTTCAGCAGGTCTTCGGCGACTTGCACACCCAAGGATTCGGCGTCACCACGCGGCGCACGGGCTTCGGCGTTGAGCAGCAGGCCACCGCTCGGATCACCCACCAAACCACGCAACCAGATCTGCTCGCCTTCAAGCACGGCGTAGCAGGCGATCGGCACTTGGCAGCCACCATTCAGATGCTTGTTGAGGGCACGTTCGGCGGTAACACGGGTGGCGGTGTCCTGGTGATGCAGCGGCGCCAGCAAGGCGTGAATTTCGCTGTCGACGCTGCGGCACTCGATCCCGACCGCGCCCTGGCCACCGGCCGGCAGGCTGTCATCGACGCTGATGGCCGAGGTGATGCGGTCTTCGAAACCCAGGCGAATCAAACCGGCGGCAGCGAGGATGATGGCGTCGTATTCGCCGGCATCAAGCTTGGCCAGGCGCGTATTGACGTTGCCGCGCAGGAAGCGGATTTCCAGGTCCGGGCGACGGGTCAAAAGCTGAGCCTGGCGGCGCAGGCTCGACGTGCCGACGATGCTGCCTTGCGGCAACTCATCCAGGCTGGCGTAGGTGTTGGAAACGAAGGCATCGCGCGGGTCTTCGCGTTCGCAGATGCAGAACAGACCGAGACCTTCAGGGAAGTCCATCGGCACGTCTTTCATCGAGTGCACGGCGATGTCGGCTTCGTTTTCCAGCAGTGCGGTTTCCAGTTCTTTGACGAACAGGCCCTTGCCGCCGATTTTCGACAGTGGCGAGTCGAGCAGCTTGTCGCCGCGACTGACCATGGGCACCAGCGTCACCAGCAAACCCGGATGGGCCTGTTCCAGGCGAGCTTTGACGTATTCGGCCTGCCAGAGGGCCAGCGCACTTTTACGGGTGGCGATGCGGATTTCGCGAGAGGACATGGATCAATCCGTACTGAATAGATACGGCAGATAATAACAGCTCAGCCAAATCCACTTTGACTTGTATCAGGAACTGCTCGGCCTCCCTGGCCCTCAACGTCCGGCAATCGGGTGTGGGATCCGCCTGTAAATGGCGGATTAAAGCTGTTGCATCATCTTGCGCACGCCCGCCACGTGACGCCGGCTGACAATCAGCGCATCGCCATTCAGGCCCTTGAGGAACAACTGGAAGTGCCCCAGGGGTGTGCGTTGCAGGCGTTCGATGCGTTCGCGGGCGACCAGGGCGTTGCGGTGGATCCGCACGAAACGGTCGCCGAATTCGTCTTCAAGGGCCTTGAGCGGTTCGTCCAGCAGCACTTCGCCGCCTTCGTGGCGCAAGGTCACGTATTTGTGGTCGGCAATGAAGTAGACCACCTGACCCAACGGGATCAGTTCAATGCCTTTACGGGTACGGGCACTGATGTGGCTGCGGGGGCCGCTGCCGGTTTCGGCAGCCGGGCGAGTCAGGGCGGCGAGCTGGATCCGATTGGGCCGCTCGGCCTTCTTCAAGGCCTCGAGCAACAACTCGGTTCGCACTGGCTTGACCAGATATCCAACGCCGCTGGCCTGCAAGGCTTCTACGGCGAAATCATCAGGGCCGGTGCAAAACACCACAGCGGGCGGGGTTTCGCGCTCGCACAACCGTGCAGCCACTTGCAGGCCATCAAGGCCCGGCATGCGGATATCGAGCAAGACGATATCCGGCTTGTGGCTGTCGATCAGCGCCAGCGCCTCTTCGCCGTTCGTGGCGCCGGGCTCCATGACACTGTATCCCTCGAGTTCGCCGACCATTCGGCTCAGGCGCTCGCGGGCTAGGGGTTCGTCATCAACGATCAGGACATTCATATTGCGCTGGATTCCTGCGTGAGTCTCGCACAAGGATAGCGTAGACAGGTGAAGTGACATCCGTCACCGCGATCCACGCTAAGACTGGCGCGAGGGCCAAAAAGTGCCGCGAGACCGGCGGCTAAATTTTCATCTGCCGGGCGATTGGTGGCCCAGGCCCGCGTTGGCGAGGCATCGCCGTAGGGTTTGCTGATACACAATACGAACACCCCCTCTTTTTATAGGCAGCGGCAACGCACAGAAGTGCGCTGTTCCTACTGTCCAACTGTAGACGGTTGCCGGCGCGATATTGCTCAAATGAAAAATATCGTTGCGTAATTCCTTCTGGCATTACCCCGAGTATGGGCCGACGCATGAGAAAAAAACGTATCGACCAGTGTCAGCGACAGGATTGGCAACCCTGTTATTATCCGCCCCAGCGTTCAACGCCAACTTTCTTCAAGCCGATACGAGCGAATTCATGAGCACTGACAAGACCAATCAGTCCTGGGGCGGCCGCTTCAGTGAACCCGTCGACGCCTTCGTCGCCCGCTTCACCGCCTCCGTCACTTTCGACCAGCGCCTGTATCGCCACGACATCATGGGCTCGATCGCCCACGCCACCATGTTGGCCAAGGTCGGCGTGCTGACCGATGCCGAGCGCGACAGCATCACCGATGGCCTGAAGACCATCCAGGGTGAAATCGAGGCCGGCCAGTTCGACTGGCGCATCGACCTCGAAGACGTGCACATGAACATCGAGGCGCGCCTGACCGACCGCATCGGCGTGACCGGTAAAAAGCTGCACACCGGCCGCAGCCGTAACGACCAGGTCGCCACCGACATCCGCCTGTGGCTGCGTGACGAGATCGACCTGATCCTGGCCGAAATCACCCGCCTGCAAAAAGGTTTGCTGGAACAGGCCGAGCGCGAAGCCGGCAGCATCATGCCGGGCTTCACCCACCTGCAAACCGCGCAGCCGGTGACCTTCGGGCACCACATGCTGGCCTGGTTCGAGATGCTCAGCCGCGACTACGAGCGCCTGGTCGACTGCCGCAAGCGTACCAATCGCATGCCGCTGGGCAGCGCCGCGCTGGCGGGCACGACTTACCCGATCGACCGTGAATTCACGGCTCAATTGCTGGGCTTCGACGCCGTCGGCGGCAACTCTCTGGACAACGTTTCCGATCGTGACTTCGCTATCGAATTCTGCTCGGCCGCGAGCATCGCGATGATGCACTTGTCGCGGTTCTCCGAAGAGCTGGTGCTGTGGACCAGCGCGCAATTCCAGTTCATCGATCTGCCGGACCGCTTCTGCACCGGCAGCTCGATCATGCCGCAAAAGAAAAACCCGGACGTGCCGGAGCTGGTTCGCGGCAAGACCGGTCGCGTATTCGGCGCACTGATGGGCCTGCTGACCTTGATGAAGGGCCAACCGCTGGCCTACAACAAGGACAACCAGGAAGACAAAGAGCCGCTGTTCGACGCCGCCGACACCCTGCGCGACTCGCTGCGGGCCTTTGCCGACATGATCCCGGCGATCAAGCCCAAGCACGCGATGATGCGTGAAGCGGCGCTGCGCGGTTTCTCCACCGCCACCGACCTGGCGGACTACCTGGTGCGCCGTGGCCTGCCGTTCCGTGACTGCCACGAAATCGTCGGCCATGCGGTGAAGTACGGCGTAGAGAGCGGCAAGGACCTGGCGGAAATGAGCCTGGAAGAACTGCGCAAGTTCAGCGACCAGATCGATCAGGACGTGTTTGCCGTGCTGACCCTGGAAGGCTCGGTGAATGCCCGTGACCATATTGGTGGGACTGCGCCGGCACAGGTCAAGAAGGCTGTAGTTCGCGGTCAGGCGCTGCTCGCCAGCCGCTAAAAGCTTCGCGAGCAAGCCCGCTCCCACATTAGACTGATGGTGAACACAGAGTATGTGAACACCAAAGATCCACTGTGGGAGCGGGCTTGCTCGCGAATGCGGTTTAAAAGACGCCCCCAAAAACCTACTTCTTGGACGCGACCATCGCCAAAAACGCTGGCATCGCCGCTTCCTTGTCCGCTGCAATCCGCTGCACATGCGGATTCTGCTCCAGACGTTCCAGCAACGCCTTGGCCGCCGGCATCTCGGCCAACAGGTCGATCCCGAACAGCTTCTGCCCGACCGCACAGGCCAGGGGCACGCTGTAGAGGAAATACAAATCCGCAATGCTCAGGCTGTCACCCGCGACATAAGGGGCGAACTTGCCGTGCCTGCCCAGCGAGGCAAAGCCCAGCAGCAATTCGACTTTAGACTTGTCCTTGATCGCGTCCGGCACGGGCGAGCCGAAAAAGGCTTCGCCATAACAGGCGCGGCCCGGCAATTCGATGTACAGCTCGATTTCCTTGGCCAGCGCCAGAGCTTGCGCTCGCTCAAAGGGCTCGCTCGACAGCAGCGGCGTGCCTTTCTGGCTTTGTTCGAGGTATTCGAGGATTACGCTGGTTTCGTTGATGAAACCTTGGTCAACGCCCAACACCGGCACCTTGCCGCGCGGGCTGATGGCCAATGCCTCAGGGCTCGGCCCTGGGAAAAACAGCACTTCTTCGAACGGCAGTCCCTTCTCCAGCAGCGCCAGTTTGACCATGTTGTAGTAGTTGCTGACGGAAAATCCATAAAGCTTGAGCATCACAAAGCCTCCAGGCCGTGCGGGGTTGGCAGTGTCTGTTTATAGAACGCCGGGGCATTTCTTGCCAGCAGCATCACAGCGCTGAATGCAGGTAAACTGGCCGCCTTAACTTGAGGAGCCTGCCATGAGCGAGCCAACTGATATCGAGATCGACGAAGAAGAGTTCGCCGAGAACACCCTGATCGAAGCGATCGAAAACCAGATCGAAAGCGACAACCCGCCAGCCGCCAAGGCGACCTTCAACAAGCTGACCCTGGTGGGATACGAGCGTGAAGAAATCCTCAACCTGATGGCCCACGTGCTGGCAGTGGAAATCGACGCGATCCTCGAAGAAGACCGCGCGTTCAATACCGAATGGTACGAAACCGCCCTGCGCGCGTTGCCAGAGCTGCCGCCAGAAAAGAAGTAAGGACAAACCCGATGGGCGCGGGCTTCTGTGGCGAGGGAGCTTGCTCCCGCTGGGTCGCGCAGCGGCCCCAAAAACTTTGCGACTGCTTCGCAGCCGAACGGGAGCAAGCTCCCTCGCCACAAACACAATTTGTCACCCATCCTTCCTGCCTTTCTCCAGACCCTGTCTACACTGGTAACACCCCGCCGCCGCACCACCCGCCGGGGAATGTTTCCCGAGGCGAAAAAACCCTGATGCAAGCACTGGACATGCCGCGCGAGTGGGCTCACCTTAGGGGCGCTATCGTCTAATTCCTAGAAAGTCTGGAGTCCTTATGTCGCTTACCCCTGAGTTGGTTGCCGAACTGGAAATCCTTGCCCTCTTCAACCTGGACAGTTCCCAGGAAGGTTTGAAAATTCATCAGACCGCTGCCCCTAAGGCTATTGCCGCCGCCCGCCGCCTGTACGAAAAAGATCTGATCGACCAGCCCGATGGCGGTTACCTGACCAGCCTGGGTCGTGACGCAGCGCAAAATGTACAAACCGTTCTGACTATTCTGAGCGTCCAGGAAACAGCCTGAGCATCCCCACATTGCCCACGGGAACCCCTGCCATGGGATTTCCGCGGGCAGTCTGTCGCCTGGCGATAGAAATCTGACGCCAGAAACACAAATTCAGCTTAAAAGTCCCGGGGCCGAGGCGCTAAACTGCCCCTCATCCGCAGACCCCAACGTCCGAGCTTCGCGAGCCGGTTTGAGCTGACATGACCCGCACCCACGAAATCCGCCCCGATCTGGACGAGGGAATCGACCGCAAGGTCCTCAGCCAGTTGCGCGCACGTTTTCTCAAGCTCAACGAGGGCCGCATGGCCCGGGCCATGGAAGGGTTGTCGACGCGCCAGCAAGGGGTGTTGACCCTGCTGCCGCTGTTTTTCCACGTCAATCACCCGTTGTTGCCAGGTTACGTTTCCGGCAGCACGCCGGCCGGGCTGTCGAATTACGAGCCCGATACCAGCACCCTCGCCGAAGCCCAGCGCCTGACCCGTTCGTTTTCCTACAAGCCACGCCACGGCAGCAATCCGCCGCGACCGATTCATGGCCTGTTTCTGATGGGCAGCCTCGGCACCCTGGCCCAAGCCGATCAGAGCGACATGGACGTGTGGGTGTGCCACGGCCCGGACTTGAGCGAAAGCGAACTGACGGAACTACGCAAAAAGTGCCAGTTGCTCGAAACCTGGGCAGCCAGCCAGGGTGCCGAGGCGCATTTCTTCCTGATTGACCCGACCCGTTTCATGCGCGGCGAGCGCGATACACAACTGAGTTCTGAAGACTGTGGGACCACCCAGCACTACTTGCTGCTGGACGAGTTCTACCGCACCGCGATCTGGCTGGCCGGGCGCACGCCGATCTGGTGGCTGGTGCCGGTCTACGAAGAGTCGGGCTACCACCAATACACCCACACGCTGATTTCCAAGCGTTTCATTCGCGCCGACGAAACCCTCGACCTGGGGCATCTTGCGCACATTCCACCGGGAGAGTTCATCGGCGCCGGGCTCTGGCAATTGTTCAAGGGCATCGAGTCGCCCTACAAATCGGTGCTCAAGCTGTTGTTGATCGAGGTTTATGCCAGCGAACACCCCAAGGTTCATTGCCTGAGCCTGCGCTTCAAACAGGCAGTATTTGCCAATCGGCTGGACCTTGATGAGCTGGACCCGTACATCGTCGTCTACCGGCGCATCGAGGAATACCTGACCGCCCGTGGCGAACCCGAACGCCTGGAACTGGTGCGCCGCGCGCTGTACCTCAAGGTTAATCGCAAACTCACTGGCAGCAGCAGTCGCACCCAGAGCTGGCAGCGCTCGTTGCTGGAGCGCCTGGCCAGCGAATGGCATTGGGATCAACGACAACTGGCGCTGCTCGATAGCCGTAGCCAGTGGAAAGTCCGCCAGGTCAGCGCCGAACGCCGGGCCTTGGTCAACGAACTGAATTACAGCTACCGCTTTCTGACCCAGTTTGCGCGTACCGAGCAAACCGTCAGCCTGATCAACAAGCGCGACCTCAACGTACTCGGCCGACGGCTGTACGCGGCGTTCGAGCGCAAAGCCGACAAGGTCGAGTTCATCAACCCGGGCATCGCCCCGGACCTGGCCGAAGACACCCTGACCCTGGTGCAGGCCCCGAACAAGAAAGAACCGGGACAAACCCAATGGGGGTTGTACAACGGCAGCCTCGCCGCCCACGAGTGGGAGCATTTCGCCCCGATCAAGCGCAGCCGCGAATTGCTCGAATTGCTGACCTGGAGCCATCGCAATGGCGTGATCGACAGCAGCACCCGCCTGGCCTTGCACCCGGGCAGCAGCGATTTGAGCGAGTTCGAATTGTTCAACCTGCTCGGCAGCCTGCAACAAAGCGTCGCCCTGCCCCTGACCACCGTTGCCGAGGAACCGTTGCTGCGCGCGGCTGTACCGAGCGAAGTGTTGATCCTGGTGAACGTTGGCGTCGATCCGCTCAAGCACCATCGCGACCTGAATATCCTGATGACCACCGAGCGCACCGACTCCCTGAGTTACGCCGGTGTACGGGAAAACCTGGTGCTGACCCTGGACCAGGTCACGCTTAACAGCTGGAATGAAGTGCTGGTCAGCCGCTACGACGGCCCTCACGCGTTGCTCGATTGCCTGCGCGATTACCTCAACAACCTTCCAAAAGGCTTGGATCAGCCGCGCTTGCGGGTGCGCTGCTTCTGCCACAACCGCGCGCAGTTCATTGCACGGCGGGTCGAAGAAATCCTCGATACCGCGCAAAACCTGCTGTTGAGCAAACTCAATCATCGCTACCTGATTCAGGTCCAGCAGCATTACCACGTACTGGAACTGGTGCCCGGCCAGGTCAACCATATCGCCCTCGCCACCCTGCCAGCCCTGTTCGACTATTTGGGTGAGGAGCTCGCGAGCTACAGCCCGCTGCACCTGGACCCAATGGCGCTCGAAGAGCAAGACCTCGCGCTGCTGTTGCCGATGGGCCAGCCCGAGTGCATTCAGGTGTTCTACCGGATCAACGAGCAACAGGCCGATCTGTATGTGCTGGATGAGTTCAACGCGCTGTGGCAGCAGCGCCTGCCCTATCACGACGAGCAAAGCCTGCTGGTGCCACTGCAACGTTTTCTGCAATCGATCCTGTATCGCCGGGACGCCTTGCTACCGATGGACGCCGCCCAGCCGTTGAGCCTCGACACGTTGTATTACCAACTATTGCCGTCCGGCCCCGGGCGAGCACGTCGGGTCGAGGCGCGGCCGGCGCCGCAAACCCCGGTCAACAAACCGTTCTACGACGTCCAGGCGATCATCGGCAAAGCCGCACCGGGCCAGGTGCAGGTCACGTTGTATTGCAATCAACGGGAGTTTTCGGAACTGGAGTTTGGCGATCAGCTGTTTACGGTCGTCGCCCGGGAGATCATCGATCAGCGTCGCGAAACTGAACGCTACCGCTGCTACATCACCGACCTGGACCTCTCGGGCCTGCTCGGTGATGGGCAGAGTTCAAGCAATCTGTATCTGCGCTACAAGGCTGACCTGGAGCGCGCGTTGAACGAAGCGCTCGAGCAGGTCTGAGGGGAGTTATTCCGGGAAGTCGCCGCCATGGGCCGGCTGCGATTCAACTTCCAGCAGGGTCAGTTTCAACGTCTTGCCGCCCGGCGCGGGCCAGTCGATGTGTTGACCGACTTTCAAGCCCAGCAGGGCGCTGCCCATCGGCGCCAGAATGGAAATCTTGCCTTCGTCGGCATTGGCATCCTTGGGATAAACCAGCGTCAGGTGATAGTCCTTGCCACTGATTTCTTCGCGGCAATGCACGCGCGAGTTCATGGTCACGACATCGGCGGGCACTTCATCGTGACCGACCAGTGTATCGGCGCGATCCAGTTCGGTTTGCAGCGCGATAACGCCTGGCAGCGTGTCATCCAGGCTGTCGATCAGGCGCTCCAGACGTTGTACGTCCAGACGAGTAAGGGTGATGGAAGGTACGGTCATGATCCGGGCAGACTCCTTTCTTCTGCACAAAAAAAGCAAAACCCCGCCAGAAAAAGGCGGGGTTTTCACGAGCCTCGATGGGTTGAGGCGTTTCCGGACACTATCACAGCTCAATAAATATACAAGCCGGCACCGGACGGCCTGCGCAATCGCTATCCGCAATCTGCGCATGCCCCTGTAGGAGCTGCCGAAGGCGGCGATCTTTTGATCTTTCGGGGGGCGCCGAAGGAAGATCAAAAGATCGCAGCCTTCGGCAGCTCCGAGGAAAATAGCGTACAGCCCGGGGAGGGAAGTTAACCGTTACTCTTGCGGTCAGCAGCCTGGGCACAAATGACCCGACGCCGATCATCATCCGCCGAGCGCCATTCGCGGATGTCTTCGACATGGCGAAAACACCCCAGGCAGACCTTCTGTTCATCCAGCCGGCACACACCGCTGCACGGCGAAGGCACCGCCGCGCTGACGTTGCTGTAAAGCGGCTTGGGCGGACGAACAGGTGCAGGCTCGGTCACAGTCCTATAGACCTTCGAAATCAAATTCGGCGCCGGCTTGCTGCTTGACGATGCGCTCAAGCATTTCACCCAGCTGCTCTTCGCTCTTGTCGCACATCCAGCGTTCGCTCTCTTCGTCATAGTCGAAGTGGAACCCGCCGGACACTGCGGCCAGCCACAGCTGGCGCAGCGGTTCCTGGCGGCTGAAGATCAACTGGCTGCCGTTTTCGAACTTGACGGTGAGCACACCGGCCGAGCTCTCCAGATCGATATCCAGGTCACTCTCGTCGAAAATATCTTCCAGCGATTGCTGGGTGGCATCGACCAGGTCGTGGAAACGGGCTTCGGTCAAACTCATTGCAGGAACCTCAAAAAGTGTCTGATCACGCTCAAGCGCCGCAAGATACGGGCGAGCCCCGGTGATTGCAAAGGATAACGACCAAGCGTCGATATCGATACATCAAACGCGGTCCCTGTGGGAGCGGGCTTGCTCGCGAAGGGGCCGGCACATCCGACATCTTTGTTGACTGAACCGCCGCATTCGCGGGCAAGCCCGCTCCCACAATGGATTGCACATAACTGTCGACATCGGGCCAAGGCCCGCCGGACGGGAGCCGCGTTACATAGGCAAGCTGCCGGGTGGCCGGTATACTCCGGCGCAATTAACGCATTTTCAAGGATTTCGCCATGAAGCGCCTGATCTCTTCCCTTGCCGCGCTCCTCGCGGTTGCCTGCCTTGTGTCGGCCTGTGGTCAAAAAGGCCCGCTGTACCTGCCTGACGACAACCAGGATCCTGCCGAGCAGGCCAAGTCGTCGCAACAGCAGCCTGCTTCCAAAGCACACAAGCACGACGTCTACCAATAATAAGGGAACGCCATGGACGCTTTTAATTACCGTGACGGTGAGCTGTTCGCGGAAGGCGTGGCCCTGTCCGCCATCGCCGAACGCTTCGGCACGCCGACCTATGTCTACTCCCGCGCCCACATCGAAGCCCAGTACCTGGCGTATGCCGATGCACTGGCCGGTGTGCCGCACCTGGTATGTTTTGCGGTCAAGGCCAACTCCAACCTCGGTGTACTGAATGTCCTGGCCCGTCTCGGCGCCGGTTTCGACATCGTCTCCCGTGGTGAACTGGAACGTGTGCTGGCCGCTGGCGGCAGCCCTGACAAGATCGTGTTCTCCGGTGTCGGCAAGACCCGTGAAGACATGCGTCGCGCCCTGGAAGTCGGCGTGCATTGCTTCAACGTCGAATCCACCGATGAGCTGGAACGCCTGCAGGTTGTCGCCGCCGAGCTGGGTGTTCGCGCACCAATCTCGCTGCGCGTGAACCCGGACGTCGATGCCGGCACCCACCCGTACATTTCCACCGGCCTTAAAGAAAACAAGTTCGGCATCGCCATTGCTGATGCCGAAGACGTGTACATCCGCGCCGCGCAACTGCCTAACCTGGAAGTGCTTGGCGTCGATTGCCACATCGGTTCGCAACTGACCAGCCTGCCACCGTTCCTCGACGCTCTCGATCGCCTGCTGGGCTTGATCGATCGTCTCGGCGAGTGCGGCATTTACCTGCGGCACATCGACCTCGGTGGTGGCGTCGGCGTACGTTATCGCGATGAAGAGCCGCCGCTGGCGGCCGACTACATCAAAGCCGTGCGCGAGCGCTGCGAAGGTCGCGAGCTGGCGCTGGTGTTCGAGCCGGGCCGCTACATCGTCGCCAACGCCGGCGTGCTGCTGACTCAGGTCGAGTACCTCAAGCACACCGAACACAAAGACTTCGCCATTGTCGATGCAGCCATGAACGACCTGATCCGCCCGGCGCTGTACCAGGCCTGGATGGACGTCACCGCCGTGCGCCCTCGCGATACCGCGGCGCGCGCCTACGACATCGTCGGGCCGATCTGCGAGACCGGCGACTTCCTGGCCAAGGAGCGTGAGCTGGCCCTGGAAGAAGGCGACTTGCTGGCCGTGCATTCGGCCGGTGCCTACGGGTTTGTCATGAGCTCCAACTACAACACCCGCGGGCGTACCGCCGAAGTGTTGGTGGACGGTGATCAGGCATTTGAAGTGCGTCGCCGTGAGACGGTAGCCGAGTTGTTTGCTGGCGAAAGCCTGCTGCCGGAGTAAAACCATGCTGCTGCGTTTTACCAAGATGCACGGCCTGGGCAATGACTTCATGGTCCTCGACCTGGTCAGCCAGCACGCGCACATTCTGCCCAAGCACGCCAAGCAATGGGGCGATCGGCATACCGGTATCGGTTTCGACCAGTTGCTGATCGTCGAAGCGCCAAGCAACCCGGACGTGGATTTCCGTTACCGGATCTTCAACTCCGACGGTTCCGAAGTGGAACAGTGCGGCAACGGTGCGCGCTGCTTCGCCCGCTTCGTGCTCGACAAGCGCCTGACCGCCAAGCGGCAGATTCGCGTCGAGACCAAAAGCGGCATCATCGAGCTGGATATCCGCAGCGACGGCCAGATCAGCGTCGACATGGGCGCACCGCGTCTGGTGCCGGCCGACATCCCGTTCGAAGCCGAAGGTCAGGCCTTGAGCTATCAGCTCGAAGTCGACGGCGCTACGGTGGAACTGGCGGCAGTGTCCATGGGCAACCCCCATGCCGTGCTGCGAGTCAGCGACATCAACAACGCACCGGTGCATGAACTGGGTCCGAAAATCGAACACCATCCGCGCTTCCCCGCGCGGGTCAATGTCGGTTTTCTCCAGGTCATCGACCGGAACCGTGCGCAGTTGCGCGTCTGGGAACGCGGAGCCGGGGAAACCCAGGCCTGCGGCACCGGCGCCTGTGCTGCTGCAGTGGCCGCGATCAGCCAGGGGTGGATGGATTCACCGCTATTGATCGACCTGCCCGGCGGGCGTCTGTCCATTGAATGGGCAGGCCCAGGCCAACCGGTCATGATGACCGGCCCGGCAGTGCGCGTATATGAAGGACAAGTGCGTCTTTGAGAGAGCCAAATCCATGAAAGATAAGCCCCAGGTCCCCGCCCTACAGCCCGACGAATCTCCTTCCGAAAGCCTTGAGGCGGCGGCGATTGCCGCGTACCTGGAGGCTCATCCGGATTTCTTCATCGAGCACGAAGAACTGCTCCCGGCCTTGCGTATTCCGCACCAGCGCGGCGACACCATTTCGCTGGTCGAACGCCAGATGACCATTCTGCGCGACCGTAACATCGAGTTGCGTCATCGCCTGTCGCACTTGATGGATGTGGCCCGCGACAACGATCGCCTCTTCGACAAGACCCGCCGCCTGATTCTCGCGCTGATGGATGCCGCCAGCCTGGAAGACGTGGTGATCAGCGTCGAAGACAGCCTGCGCCAGGACTTCCAGGTGCCTTTCGTCAGCCTCATCCTGCTGGGCGACAACCCCATGCCGGTGGGTCGCTGGGCCACGCACGCCGAAGCGCAAACGGCTATCGGTGGCCTGCTCTCGGAAGACAAAAGCGTCAGTGGCAGCCTGCGTGAACACGAGCTGGACTTCCTGTTCGGCGAAGAACAACGCAAGCAGATCGGCTCCACCGCCGTCGTCGCCATCAGCCATCAAGGCATCCATGGCGTTCTGGCCATCGCCAGCCGCGATCCCCAGCACTACAAAAGCTCGGTGGGCACGCTGTTCTTGAGCTACATCGCCGAAGTCATGGGCCGCGTGTTGCCACGGGTCAACAACTCCCTGCGCTCGGTACGCTGACCGTGGAACGACAACTGGACGCTTACTGCGAACACCTGCGCAGTGAGCGGCAGGTGTCGCCCCACACGCTGTACGCCTACCGTCGCGACCTCGACAAAGTGCTGGGCTGGTGCGTCAAACAAAACATCAGCAGTTGGGCCGCGCTCGATATTCAGCGCTTGCGCAGCCTGATCGCGCGCCTGCATTCACAAGGCCAATCGTCCCGCAGCCTGGCGCGTTTGTTGTCGGCGGTGCGCGGGCTCTATCACTACCTGAATCGCGAAGGCCTGTGCGATCACGACCCGGCCAACGGCCTGGCGCCGCCCAAGGGTGAACGGCGCCTGCCGAAAACCCTCGACACTGACCGCGCATTGCAACTGTTGGAAGGCGCGGTTGAGGATGACTTCCTGGCGCGTCGAGATCAGGCAATTCTGGAGCTGTTTTATTCCTCGGGCTTGCGGCTTTCGGAGCTGACCGGGCTGAATCTGGATCAACTCGATCTGGCCGACGGCATGGTTCAGGTGCTCGGCAAGGGCAGCAAGACCCGGCTGCTGCCAGTGGGCAAAAAAGCGCGTGAAGCGCTGGAACTGTGGCTGCCTATGCGCGCCATGACCAACCCGGCAGACGACGCGGTCTTCGTCAGCCAGCAAGGCCGGCGCCTCGGCCCACGGGCGATTCAGGTGCGGGTAAAAGCCGCCGGCGAACGCGAACTGGGACAAAACCTGCATCCGCACATGCTGCGGCACTCCTTCGCCAGCCACTTGCTGGAGTCCTCCCAGGACCTGCGCGCGGTGCAGGAACTGCTCGGCCACTCGGACATCAAGACCACCCAGATCTACACCCACCTGGATTTCCAGCACCTGGCAACGGTCTACGACAGCGCCCATCCGCGGGCCAAACGAATCAAAGGCGATGAGTCATGAGAATCCAGTTGATCACCTTCGACCTCGACGACACCCTGTGGGACACCGCCCCGGTGATCGTCAGCGCCGAAGCCACCTTGCGTGAATGGCTGACCGAGCACGCACCGAACCTGGGCGCGGTGCCGGTGGAGCATTTGTGGGCCATTCGTGAGCGGGTGCTGGGCAACGAACCGGGCCTCAAGCACCGCATCAGCGCCCTGCGCCGGCGCGTGCTATTCCATGCACTGGAAGAGGCTGGCTACGATCACGACCAGGCTTCGGACCTGGCGGATCAGAGCTTCGAAGTGTTTTTGCACGCCCGCCATCAGTTGCAAATTTTCCCGGAAGTGCAGCCGACCCTGGAGACCCTGGCCAACCACTACGCCCTCGGCGTGGTCACCAATGGCAACGCCGATGTCCGTCGTTTGGGCCTGGCGGATTACTTCAAATTTGCGTTGTGCGCCGAAGACATCGGCATCGCCAAACCCGATGCGCGCCTGTTTCATGAGGCATTGCAGCGTGGTGGTGCGACGGCCGAGACGGCGGCGCACATTGGTGATCATCCCGGCGATGACATCGCTGGCGCCCAACAGGCAGGCTTGCGCGCAATCTGGTTCAACCCGACGGGCAAGGCCTGGGAAGCGGATCGTTTGCCGGATGCGGAGATTCGTAGCCTGACCGATCTGCCGGCGCTTTTAGCCCGTTGGAACGCAGCCTCGGCCTGACACAAACCCCTGTGGGTGTGTAACACCCTGTGGGAGCGGGCTTGCTCGCGAAAGCGGTGGATCAGCCACCACAGCTGCTGAATGTGATGGCCTCTTCGCGGGCAAGCCTCGCTCCTACAGGGGACCTGTTTCGAACACAGACTTTGTGAACGCCAACAATCAAATGTGGGAGCGGGCTTGCTCGCGAAAGCGGAGTATCAGCCACCACATATGCTGAATACGGCGGCCCCTTCGCGGGCAAGCCTCGCTCCTGCAGGGGACCTGTTTCGAACACAGATTTTGTGAACGCCAACAATCAAATGTGGGAGCGGGCTTGCTCGCGAAGAGGCCCTATCCGTCAACATTGATATCGACTCACACACCGCTTTCGCGAGCAAGCCCGCTCCCACAGGGGTTGTGTTGCGCAGGCGACTTTTATTTTGCCCATGAAAAAGCCCGCAGCGACGGCGGGCTTTTTCAGCAAGCAAGTAGCAGGCGCTTAGATAGGCCGGCTGCCGTACTTGTTGTCAGGCTTCTTGGGCGGATCGGCGACCACATTGGCCTCCACTTCCTGCACCTTGCCACCTTTGGCCAGGAACTCTTCCATGGCCTTGGCCAGGGCGTCGCGTTCCTTGTTTTTGGCTTCGACGCTTGGCAGCTCATCGACTGACACAGCAGCCTTGGCCTTGCCTTTGGCGGTCGGAACCGGCGTATCACCGCCGTCGTCGTCAGCAACGTCTTCCGCTGCTGCTTCCAGGCCTTCTTCGGCCTCGTCTTCGTCGCCTACTTCGAGGTCGTCGTTTTCCAGATCATCGTCGCTCATGTTCTACCTCATGACTTGCGAAAAGCAGATTAGTTATAGCCCAGCTTCGCCATCTGTCGAAGGCCGCCGGAAAAAAATCAACAGCCGCTGGCAACCAGCGACTTATGCCCCTTCACCGTGCACGGTGGCGAGGACTTTACGGGCACCGCCAAAATCACGGTGCTCGCCCAGATAAACGCCTTGCCAGGTCCCCAACGCCAGTCGGCCTGCCGATATCGGCAAACTGAGCTGACAGCCAAGCACGCTGGCCTTGAAGTGCGCCGGGAGGTCGTCCAGGCCTTCGTCGTTATGCTCATAGCCGTCTGTTCCTTGTGGGATCAGACGATTGAAAAATCGTTCGAAGTCGCGACGTACCGCCGGATCGGCGTTTTCGTTGATGGTCAACGACGCCGAGGTATGCTGCAGCCACAAATGCAACAGACCGACCCGGCACGCCTTGAGTTCAGGCAAGCCGGCGAGTAACTCGTCCGTTACCAGATGAAAGCCCCGGGGCCTTGCCCGCAGGGTAATCAGAGTCTGTTGCCACATACAGTTCTCCGCACGTTCGGGGCGCATTCTAGCGCGCTCTGGGAAAAAACAAAGGCCCTAATATTCCTGCATTGCTGTAAGTTTTTCGCCTCAGAAAAACGCTCGCCGTAAACACGACATAAGCCGTAGGAAAAAACCTTTCAGCTACCTCCTTAATGACAAATCCCGGACAAAAAAATGCCCGGCAAGCCGGGCAAGTTTTTTTCGTGCGCGTCTTACAAGTTGTAGCCGCGTTCGTTGTGTTGTGCCAGATCGAGGCCAACCGCTTCTTCTTCGTCGGTGGCACGCAGACCCATGACGGCGTCCAGGACCTTGAGGATGATGAAGGTGACGATCGCGGTGTAGATCACCGTGAAGCCCACGCCTTTGGTTTGAATCCAGACTTGTGCGGCGATGTCGGTGACGGTGCCGAAGCCACCCAGGGACGGAGCAGCGAACACACCAGTGAGGATTGCGCCGAGGATACCGCCGATACCGTGCACGCCGAAGGCGTCCAGGGAGTCGTCATAGCCGAGTTTGCGTTTCAGGGTGGTGGCGCAGAAGAAGCACACCACGCCTGCCGCCAGACCGATGATCAGCGAGCCCATCGGGCCCACGGTGCCAGCAGCCGGTGTAATGGCGACCAGACCGGCGACCACACCAGACGCGATACCCAGTGCACTTGGTTTGCCGTGAGTGATCCACTCGGCGAACATCCAGCCCAGTGCAGCGGCAGCGGTTGCGATCTGGGTGACCAGCATCGCCATACCGGCAGTGCCGTTGGCCGCAGCAGCGGAACCGGCGTTGAAGCCAAACCAGCCAACCCACAGCATCGCCGCGCCCATCAGGGTGTAACCGAGGTTGTGCGGAGCCATCGGGGTGGTCGGGAAGCCTTTACGCTTGCCCAGCACCAGGCAGGCAATCAGACCCGCCACACCGGCGTTGATGTGAACCACGGTGCCGCCCGCGAAGTCGAGCACGCCCCAGTCGCCCAACAGCGAACCCGGACCGCTCCAGACCATGTGCGCGATTGGCGCGTAAACCAGGGTGAACCAGACGCCCATGAACACCAGCATCGCGGAGAACTTCATCCGCTCTGCGAACGCACCGACGATCAGCGCCGGGGTGATGATCGCAAAGGTCATCTGATAGGTAACAAACACTGCCTCAGGGAACAGCGCCGCCGGGCCAGTAATGCTGGCAGGCGTGATGCCTGCGAGGAAGGCCTTGGCAAAGCTGCCGACAAAGGAGTTGAGGTTGACGACGTTGGCTTCCATCCCCGTGGTATCGAACGCCATGCTGTAGCCATAAATGAACCACAGGATGGTGATCAGACCGGTAATGGCGAAGCACTGCATCATCACGGAAAGAATGTTTTTGGACCGAACCATGCCGCCGTAGAACAGCGCGAGGCCAGGAATGGTCATGAACAGCACAAGGGCAGTCGAGGTCAACATCCAGGCGGTATCGCCGGAATTGAGGACTGGAGGCGCCACCGGATCTGCCGCCAAAGCCAGGCCGGGCATTACGATGGACAACAGGGCTCCTAGCCCTGCGAATTTACGCAGAGTCATATTGTTTTCTCCTGGGGCGTTGGGTTTGTGGCGGCTTAGATTGCGTCGGTATCGGTTTCGCCGGTACGGATGCGAATCGCCTGTTCCAGATTGACCACGAAGATCTTGCCGTCACCGATCTTGCCGGTGTTGGCTGCCTTGGTTATCGCCTCGATAACCCGGTCAAGATCCTTGTCGTCAATGGCGACATCAATCTTCACCTTGGGCAGAAAATCGACCACGTACTCCGCGCCGCGATACAGCTCGGTGTGACCCTTCTGCCGACCGAAGCCTTTGACCTCAGTAACGGTAATGCCCTGCACGCCGATCTCGGACAACGACTCGCGTACATCGTCCAGTTTGAACGGCTTGATGATGGCAGTGACTAGCTTCATGAAAACTCTCTCCCGAATTGGTGGACTTGCCCCAGGAAAACAAACCCGACTCAAGTCTAAGCGCAGTGCCTGGCTTTGTAACGCATCGTCGGCCCAACCTGCCCGTCCGACGCCAGCTAACCACTCCGTGCGAAACTTCCCCGTTCCGCGTGGCGCACTGCATTCGTCACAGCGACTGCATCAGTGCATGGGTCACTAGCGACTAAGCAGAAAGCTTGCCATCTCGCCAAAACCTACTGAATTCAATCCTTTGGCCGCTGCTGCAAGCCACTTCCCACATCTGCCGATGACATTACGCACAACAACAGTGCGTTGCCGTCCGTCCGCCTGCGCGAAAAGCGTGCATCGCAGCCGTCGGATTTGACTATAGACACTGCGTGATACACTGCCCGCCATTGTTTCCAGGACCTTTCCCATGCTCGCGCCCAAAGACTTCCTCGACGCCCTGAGCGGCACCGCCTCCCGCCTCTTCAGCGGCGAAACCCCGCTGCCGAAAAGCGAAATCGAAAGCCAGTTCAAGGCTTTGCTGCAGAGCGGCTTCAGCAAACTGGATCTGGTAAGCCGGGAAGAGTTTGATAGCCAGATGGTCGTACTCGCCCGCACTCGAGCACGCTTGGAAAGCCTTGAGGCGAAGGTCGCGGAGCTGGAAGCAAAGCTCAACCCGCCGACCGAGTAACCCAGCTAAAGATGCGTTCCCCTGTAGGAGCAAGGCTTGCCCGCGAATGAGTCGCCTCGGTAAACCAGCCCTCCCACACTGTAAAGACCACCCCCCTGTAGGAGCTGCCGAAGGCTGCGATCTTTTGATCCTCAGCCCTGCAAACATCTCGGCAACGTCCTACAAAGATCACCACCGCCGTCCGATAGCGCCGTGAAATCCAGACTCCTAAGCTCACCTTCTGCTGAATGTTCAGCACTGGGTTTGGCGACCTGGAAGCTTAAGGCGTACGACGACCATCGACGGCGGGTTCACCTCCGCCACATCGAATCATGGCGGCTGTGCGTGGGAGACCTTCGGGTCTGCCGGGTTCCTTTTGCTCCGGTTCGCCAACCCGCGTACAGCTGCCACCCAATTGTTTGGCGACGATTGACGGCAGCCTCTTTAGCAAAAGGAGCTGTATCAATGAATAGCGATGACACATATCTAATTCCACACGTCTTCACCCGCCACAAACTCTACCTCCACGCCCTCCTCCTCGAGAACCAACCCTGGTTCAGCGCCCGTGACCAGGGCCGACTCCTGCGCCTGTTCCTCGACGAACGCGCCGTCCGCAAACTCGACCCCGACCAACATCAAACTGCGCAGATGCTCATCCACGGCACCGTCGAAAACACCCTGCTCATCAGCGAATCCGGCGTCTACGCCCTGTTGGTCTACCACTACTGCCCCGAATACCGAGGCCTGCGCGAATGGCTGACCCACGACGTGGTGCCAGCCCTCAGAGACGCCCAGCAACCGACCTCAACCGAACGCCCGATATTGAGCCTGCTGAATTGGCCAGAGATGTCACTGAGTTTGCTGCACTGGAATAACCAGCCGTGGATTCGGTTGCAGGATGTTCCGCATATGCTGCTGGAGGGTGAACAGCCACGGCGTGCGGTGAGTGCGCCTTGGTGGAAGCGTGCTTCGCGAGTGTTGCAATCGCTTTAAGAACAAACAGCACAATACAAACTGCAGGAGTATGTCTTCTGGCAGCATTAGCCCACTGCTAACGCTGCCATTTCCTACATCTGAGCACTTTTCATCTAAAGCCCTTCGATGATCTAAGTACGGTCCTACAGGACGCGGCTCCCGCGCCTGATTACGTGACCACACTCCAGCCCTCTATCTTCATCGCCCTGCTTCCGACAGAACACGAGCGATGAGAAGAAAAGGAAAGGCTACGGAACTCCGCGACCAAACTCATAAATCGAATGCACGAAAACTGGCGCACAAAACCTTCCTCATAAACTGTGTAGCCCAAAGTCTAGAGATAGATCCGTCAGTAATCAGGTTTGATCCTATTACCCCTGCTGCGATTGATGCCTCTCATCTGTGGACAGAAGCAGTACTGTATCCATGGGATAGCGTCCAGGACTGGAAGTGTAAGGATGCCAAGGGTTTCGATTTGGCGATCTGGCATGCACAGAAACTATGTGGCCTGTGCTATGCGACCCCAAGAAGAAGCACTGTCCGCATAAAGATCATCCTTTTACAGGGGCACCCGGATGAAACCCATCCACTTCGCGGCTGGGTCGCCCCAATGGCCTTATTGGCAACAGAATTTTATGCACGGATGCTGGGCTGCAAAGAGATAGAGATACAGGATCCTGACCCTAACGTTGTCTCTTACTATCAGGAGCTCGGATTCAATTTTGACGATACCAACCGCCTTGTCATTTACGTGGATGGCCAATAACATCAACTCATGATCAAGACACACGAGGTGTCTATGAACCAAAAAAAACGAAAAGCCAAGCTGTTGTTAGCTTATGAATTTCATACCGAGGCGCTCCGTTTAGCCGGTAACGTGTCTGCGAATCAACGGCGCTTTCTTGAAGTAGGCGCAGCTCGCGGCAAAGAACTTGAGCCTCCGGGCTTGCTTGCCGGTGTGAGAGCCTGAGCTTCGCTGCGCCGGGCAGAGTCCACGCTTGCCTGGCTGATCAAATTTGAATAGGCTTCCCGTCGTGGGTGTATCTGTTGAGGATACGCAGGCCTCGGCCTCACCGAAGCCTGCAAATAAAAAAACCGCCAACTCAAGGCGGTTTTTTTTCGCCTCCGATTCAGCTTTCGCCGACATCCTTCATCACTCTAGGCAACGTCCTACAACAACCTCATCCCGCGACTGATTACGTCCGCACTCCCCACGCCCTAAGCTTTCCCCACCAGAAAGACACTCGCAACATCCTGCGAAAGTTTGGCACCTGCGCCGCCGCACGACCCGGCTACCCTTCACAAACCGCAGGAAGCGGTTCCCGTGAAGCTCAAGGAACGACCATGTCCCTCTCCATCGTCCATAGCCGCGCCCAGATTGGTGTAGATGCGCCCGCCGTTACCGTCGAAGTCCATCTGGCCAACGGTCTGCCATCACTGACCATGGTCGGTTTGCCGGAGGCTGCGGTGAAAGAAAGCAAGGACCGGGTACGCAGCGCGATCATCAATTCGGGGCTGCAATTTCCGGCGCGGCGCATCACATTGAATCTCGCGCCTGCGGATTTGCCGAAGGACGGCGGACGGTTCGATCTGGCGATTGCCCTGGGGATTTTGTCCGCCAGCGTGCAGGTGCCGACGTTGACCCTGGATGACGTGGAGTGCCTTGGTGAATTGGCGTTATCCGGCGCGGTTCGGGCCGTTCGCGGTGTGCTCCCCGCAGCGCTGGCAGCACGCAAGGCCGGTCGGATACTGGTGGTGCCGCGAGAGAATGCCGAGGAGGCGTGCCTCGCGTCGGGGTTGAAGGTGATCGCGGTGGATCATTTGCTTCAAGCGGTTGCGCACTTCAACGGACACACACCGATTGAGCCCTACGTATCCAATGGCTTGCTGTACGCCAGCATGCCTTATCCCGATTTGAATGAGGTGCAGGGCCAAATGTCAGCCAAGCGTGCGCTGCTAATTGCGGCGGCAGGCGCGCATAACTTGTTGTTCAGCGGACCGCCCGGGACGGGGAAAACCCTGCTGGCGAGCCGATTGCCCGGGCTCTTGCCACCGCTGGCCGAGAATGAGGCACTGGAAGTAGCGGCGATTCAATCGGTCTCCAGTTGCGTGCCGCTGAGTCATTGGCCGCAACGACCGTTTCGCCAACCCCACCACTCAGCTTCCGGGCCTGCACTGGTCGGTGGCGGATCACGACCGCAACCCGGAGAAATCACCCTCGCCCACCACGGCGTGCTGTTCCTTGATGAACTGCCGGAGTTTGATCGCAAGGTCCTGGAAGTTTTAAGGGAGCCCATGGAGTCCGGGCACATCGTGATATCCCGCGCCAAGGACCGCGTGCGTTTCCCGGCACGCTTCCAACTGGTCGCAGCGATGAACCCGTGCCCCTGTGGATATCTTGGCGAACCCAGCGGCAAATGCAGTTGTACGCCGGACATGGTCCAGCGCTACCGCAACAAACTCTCCGGGCCGCTGCTGGATCGCATCGACCTGCACCTGACCGTCGCCCGGGAAGCCACGGCGTTGAATCCATTGCCCAAACCCGGCGACGACACAACCACCGCCGCAGCACTGGTTGCCGACGCAAGGGAGCGGCAACACAAACGCCAAGGCTGCGCCAACGCATTCCTGGATCTGCCGGGCCTGCGTCGGCACTGCAAGTTATCCACAGCCGATGAAAATTGGCTGGAATCCGCTTGTGAACGACTGACTTTGTCGCTGCGAGCGGCCCACCGACTGCTCAAGGTCGCTCGCACCTTGGCGGATCTTGAACAGGTCGACGGGATTACTCGCGAGCATCTGGCAGAGGCGTTGCAATATCGACCCACTTCAGCTTAACCGGTGGGCATCACCATAAATAATTCATACAGATCACTATCAGAGAGAGCGTCAGTAATACATGGAGTTACTAAGAAGTCATTGGATAAGATTCGTCTATTGCCTGATAAGCATTGCTATCGTATGGGCGGCGCTATTACAGCAGGAAATAGTTGTTGGCTCCCCGACGACCCTGAACAACTTTTCCTACATTGGCACTGTAATTACGATCGTCGCACTCATCATTTCAATATCCGAAGTTCTGCACACTGTTCGTTACTCACGCAGTATCAGTGCAGAAGCGGACAGAATACTTAAGGATGCAAAAGCCGTAGAGGGCGCCTCAGCCGTCAGTGAATGCATTGCGACGCTCAATGAAACAGCAGGTTATGTAGACACCGAAAACTATCCATTGGCGCTGAAGTGCTATCAGCATTTCAGGATTCTGTTTGCCAAAATACCCGGTACAGGTCAGGAGTTCGAGAGGATTGACACTATCCTTGGAGAAACTGAAATCAGTATCAGAAAAGGAGTTTTCGCGACAGCAAACTCTCCGCTCGAAAAGCCGGTCAGAATCCATCTTCACCACAATCTTGAAAACATCAAAGAAAACCTAGAAAAGGTTAACCCAGCCAGAGGGCGCCAATATGCTGCCGCCTAGATTTTTCGATTTCATCAAAGCACTCACCGCGAGAACCGAGCGGGGTGAATTTTCCTGGAGTTACGACGACAATAATTCGTTTGTGAAACTCAAGGAGAAGGAGTTTTCTCTTTCATTGCGTTACAGCTTCAACGCCGATGAGAAATACGCGGAGTACGTCATCTATTACATAGATTAGATCGGAAATAAGGAACATCGGTTTTATACCAACCAAACCTGAAATGACTTCGATTTCATCCGGCGTCTGTTCGATGCTGCACAAGCCTCAGAAATGAGACTTCCCTTTTAGCCTTTTGATGAGCAGTGAACACAGACTTCCACTGCTCATTTCGTAAGGCTGCTTACTCTTTGCTCAAATCCACCAACGGCGCCTGCCTGACCTCAGTCGCCCGCCCGCCCTGAATATCACTGACCCGCGTCAAAGCCTTATCCACAGCCCCTTTATCCGCCAGCAAGCTGTAGTGGATCTGGAACTGCTTCTGCTCTTTCACCCCAATCGTTGGCACCAATCCAAGCGGCCGCTGATACCGGCGGTTGTAGGAAAAACTCGTGCCCGGCTCCAGGCCGGTGACATAGCCCTGCCCTTGGGTATCGGTGTTTTTCCACAACGAGAACACTGGCAACTGCTGAGTATTAAACCCGACCGAAACCCCGAGGCTGCCCGCCTTGTTGTGCAATACGGTCAGCGTATCGCCCTTGGCATCGCCATACGGCACGACGTTGTAAACAGTCTCGTCGTAATCCTTGGTCGGTGCGCGGTAGGTCTGCCAGTCGGGCAGGTCGCCCTTGGCCTTGTCGTTGAATGGCGAAACCTGTTTCACCGGCGCGGCAAACCGGGCGCCCTGTTCCAGGAACGGGGTGCTGAAGTTGCTGTGGTACAGCGCTTGATATTCCTTCGGATAGTCGCCGTTGTTGGTCAGCGTATCGTTGAGGGCGAACGCGACGCTACCGGGTTCGGTGACCAGTTCGGTCTGCACCGAGAAGTCGACTTTCTTGAATGCCTGTTCCTTCAGCTCGCCGCGCAGGCTGATGGCGTAGGGTGGTTTGTCGTCGATGTGCAGGGTGACTTTGCTGGCCGGGATGTTGGCGGCGCGGCCGTGGAGGGTCAGCAGTTCGCCGTTGTCCATGCCCGGATGGCCGACCCATTCGTAACCGCAGCGGGCGACGAGTTCGTTGAAGCCTTCGAGCCAACCCAGGCCACCGCGACCGTTGAGTTCGATGAAGGACGGATTGACCACGTCCTTGACCGCCGAATCCCAACCCATGCGCACATTGCCTACAGACGCCTGTAGGACGTTCATCCCGCGGGTCGGCACCACCGAGAGTTTCATCTTGCCGTTATCGATGTCGACGATGCTGACGCCCTCCTGCCGACCGCCGTGCAGGGTGCGCAGGGTCACGGAGAAAGGTTGGTCGGTTTTCACGCCCAGTTGTTGGCTGGTGATCTGCCAGTTCTGCGCAGCTTTGTCGGTGTCGAGCAGGACGTAATCCCAGGCCATGGCGTGGGAGGCAGCGGACAGTGCGCTGAGGGCAACGATGAGTTTAAGCGGGGTCATGGCTGAAGCCTTTCTTGGAGTTGTGCCATTTTTATAGTCTTGCTGAAACGATTCATCAAGCTTAAAAATGGAGATATCGCAAGAAATGCTGCTGAGGGGTTGGGAGGGGGTTGATGCGAAGGAAGGGATTAGAACGAAAATCAGGGTGACCCCTTCGCGAGCAAGCCCGCTCCCACATTAGTTCAGCGGCGAACACAGGATTTGTGAACATCCGAGATCAAATGTGGGAGCGAGCCTGCTCGCGAAAGCTATTTCAGCGGCGTCTCAACGAAACCGGTCAACCTCATGCCGCAGGTCTGCCGCCAGCGATTCCAGTTCTTTGGCGGTGATGGCCAGATTGGAAACAACCTCCCGCTGCTCGCTGTTGGCCAGCGCAATGCTTTGCAGGTTGCTGCTGAGCAAGGTGGCCGTGCTGCTCTGCTCCTGAGTCGCGGTGGTGATCGCCGCAAACTGCTGGCCCGCCGAGCGGCTCTGCTCATCGATCCGCGCCAGTGCCGACGCGACGTTGGCGTTGCGCGACAAGCCTTCCTGCATCAACACATTGCCTTGTTCCATGGTGCTGATGGCGTTGCCGGTTTCCTGCTGGATGCTCTGGATCATGCCGGAAATTTCATCGGTCGCCTCACGAGTACGCGAAGCCAGGTTGCGCACCTCATCGGCCACCACCGCAAAACCACGGCCCTGCTCGCCGGCACGGGCGGCTTCGATGGCGGCGTTGAGCGCCAGCAGGTTGGTCTGATCGGCAATCGCGGTAATCACCCCGACAATGCCGCCGATTTCCTGGGAGCGCTGGCCAAGGGTGTTGATCACCGTCGCTGTGCTGTTCAGCGCACCGGCAATTTGCTCCAGGGAGGAGGACGCTTCCTGCATCGATGTACGACCGATCTGAGTTTGCTGTGCGTTTTCCTGCGCCATGCGCTGGGTATTGCTCATGTTGTCGGCGATGTTCAGGGACGTGGCGCTGAATTCTTCCACGGCGCCAGCCATGCTGGTGATTTCGCCAGACTGCTGCTCCATCCCTTCATAAGCACCGCCGGACAAACCAGACAAGGCTTGGGCACGGCTGTTGACCTCTACCGAAGCCTTGCGGATGTGCTCGACCATGGTCGACAGCGCTTGGCTCATCTGATTAAAGGCGCGGGCCAACTGACCGATTTCATCATTGCTCGACACGTTCAGGCGCACGCTCAAATCACCGGCGCCCAAGGCTTCGGCCTGACGCACCAGGTCGCCCAACGGCGCCAGTTTGCTGCGCAGCAACCAGACCGCCGAACCCACCGCGATCAACATCGCCAACAGACTGCCGATGGCCAGTTGAATGCCGACGCTCCAGGTCACGGCGCTGATTTCCGCTTTCGGCATGCTCGCTACCACCGACCAAGGCCCGCCTTCAAAGGGCACGGCCAGGCTGTAGAAGTCTTCCGATTTGTCGCTCCAGAACTCGCCTTTACCCGGTGTCTTCGCCAAAGCAGTGATGGTCGGGGCGGCTTTATCCAGTGCTTGCACGCCAGCAATCGGCACCAGCCATTTGCCCTGCTCATCCAGCAACGCCAAAGAGCCGGTCTTGCCGATGCGGAAGCGTTTCAAGTTCTCGAACTGCGCGTTCTGCGCGTCGGTGTAATCGAATCCTACGAACAGTACGGCAATCACCTTACCGCCCGAGTCCCTTACGGGGGTGTACTGAGTCATGTAGGAACGTTCGAACAACAAGGCGCGACCGACGTAGCTCTGCCCCGCGATCAAGCGTGCATAGGCTGGGTGAGCGTGGTCCAGCAAAGTGCCGATGGCCCGGGTACCGTCCTGTTTGCTCAGGGACGTGCTGACACGAACAAAGTCTTCGCCGCTGCGCACAAACAACGTGGCCACGCCGGCGGTCATTTGCTTGAACTCGTCGACTTCCTTGAAGTTGTTGTTCAACACTTCGCTGCCCAGGTGCAGGCCCGGGGTCTGCACGCCCGCCACCGTCACCGGCTCGTCCGGATGCACGCTGATGCCCGCGCTGAAGCGCTTCTCGAACAGACCACTCAGGCGCTGGGTGCTTTCGCGCAACGTGCCGTGGAACGTACTGAGCTGATCCGCCAGCAACCGCGCCTCACTGGCCAGGTGCTCTTCGCGGGTGGCGAGGTTGGCGGTGTCCAGCGAGCGCAGGGCGAACACAGTGCTGCCGCTGATGACAATCGCCAGAATCACGGCGAGCGCAAGACCAAGCTGTGAGGCAATCCGGGCACGGGGTTGAGACATGACAGCTCCTGGCCGAGCGACCGGATCCTCCTTGATCCGGCTCTACGCTCAGCAAAATTTCGAATAATGGGAACAACGCGAAACCTGCACGAAGGTTCCACCTGCAGATTTTCGGCGGCAAAACTCAATACTTGAGTTATTAGCCAGGTTATAGCGCATCGCCACTATATCGTTTCAGCTCAAGCGTTCAACATCCGGCAATTCCATGGCCCGGACTTCCCCTTGCAGGAAATCGCTGAGCCGGCGCAAACGTTCGCCACCGGGGCGGGTTTTCGGCCACACCAAGTAATAATGCTCACCGCTGGCGACGGCGGTCGGCCACGGCAAACTCAGGCGACCTTGCGCCACGTCCTCGGCCACCATCAGCAAATCCCCCATCGACACGCCGTAACCTCGGGCGGCCGCGATCATGCCCAGCTCCAGGGTATCGAACACCTGCCCGCCCTTGAGCGACACCTGATCGGTCAAACCCATGCGTTCCAGCCAACTGCGCCAATCGCGGCGGTCCGGGGTCGGGTGCAGCAACTCGGTGCTGGCCAGGCGCGCAACGTCCCACGGCTGATCCTTCAGAAGATTCGGCGCGCCCACGGGAATCAGCTCTTCGGGAAACAGGAGAGTCGCCTCCCAATCCGGTGGAAAGCGCCCGTTACTGAGGATGACGGCGCAGTCGAACGGTTCGTGGTTGAAGTCCACCGTATCGATGTCCATCCAGGCGCTGGTCAGTTGCACCTCGTTGCCCGGCTGCAAGTGCCGAAAGCGGCTAAGCCGCGCCAGCAGCCAACGCATGGTCAGGGTCGACGGGGCTTTCATACGCAGGATGTCGTCTTCGGCGCGCAAGGTGTTGCAGGCACGCTCCAGCGCGGTGAAGCCTTCGCGGATGCCGGGCAGGATCAGCCGCGCCGACTCGGTCAATTGCAGGTTGCGCCCACTGCGGTGAAACAGCCGACAGGCGAAATGCTCTTCGAGCGTACGAATATGCCGACTGACCGCACTTTGGGTAATCGACAGTTCTTCGGCCGCCCGGGTAAACGAACTGTGCCGCGCCGCCGCTTCGAATGCGCGCAGGGCATACAAGGGAGGAAGCCGACGAGACATGCAGAAAGCTCCTATCGTGGGATGGGGCAGCGGGATTGGGCAAACTTATCAGAAAGTCCGCTGGATGAGTTTTAATCATGCCACCCATCCTTTTTATCCCTTTGTGCAAACCCCGCCAAGCGCCGAGAATCGAGCCTTTCCAGTTCATTTCATAAGGGAGCGTGATGACCATGCAGCATCCAGCACGTACCGAACTCTGGGCCATCCTGCGGCTGGCGGGGCCGTTGATTGCCTCGCAGTTGGCGCACATGTTGATGGTCCTCACCGACACCTTGATGATGGCGCGCCTGAGTCCCGAGGCGCTGGCCGGCGGCGGTCTGGGCGCGGCGACTTACTCGTTCGTGTCGATTTTCTGCATCGGTGTGATTGCGGCGGTCGGCACGTTGGTGGCGATCCGTCAGGGCGCGGGCGATATCGTCGGCGCGGCGCGGCTGACCCAAGCCGGACTGTGGCTGGCCTGGCTGATGGCGCTGGTGGCGGGGTTGCTGCTGTGGAACCTCAAACCGGTGTTGCTGATGTTTGGCCAGACCGAAACCAACGTCCACTCTGCCGGGCTGTTCTTGACGTTCCTGCCGTTCGCCCTGCCCGGTTATCTGAGCTTCATGGCCCTGCGCGGTTTCACCAGCGCCATCGGCCGAGCCACGCCGGTGATGGTCATCAGCCTGGGCGGCACTGTGGCCAACTTCGTTCTCAACTACGCGTTCATCACCGGGATGTTCGGCTTGCCGAAAATGGGTCTGGTGGGGATTGGCCTGGTTACTGCGATTGTCGCCAACCTGATGGCCGTGGCGCTGGCGCTGCACATTCGTCGGCACCCGGCCTATGACGCATACCCTCTGCGCCAGGGCCTGTCGCGGCCGAACCGCCAGTACCTGAAAGAACTGTGGCGCCTGGGTCTGCCAATTGGCGGCACTTATGCGGTGGAAGTCGGGCTGTTCGCGTTCGCCGCGCTGTGCATGGGCACCATGGGCAGCACGCAATTGGCGGCGCATCAGATTGCCCTGCAGATCGTTTCGGTAGCGTTCATGGTGCCGGCGGGGTTGTCGTATGCGATCACCATGCGCATCGGCCAGCACTATGGCGCCGGGCAATTGCTCGATGCACGGCTGTCCGGTCGGGTCGGGATTGCGTTTGGTGGTGCTTCGATGCTGGCCTTCGCCATGGTCTTCTGGCTGCTGCCGAATCAGCTGATCGGCTTGTTCCTGGACCATAACGACCCGGCCTTCCGCCCGGTCATCGATCTGGCTGTGAGCCTGTTGGCCGTGGCGGCGTGGTTTGAGCTGTTCGACGGCACGCAAACCATCGCCATGGGCTGCATTCGTGGGCTCAAGGACGCCAAGACCACTTTCTTGGTCGGGCTCGGTTGCTACTGGCTGATCGGCGCGCCAGCCGCGTGGATGATGGCCTTCCATTTGAACTGGGGGCCGACGGGCGTCTGGTGGGGTTTGGCGCTGGGGCTGGCGTGCGCGGCGGTGAGTTTGACGCTGGCGTTTGAGTGGAAGATGAAGCGGATGATTCGGCGGGAGCCTGCGCCGCAGCAGCGTTTTCAGGTCGCCCAACCTGACTGAGATCCCTCTGTGGGAATGAGATCCCTTGTGGGAGCGGGCTTGCTCGCGAATGCGGAGTGTCAGTCACAACAATGCTGAATGACACCCCGCATTCGCGAGCAAGCCCGCTCCCACATTGGGTACTGGGTTAGCTCACGACTTCCATGGCGGGCTGCTGGCTGGAGCCAAACGTCAAATACTCAACCAACTCCGCCAACGGCAACGGCTTGCTGATCAGATAACCCTGCACCTGATCACACCCAAACCCACGCAACAAATCCAGCTGCTCCGGCGTTTCCACACCTTCGGCCACCACTTCCAGATTGAGGTTGTGCGCCAGATTGATCATCGCGTGCACCAGCTTGCGGTTCTCTTCGCGCTCTTCCATGCCGCCGACGAAGCTCTTGTCGACTTTGAGCAAGGTAATCGGCAGGCTGTTGAGGTGCACAAACGATGAGAACCCGGTGCCGAAATCGTCGAGAGAGAAGCGCACCCCGAGGCGACCGAGGGCGTCCATGGTCTGTTTGACCAAGTCGCTGCGGCGCATCACGGCGGTTTCGGTCAGTTCGAATTCCAGCCATTGCGCTTCCACACCGCGCTCGGCGATCAGGCGACTCAGGGTCGAGAGCAACTGGCTGTCCTGAAACTGCCGGAACGACAGGTTGATCGCCATGTGCAGCGCCGGTAACCCCCGTTCACGCAACGCCTGCATGTCGCGCAGCGCCCGGGAAATCACCCAGTAACCCAGCGGCACGATCAAGCCGCTCTGCTCGGCCAGCGGCACGAATTCGCTCGGCGGCAGCAAGCCGCGTTCGGCGTGACGCCAGCGCACCAGCGCTTCGAGGCCGACGATCTGGCCGTCCTCAAGGTTCAGGCGTGGCTGGTAATGCAATTCCAGTTCGTCGCGACGCAAGGCCCGGCGCAGCTCGCTTTCGAGGTCGGCGATGCTGCGGGCATTGCGATTGATGCGTTCGTTGAAGATGTGAAAGGTGCAGCCTTGGGTGCTCTTCGCCTGCTGCATCGCGATGTGCGCGTGCCACATCAAAGGGTCGGCGCCAGCCTGGGCTCGCGCATGGGCAATGCCGAGGCTGGAGCCGATCAACAGGCTTTCGCCGTCGACCCAATAAGGTTCAGACAAGGCTTCGGTAATGCGTTCGGCCATCCATTCCGCACGTTGCGGTGCGCGGCGGGTGTCGATCAGCAGGGCGAATTCATCGCTGCCGAGGCGTGCCAGTTGATCGCCGGCCTCGAGTTGGCTTTTCAGCCGCGCGACCACTTGCAGGATCAAACGGTCGCCGGCCTGATGGCCGAGGGCGTCGTTGGCGTGACGAAAGTTATCGAGGTCAAGGTGACCGAGGGCCAGACCGCGGCCGTCGTTTTCCGCCAGACGCGCCGCCAGCAAGGTCTGGAAACCCTGGCGGTTGGCGATGCCGGTCAGCGGGTCTTGCTCGGCCAGGCGTTGCAGGGTGTTTTCCAGCACGCCGCGCTCGCGCACATGACGCAGACAGCGGCGCAACATGCCGGGATCGAGCACATCGCGCACCAGCCAGTCACTCACACCGTCGGGCGGGGTCAGCGGCTCGTGCTCGAGCAACAACACCGTCGGCAGGCTGCAACGGCCAGGCAGAGGCTGAAGCGCCGGGATCGTCAACAACACCGCACTGCGGTTGTCTTCAAACAGACTGCTGACCGACTCCCAGCTCGGCGCGCTGATCAGCACTGCCGAGCTCCCCATTGGAGCCAGACACTCGCGCAACAACGCTGCCCACGCTGGCTCTTCGGCCAGTAGCAGCAAACGCAAGGGTTCGACAGGCGTAGACAAGCTAGCTCCCTAGACTCTGCAATGATGTAGGCGGCGGGCATTATGCCGCGCCGGTAACCAATGACCAAATGACATCGGTTATCAAACACGGCTGTGTATCTGGAATTACGTACATTAGCCGCAAATTCTCCGCGCATCCTGCGTGAAAGTAGCAAAACCGGCAAATAGAGATCGCGTGCTGCGTCACAAGTCGGAGAGAGCAGCACAATTCGCTGAGCCTGTTAAAATGCCGGCCCATTTCATAAACGACTCCCTGATTCCGTATGTCCCGACTCAATCCCCGGCAGCAAGAAGCCGTGAACTACGTCGGCGGCCCTCTATTGGTGCTCGCCGGTGCAGGCTCCGGCAAGACCAGCGTGATCACGCGTAAAATCGCGCATTTGATCCAGAACTGCGGCATCCGTGCCCAGTACATCGTCGCCATGACCTTTACCAACAAGGCCGCGCGGGAGATGAAGGAACGGGTCGGCACCCTGCTCAAGGGCGGCGAAGGCCGTGGCCTGACGGTGTGCACCTTCCACAACCTGGGCTTGAACATCATCCGCAAGGAACACGTGCGGCTGGGCTACAAACCGGGCTTCTCGATCTTTGACGAGACCGACGTCAAAGCCTTGATGACCGACATCATGCAGAAGGAATACTCGGGCGACGACGGCGTCGACGAGATCAAGAACATGATCGGCTCGTGGAAAAACGACCTGATCCTGCCGCCCGAAGCCCTGGAGAACGCGCGCAACCCCAAGGAACAGACCGCCGCCATCGTCTACACCCACTACCAGCGCACGCTCAAGGCGTTCAACGCGGTGGACTTCGACGACCTGATCCTGTTGCCGGTGAAGCTGTTCCAGGAACACGCCGACATCCTCGAAAAGTGGCAGAACAAGGTTCGCTACCTGTTGGTGGACGAATACCAGGACACCAACGCCAGCCAATATTTGCTGGTGAAGCTGCTGATCGGCACGCGTAATCAGTTCACTGTGGTAGGCGACGATGACCAGTCGATCTACGCCTGGCGCGGCGCCCGTCCGGAAAACCTGATGCTGCTCAAGGACGATTACCCGTCCTTGAAAGTCGTGATGCTCGAACAAAACTATCGCTCCACCAGCCGCATCCTGCGCTGCGCCAACGTGCTGATCTCGAACAACCCCCACGAGTTTGAAAAACAACTGTGGAGCGAGATGGGTCACGGCGATGAAATCCGCGTGATCCGCTGCCGCAACGAAGACGCCGAAGCCGAGCGCGTGGCCGTGGAACTGCTGACCCTGCACTTGCGCACCGACCGGCCGTACAGCGATTTCGCGATCCTGTACCGCGGTAACTACCAGGCCAAACTGATCGAGCTGAAGTTGCAGCACCATCAGATTCCTTACCGACTGTCCGGCGGCAACAGCTTTTTCGGACGTCAGGAAGTGAAAGACCTGATGGCCTACTTCCGCCTGATCGTGAACCCGGACGACGACAACGCCTTCCTGCGGGTGATCAACGTGCCGCGCCGGGAAATCGGTTCGACGACCCTGGAAAAGCTCGGCAACTACGCCACCGAACGCAAAATCTCGATGTACGCCGCCACCGACGAAATCGGTCTGGGCGAGCATCTGGACACGCGCTTCACCGATCGCCTGTCGCGCTTCAAGCGTTTCATGGACAAGGTCCGCGAGCAGTGCGCCGGCGAAGACCCGATCTCGGCCCTGCGCAGCATGGTCATGGACATCGACTACGAGAACTGGCTGCGCACCAACAGCTCCAGCGACAAGGCTGCCGATTACCGCATGGGTAACGTCTGGTTCCTGATCGAGGCGTTGAAAAACACCCTGGAGAAAGACGAAGAAGGCGAGATGACCGTCGAAGACGCCATCGGCAAACTCGTCTTGCGCGACATGCTGGAACGTCAGCAGGAAGAGGAAGACGGCGCCGAAGGTGTGCAGATGATGACTTTGCACGCCTCCAAGGGCCTGGAATTCCCCTACGTGTTCATCATGGGCATGGAAGAGGAAATCCTCCCGCACCGTTCCAGCATCGAAGCCGACACCATCGAAGAAGAACGCCGACTGGCCTACGTCGGGATTACCCGGGCGCGTCAGACCCTGGCCTTCACCTTCGCCGCCAAGCGCAAGCAATACGGCGAGATCATCGATTGCGCGCCAAGTCGCTTCCTCGATGAACTGCCGCCGGACGACCTGGCGTGGGAAGGCAACGACGACACGCCTGTTGAAGTCAAAGCCGTTCGCGGCAATACCGCATTGGCGGATATACGGGCGATGTTAAAGCGCTAGAATTGAGCACTTTTTAACCGAATACTTTTTAACCGAACTCTTTTTGACAAGCTAGGCGCATACGGCGCCAGTAGAGGAACGCTTCATGGAAGCACTGCACCAGAAAATTCGCGAACAAGGCATCGTGCTTTCCGATCAGGTCTTGAAGGTCGACGCCTTTTTGAACCACCAGATCGACCCGGCCCTGATGAAGCTGATCGGCGACGAGTTCGCTGCGTTGTTCAAGGATTCGGGCATCACCAAGATCGTCACGATCGAAGCCTCGGGCATCGCCCCGGCGATCATGACCGGCCTGAACCTCGGCGTGCCGGTGATCTTCGCCCGCAAGCAGCAGTCCCTGACCCTGACTGAAAACCTGCTGTCGGCGACCGTTTACTCGTTCACCAAGAAGACCGAAAGCACCGTGGCGATCTCCCCGCGCCACCTGACCAGCAGCGATCGCGTGCTGATCATCGATGACTTTTTGGCTAACGGTAAGGCGTCGCAGGCGCTGATCTCGATCATCAAACAGGCCGGCGCGACCGTCGCCGGTTTGGGGATCGTGATCGAGAAGTCGTTCCAGGGTGGGCGTGCGGAGCTGGATGCGCAGGGTTATCGGGTTGAATCGTTGGCTCGGGTGCAATCCCTGGCTGGCGGCGTTGTGACCTTCATCGAATAACCCGCAACACTGCACATCCCCCTGTGGGAGCAGAGCTTGCTCGCGATGCAGGCGATGCGGTTTTCATGATGGACCGCGTCATAGTTCTTCGCGGGCAAGCCTCGCTCCTACAGGTTATACGCGACCGCAAATAACGCGCGAAACCTGTAGGAGCGAGGCTTGCCCGCGAAGGCGTCCTCACTGCTGCCCGGTGGCTTTGAGGCCCGTGAGCAGCAGCCGCTGAAACAAATCCTCCTTCAGCCCCTCCGGATTGGTCAGTTGCATCCGCTCCAGATGTTCCGGGTATTGCGCGGCCTCCGGCGCATCCAGCGCAGCCTTGCCCAACTCCAGAATCTCCGTGAGCTTGAACTTGCTCTTCAGCCAGTTCAGCGCCCGCAGCAAATCCCGCTCCACCTCAGTGAAATCACAGCCCAGCGGATACTCCGGAAACAGGTTCGGGTGCCGCGCCTTGATGTCCTGCAAACGCTGAGGATGGTTGTCGGCAAACCGTGGGTCAATGCGGAAACTCTTCGGCAACTTGCCGACCGCCTGAGCCTGTTCGATCAGCCCCGGCTGGAAGCGTGAGTCGCTGATGTTGAGCAACGCCTCGATCACCGCCGCATCGTTCTTGCCCCGCAGGTCGGCGATGCCGTATTCGGTGACCACGATGTCCCGCAAATGCCGTGGAATCGTGCAGTGGCCGTACTCCCAGACAATGTTCGAATTGACCTCGCCGCCCGACTCACGCCAACTGCGCAGGATCAGCACTGATCGCGCGCCTTCCAGGGCATGCCCCTGGGCGACGAAGTTGTACTGCCCGCCGACGCCACTGAGCACCCGCCCGTCTTCCAGTTGATCCGCCACGCCAGCGCCCATCAGGGTCATGGTGAACACGGTGTTGATAAACCGTGCATCGAGGCGCTGCAAGCGCTTGAGTTCTTCCTGGCCGTAGAGCTCGTTGATGTAGCTGATACGGGTCATGTTGAATTCGAGGCGCTTGCTCTGGGGCAACTCGCGCAGGCGTTCATAGAAACTTCGCGGCCCGAGGAAAAACCCGCCGTGCACCGAGATGCCGTCGGTTTGTGCCGCCTCGTCGAGGCTGCCGTCATTAGCCTGTTGCTGGGTCGGCACGTCAGGGTAGACCTTGCGCCGCACAATTCCGGCGTCCGCCAGCACCAGCAAGCCGTTGACGAACATTTCGCTGCAGCCGTAAAGGCCCTTGGCGAACGGCTCGACGCCACCTTCACGATCAATCAGCTGCGCCCATTGGCTCAGATTCAGATCCGCCAGCAACGCCTGGTAACCGACGTTATCGGCCTGGCGCGCCAGCAACGCTGCGGTCAATGCATCGCCCATGGAGCCAATGCCGATCTGCAACGTGCCGCCATCGCGCACCAGCGTGCTGGCGTGCAGGCCGATGAAGTGATCCTGGAAACCCACCGGCATGTTCGGCGTGGAAAACAGCGTGGTGCTGTCCTTCGCGTCAATCAGCAGGTCGAACGCGTCCATGCCGACTTCCGCATCCCCCGGCATGTAGGGCAAATCGTTGTGCACCTGGCCGACGATCAGGACCGTTTCCCCCGCTTCGCGGCGTTTGGCGATCATCGGGAACAGGTCGAGGGTGATGTCCGGGTTGCAACTGAGGCTCAGGCGATCCGGGTGATCGGCATGGCTGGCCACCAGTTGCGCCACCAGGTTCAGGCCGGCTGCGTTGATGTCACGGGCGGCGTGGCTGTAATTGCTGCTGACATAGTCCTGCTGGGCCTGCGCGCTGTGCAGCAGGCTGCCGGGTTGCATAAAGAATTGCTGAATGTGGATGTTGGCCGGCAGGCTGTCTTTTTGTAACTGCGCGAGAAAATCCAGCTCCGGGTAATCGCCGAAGACCCGTTCGATGAAGGGTTCGAGGAAGCGCTTTTGCAAACCATCGCCCAAGGACGGACGACCGAGGCACAGGGCGGTATAGATCGTCAGTCGCCGTTCGGGCAGCTGCACGATGCGTTGGAACAGCGCGTTGACGAAGTGGTTGGGTTTACCCAGGCCCAAGGGCAAGCCCATGTGAATATGCGCCGGTAACCGCGCCAGTACGTCATCGACCGCTTGTTCGATAGAACACAACTGCACCATCTGATCCTCCCGCACGTTCCGTGAATTGGGGTTGGACCGAGCTTGCCGGGTCTTTGCTGCATTGGCCACAAAAAAGCTGATCGGCCAACACCAAAACCTCTGTAGGAGCTGCCGCAGGCTGCGATCTTTTGATGTTGATTGCTAAAAAAATGATCAACAGATCGCAGCCTGCGGCAGCTCCTACGGGAAACAGCAGGCACAAAAAAGCCGCTCGCAAGCGGCTTTTTGCTGAAGCTGAAAGCTTATTTCAGGCCGGACATCTTCTGGATGGCGCCTTCAAGGTCTTTCACTTCGCAGTCACTGCACGTGCCTTTTGGTGGCATGGCATTCAGACCTGCCAACGCGACTTTTGCCAAGCCGGCAGCGGTGCCGCCTTCTTTATCGGCGCGTTTTTTCCAGTCGGCGGCATCACCGATCTTCGGTGCGCCCAACAGGCCGGTGCCGTGGCAAGCATTGCAATGCTTGGCAATGATTTCGTCAGGGGTTTTTGCTGCTCCGCCGCCTGTCGAGGCAGCGACTTCCATCCCTTTGCATTCTTGACCCGTTACACAGACCTGGCCAACTGGCTCAAGGCGTTTGGCAATGTCGTCAGTGGTGGAAGCTTGTGCGCTCACAGCCCAAAGGGCCAATACAGTTGCTGGTGCAGCCAGCATTTTCATAATTAGGTTCACGCGTTCACCCTCAATGGTGGCTATTCACGCCCACGGCCACGGTTCGCAGGCGGGCGCAAGTATAACGGCAAGCCCGCCACACTGAAACAACCCCAAAGTCGAAGGGGTCTTGTTGTGCGGTGGAAAACAGCTCGGGCGCCTCGGCAGTGCTGGCAGGACGCCTCTTTTCTTAGAAATTCGCTGGCGTGGCTGCGCTGATTAGTCGCGCCGGCGCGTCAAACGGATTCCGGAAACGGTGCGGCTTGGTACTTTCAAAGTAGTAGCTGTCGCCGGCTTCGAGCACAAAAGTTTCAGCCCCGACCACCAACTCTAGCCGCCCTTCGACCAAAATCCCGGTTTCCTCGCCCTCATGGGTAAGCATCTCGTCACCCGTGTCGGCGCCAGGCGGGTAGATTTCATTGAGGAATGCGATGGCCCGGCTCGGGTGCGCCCGGCCGACCAGTTTCATGGTCACGGCACCATCGGAAATATCGATCAGCTCGTTGGCTTTGTAGACGATCTGAGTCGGTTTTTCCTGCAGGATCTCTTCGGAAAAGAACTCGACCATGGACATGGGAATCCCGCCCAGAACCTTGCGCAGCGAACTGATCGAGGGGCTGACGCTGTTTTTCTCGATCATCGAAATGGTGCTGTTGGTGACGCCCGCGCGCTTGGCGAGTTCACGCTGCGAAAGACCTTTGAGCTTACGGATGGATTGCAGTCGTTCACCGACGTCCAATGCTGGAGCCTCCAGGGATTCAGGTTGTAGGAATATTGAGCGTTATCATGGCGACAGCGTTCAGTATTTACAACACTTGGGCCTGAATCCTGTTCAGCGAGGCGACTTCCGGTTTACAGCGCTTTGGCTCAGGCCCCGGAATAGAGCAGCGGCACCCGGCGCAGGTTGCAGAATATCTGGTAAGGAATCGTGTCTGCGGCCATGGCCACTTCACTGGCCAGGATGTTTTTGCCCCACAACTCGACGGTCGAACCGAGGCCGGCTTGCGGCACATCGGTCAGGTCGATGCAGAGCATGTCCATCGACACCCTGCCGAGCAATTGGCTGCGCTGCCCGGCAACCAACACTGGCGTGCCGGTGGGCGCGTGACGCGGATAGCCATCGGCGTAACCCATCGCCACAACGCCAATGCGCATCGGCTTCTGGGTAATGAACTTCGCACCATAGCCAACAGGCTCGCCGGCTGGCAGTTCACGCACGCAAATCACTTTGGATTCGAGGGTCATCACCGGTTGCAGGCGCGACGCCACGGCGTTGGCCTCTTCGAAAGGCGTGGCGCCGTAGAGCATGATGCCCGGACGCACCCAATCGCTCGGGATCTGCGGCCAACCGAGCACCGCCGGCGAGTTGCGCAAGCTGACCTCGGCGGCCAAACCCTGACGCGCCGCTTCGAACACCGCAACCTGTTCGGCGCTGGCCTGCTCGTGCAGCTCATCGGCCCGGGCGAAGTGGCTCATCAGCACAATCTTCGAGACGTTGCCGCTGGCCAGCAGCCGTTGATAGGCCGCCTGATAATCCTTTGGATGCAAACCGACCCGGTGCATGCCCGAATCCAGCTTGAGCCAGACCGTGATCGGCTTGCTCAGCGTGGCTTTCTCGATCGCTTCGAGCTGCCACAGCGAATGCACCACGCACCAGAAGTCATGCTCGACGATCAGCGACAGCTCATCGGCTTCGAAAAAGCCTTCGAGCAGCAACACCGGCGCACGAATACCCGCGGCGCGTAGCTCCAGGGCCTCTTCAATGCAGGCCACCGCAAACCCGTCCGCCTCGGCTTCCAGCGCCTGGGCGCAACGCACCGCGCCATGGCCGTAGGCATCGGCCTTGATCACCGCAAGGGCCTTGGCCCCCGCCGTGACTTCACGGGCGATTTGGTAGTTGTGACGCAGGGCTTGAAGGTCAATCAGGGCACGGGCAGGACGCATGGCGGCAGACTTCTAGGCGGTCATGGGAATAAAAAACCGGCGCTGGCTGGCGGCGTGAACCGCCAACAGCACCGGGAGAGGGATCGTTTCTAACAGGTCGTTGCGGCGCTTTACGGCAGCGCGGCAACCACCGACAACTCAACCAGGATTTCCGGTTCGCACAACTTCGACTCAACGGTGGCACGGGCTGGCGCGACGCCTTTTGGCAGCCACTTGTCCCACACCGAATTCATGCCCGCGAAATGCGCGTCGATGTCCTTCAGGTAAATCGTCACCGACAGTATGTGGCTCTTGTCGGTGCCAGCCAGATCGAGCAAACGCTCGATGTTGGCGAGGGTTTCACGGGTCTGCTGTTCAATCCCGGCGCTCATGTCATCGCCGACCTGCCCTGCCAGGTACACCGTACCGTTGTGGGCAACGATCTGACTCATGCGTTCATTGGTGAGCTGGCGCTGGATTGCCATGTTTTGCGGACTCCTTGATTTTGCGGCCATAACGAGAAATATCGAGGCCTTCGGCGCTGATCTGCGGCGTTTTCTTCGCCATCAGGTCAGCCAGCAAGCGACCGGAACCACAAGCCATGGTCCAACCGAGCGTGCCGTGGCCAGTGTTCAAGAACAGGTTGCTGAATTTCGTTGCGCCAACGATCGGCGTGCCGTCCGGGGTGGTCGGACGCAGACCGGTCCAGAAACTTGCCTGGGCCAGATCGCCGCCCTGAGGATAAAGGTCGTTGACGATCATCTCCAGGGTTTCGCGTCGACGCGGGTTCAGCGACAGGTCAAAACCGGCGATTTCAGCCATGCCGCCGACGCGGATACGGTTGTCGAAACGGGTGATCGCGACCTTGTAGGTCTCGTCAAGAATGGTCGAAGTCGGGGCCATCGCGGCATTGGTGATCGGCACGGTCAGGGAGTAGCCCTTGAGCGGATACACCGGGGCCTTGATGCCCAGTGGCTTGAGCAGTTGTGGCGAGTAGCTGCCGAGTGCCAGGACGTAACGGTCAGCGGTTTCGAGCTTGCCGTCGATCCACACGCCGTTGATGCGATCACCGGCGAAGTCGAGTTGCTGAATGTCCTGGCCGTAACGGAATTCCACACCCAGATTCACGGCCATTTCGGCCAGGCGGGTGGTGAATATCTGGCAGTCGCCGGTCTGGTCGTTCGGCAAGCGCAGGGCACCGGCGAGGATATCGGTGACGGCGGCCAGGGCCGGCTCAACCCGAGCAATACCAGCACGGTCGAGCAGTTCGAACGGCACGCCGGACTCTTTCAGTACGGCGATGTCTTTCGCGGCGCCGTCGAGCTGAGCCTGAGTGCGGAACAATTGGGTCGTACCGAGGCTGCGGCCTTCGTAGGCAATGCCGGTTTCGGCGCGCAATTCGTCGAGGCAGTCACGGCTGTACTCGGACAGGCGGACCATGCGCTCCTTGTTCACCGCATAACGGTTGGCGGTGCAGTTGCGCAGCATCTGCGCCATCCACAGGTATTGGTCGATGTCGGCAGTGGCCTTGATCGCCAGCGGCGCGTGACGTTGCAGCAGCCATTTGATGGCCTTGAGCGGCACACCCGGCGCAGCCCACGGCGATGCATAACCTGGAGAGACTTGCCCGGCGTTGGCGAAACTGGTCTCCATGGCCGCAGCCGGCTGACGGTCCACGACCACCACTTCAAATCCGGCACGTGCCAGATAGTAAGCACTGGCGGTACCGATGACGCCGCTACCCAAGACCATAACGCGCATTTTTGTGTCCCTCATCGCGGCATGCCGCTGACGTTTGTTGTTCAGACCGAAGTTGTGGGCAGTTTAAAAAAGATTAGCCAGTGCTTTTCACTATATAAGTGCCTATATTTGGCGACAATTCTCGGCAATAACCCTTTTCACGGAGGCGCATCCCCTATGCGTACCAACACTCAGACCAAACGTGAGCTGGACAAGATCGACCGCAACATCCTGCGAATCCTGCAAGCGGACGGGCGCATCTCCTTCACCGAGCTGGGGGAAAAGGTCGGCCTGTCGACCACGCCTTGCACCGAGCGGGTCCGGCGCCTGGAGCGCGAAGGGATCATCATGAGCTACAACGCCCGGCTCAATCCGCAGCATCTCAAGGGTAGTCTGCTGGTGTTCGTCGAGATCAGTCTCGACTACAAATCCGGCGATACTTTCGAAGAGTTCCGACGCGCGGTGCTGAAACTGCCCCACGTGCTGGAGTGCCATTTGGTGTCAGGGGATTTCGACTATTTGGTGAAAGCGCGGATTTCCGAGATGGCTTCGTACCGCAAATTGCTGGGCGATATTCTGCTTAAACTGCCGCATGTGCGGGAGTCGAAGAGCTATATCGTGATGGAAGAAGTGAAAGAGAGTTTGAGTTTGCCGATTCCGGATTGAGTCCAGCGGTGCCTGGGCGGACGTCTTCGCGAGCAAGCCCGCTCCCACATTGAAATGCGTTCCCCTGTGGGAGCGGGCTTGCTCGCGAAGGCCGCGCCTCGGTCCAACTGAATGAATACCGGATTTAAACCAACACCTGTCGGGTCGAAGCCATGTACTCATGAATCTGCTTCTCCACCCGCGGATGAATCAGCTCCACCGGCCCGCGCCCGTTGGGGCAGGGCAAGGTTTTGGTGGTGCCGAACAGCCGGCAAATCAGCGGCCTCTCGTCATACACGGTGCAGCCGTCAGGCCCCAGGTGCACACAATTGAGCTCATCCATCGCCGCATCCTGTTCGGCGCGGGTTTTGCGCGGCAGGCGCGACATTTCTTCCGGCGATGTAGTCACCGGGCCGCAGCAATCATGGCAGCCGGGCACGCACTCGAACGAGGGAATCTGTTGCCGCAAGGTGCGAATTTTCTGACTGTTGCAGCTCATCGAAGCGGTGACCAAAAGCGGAATAGAGCGCGATTCTGACGCAAAAGCCTCGATCCAGACAGCACCGCCCGACCAATGTTGCCCACGCCGGAAGGTCCGGCTTATGCTCCGTCAACTTTTTCAAACACACGCCTCTGGATGACGCACATGAACGCCCGTGTTCAGCAACCTGCCCCGAGCCACCGGCACATCGCCTCTTATTACGCCGCCAGCAGCCTGCCGCAGCCCGATCATCCGGTGCTCCAGGGTGAGTTGATTGCGGACGTGTGCGTGGTCGGCGGTGGGTTTTCCGGGTTGAACACAGCGCTGGAGTTGGCGGAGCGCGGCCTCAGCGTGGTGCTGCTGGAAGCACATAAGATTGGCTGGGGTGCCAGCGGGCGCAACGGCGGGCAATTGATTCGCGGCGTTGGCCATGGTCTCGATCAGTTTGCCAACGTCATCGGCACCGACGGCGTGCGTCAGATGAAACTCATGGGCCTGGAAGCGGTAGAAATCGTCCGACAGCGAGTCGCGCGTTTTCAGATCCCCTGCGACCTGACCTGGGGCTACTGCGACCTCGCCAATAAACCTCGCGACCTCGAAGGCTTCGCCGAAGATGCCGAAGAACTGCGCAGCCTCGGTTACCGCTACGAAACCCGTCTGCTGCAAGCCAACGAAATGCACAGTGTGGTGGGTTCCGAACGTTACGTCGGCGGCTTGATCGACATGGGCTCCGGGCACTTACACCCACTAAACCTGGCACTGGGCGAAGCGGCGGCCGCGCAGCAATTGGGCGTAAGATTGTTCGAACGATCCGCAGTCACCCGCATCGATTACGGCACCGAAGTGAAGGTGTACACCGCCCAAGGCTCTGTGCGCGCCAAGACTCTGGTGCTGGGCTGCAACGCTTATCTCAACGATCTCAATCCCGAACTCAGTGGCAAAGTGCTGCCCGCCGGCAGCTACATCATCGCCACCGAGCCGTTGAGCGAAGAACAGGCCCACGCCCTATTGCCGCAGAACATGGCGGTCTGCGACCAACGCGTGGCGCTGGATTACTACCGGCTCTCGGCGGATCGCCGCTTGCTGTTCGGTGGCGCCTGCCATTATTCCGGTCGGGACCCGAAAGACATCGCAGCCTATATGCGGCCAAAGATGCTGGAGGTGTTCCCGCAACTGGCCGGGGTGAAGATCGATTATCAATGGGGCGGCATGATCGGCATCGGCGCCAACCGTTTGCCGCAGATCGGCCGGCTCAAGGATCAGCCGAATGTGTATTACGCCCAGGCGTATTCCGGTCACGGGGTGAATGCCACGCATTTGGCGGGCAAGTTGTTGGCCGAGGCCATCAGTGGCCAGCACAGTGGCGGGTTTGATCTGTTTGCGCAGGTGCCGCACATCACCTTCCCCGGTGGCCGGCATTTGCGTTCGCCGTTGTTGGCGCTGGGAATGCTTTGGCATCGGCTTAAAGAGTTGGTTTGAAGGATTTTTGGCGCCTGTTAGGGACGCCTTCGCGGGCAAGCCTCGCTCCTACAGGTTATGCGCTGGGTACCTGTAGGAGCGAGGCTTGCCCGCGAATGGACCTGAAGAACGCGGCACCTATCAGATCCACCAGAACGGCTTAAGCCCCTCCTCTACCGCCTGCTCCCGACTCAACCCCACATCTCGCAGCTGTTCCGGGGTCAGGTTCAGCAACGCCTTGCGCGAGTGCAGACGATGCCAGAACAGGCCCCAGCGCCCTAGGCAGGACGGCGCGTTGCGCATGCGCGCCTCACGGGTGCCGTGGTTCTGCTCTGCTGCCAGTTCCTGACTGCGTAATGTCAGCCGCACATCGCTCAAGCCGTTCATTTTGATTGCTCCTGTTTACTTGGGTAGCCAGAGGTTTCATGATGCGCGGACGGCGAAATTCATTACAGATTCAAAGCAACTGTATTATCTCCATACAGATTCGCCGCTTAATGCTCTGAATCGCGGATTTTTGCCCAATCTGTACTGGTTAACCGAATCACTCATACCGAGGCAGTGCCATGACCCTTTACGTCAATCTCGCCGAATTGCTCGGCACGCGTATCGAACAGGGCTTCTATCGCCCCGGCGACCGGCTGCCGTCGGTGCGGGCGTTGAGCGTTGAACACGGGGTCAGCCTGAGCACGGTGCAGCAGGCTTATCGGGTGCTGGAAGACAGCGGACTGGCGACACCGAAACCGAAATCCGGCTATTTCGTACCGGTTGGCCGCGAGCTGCCGGAGCTGCCCGCCATCGGTCGCCCGGCGCAACGCCCGGTGGATATTTCCCAGTGGGATCAGGTGCTGGAATTGATCCGCGCCGTGCCGCGCAAAGACGTGGTGCAACTGGGCCGGGGCATGCCGGACGTCACCACGCCGACCATGAAACCGCTGCTGCGCGGGCTGGCGCGGATCAGCCGACGTCAGGACATGCCCGGCCTGTATTACGACAACATCCACGGCAACCTCGAACTGCGCGAACAAATCGCCCGCCTGATGCTCGACTCCGGCTGCCAGTTGAGCGCCGCGGACCTGGTGGTGACCACCGGTTGCCATGAAGCACTGTCCACCAGCATCCGCTCTATCTGCGAGCCTGGCGATATCGTCGCCGTAGACTCGCCAAGCTTTCACGGCGCCATGCAGACCCTCAAGGGCCTGGGCATGAAGGCCTTGGAAATCCCGACCGACCCGATTACCGGCATCAGCCTCGATGCGCTCGAACTTGCCCTGGAACAATGGCCAATCAAGGCCATACAGTTGACCCCCAACTGCAACAACCCGTTGGGCTACATCATGCCGGAGGCGCGTAAACGGGCGTTGTTGAACCTGGCACAGCGCTTCGATGTGGCGATCATCGAAGACGATGTGTATGGCGAACTGGCCTACACCTACCCGCGCCCACGCACGATCAAATCCTTCGACGAAGACGGCCGCGTGCTGCTCTGCAGTTCCTTTTCCAAGACCCTGGCGCCAGGGTTGCGCATCGGTTGGGTGGCGCCGGGTAGATATCTGGAACGGGTGCTGCACATGAAATACATCAGCACCGGCTCTACCGCGCCACAAGCGCAAATCGCTATCGCCGACTTCCTCAAGGGCGGTCACTTCGAACCGCATTTGCGGCGGATGCGCACCCAATACCAGCGCAATCGAGATGCAATGATCGATTGGGTCACGCGCTATTTTCCCGCTGGCACCCGGGCCAGTCGTCCACAGGGCAGTTTCATGCTGTGGGTCGAGCTACCGGAGGGCTTCGATACCCTGAAACTGAATCGTGCGCTGCACGATCAAGGCGTACAGATTGCCGTCGGCAGCATTTTTTCGGCCTCGGGCAAATACCGCAATTGCCTGCGCATGAACTACGCTGCCAAACCGACAGCGCAGATCGAGGACGCCGTGCGCAAGGTTGGCGCAGCGGCAATCAAGTTGCTGGCGGAAACTGATTACATCACCGACTGACCTTTATCCGGAATCGCGCGTCCATATGCCGACAACTGCCGCCAATCGGAACGATCCCACGTGAGCCTCAGACAGCCCCTGCTCGCTTTTCTGTTACTCACCTCGTTCCTCGGTGGTTGCGCCAGCCTCGACGTGCCGCGCGAACCGAGCCAGGCCTTGCCAGCGGCGGATTCAAGCTTTGGCCGCTCAATCCAGGCCCAAGCCGCGCCCCATCAGGGGCAATCGGGCTTTCGCCTGCTCTCCAACAGCACCGAAGCCTTCATGGCCCGCGCCGAGCTGATTCGCAACGCGCAAACCAGCCTCGACTTGCAGTACTACATCGTCCACGACGGCATCAGCACGCGGATGCTGGTGGAGGAATTGCTCAAGGCTGCCGATCGTGGCGTGCGGGTGCGGATCCTGCTCGACGACACCACCAGCGATGGCCTGGACCAGATCATCGCGACCCTGGCGGCCCATCCGCAGATTCAGATTCGGCTGTTCAACCCACTGCACCTGGGGCGCAGCACCGGGGTGACACGGACCATGGGCCGCTTGTTCGACCTGTCGCTGCAACACCGGCGCATGCACAACAAACTATGGCTGGCGGACAACAGCGCGGCCATTGTCGGCGGGCGCAACCTGGGGGACGAGTATTTCGATGCCGAGCCGAACCTGAATTTCACTGATATCGACATGCTCAGCGTCGGACCGGTGGCCGAGCAGTTGGGCCATAGTTTTGACCAGTACTGGAACAGCGCCCTAAGCAAGCCGATCGACGAATTCCTCTCCAGCAAACCGACGGCCAAGGACCTGCAAAACACCCGCACACGCCTGGAAGAATCCCTGGAAGAAACCCGCAAACAGAACCACGCGCTGTATCAACAGCTGATGATTTACGACAAACACCCGCGCCTGGAAATCTGGCGCCGAGAGCTGATCTGGGCCTGGAACCAGGCGTTGTGGGACGCGCCGAGCAAGGTGCTGTCCAAGGGCGAACCTGATCCGCAATTGCTTTTGACCACACAGTTGGCGCCCGAACTGAACGGCGTCAGCAAAGAACTGATCATGATTTCCGCCTACTTTGTGCCCGGCCAACCAGGGTTGGTGTACCTGACCGGACGCGCCGATGCGGGTGTCTCGGTCAGCCTGCTGACCAACGCGCTGGAAGCCACCGACGTACCGGCAGTACACGGCGGCTACGCGCCGTATCGCAAGGCGTTGCTGGAGCATGGCGTGAAGCTGTTCGAATTGCGGCGCCAGCCCGGCGCGGGGAGCGGCAGTGGTCCGCATCTGTTCCGGCGCTCGGCCTATCAGGGCTCGGATTCAAGCTTGCACAGCAAGGCGATGATTTTTGATCAGCAGAAATCGTTTATCGGCTCATTCAACTTCGACCCGCGTTCGGTGCTGTGGAACACCGAAGTCGGCGTGCTGGTCGACAGCCCGGAACTGGCCGCGCACGTGCGCGAACTGGCCCTGCAGGGCATGGCGCCACCGCTGAGTTATGAGGCGAAACTGGAGAATGGGCAGATTGTCTGGGTGACCGAGGACAACGGCAAACTGCATACGCTGACCAAGGAACCGGGGAGTTGGTGGCGCCGGTTTAATGCGTGGATGAGCACCACCGTAGGATTGGAGCGGATGCTTTAGGAGCAACCCATGTCCCTGTGGCGAGGGAGCTTGCTCCCGCTCGGCTGCGCAGCAGTCGTAACCTAAAGGCAAGGTATGACTGAAAGAATGCTGGGACCGCTTCGCGCTCCAGCGGGAGCAAGCTCCCTCGCCACAGTTTTGTGTTCACACCTAGGCTGGCTGCACCGCGCCAAATGCCCCTTGGCGCATCAACAGAATCACTAACCCCAACGCCCCCGCCGCCATCAACAACGGCAACGCATGCCCGCTGACCCACTGACTGCCCGCCCCTGCCGCCAGCGGCCCGACCAGACAACCAATCCCCCACAACTGCGCGATATGGGCATTGGCCCGCACCAGCGCGTCGTCACGGTAGCGCTCGCCGATCAGGATCAGCGACAAGGTGAACAAGCCACCGGCACTGGCGCCGAACAGCACCCACAACGGCCAGATCAACAACGTATCGATCAGCAGCGGAATCGCCAGGCTCGACAGCAACAGGACCACGGCGCACCCGGTGAACAAACTGCGCCGTGACAGTCGATCCGCCAAGGCGCCGATGGGCAATTGCAGCAACGCGTCGCCGACCACCACGGTGCTCACCATCGCCAGGGCAATCTCGGCGGTGAATCCTTGGCGCAGGCAATACACCGGCAACAAGGTCAGGATCATCGCTTCGAACGCAGCGAACAGCGACACCGCCCAGGCAATCGCCGGCAGGCCTCGGCAGAAAGTCCATAAATCACCAAAGGTCACGCTGCTGGCTTCACTGGACGGTGCGCCGCTACGCCCCAGTAACAGCAACGGAGCCGTGAGCAGCAAACCGACACCGACCCAGAAGCCGTAATCGTGCTCGGTGCCCAAGGCTCCCAACAGCAACGGCCCGCCGAGTTGGCTCAAGGCATAGCTGCTGCCATACAACGCCACCAGCCGCCCGCGCCACTGCTCGACCACCAGTTGGTTGATCCAGCTTTCGCCGAGAATGAAGACCAGGGTCAGGATCACCCCGATCATCAGCCGCAACACCAGCCAGATCGGATAGCTCGGCAACAACGCCAGCAAACCGATGGACACCGCCCCGCCCCACAGGCACAGCCGCATCAGGTTGGCCGTGCCAAACCGCGCGGCCAAGTGACTGGAGACCTTCGCCCCCAGCAACACGCCAATGGCCGGCATCGCCGCCATCACGCCAATCGCAAACGAACCGTAACCCCAGCTTTCCAGGCGAAACGACACCAGCGGCATGCTGACGCCCAGGGCCAGGCCGACACTCAAGACAGACGCCAACACGGCGAAATAAGTCGCCCAACGCATGTTCCACGCTCCTGTGGATATTATTTTCAGACGGCACAAAACAAATGTGGGAGCGGGCTTGCTCGCGAAGAGGCCAGTACATTCAACATCAATGTTGACTGTTACACCGTCTTCGCGAGCAAGCCCGCTCCCACAGGGGATCTGCGTTGTGTGGTGCTTACAACTTGATCCAGGTCGCCTTCAGCTCGGTGTACTTGTCGAACGCATGCAACGACTTGTCGCGACCGTTACCCGATTGTTTGAAACCACCGAACGGTGCAGTCATGTCGCCGCCGTCGTACTGGTTGACCCACACACTACCGGCACGCAGCGCTTTGGCCGTCAGGTGTGCCTTGGAGATGTCCTTGGTCCACACCGCAGCGGCCAGGCCGTATGGCGTGTCGTTGGCAATCGCAATGGCTTCTTCGGCGGTGTCGAAAGCAATGACCGACAACACCGGGCCAAAAATTTCTTCCTGAGCGATTTTCATCGCGTTGTTCACGCCGTCGAAAATCGTCGGCTCAACGTAAGTGCCACCGGTTTCCTGAAGAATGCGCTTGCCGCCGGCCACCAGTTTGGCGCCGTCGGTGTGACCGGATTCGATGTAGGACAGCACGGTGTTCATCTGCTGGGTGTCCACCAGCGCACCGACGTTGGTCGCCGGATCCAGCGGATTGCCTGGCTTCCAGGTTTTCAGCGCTTCGATCACCAGCGGCAGGAAGGTGTCCTTGATCGAGCGCTCGACCAACAGACGCGAACCGGCGGTGCAGACTTCGCCCTGGTTGAAGGCGATGGCGCCGGCGGCGGATTCAGCGGCGGCTTGCAGGTCCGGAGCATCGGCGAACACGATGTTCGGGCTCTTGCCGCCAGCTTCGAGCCAGACGCGCTTCATGTTCGATTCGCCGGAGTAGATCAGCAGTTGCTTGGCGATCTTGGTCGAACCGGTGAACACCAGGGTGTCCACGTCGTTGTGCAGGGCCAGGGCCTTGCCGACGGTGTGGCCGTAGCCTGGCAGGACGTTCAGCACACCTTTCGGGATACCGGCTTCAACGGCCAGCGCAGCGATACGAATGGCAGTCAGCGGCGATTTTTCCGATGGCTTGAGGATCACCGAGTTACCGGTGGACAGTGCCGGGCCGAGTTTCCAGCACGCCATCATCAACGGGAAGTTCCACGGCACGATAGCGCCAACGACGCCAACCGGCTCACGAGTGACCAGACCCAGTTGATCGTGCGGGGTGGCGGCGACTTCGTCGTAGATCTTGTCGATGGCCTCGCCGCTCCAGCTCAGGGCTTGCGCCGCGCCTGGAACGTCGATGTACAGGGAGTCGCTGATCGGCTTGCCCATGTCCAGGGTTTCAAGTAGGGCCAGCTCTTCGGCGTGCTGTTTGAGCAAGCCGGCGAAACGAATCATGGTGGCTTTGCGTTTGGTCGGCGCCAGGCGCGACCACACGCCGGAATTGAAGGTGGCGCGAGCGTTTTCCACAGCGCGCTGGGCGTCGGCGGCGTCACAGCTGGCGATCTTGCCCAGCAGACGGCCATCGACCGGGCTGATGCACTCGAAGGTCTCACTGGAGACGGCATCGGTGTATTCGCCATTGATGTAGGCGCGGCCTTCGATCTTCAGATCGCGAGCCCGCTGTTCCCAGTCGGCACGAGTCAGGGTGGTCATACGAGTGTCCTCCTCTTGTTGAATACGAGTGCCCCGCGTTATTCGCGGGCGCTGTCAGGAATTCTGCCCGGCCAGCCTGCTATCGGCCCAAGGCACCTGCCACCCTAAACCAGTGGCCGGGGTTGTTTCAATATATTTGACACAAGGTCGGTAAACGGCCTTGCGGTGTTCATTTTAATAAACATAGACTTTGGCCTTTCCAGTCACATACGCCGCAATCACGGGGGATTACAACAAAATGAACATCCAGGACGTCGTCGACTTCAGCCAGGCCACCACCCAGCCCGATCGCTATCGGCCGGACCCGGCGAAAGTGCTCAAGGGCGACCCCGAGCAAGCCGTGTACAACCACTACAACAGCCCGTGCGGGCAGATGAGCGCCGGCGTGTGGGAAGGCGAAATCGGCCAGTGGCTAGTGAATTACACCGAGCATGAATACTGCGAAATCGTTCAGGGCGTGTCGGTGCTGCGCGATAACGATGGCAACAGCAAGACGTTGCGGGTGGGTGATCGCTTTGTGATCCCGGCGGGTTTCCGTGGTACCTGGGAAGTGCTGGAAGCGTGCCGCAAGATTTATGTGGTGTTTGAACAGAAGGCTTGAGGATTTTGTTGTCTGGGCCGACGCTTTCGCGAGCAAGCCCGCTCCCACATTAGACCGCGATCCCATGTGGGAGCGGGCTTGCTCGCGAAGGGGCCCGAACAGGCAACGCAAAACCTGCAGGCAATAAAAAAGGCCCGTATCTCGCGATACGGGCCTTTTTCATAAGTCGGAAAAATCAATTACTTGATTTTGCCTTCCTTGTAGATCACGTGCTTGCGAACAACCGGATCAAATTTCTTGATCTCGATTTTGTCCGGGGTAGTACGCTTGTTCTTGTCGGTAGTGTAGAAGTGACCAGTACCGGCGCTCGAAATCAAACGAATCAATTCACGCATGATTAGCTCCCTTAGATCTTGCCAGCTTTGCGGATTTCGGCCAGCACGACAGTGATGCCACGCTTGTCGATGATACGCATGCCTTTGGCAGATACGCGCAGACGCACGAAACGTTTCTCTTCTTCAACCCAAAAGCGGTGATGCTGCAGGTTCGGCAGGAAACGACGACGGGTTTTGTTGTTTGCGTGGGAAATGTTATTCCCAGTCACCGGACCCTTACCGGTAACTTGACATACTCTCGACATGCCTCAGCCCTCTAAAACCACATGCCCAACCCGGCATGGGTTGGCCGCTTAATCTCTCAGTCATTTGGCGCCAGGCGCCGCGTTTCTTTAGAGGTCTTACCGGCTACACCTACAGTGAAGGAACCGGGCCCCTAGAAAAGAGCGCTGCTTTATACCAGAAAGACCCGAGAGCAACAACATTCAGTGTGCGATGAATTCACAAAAAGCCCATTTTTCGGGCTACGAGCGCCTTGGACAAAGGCTATCGTCGATGGCGACCGCTCGTCGCAGAGCATCGGCCAACACGCCAATCCAGGGCTTTGTGAAACCGCGCACACCCAAATCAGGCGCCTATAGTCACCGCAAAATGAAAATGGGGATAGTCATTTGCAAAAGAGCCCACTAGGGTAGGCCTTTTCCAGACTGCACTTGCAGATGGGCCTTCGATCTGTAAAGGAATCCGACCATGCGCCTCGCTGCCCTACCGCTGCTGCTTGCCCCATTGTTACTGAGCCCGCTGGCCCAAGCCGCCGCCCTGACCGTCTGCACCGAGGCCAGCCCTGAGGGGTTCGATGTGGTGCAATACAACTCGCTGACCACCACCAATGCCTCGGCCGATGTGCTGATGAATCGCCTGGTGGACTTCGATACCGCCAGCGGCAAAGTGGTCGCCAGCCTCGCGGACAGCTGGGAGGTCACGCCTGACGGCCTGACTTACGTCTTCAAACTTCACCCGCAAGTGAAATTCCACAAAACCGAGTACTTCAGCCCGACCCGCGATCTGAGCGCCGAAGACGTCAAGTTCAGCTTTGACCGCATGCTCGACCCGGCCCACCCGTGGCACAAAGTCGCCCAGAGCGGCTTCCCCCACGCCCAGTCGATGCAACTGCCGGCGCTGATCAAAAAGATCGACGCTCTGGACCCGCTGACTGTGCGCTTCACCCTCGATCACCCGGACTCGACCTTCCTCGCGACCTTGAGCATGGGCTTCGCCTCGATTTATTCGGCTGAATATGCCGACAAACTGCTGAAGGCCGGCACCCCGGAGAAGCTCAATAGCCAGCCGATCGGCAGTGGCCCGTTCGTCTTTACGCGATTCCAGAAAGACGCGTCGATTCGCTACAAGGCCAACGCTGACTACTTCGGCGGCAAGCCATCGGTAGACCCGCTGATCTTCGCCATCACCCCGGACGCCAACGTACGTTTGCAGAAATTGCGCCGCAACGAGTGCCAGATCGCCCTGTCGCCCAAGCCACTGGATGTGGTGGCCGCCAAGCAAGAGCCGACGCTGAAAGTGGAAAAGACTGACGCCTTCATGACCGCTTTCGTCGGCATCAACAGTCAGCATCCGCCGCTGGACAAGCCTGAAGTCCGCCAGGCGATCAACCTCGCGTTCGACAAGGCCAACTACATCAAAGCCGTGTTCGAAGACACCGCCGAGCCCGCCAATGGCCCCTACCCACCGAACACCTGGAGCTATGCCAAAGGCTTGCCGGGTTACCCGCACGACGTCGAAAAAGCCAAGGCGCTGATGGCCAAGGCCGGGCTCAAGGATGGCTTCCAGACCACCATCTGGACCCGCCCTTCCGGCAGTTTGCTGAACCCCAACCCGAGCCTCGGCGCGCAACTGTTGCAATCTGATCTGGCGGAAATCGGCATTCAAGCCGAGATCCGGGTGATCGAGTGGGGCGAGCTGATCCGTCGCGCCAAGGCTGGCGAGCATGATCTGCTGTTCATGGGCTGGGCTGGCGACAATGGCGACCCGGACAACTTCCTCTCGCCGCAATTTTCCTGCGCGGCAGTCAAGTCCGGCACCAACTTCGCCCGTTACTGCAGCCAGGACCTGGACAAGCTGATCAGCGCCGGCAAGACCACCAGCGAACAAGGCGTGCGCACCAAGCTGTATGAACAGGCCCAGGCGCAGATTCAGCAGCAGGCATTGTGGCTGCCGCTGGCGCACCCGACGGCGTTCGCGTTGACCCGTAAGGATATCGAGGGTTACTCGGTGAGCCCGTTCGGTCGGCAGGATTACTCCAAAGTCAGCCTCAAGTAACTGCCCCGCCTCCCGTAGGAGCTGTCGAGTGAAACGAGGCTGCGATCTTTTGATCTTAAAAAATCAAAGTCAAAAGATCGCAGCCTCGTTTCACTCGACAGCTCCTACGGGGGAGCAGGCTTGCTAAGGCTTACATCCACCCATACTCCGCCATCGACAGCGGCTCACCATCCCCGACAATGAAATGGTCGAGCACCCGCACGTCCACCAACTCCAGCGCCTCTTGAAGTCGCTTGGTGAGCATTCGGTCGGCCTGGCTGGGGTCGGTGTTACCCGACGGGTGGTTGTGGCACAGGATCAGCGCAGCGGCGTTGTGCGCCAGGGCGCGCTTGACCACCTGCCGTGGATAAACGCTGGTGCTATCGATGGAACCGCGAAATAGCGCTTCAAACGCCAGTACCCGGTGCTTGGAATCGAGAAACAGACAGCCGAACACCTCATGGGGCTCATGGCGCAGCATTGCCTTGAGGTAGTCGCGCACAGCCAAAGGACTCTCCAGCACCGAATCTCGGCGTAATCGCTCGGCCAGATGCCGCCGGGCCATCTCCAACACCGCCTGCAACTGAGCGAACTTTGCCGGGCCCAAGCCCAATTGGCTGCTGAACGCCCGTAGATCAGCCTCCAGCAACGTGCGCAGACTGCCGAATTGACTCAACAGGTGTCGCGCCAGATCTACTGCGCTTTTGCCGGACACGCCGGTCCGTAGAAAGATTGCCAGCAGTTCAGCATCAGAAAGACTCGCCGAACCTTGTTCAAGAAGCTTCTCCCGCGGCCGTTCCGCCGCCGGCCAATCGCGAATACTCATAGCACCTCCATGTCTGTGGGCGCCGCTGTTCCGTAGCGGTCGCTGTGATATCGTAGCCCATCTTTTTTGCGGGCGAATGCATCCCTGGGGAGGGGGTTTCGCCATGCAGTCATCAACGAAATGAAAGGCAGACCTATGCAGCGGCTGTATCGGAAACGCATCGTTCTGGGCGTCGGCGGCGGCATTGCTGCCTACAAGAGCGCCGACCTGGTTCGCCGCCTGATCGACCAGGGCGCCGAAGTGCGCGTGGTCATGACCCGTGGCGGCAGCGAGTTCATCACCCCGCTGACCATGCAGGCCTTGTCCGGGCACCCGGTTCACCTCGACCTGCTGGACCCCGCGGCGGAAGCTGCCATGGGCCACATCGAGCTGGCTAAATGGGCCGACCTGGTGCTGATCGCCCCCGCCACTGCGGACCTGATCGCCCGTCTGGCCCAAGGCATTGCCAATGACCTGCTGACCACTCTGGTGCTGGCCACCGACGCGGTGGTCGCCGTGGCCCCGGCGATGAACCAGGCCATGTGGCGCGACCCGGCGACCCAAGCCAACCTGCAACTGCTCGAAAGCCGCGGCATCAAATCCTTCGGCCCAGCCTCCGGCAGCCAAGCCTGCGGTGACGTCGGGATGGGTCGCATGCTCGAAGCCACCGACCTCGCCCAGTGCGCGGCGGACTGCTTCCAGCGTCAGGCGCTGACTGGCAAACACGTGCTGATTACCGCCGGCCCGACCCAGGAAAACATCGACCCGGTGCGCTACATCACCAACCACAGCTCCGGGAAAATGGGCTTTGCCCTGGCCGAAGCTGCGGTAGAAGCCGGCGCCCGCGTGACCCTGATCACCGGCCCGGTGCACTTGCCGACCCCGGATCGTGTCACCCGCATCGACGTAGTCAGCGCCCGCGACATGCTCGCCGCCTGCGAAGCCGCGATCCCGTGCGACCTGTTTATCGCCTCGGCAGCGGTCGCGGACTACCGCCCGGAAGTCGTCGCCCCACAAAAACTCAAGAAAGACCCTACGAACGGCGACGGCTTGTTGCTACAGATGGTGCGTAACCCAGACATCCTGGCCACCATCGCCACTCGTCCCGACCGTCCGTTCAGTGTCGGTTTCGCCGCTGAAACCGAACACCTGCTCGATTACGCAGCCCGCAAGTTGAAAGACAAGAACCTCGATTTGATCGTCGCCAACGACGTCGCCAACCCGAGTATTGGCTTCAACAGCGAAGAAAACGCCTGCAGCGTGATCGACCGTGACCTGCACGCCACACTTTTCGCCCAGACCAGCAAGAGCAAGATTGCTCGCCAGCTGATCACTTTTATCGCCGACCGTCTGAACCAGGTTTAATTTACATGCACGCTTTGCAAGCCAAGATCCTCGACCCCCGCATCGGTACCGACTTTCCGCTGCCGCAGTACGCCACCCCTGGCTCCGCCGGCCTCGACCTGCGCGCCATGCTGGAAAAAGACACCGTGATCAAGCCGGGCGAAACCGTGCTGATCCCGACCGGCCTGTCCGTCTATATCGGCGATCCAGGTTTGGCCGCACTGATTCTGCCGCGCTCCGGCCTGGGCCATAAACACGGCATCGTGTTGGGCAACCTGGTCGGCTTGATCGACTCCGATTACCAAGGCCCGCTGATGGTCTCCTGCTGGAACCGCGGCCAGACCGACTTCAACATGGTGGTCGGTGAACGCCTGGCTCAACTGGTTCTCGTACCGGTGGTTCAAGCGCACTTCGAGATGGTCGAAGAGTTCGTCGAAACTGAGCGCGGTGCCGGCGGTTTCGGTCATTCCGGCAGTCACTGATACACCGCGGTGCGGCTCGGCACCCTGCCCGGCCGCACGTCAGCGTTTTGCATTTCAGGATGAAAATTGCACAGACGTCATCTGGATGGTTTACCACTGAAAATCAAGGTATTGGCAGGCAAAATGCTTGCTGGCATCGGGGTCATGGCCTTTGCACACCACGAACTCTCTGTGGAAAACGCCGTCATACCCTTCAGTTTGAGCCTGCCCACGAACACTTCGGGGGCAAGTCCAGTCACTTTAGAAATGGAGCATTCCCACAGATGAGCAGCCCAGCCCAAGTCGCACCCAAGTTCCCCGACAGCATCTTCCGCGCCTACGACATTCGCGGCACCGTCCCGGAATTCTTGAACGGTGAAACCGCTTATTGGCTCGGCCGCGCCATTGGCGCCCAAAGCCTGGCCCAGGATGAACCAAACGTCAGCGTTGGCCGCGACGGTCGCCTGTCCGGCCCGGAACTGGTCGAACGCCTGATTCAAGGCCTGGCCGACAGCGGTTGCCACGTCAGCGACGTCGGCCTGGTGCCCACTCCGGCGCTGTACTACGCCGCCAACGTATTGGCTGGCAAATCCGGGGTAATGCTCACCGGCAGCCACAACCCGTCGAACTACAACGGCTTCAAGATCGTCATCGCCGGCGATACCCTGGCTAACGAACAGATCCAGGCCCTGCACGAACGCCTCAAGACCAACAACCTGAGCAGCGGCAAGGGCAGCATCACCAAGGTCGAGATCCTCGATCGCTACAACACCGAAATCGTCCAGGACATCAAACTGGCCCGCCGCCTGAAAGTGGTAGTCGATTGCGGTAACGGCGCGGCCGGCGTCATCGCCCCGCAGCTGATCGAAGCACTGAACTGCGAAGTGATCCCGCTGTTCTGCGACGTGGACGGCAACTTCCCGAACCACCACCCGGACCCGGGCAAACCTGAAAACCTCGTCGACCTGATCGCCAAGGTCAAGGAAACCAACGCTGACCTGGGCCTGGCCTTCGACGGCGACGGCGACCGCGTCGGCGTCGTGACCAACACCGGCAGCATCGTCTTCCCAGACCGCCTGCTGATGCTGTTCGCCCGCGACGTACTGGAACGCAACCCGGACGCGGAGATCATCTTCGACGTCAAATGCACCCGTCGCCTGACGCCGCTGATCAAGGAATACGGCGGTCGTCCGCTAATGTGGAAGACCGGTCACTCGTTGATCAAAAAGAAAATGAAACAAACCGGCGCCCTGTTGGCCGGCGAAATGAGCGGGCACATCTTCTTCAAGGAACGCTGGTTCGGTTTTGACGACGGTATTTACAGCGCCGCGCGGCTGCTGGAGATCCTCAGTAAGGAAAAATCCACTGCGGAAGAGTTGTTTGCGACCTTCCCGAACGATATTTCTACGCCTGAAATCAATATCCATGTGACCGAAGAGAGCAAATTCAGCATCATTGATGCATTGCACGACGCGAAGTGGGGCGAAGGCGCTGACCTGACCACCATTGACGGCGTGCGAGTCGACTACGCCAAAGGCTGGGGCCTGGTTCGCGCCTCCAACACCACGCCGGTGCTGGTGCTGCGCTTCGAGGCTGATGACGAGGCTGAATTGCAGCGCATCAAGGACGTTTTCAAAGTCCAGTTGAAGCGTGTTGCCCCTGATCTCCAACTACCGTTCTGATTTTTTGATGCACCGGAGCCCTGAATGACCCTCGAACGCGAAGCCGCCGCCAACACCGCCAAGGTCCTGTCCGAAGCGCTGCCTTACATTCGCCGCTATGTCGGCAAGACGCTGGTGATCAAATACGGCGGCAACGCGATGGAAAGCGAGGAGCTGAAAACCGGCTTCGCCCGCGACATCGTGATGATGAAAGCCGTCGGCATTAACCCGGTGGTCGTTCACGGCGGCGGCCCGCAAATCGGCGACCTGCTCAAGCGCCTCTCGATCGAGAGCCACTTCATCGATGGCATGCGCGTGACTGACGCGCAAACCATGGACGTGGTGGAAATGGTCCTCGGCGGCCAGGTCAACAAGGACATCGTCAACCTGATCAACCGTCATGGCGGCAGCGCCATCGGCCTGACCGGTAAAGATGCCGAGCTGATTCGTGCGAAGAAGCTCACCGTGACCCGGCAGACGCCGGAGATGACCCAGCCGGAAATCATCGACATCGGCCAGGTGGGTGAAGTGGTCGGGATCAACACCGACCTGCTGAACCTGCTGGTCAAAGGCGATTTCATTCCGGTGATTGCGCCGATTGGCGTGGGTGCCAATGGTGAGTCGTACAACATCAACGCTGACTTGGTGGCCGGTAAAGTGGCCGAAGCGCTGAAAGCTGAAAAGCTGATGCTGCTGACCAACATCGCCGGCCTGATGGACAAGTCGGGCACGGTCCTCACCGGCCTGACCACCCAGCAAGTCGACGATCTGATCGCCGACGGCACGATCTACGGCGGCATGCTGCCAAAGATCCGTTGCGCGCTGGAAGCGGTGCAAGGCGGCGTGGGCAGTGCGCTGATCATTGACGGTCGGGTTCCGAATGCGATTCTGCTCGAGATCTTCACCGATACGGGTGTAGGTACTTTGATCAGTAATCGCAAGCGTCCCTGAGTAACGCCTTAAAAAGATCGCAGCCTTCGCAGCTCCTACGGACGTATGAATAATCCGTCGGACCTGACGAAGCCTGCGATTTTTTTTGCGCGCACGAATACCTGACCACGGACCAATACCGGCGGGATGTCGGATGAGGTCGAAGTTGGCATGCTGACCTGCGGAAAGCAAAAATATCGCGAATCACATTCCTATTCAGAAGTCCAATGGCGAACGCGCCAGTTATCAGACTTTATTGACTTATTTGTTTGGATTTCTCGTAAAAGTGCGTCATGTCACTCCATACATTGTATCCATGCGTATGCATAACCGAGCAGTAACTATTCATATGGCAATTGGCCTTACCGCCCCGCATGAATATTCATCGATGAAATACGAGTTGTTACGTATTGACACCAAAGATTTAACGCTTAGAATCGAGACAATGATTGCACCTTCCGAGGACCGGAGGGAATAAAGTATAGGGATATACAAATGCTTGGGAACTCTCGGCAACGCCACGTTGCAGAATACAACGCTTCCATATCACGCCTCTGGGCGATATTGAATACCCACCCAATCCCTTCTTATTGCACCGCACCTTATAGCGGCGCGATTTCCGCTCCCGTATCTCATCTATATTAATTTCGATTTTCACATTGAACGGTGCGGCTCAGTAGTGGCCGTTGTTCGCTGTTAGAAATTTCGTAATTTCGCAATTATTACTTCGATAATTGTATGTTGGCGTTTGCCCTGAAAAAAGTTTCCCTGGTCAAATGGAATTCCGATTCTTAATCAAGGAGTGGCCTGGTCATGTTCAAAAGTCGTAAACGCATTGCACTTGATGATTCCAGCCTGGAACGTGTGAAGCTGACGCCGCAGATGATCGACTATGATCGATTCGCAAGCCGTGGCCGTTCCCAGTACCTGCCTTATGTCATGAGCTTCAATGCCGCCGACTATCGATCAGCGTCGATCAATACCGATCGGCTGGGATTTCGTTTCGCACATGATGCCGAAGGCCGGCCGATCAGTGTCGGCAGCCTAGAGGCCAGTACGACACCGGAGGTCAACTTGCTCGTCGGGGCTTCGCCAGCCTTGGGTTACGGGGCCTCCAGCGATGCCGCCTCTGTGGTGAGCCGCCTTTCCTTGCATGATCCCGACGCTACGCCATGGCTGAATTTCGCGGGACATTGCTTCAATGCGACCCAGGAACTGATGTTGTTCATGCTGCATGTCCACCGCTTGCCCAAAGTGCGCCGGATCGTGGTCATGGGGGGCTTCAACACGCTGGTTATGGCCCGCCTTCCTGAGTTCATCCGCGGCGATCTACCGCCGTTCTATTTCTGCGGAGAGTATTACGAAAAGTTTGATGAAGTCGCTGAGGAACATGGCGCCGAACTACCACCTGTCAAACTTCCAAAGTGGCCAGCTGAAACCACCTCAGTACCACCGATTGACCAAACGCTAGCGCGCGCCACTCAAGATACCCTCAATTGCCTGGCCACTTGGAAACGGCTTGCGGACTCTTTGGGTGCGGAACTCTCCTTCGTTATGCAGCCCTTGGCGACTTGGGTAAGAAAGCCGTGCGCCGAAGAGCAGAAACTGTTCGATGAGCTTGACCGGATTTCCCAACTGGGCACCTGGCAACACTTGTATGGCGATATATCTGATGCCGCCGTCGCTGATTGTTATGCCGATAAGTTGGCTAACGGTTGTTATGCGCTGGGCATTCGATTTGCAAACTTGGTCGATGATTTGCGTGAGCGTCCGTCCGATGAGTGGATTTTCGTCGACCGTGCACACTTTACTGACCTTGGTAATGATGTTGTGGCACGCGCTATTCATCGAAACCTGCATTAAGCATTGAGGAGACTGTATGTTAAAGCGAATTCGCAAAGCACTTGGCTCACTGTTTAAGAAAAATAAAAAAGCCAAGAAAAAGAAGAACAATTCCTCCATCTATCCGATGCACTAATGAAGACTAATAGGCAGATCTTTTCTAGCTTCCTTGGGGCTCAGGCTGGGGAAGAGGTTAGGCGCATGTTTACGTCGGCCACTCTGCGTACCTGCCTCGACGCGGTACCTGGAGGAGACACGACAGACGCCGACTTCGCCAGTGAGACGGCCCTGGCCGCGCTGCCGGGCGTCGCATTCGAGCGGCTTAGGCCCATGCGCGACGGATTCCGCAGGTTGGCTGAGGCGATCAAGGCTAACGAAGCGGATGCCCGGGCGCTGCGTGCCAAGGCGGCGCTGGAGGCGATGCCCTTACTGATCGGCAGCCAGTACCTGATTCATGGAGTGTGTGGCAGCTGGAACAACGAAGCGCGTTATGCGATGGCAGCGCTGAGAGTCCATGCGGCGGATGTTGGTGTCGGTCAGCCGGGGGCCAGTCGCATCCAGCGCTACCAGGAGTTGCTGCGTCAGTATTCGCTGGCAGATGCCGGCGAAGACCTCCTGCGGGCGGTAGCTGACCCAAGGATCTCGGATGGGGCCTTCAACTTTGCCTCGACCCTGGCCGTGCTCGGGCACTTTCCGGAGTCGCTGATCGCTCAGGTCTTGGGTGCAAACCTATATTTGCGTCATTGCGGGCTACTGCCCTCGTTCGAATTCATCGCCGACGATGAGCCGTCCGCTTGCCAGTTTCTCGATCTGCGTCGCGACCCTGCCGGTGGTACCGATGACCTCGCCGCGCTCGCCGAAACGGCAGTGCGGGAATTCCTCATGCACGCGGGAGAGTCCGGCCACACGGGCGTACGCCAGGGTTACCTGTGGGCGCGTTGGCAAACCGAGGTGATGAGCGAGGCTCTGCTCAATGTGCTTGAGCGCTGGCTCGATCCGAGGGAGGCGGCGCGTCACCTGATCAGTCTTCGTCGGCTGGATGCTTGTCAATATCATGAGAAGACGCGACTGAACAAGGTGCCAATGAAGCCCTTGCTGGAGGTCGACGACTCCTTGAAGTTTCTCGACCACCTCGCCGCCAGCGCCTACGTGAGGGCGGGCCAACCGGAGTCGAGTCCGCTGCTCACCAGCCTGATTGCGCCTCGGGGCAAGATGTTCCGCATCTTCAGTCGCGACGACATTGCCATTCTTCATCGCTGGATCGCCGGCCTGCCCTACGCCGATGCGCCTTTGCAATCGGCAGCCTGCCAGATATGGAAAGACGACGGCATGCTCATCGGGGCCATTCGGGAGGACAACGATGCGCCGATCCTGGTCGCCAGCCTCAGCCCACGACAGGCATACCCGCGCATGCTGCGCGTGGAACTCACGCCTGCAGAAGAATGCTATAGCCGACACTACGTGACGCGCTGGCTGGCCAAGGCCTCGCGCGGGGTCGCCGAGGGGCATTGCCCCTTGCCGGAGCAATGGGCTCCCGGTGTCCTGCGGCAGTGGTTGCAAGGCCAACACGAGGCGTCCAATCAAGCGCTGGAACAGGACGAAGAGCTACCGTCCCGCGAAGAGGTGGTCGCCGATATCCTGTCCCTGGCACCGTTGACGATGATCGACGGTGCATGGCTGGCCGGGTTCGCCCATCCGGCGGTGGCCTCCACAGCGTACGGCAGCCGACTGTTCGAGACGCTTTTCGATGAGCTGGGCAACGGTATTGAGAGTCTGAACCATCCCGTCATCTACCGCCATTTGCTCACGGCGGTACATGGCGAATTGCCGGCCACCGCCCACCCTGACTACGCCAATGCAGCCTGCTTCAACGGCGAAAACTTCGGACTGCCGGTGTTCTGGTTGTCGATCGGACGATATCCCCAAACCTACTGCCCGGAGATCCTCGGGCTGAACCTGGCGATGGAGCTGTCCGGTGTCGGAGGTGGCTATCGGCGCACCCACAAAGCCTTGATCGCCTATGGCTACCCGACGATGTTCGTCGATCTGCACAACTCCATCGACAATATCTCCACCGGGCATACGGCATGGGCTGCCGCGAGCCTCGATGCTTACCTCGGCGCATTTCCTAGAAGTGACCGTGACGAAATATGGGCGCGTATCCGTACTGGATTCGTCGCGCTCAATCCACCCAAGGAGCAAACAATGCTGGACAAGTTTCGCGAGAAAGTGAGGTCGCTGCTATGACGTGCACGCTTGGCATCTCTGCCTTCTATCACGACAGCGCGGCGACCTTGGTGGTGGACGGAAAGATCGTTGCCGCCGCCCAGGAAGAGCGCTTTAGCCGGGTCCGCCATGACCCGGGCCTTCCACAACGGGCCATTGAGTATGTCCTGGCGCACGCCGGCATCAAACTGGCGGAAGTTGACCATGTCGCCTATTACGAAGACCCGGCGCTCAAGTTCCGCCGGGTGCTCTCGACAACCGCCGTGGCGGGATTTTCGGCCGCGCGCACTTACGCGCCGGTGCTTGGCGACTGGCTGTCAACCAAACGACGGATGGACCGCGAGGTCGTGCGTCATCTGAAAACAATGGGTGACCGGGACGACCGCCGCGTCGAAGTGCACGGCCACCATGCGTCCCACGCTTCTTCGGCCTTCTTCCCAAGCCCGTTCGAGAGCGCCGCGATCCTGTGCATCGACAGTGTCGGCGAATGGGCAACGACCACCCTCTGGCACGGCAAAGCAGACGGCATCGAACTGGTCGCAGAGCTGTCCTTCCCCCATTCGCTAGGCCTGCTCTACTCGGCGTTCACTTATTTCTGCGGCTTTAAGGTGGACTCCGGCGAATACAAGCTCATGGGACTCGCGCCCTATGGCAAGACAACCTACGTCGACACGATCCTCTCGCACCTGATCGACGTGAAGCCCGACGGCAGTTTCAGGCTCGATTGGACGAAGTTCGAGTTCATCAAGGGGGAAGTGATGACGGGCGAGGCCTTCGAACAGCTGTTCGGTGGCGCCCGGCGCTTGCCCGAGGCGCCACTGACTGAACGCGAATTCGACTTGGCTGCGTCCGTGCAGAAAGTCACCGAAATAGTGGTATCGCGTTTGGCCAAGACTGCCCGTGAGCTCACAGGCGAGAAATCACTGTGCATGGCCGGGGGTGTCGCCCTCAACTGTGTGGCCAATGGCGTGATCTCTCGCGAACGAACCTTCGATAGGCTGTGGATTCAACCGGCGGCGGGCGATGCGGGTGGCTCGCTGGGCGCCGCGCTGTTGACCGACCGCAAACATCGCGGGGTGACCCGTCGCGAACTGCCCACTGGCGTCCTCGATGGCATGAGCGGAGCCTTGCTCGGCCCCGAATACAGTGAAGAGCAGATCAGGGACGAGCTGGAAGCCTGCGGTGCCGTTTTCCACAGGCTCTCGGAGAAGGAGGTTGACCACCGCGTGGTCACCAGCATCGAGGGCGGCGGGGTTATCGGCTGGTTCCAGGGACGAATGGAGTTCGGTCCACGCTCGCTGGGCGCCCGTTCGATCCTCGGAGATCCGCGCCGCCTGGACACCCAGTCGACCATGAATCTGCGCATCAAGTTTCGCGAGTCCTTCCGCCCTTTCGCGCCCGTGGTGCTTGAGGAAAAAGCGGCGGAGTACTTCGACATTGTCGAGGAGAGCCCATACATGCTGGTGGTCTCACCTGTGGCTGAGGGCATTCGCAAGGCGATCCCACAGGAGCATGCGCGGCTGACCGGCATCGACCTGCTCAAGGTGGCGCGCAGCGATCTGCCGGCGATTACCCATGTGGACTTCTCGGCCAGGGTGCAGACCGTGGACCGGGAACGCAACCCGCGGTTCCGCGCGCTGCTTGAGCGCTTCTACCAGCATTCGGGATGCCCTGTACTGGTCAACACCTCGTTCAACGTGCGTGGCGAACCTATCGTGAACACCCCGTTCGAGGCCTACCGCTGCTTCATGCGCACCAACATGGATGTGTTGGCGATCGGCGACTTCTACCTGGAAAAGTCGGAGCAGCCTCAGTTCGAGGAAACGGTCGACTGGCGCGAGACCGTGCCGCTGGACTGATCAATTCATTCACTAGGGAAGGTGCACCATGAATTACGTTCTGCTTTATCTGATCCTGCCGCTGGGAATGTATCTACGCCGAACCGCTGCGTTCGCACACCGGCCGGACCCCAAGGCCAGCTCATACCTGAAACGCAAATCATGAGCATTATGGCCATGGATGTTCAGCAGGCTTCGGTGGTCCAGGTCATGATCATCGATGACCCCGACCTGACCGGACTGGAGGCTTGTCGCGAAAGGTTGGCCGAAACGCCGCACCGCGCTGACAGCGTGGGAGAGATCGGTGAGGGCTGGCTGAGCACCGTGCTGGACGGCGATATTGTCAAAGCGATCCGTGCGTTCCCCACCAGCCCGCACAAGGCGCTGCTACTGCGGGGCATTTCGATCTCCACGGATGTCGTCACGCCGCGCAATGGCTTCTTGGCCAATGCCCAGTGCATCCTGGATTTTGATCTGCTGCAGTTCGGCATGCTGCGATTGCTGGGTGTCCGGCCGCATGCAGTTGAGTACGAGAACCTCGGCAAGCTGGTCAGGAACGTGGTTCCGGTGCCGGAGGCCGCAGGCACCACGAGCTCGTGGGGCGCGGACGTCGAGTTTTTTTGGCACACCGATAATCCCAATTGGCCCTTCGAGAACCAGGGCCAGGATGTCACGGCATCCGTACCGAACTACCTGGCCTTTACCGCCGTGCGCAACCTCGAACGCGCCTCCACCGATATCGTCTGTGTGGATCACGTCCTTTCACAGCTGCCCGCTTGGGCGATCACCCAATTGCAGAAGCCTGCCTACACCTTCGGTGCCCCTGCGTCCAACGAGGGTTTCGATGGCCAGCAGAGGGTGCTGCCGATCCTCGAACAGGGCAATAGCGGTAATCGCCTGCGCTTCGACGACGGCATCGTGGCGGCGCTCGACCCGGACAGCGCCGAAGCCCTTGGGATCCTGCGCCAATGCCTGCGCGATGCCCAGGGTATAGAGGTGGTGCTACAGCCAGGTGACTTTTTCATTTTCAAGAACGCCCGCGTGCTGCACCGACGCAAGGCGTTCAAACCCATGCCTGACAGCAACGTACGCTGGCTGCGCAGGGTGTACGGCAGTTAAGCCTTTCTTCAAGACCCATCACGACAAACATGGAGTTCACGCATGAACAAGCGTATCGCAGTAATCGGTGGCCGCCCCGCGCCCATTCATGGCGCCAAGGAATTGGGCATCGACGTAGTCCTGGTGCACCAAGAGGGGGACTACGAACAGGAAATCGTCGCCCATTGCGAACAGGTGGTGCATGCCAGGATCGATGACGCTGACGCGATCATCAAGGTGCTGGAACCCCTACATCGCGAACGTCCGTTTGATCGCATCATCACCACCACCGAAGTGGCAGGCGAATCGACGGGCAAGGTGGTCGAACACTTCGGTCTCATCGGGGTTTCCTACAAGACCGCGCGCCTGCTCAAGGACAAGGTGGCCATGCGTGATCTGCTGGCCAAACATGACCTGAGCCCCGTAGCCTACCGTCATGTGACCAGTGCGCAGGACGCCATTGCCTTCGTTAAAGAGCATGGCAAATCGGTACTCAAGCCGGCAGAAGGTGTGGCCAGCCTGCATATCCATCCCTGCGATGACGAAGTTTCCGCCACGAAGGCCTGGCAGGCGCTACAGAACGCTGACGTCAAATACATCATCATCGAGGAATATCTGGAGGGGCCGGTCGTCAGCGTGGACTCCTTCTCCTTCAAGCGCCGCCACCTGCCGATCGGCTATTCCCAGTACCGCATGAACGACAAGTACGTCGAGTGGGAGGTCAGCACTCCGAGCACTGAAGCCAAGAAATGGCTGAAAGAGCTGAAGGAAATGACCTGCCGCCTGCTCGACGCCGTAGAGCTGGAGGAAGGTCCGTCCCACAGCGAGTTCGTGCTTACCCCGAAAGGCCCTCGGGTACTTGAATCCCACGCCCGTCTGGCCGGCTCGGGTGCCCCGGAACTGGTGAGGCGCGCGTTTGGCCTGGACCTGAACCGGATGTTCCTGACCGTGCCCCTGGGTATCGACACTCTGCCAGAGGTGTCGCCCGAACCGAAGGCCGGTGCCGCGATTCAATTCTTCGTCCCGACGCCTGGCAAGGTGACGAAGGTTGAGCTCGACCTCAAGCCCGACGTAGACGTACGTCACACCAGGCAGGGCGAGACCCCACTGGTGTTCCTGCCGTTTTTGTTCGAACTGGGCAAGTCCGAGCGTGCCGTGGTCATCCAGAAGCACAAGGGCGACCAGATTCCACCGCTCGACACCGTTGCCGACTGTGTCTCAGGGTATGTACTGGCAACGGGCTCCACGCGTGAAGAAGCCGTCAGAATTGGAGACGAACTGGTGGAGGCGGTTCACTTCATCGTGGAGTCCAAGGCATGAGCTACGTGCTCTGCTTGCATCGTTGGGTCGGCTGCCAAGCCCTCTACGACCGATACGAGTTGCCTGATGGGATGATGATTCGGGCGATCTGCACACCCGAATCCCTCGCATCGCTGCCGAGCGAGCGACTGGCGTCGAGTTCGACGCTGGCCTCTCTGGACGATGCCGAGGGCGTAAAGGCTGAGGCCGGGCGCTTGATCCTGCAGTACGGCGTTCCGGCGCTAGTGGTCGCCCTCAATGAAGGCGACCTGCTTAACGCTGCTTCGATTCGCGAGCAATGGGGAATACCGGGAGATTCCGTTGCCTGGACCGAACGGTTTCGCGACAAGCTCACCATGCTGGAATTTGCTGGCCGGCAGACGTCGATTAGCGTGTTGCCCGCAGTGGCCGCCGATTCCTGCGAAGCCGTGGAGCGACTAGCGGCCAGTCACGGCTATCCGCTGGTGCTCAAGCCGCGCTATGGAACGGCGAGTCGCGGCGTAAAGATCCTTCGCGGTCCCGGGGATCTTGATCAGTTGCAGCAGGCAATGGAGCCGATGATGGTTCAAGTCTACTGCGCCGCCCCCATCCTGCACGTAGACGGCTGGTGGGATGGGGAACGGATCGTGGTAGTCACGGCATCGCGCTATGTGAATAGTTGCGCCGACTTCGGCCCGGACAGCCCTCTGGGCAGCATTGAGCTGGAGGAAGGTGAGGACGAGCAACGGATTGCCCGGCGCGTCGGGCAATTGCTCATGGCCTTCGCTCCAGCGCGGGAAATCGTCTTCCACCTCGAACTGTTCGAGCAGGGTGACGAATTGCTGTTTCTGGAAATTGGTGCCCGGGTTGGCGGTGCCGAAATTCCGTTCCTCTGGCGGGAGGTGAGGGATATTGACCTGTTGGGGATCGCCTGGGAGCTCCAGACAGGGGCGTCCACCCGCTACAGGGACCTTGCTCGCGGACGCAGCAATGAGGGCCGCCCCTTACACCGCGAGCGGGGTGCGTGGGTGATCGCCCGGCGCGCCAGCTCGCCGCGCGAGAGCCTGGGAACCCTATATTGGGCCCAGCCTCAGGATCTGGAGCACAGCGCCAGCGGTGTCTATGAGGGCGCCAGGACCCGCCTTCGCCTGCGCAGTTTCGAGGGTTGCGCGCTGGCACGCGACGTAGGGAAGATCTTCCAACAGTTATCCAAATCATGGAGCGTTCAATCGTGAGAACAGCCGTTATTACGGGGGCCAGTAGTGGCATTGGAGAGGCATGCGGCCGTACTTTGGCCAGTCGTGGCTGGCGGGTATTCCTGGTGGCGCGCAGGGGAGATCGGCTTGAGCGGATCGCCGGAGAAACCGGCGGGCACGCTATCGTGCTGGACGTGACCCAAGCGCGGGAAGAGAACCTTGCACAGGTCGCCAGCTGCGATCTTCTAGTGAACTGTGCGGGCGGAGCCCTTGGCCTGGATACGGTAGGCACGGCGACTACCGAGGACTGGACTGACATGTTCAACAGCAACGTGCTCGGGACCTTGCGGATGATCCAACTGCTATTGCCTCGGCTCATCGCATCCCAAGGGTGCATCGTCAATGTCACCTCCACGGCGGCACTCGCCGGCTATGAAGGGGGCGGTGGTTATTGCGCGGCCAAAAGCGCTCAGCGAGCCCTGACACAGTCCTTGCGACTGGAAATGGCGGGCCTGCCGGTGCGCATCACCGAAGTGCTACCCGGCATGGTGCATACGCAGGAGTTTTCCTTGAATCGTTTTCGCGGCGATGCCGAGCGAGTCAAGGGCATCTACGAGAATGTCGACAGGCCTTTGAGCGCCGAGGATGTCGCCCATATAGTGGCCTCGATCGCCGATATGCCGGCCCATGTCAATGTCGACGAGATCGTCGTTCGGCCAGTGGCCCAGCGCGCCCAGCATGCGCTGTTTCGCGGCAGTCTCGGCTGGCTCAAGCAGCAGCCGGCGGCCCATACCCCTGTAAACGAAGGAGCACGCTAATGGTTGCGCTGGAAAACCTGGCGGGTGTCGCCATCATTGCCTTGGGCATGGTGCTGACACCCGGACCTAATATGGTTTACCTCACCTCGCGGGTGATTTCCCAAGGACGACTGGCGGGGGTGATTTCCCTGGCGGGTGTGGCCCTAGGCTTTGTGTGCTACCTGCTGGCTTCGGCATTGGGGTTGGCTGCTTTGTTCAAGGCCGTGCCGATGGCCTACGACGTAGTCAGGATCGCGGGCGCGTTCTATCTGGGCTACCTGGCCTGGAACATGCTCAAACCCAAGGGTACCTCCCCTTTCGAGGCGCGCCAGCTACCGCCTCACTCGCCGAAACGGCTGTTTAGTATGGGGCTGGTGACGAACCTGCTGAATCCAAAGATTGCGTTGATGTATTCCGCCCTGATTCCCCAGTTCATCGATCCTTCCGCAGGATCGACCTTACAGCAGTTCATTCAACTCGGGCTGGTACAGATCGTGATTGCCGTCTCGGTGAACGGCATCATCGTCCTGGCCGCCTCCAGGGTCAGCAACTTCCTGGCCACGCGCCCCTTGGCAATGCGCTCCCAACGCTGGGTGTCCGGGACTGTCCTGGGCGTATTTGCGATCGATATCCTGCTGCGCAAGCCCTTGACCTGACAAGATGGATGGGCTTTTCCACTAGTGCTGAAATGACAAGACCCGGTCACTGGCCGGGTCTTGGCATCAAACGCCGAATTGTGCGCGGTAGGCTTCAACCGCCGGCAGATGCTGCTTGAGCTGTGGATCGTCCGCCAGGAATTCCAGCACCTGATTCAGCGAAACAATGCTGATCACCGGAATCCCGAAATCACGCTCCACTTCCTGGATCGCCGACAACTCACCGTTGCCACGCTCCTGACGATTCAAGGCGATCAGCACGCCTGCGGCCTTGGCGCCGTCCTGGGAAGCAATGATCTGCATCACTTCACGGATAGCGGTGCCGGCAGTGATCACGTCATCGATGATCAGCACATCGCCGGTCAACGGGGCGCCGACCAGGCTGCCACCTTCGCCGTGGGCCTTGGCTTCCTTGCGGTTGAAACACCATGGCAGGTCACGGTCATGATGTTCGGCCAATGCCACTGCGGTAGTCGCCGCCAATGGGATGCCTTTGTACGCGGGGCCAAACAGAACGTCGAAGGGAATACCGCTTTCGACGATGGCTGCCGCGTAGAAACGACCCAGTTGCGCCAGGGCCGAACCGCTGTTGAAAAGGCCGGCATTGAAGAAGTAAGGACTGGTACGCCCGGACTTCAGGGTGAACTCACCGAAGCGCAAAACGCCGCGATCGATGGCAAAACGAATGAAATCGCGCTGATACGCTTGCATGAAAAAAACCCCAAATACCACGGATTTAGCTAATTAGGTTGACGCCGTGTATCATACACGCACGCGATTTTTGGGGCCATTTATGCGGATCATCAGTGTGAACGTCAATGGTATTCAGGCTGCAGTGGAGCGAGGTTTGCTCAGTTGGCTGCAAGCACAGAATGCCGACGTCATCTGCCTGCAGGACACCCGCGCCTCCGCCTTTGAACTGGACGATCCAGCCTTCCAACTGGATGGCTACTTCCTTTATGCCTGCGAAGCCGAAGTTCCCGCCCAGGGTGGCGTGGCTTTGTACTCGCGGTTGCAACCGAAGGCAGTCATCAGCGGTCTCGGCTTCGAGACGGCCGACCGCTACGGGCGCTACCTGCAAGCCGATTTCGATAAGGTCAGCATCGCGACCTTGCTGCTCCCTTCGGGGCAGAATGGCGATGAAGACTTGAACCAGAAGTTCAAGCTAATGGACGATTTCGCCCGTTATCTGGATAAACAGCGACGCAAACGTCGCGAGTACATTTATTGTGGCTCGCTGTACGTGGCGCAACAGAAGCTGGATATCAAGAACTGGCGCGACAGCCAGCAATCACCGGGCTTCCTGGCACCTGAACGTGCCTGGATGGACGAGATTGTCGGCAACATGGGCTATGTTGATGCCCTGCGTGAAGTCAGCCGTGAAGGCGACCAGTACAGCTGGTGGCCGGACAACGAACAGGCTGAGATGCTCAACCTGGGCTGGCGTTTTGACTACCAGTTGCTGACACCGGGTCTGCGCCGCTTTGTACGTAGCGCACGCCTGCCACGTCAGCCGCGGTTCTCGCAACACGCACCGCTGATCGTGGACTACGACTGGACGCTGACCATCTAAGCGTCGTTTCGCAGATACAAAAAAGCCGACATCGCTGTCGGCTTTTTTGTGCCCGCTGATTCCTCAATGTGGGAGCGGGCTTGCTCGCGAAGGCGTCGTGTCAGGCAACAACTACCTCGACTGATCCACCGCATTCGCGAGCAAGCCCGCTCCCACAAGGGGATTTTCGGCGTGCTTACTTCACCAATCGCCAGGTGAAGGGATAACGGTAAGGCACCCCATCATTGGCCTTGAGCCCGGCAATGATCGACAGCACCATCGCCACGATCAACACCAGCGGCAGCAGCGCAAAACCGATCAACACCAGCATCAGCAGATAACAGATGCCCGAGACCAGGGCCACGGTGATCTGGAAGTTCAGCGCTTCTTTACCCTGGGCGTCGATGAACGGGTCGGTTTCCCGCTTCCATTGCCAGAGTATCAACGGCCCGATCAAGTGACCGAACGGCAACCAGACCCCGAGAAACGCCGAGAGATGACAAAACATTGCCCACTGACGAACCTCGGGGTTCGGGGTGGGAAGTAGCTGCTGCTCATCACTCATGGCGCTCTCCTTTGCCGGACGTCGAAACGATCAGTCAGCCAGTGCAGCCTTTTGCAATTCGAATATTTCGTTCATGCCTTTCTTCGCCAGTTCGAGCATGGCGTTCAGCTCTTCCGGCTGGAATGGTGCGCCTTCGGCGGTGCCCTGGACTTCGATGAAGCCGCCAGTGCTGGTCATCACGACGTTCAGGTCGGTCTCGGCAGCCGAGTCTTCCAGGTAGTCGAGGTCAAGCACAGGCTCGCCCTGGTACATGCCGACCGAAACAGCGGCGATCATTTGCTTGAGCGGGTCGCCGCCTTTCAGGCCGCCGCGCTTCTTGATCACTTTCAAGGCATCGACCAGCGCAACCATGGCGCCAGTGATGGAGGCAGTGCGAGTGCCGCCGTCAGCCTGGATCACGTCGCAATCGACGTACAGGGTGACATCGCCCAGCTTGGACATGTCCAGCGAAGCGCGCAGGGAACGGCCGATCAGGCGCTGGATTTCCAGGGTGCGGCCACCTTGCTTGCCGCGACTCGCTTCACGCTGGTTACGCTCGCCGGTGGCGCGCGGCAGCATGCCGTATTCAGCGGTCAACCAGCCTTGGCCCTGACCTTTAAGGAAACGCGGCACGCCGTTCTCGACGCTGACGGTGCAGATGACTTTGGTATCACCGAACTCGACCAGTACAGATCCCTCGGCATGCTTGGTGTAGTTGCGGGTGATGCGGATCGAGCGGAGCTGATCGGCAACGCGACCACTTGGACGTTTCATAGGGAATACCTGTACTGGGGACGGAAAACTGCGGAGCATTATAGAGCCGCCAGCCACGACTGGGCACTTCTAAAAAATCCGGCCGACGGCTGAAGGCCGCGAAAAGTGCCTAACCGACAGTCTGCAGCCGTTTGTCACAGGGTGTGTTTGGGCGCATCCGCCCCACTGCGCTACAATCCTGCGCCTTTGCTGCCAGTCGGCTTACATTCATTGATATCGGGTCCGCGAAGCCCAAGGGTTTCGCGTCGGCCTGCATTGCGAGGTACCTCCATGGTGCACAGCATGACCGCCTTCGCCCGCGTCGAAAAAGCCGGCGTCCAAGGCACCCTGAGCTGGGAACTGCGCTCGGTCAACAGCCGCTACCTGGAGCCGCACCTGCGCCTGCCGGAATCCTTTCGCGACCTCGAAGGCGCGGTTCGCGAAGCACTGCGCCAGGGAATTTCCCGGGGCAAACTGGAATGCACCCTGCGTTTCACCGAAGAAAGCACCGGTAAACCGCTGCAAGTGGATCGCGAACGCGCCGCGCAACTGGTTGCGGCCGCCGAAACGATTGCCGGCCTGATCAAGAACCCGGCGGCGTTGAACCCGCTGGAAGTGCTGGCCTGGCCCGGTGTACTGGTGGGCGACGCCACTGATCCGCAAGCCTTGAATGCCGAGGCGCTGGCGCTATTCAATCAAGGCCTCAAAGAACTCAAGGCCGGCCGCGAGCGCGAAGGCGCGGAGCTGGCACGCCTGATCAGCGAGCGCCTGACGTCCATCGAAGAAGACGTCGTGACCCTGCGCGAACTGGTCCCGCAGATGCTCGCCACCCAGCGCCAGAAAGTCCTCGACCGCTTTGCCGACATGAAAGCCGAGATGGACCCGCAGCGTCTGGAACAGGAAATGGTCATGCTCGCGCAAAAGAGCGACGTCGCCGAAGAACTGGATCGCCTGAGCACGCACATCATCGAAGTTCGCCGGGTGCTCAAGTCCGGCGGCGCGGCCGGTCGGCGCCTGGACTTCCTGATGCAGGAGCTCAACCGCGAAGCCAACACACTGGGCTCCAAAGCCTTCGACCCGCGCAGCACCCAGGCTGCGGTCAACCTCAAAGTGTTGATCGAGCAGATGCGCGAACAAGTGCAGAATATTGAGTAAGGCAAACCCGACATGACCCATAGCACCGGCACCCTGTACATCATTTCCGCCCCTTCGGGCGCGGGCAAGAGCAGCCTGGTCAAGGCCCTGACCGACTCCGATCAGGAGATTCGCGTCTCGGTTTCCCACACCACCCGCGCCATGCGCCCCGGTGAAGTCGATGGCGTGAACTACCACTTCGTCACGCGTGAAGCGTTTGTGAAGATGGGCGAGCATGGTGACTTCCTGGAGCGCGCCGAGGTATTCGGCAATCTCTACGGCACCTCGCAAAGCCACTTGCAGCAGACCCTGGACGCAGGCCACGACCTGATTCTGGAAATCGACTGGCAAGGCGCCGAGCAGGTGCGCAAGTTGATGCCCCAGGCGCGCTCGATCTTCATTCTGCCGCCGTCCTTGCAGGCCTTGCACCAGCGCCTGACCAATCGCGGCCAGGACAGCGACGAGATCATTGATGGCCGGATGCGTGAAGCGGTCAGCGAGATGAGCCATTACGTCGACTACGACTACCTGATCATCAACGACGATTTCGCCCACGCGCTGCACGATCTGAAGGCGATTTTCCGCGCCAATCAGCTGCATCAGAAGCGTCAACAGCAACGTAACGGAAAACTTTTGGCCGAATTGCTCGGCTAAACAGCTCTTCCCAAAACCGCTGCCAGGGCTTTACATTGGCACTTGCAGCGCGTTGAAGGGCTTGGTCAAAAAATCAGCGCTTCCCTAATCGCTGGTGATTTTTTAAACTGTTGAGTCCGCTCGCCCAACCGGGCAGCGCGCATATTGCATTCGCTCCGAGGAATACCATGGCCCGCGTAACCGTTGAAGACTGCCTGAACCACGTGGAAAACCGTTTTGAGCTGGTCATGCTGTCCACCAAACGTGCCCGTCAACTGGCCACCGGCGGCAAAGAGCCACTGGTTCAGTGGGAAAACGACAAGCCTACCGTTGTAGCGCTGCGTGAAATCGCTGAAGGCCTGATGAGCTATGAGTTCATCGCCAATGCTGAAATCGTCGAAGACGAACCGCTGTTCGCAGCGTTCGAGGACGAGTCCAACGAGGCCGTCTAAGCCTATGCCTGGTCGACGTAGCACGGCGCGGGGTCACAGCGAACGGCAGGAGTCATCATGCCGAGCATAGACGCCCTCGCCGATCGCTTATCGACCTACCTCGGCAAGGACCAGGTCAACCTGGTCCGCCGAGCGTATTTCTACGCCGAACAAGCCCACGACGGCCAACGCCGCCGCAGCGGCGAGGCGTACGTCACGCATCCTCTTGCGGTGGCGAATATTCTTGCCGACATGCATATGGACCATCAGAGTTTGATGGCGGCCATGCTGCATGACGTGATCGAAGACACCGGGATTGCCAAAGAAGCGCTGCAAGCGCAGTTCGGCGAAACCGTGGCCGAACTGGTCGATGGGGTCAGCAAACTGACCCAGATGAACTTCGAGACCAAGGCTGAAGCCCAAGCCGAAAACTTCCAGAAAATGGCCATGGCCATGGCCCGCGACATTCGCGTGATCCTGGTCAAGCTGGCTGACCGCCTGCACAACATGCGCACGCTGGAAGTGCTGTCCGGCGAAAAACGCCGACGCATCGCCAAGGAAACCCTGGAAATCTATGCGCCCATCGCCAATCGGCTGGGCATGCACGCCATCCGCATAGAGTTCGAAGACCTCGGCTTCAAGGCCATGCACCCGATGCGTTCCGCGCGGATCAACCAGGCCGTCAAGCGCGCCCGGGGCAACCGCAAGGAAATCGTCAACAAGATCGAAGAGTCCCTCAGCCACTGCCTGGCGATTGATGAAATCCAGGGCGAAGTCAGCGGGCGCCAGAAACACCTCTACGGCATCTACAAAAAAATGCGCGGCAAGCGTCGAGCCTTCAACGAGATCATGGACGTGTACGCGTTCCGGATCATCGTCGACAAGGTCGATACCTGCTACCGCGTGCTAGGTGCTGTGCATAATTTGTACAAACCGTTGCCGGGGCGTTTCAAGGATTACATCGCGATCCCCAAGGCCAACGGCTATCAATCGCTGCACACCACGCTGTTCGGCATGCACGGCGTACCGATCGAGATCCAGATCCGCACCCGTGAAATGGAAGAGATGGCCAACAACGGCATCGCCGCCCATTGGCTGTACAAATCCAGCGGCGACGAGCAACCGAAAGGTACTCACGCCCGTGCCCGCCAGTGGGTCAAAGGCGTGCTGGAAATGCAGCAACGCGCCGGCAACTCGCTGGAATTCATCGAAAGTGTGAAGATCGACCTGTTCCCGGACGAGGTCTACGTGTTCACGCCTAAAGGCCGGATCATGGAGCTGCCCAAAGGCTCCACGGCGGTGGACTTCGCTTACGCGGTGCACACCGACGTCGGCAACAGCTGCATCGCCTGCCGGATCAACCGTCGTCTCGCACCGCTGTCCGAACCGCTGCAAAGCGGCTCCACGGTCGAGATCGTCAGTGCCCCCGGCGCGCGGCCGAACCCGGCGTGGCTCAACTTTGTGGTTACCGGTAAGGCGCGGACCCACATCCGCCACGCGCTGAAACTGCAACGCCGCTCCGAATCCATCAGCCTCGGCGAACGCCTGCTGAACAAGGTGCTCAACGGTTTCGACAGCACCCTGGACAAAATCCCGGCCGAGCGCATCAAGGCGATGCTCACCGAATATCGCCTGGAACTGATTGAAGACCTGCTCGAAGACATCGGCCTGGGCAATCGCATGGCCTATGTAGTCGCCCGCCGCCTGCTGGGCGAAGGCGAACAACTGCCGAGCGCCGAAGGCCCATTGGCGATTCGCGGCACCGAAGGCCTGGTACTCAGCTACGCCAAGTGCTGCACGCCGATCCCGGGCGACCCGATTGTCGGTCACCTGTCCGCGGGCAAAGGCATGGTCGTGCACCTGGACAACTGCCGCAATATCAGCGAAATCCGCCACAACCCGGAAAAATGCATCCAGCTCTCGTGGGCCAAGGATGTCACCGGCGAATTCAACGTCGAGCTGCGCGTCGAACTGGAACATCAGCGCGGCTTGATCGCCCTGCTGGCCAGCAGCGTCAACGCGGCCGACGGCAATATCGAAAAAATCAGCATGGACGAACGCGATGGTCGCATCAGCGTGGTCCAACTGGTGGTCAGCGTGCACGACCGTGTGCACCTGGCCCGCGTGATCAAGAAACTGCGCGCCTTGACCGGGGTGATTCGCATCACCCGCATGCGTGCGTAGCCCATCCATTACAAGGAGTCATTCATGACCAAGACTGTTATCACCAGCGACAAGGCCCCGGCCGCCATCGGTACTTATTCCCAGGCGATCAAGGCTGGCAATACCGTTTACATGTCGGGTCAGATTCCCCTGGACCCAAAAACCATGGAACTGGTCGAAGGCTTCGAAGCCCAGACCGTCCAGGTGTTCGAGAACCTGAAAGCCGTGGCCGAAGCTGCCGGCGGTTCGTTCAAGGACATCGTCAAACTGAACATCTTCCTCACCGACCTGAGCCACTTCGCCAAGGTCAACGAGATCATGGGCAAATACTTTGACCAGCCCTACCCTGCCCGCGCCGCCATCGGCGTAGCAGCCCTGCCAAAGGGTTCGCAGGTAGAAATGGACGCCATTCTGGTCATCGAGTAATACATCCGGCGCAGCCTCCCAGGCTGCGCCGTTTTCGTTTTGAAAGGATTCCACCATGCGCAAAGCGCTTGCCCTCTCCTTGCTCGCCGTTTTCCTCGGCGGCTGCGCCAGCAATCCTGCCGACCGCGACATCAGCGGCACCTGGATCAACCAGGTGGCCATCGATGCTGCCTCCAAGGGCGGCCCCCTGCGCGAAGCGCTCCAGGCTTACGGTCCGAACCTGGAATGGGACGTCAATACCAAGGCCGGTCAGGCCCGCTACACCAATGGCTTTGAAAACGTCGAAGGCAAGCTGCTGGCCGATGAGTCCGGCGCCTGGAAAGTCGACTTTTATGGCAGCTCCGCCAGCGAGCTGCGACGTGACGGCAAGCAATTGAGCCAGGTTGCGAACGACAACGAGCCCGCGCAAGTCTTCGACCGCGCCTTGATTCCGGTCCCGGAAGGCGCGCCGATTGGCGCCAGCTTCGAACGTGCGCTGTACTCGGCCTATATGGGCGGCAGCTGGAAAGTCGTCAACGGTCAGGGTGAAGGCAGCACGGTGCAATTCCAGGCGGATGGCCAGGTGGCCGGCCTGCCGGGCGCGGACCGTTATGCCCTGTGTCTGGCGGGCGATTGCGCGTCGATGAGCGGCGGCAACGACAACATGTGGCTGCAACTGAACGGCCAGGGCAATACCTGGATCTTTGCGCGCAAGGGTAAAGAGCTGGAAATCTTCCAGGCTGTGAACACGGCTCAGGCGGATGAAATGCCTTCGTTTACACCGGGCCAGCGGCAGTGGTTGCTCGAGAAGCAGTGACCGTGATCTGACAGCAAAGTAGACCCCATGTGGGAGCGGGCTTGCTCGCGAAAGCGGTGTAACAGTCAACGAAGATGTTGAATGTTATGGCCCCTTCGCGAGCAAGCCCGCTCCCACAGTTGTTTTGGGGGGGGTGGTGAGTCAGCAGCGACCTTCAAGAATCGCGGCGTAGCCTTCGCGATAGCTTGGATACTTCGGCTCCCAACCCAAGGCTTTCGCCCTGGCATTGCTGCAACGCTTGCTGCCCGTGCGACGCACACTCTCGTCCTCGGCCCATTCGGTCACGCCCAGATACTCACGCAACCAGCCCACCACTTCCGCCAATGGCGCAGGCGCGTCGTCGACGCCTATATAGACGTCATCCAGCGCAGCCCCCCGCTGATCAGCCTCCAGCAGATACGCCATCAACCCCGCCGCGTCGTCCGAGTGAATGCGGTTGCCATATAACGGCGGATCAATCGCCACGCGATAACCGCGTCGAACCTGAGTCAGCAGAAACTCTCGGCCCGGGCCATAAATGCCGGTCAGGCGCACGATGCTCGCCGGGATGCCGCTGTTGAGGGCAATTTGCTCGGCCTCCAGCATCACCCGCCCTGAATAACCAGCCGCCACGGTCGGCGAGGTCTCATCGACCCACTCGCCCTCCTGCTGGCCATAAACACTGCTGCTGGACACGAACAACAGCCGACTGGGCACCTGCCCGTAATCGCCCAGCCACTCCAGCACGTGCTGCAACCCCTGAATATAAGCGGCGCGATAACCCGCTTCATCGTGATCGGTGGCCGCTGCGCAATACACCAGGTAATCCACCGCACCGATTGGCCAGGTTTCCGGACAGTCCTTATTGAACAAGTCGCCGGCAACGCCAATCACCCCTTCGGGCAAGCGTGAGACGTCACGCCGCAAGCCGTGAACCTCCCACCCCGAAGCCAGCAATTGCGTGGCCAGACGACTGCCGACATCACCGCAGCCGGCGATCAAAACAGATGGCGCGGACATCAGAAAACTCCCTCAGGAAAGGTACAGACTAGCGCCCGTAAAGGACGAGCGGCTAGTAATGGAAGAAAAAAAGAGAAGCCATTACTTTTGTTAACAAGAATTACTTGCAATAATGCCAGCCACTTTTGTTCTCGGCCCTACGAGGCCTGGAAGAACATTTACCCTATTTTTCTCTCAGGTCCGGCCAGCATGACACGCAATCTATTTCCCGCTTCGCCAACCAAACGACCTCGCGCCTGGAGCGCTGTGGCCGCCCTGCTGCTCAGCCTGATGCTGGCGCCGACCGCCGCTTTCGCTGATGCACAAGCCCCCGTCACTCCAGCCGCCGCGACTGCTCCGGCCTCTGCTGATCACGCTGCTCCGACTGCTGCACCGGCCGCTACCGACCCGGCTCACGCCGTGGACGCCACAGCTGAAGACGCACCTGAAGTCCTCGAACCCGACAACACCCTGGGCATGGCCCACGACCTGTCGCCTTGGGGCATGTACCAGAACGCCGATATTATCGTGAAAATCGTGATGATCGGCCTGGCCATCGCCTCGATCATCACCTGGACCATCTGGATCGCCAAAGGCTTCGAACTGATGGGCGCCAAACGTCGCCTGCGTAACGAAATTGTCCACCTGAAGAAAGCCACCACCCTTAAAGAAGCCAGCGCCACCGCGACCAAGCAAGGCACCCTCGCCCATCTGCTGGTCCACGACGCCCTCGAAGAAATGCGCCTGTCGGCCAACAGCCGCGAGAAAGAAGGCATCAAGGAACGTGTCGCCTTCCGCCTCGAGCGTCTGGTTGCAGCGTGCGGTCGCAACATGAGCAGCGGCACCGGCGTGCTCGCCACCATCGGTTCCACCGCACCGTTCGTGGGTTTGTTCGGCACCGTGTGGGGCATCATGAACAGCTTCATCGGCATCGCCAAAACCCAGACCACCAACCTCGCCGTTGTCGCTCCAGGTATTGCCGAAGCCCTGCTGGCCACTGCGCTGGGCCTGGTTGCCGCGATTCCTGCCGTGGTGATCTACAACGTCTTCGCCCGCTCCATCGCCGGTTACAAGGCGCAGGTGTCGGACGCCTCTGCTGAAGTTCTGTTGCTGGTCAGCCGTGATCTGGATCACCTGCCGACCGCTGAGCGCTCCATGCAACCCCACGTGGTCAAAGTAGGGTAATCAGCCATGGGCTTGCATTTGAAAGAAGGCGCGGACGACGATCTGGCCGAGAACCACGAAATCAACGTCACGCCGTTTATCGACGTGATGCTGGTGCTGTTGATCATCTTCATGGTCGCCGCGCCGTTGGCCACCGTGGACATCAAGGTCGACCTGCCCGCTTCCAGCGCCAAACCGGCGCCACGGCCAGAGAAACCGGTGTTCCTCAGCGTAAAAGCTGACCAACGCCTGTTCCTCGGTGAAGACGAAGTGAAGGCCGAAGCACTCGGCGCCACCCTCGACGCCAGGACCAAGGGCAAGAAAGATACGACGATCTTCTTCCAGGCCGATAAAGGCGTGGACTACGGCGACCTGATGAGCGTGATGGACAACCTGCGCTCCGCCGGTTACCTGAAGGTGGGTCTGGTCGGGCTTGAGACAGTCAAGAAATGATCACGACGCGCCATAAGCTGACGCGTTACAGCGGGAGCCTGGCCGTGGTGCTGGGCGTCCATGCCCTGGCCATTGCGCTGGCGGTGAACTGGACCGCGCGCCCACCGATCGAGCTGCCACCGCAGGCGATGATGGTGGAGCTGGCACCGGTTCCGGCCCCGCCACCGCCGGCACCGCCGAAAGTGATCACGCCGCCACAACCACCGGCCCCGGTGGAAGAGCTGCCGATCCCGAAACTGGCGGAAGTACCGAAGGCCGAGATCGCCGTGCCGAAACCGGTCAAACCCAAGCCCAAGCCGCAACCGCCCAAGCCTGTGGAGAAAAAACCGGAGCCGCCGAAGGAAAAACCGTCCGAGGAAAAACCGAGCGACGCGCAACCGACCCAGGCCCCGACCGAGAAATCCGCACAGCCAGCCCCAGGTCCGTCGCCCGCGCAGCAGGCCGCCAAGGCCAGTTGGCAAGGCACCCTGCTCGCTCACCTGGCCAAGTACAAAAAGTACCCGGCCAGTGCGCAATCCCGGGGCAAGGAAGGCTTGAACCGCCTACGCTTCGTGGTCGATGGCGAAGGCAATGTGTTGTCGTTCGAACTGGTGGGCCGCTCCGGCAACGCCGATCTGGACCGGGCCACCCTGGAAATGATCAAGCGCGCCCAGCCGCTGCCCAAGCCTCCAGCCGACATGCTGACTAACGGCTCCATCGAAATTGTTGCACCATTTGTTTACTCGCTGGAACGCCGTCGGTAAGACACCGCAAGTCCCATGTGGGAGCGGGCTTGCTCGCGAAGAGGCCATCACATCCAACATCCATGTTGGCTGACACGCCGCTTTCGCGAGCAAGCTCTGCTCCTACAGGTCATGCAACAGCCAAAAAGGCACCGAAAGGTGCCTTTTGCATATCCGTCAGCGGCAAACCTGCATTGCCCTGTGTCACTCAACACACTCACTCTGATAACGTGCGTCTATCGATTGCAGCCGGTATGCTTGGCCCGCAACTTCATGGACGCTCGCTATGACTCTTACAGAATTACGCTACATCGTTACCCTCGCCCAAGAGCAGCACTTCGGCCACGCGGCCGAGCGTTGCCACGTCAGCCAGCCGACCCTGTCGGTGGGCGTGAAAAAGCTTGAAGACGAACTCGGTGTGCTGATTTTCGAGCGCAGCAAGAGCGCCGTGCGCCTGACCCCGGTTGGCGAAGGCATCGTGGCCCAGGCACAAAAAGTCCTGGAACAGGCCCAAGGCATCCGCGAACTGGCCCAGGCCGGCAAGAACCAACTGACCGCGCCGCTGAAAGTCGGTGCGATCTACACCGTCGGTCCGTACCTGTTCCCGCACCTGATTCCACAACTGCACCGGGTCGCCCCGCAGATGCCGTTGTACATCGAAGAAAACTTCACCCACGTGCTGCGCGACAAACTGCGCAACGGCGAGCTCGACGCGATCATCATCGCCCTGCCGTTCAACGAAGCCGACGTGCTGACCCTGCCGCTCTACGACGAACCGTTCTACGTCCTGATGCCGGCCCAGCACCCGTGGACGCAAAAAGAGACCATCGACGCCGCCCTGCTCAACGACAAGAGCCTGCTGCTGCTCGGCGAAGGCCACTGCTTCCGCGATCAAGTGCTGGAAGCCTGCCCGACCCTGGGCAAAGGCAACGACGGCGCCAAGCACACCACAGTGGAATCCAGCTCCCTGGAAACCATCCGCCACATGGTCGCTTCCGGTCTCGGCATTTCGATCCTGCCGCTGTCGGCGGTGGACAGCCACCATTACGCGCCAGGCGTGATAGCCGTGCGCCCACTGTCGCCGCCGGTGCCGTTCCGCACCGTGGCCATCGCTTGGCGCGCGAGCTTCCCGCGACCGAAGGCGATAGAAATCCTCGCTGACTCCATTCGCCTGTGCTCGGTGGCCAAGCCACAAGCGCCGGTGGTGGCCGGTTAAGTCGCTGCCATGACCGAGTTGTCGCAAGTGTCGGTGACGGCACTCAAGGGTGTCGGTGAAGCCATGGCCGAGAAATTGGCCAAGGTCGGCCTGGAAAATCTCCAGGACGTGCTTTTCCACCTGCCTTTGCGCTATCAGGATCGCACTCGCGTGGTCCCGATTGGCCACTTGCGACCCGGCCAGGATGCGGTGATCGAAGGCACCGTCAGCGGCGCCGACGTGGTCATGGGCCGACGCCGTAGCTTGGTGGTGCGGATACAGGACGGCACCGGCGGGCTGAGCCTGCGTTTCTACCATTTCAGCAATGCCCAGAAAGAAGGCCTCAAACGCGGCACGCGGATTCGCTGCTACGGCGAAGCGCGGCCTGGTGCCTCTGGCCTGGAGATCTACCACCCGGAATACCGCGCCATCGCTGGCGATGAGCCGCCGCCGGTGGATGAAACCCTGACACCGGTCTACCCGCTCACCGAAGGTCTGACCCAACAGCGTTTGCGCCAACTGTGCATGCAAACCCTAACCCTGCTCGGCCCAACCAGCCTGCCCGACTGGCTGCCGACCGAACTGGCCCGGGACTATCAACTGGCGCCGCTGGCCGATGCGATCCGCTACCTGCATCACCCGCCCGCCGATGCCGACGTCGATGAACTCGCCCTCGGTCATCACTGGGCGCAGCACCGCTTGGCCTTCGAAGAACTGCTGACCCACCAATTGTCCCAGCAGCGCCTGCGCGAAAGCATGCGCTCCTTGCGCGCGCCGGCGATGCCGAAAGCCACCAAGCTGCCGGCCAAATACCTGGCCAACCTCGGCTTTACGCCGACCGGAGCCCAGCAACGGGTCGGTAACGAAATCGCCTACGACCTCAGTCAGCACGAACCGATGCTGCGGTTGATCCAGGGTGACGTTGGCGCGGGTAAAACCGTGGTCGCCGCCCTCGCCGCATTGCAGGCGCTGGAAGCTGGCTATCAAGTCGCGTTGATGGCGCCGACCGAGATCCTCGCCGAGCAGCACTTCATCACCTTCAAGCGCTGGCTCGAACCTTTGGGCATCGAAGTCGCGTGGCTGGCCGGCAAGCTCAAGGGCAAAAACCGTGTCGCCGCCCTGGAGCAGATCGCCAACGGTGCGCCGATGGTGGTCGGCACCCACGCGTTGTTTCAGGAAGAAGTGCAATTCAAGAACCTCGCCCTGGCGATCATCGACGAACAACATCGCTTTGGCGTCCAGCAGCGCCTCGCATTGCGGCAGAAAGGCGTTGGCGGACGGATGTGCCCGCACCAGCTAATCATGACTGCCACGCCGATTCCACGGACGCTGGCCATGAGCGCTTACGCCGACCTCGACACCTCGATCCTCGACGAACTGCCGCCCGGCCGAACGCCTGTGAACACCGTGCTGGTCACCGATACTCGGCGCGTCGAAGTCATCGAACGGGTACGCGGCGCCTGTGCAGAAGGGCGTCAGGCCTATTGGGTTTGCACACTGATTGAAGAATCCGAAGAGCTGACCTGTCAGGCCGCTGAAACTACTTACGAAGACCTCACCGCCGCCCTCGGCGAGCTGAAGGTCGGGCTGATCCACGGGCGCATGAAGCCTGCCGAGAAAGCTGCGGTCATGGCCGAGTTCAAGGCCGGCAACCTGCAACTGTTGGTCGCCACCACGGTGATCGAAGTCGGCGTTGACGTACCGAACGCCAGCCTGATGATTATCGAAAACCCCGAACGCCTCGGCCTGGCGCAACTGCACCAGTTACGCGGTCGCGTCGGTCGGGGCAGTGCCGCCAGCCATTGCGTGCTGCTCTACCATCCGCCGCTGTCACAGATCGGCCGTCAGCGCCTCGGTATCATGCGTGAAACCAACGACGGTTTTGTCATCGCCGAAAAAGACCTCGAACTGCGCGGCCCCGGCGAAATGCTCGGCACGCGCCAGACCGGTCTGCTTCAATTCAAGGTCGCGGACCTGATGCGCGACGCCGATCTGCTGCCCGCCGTACGCGATGCGGCCCAGGCGCTGCTGGAGCGCTGGCCGGATCACGTCAGCCCGTTGCTCGATCGCTGGCTGCGTCATGGGCAGCAATACGGCCAAGTGTGAGCACCGTCGCAGTTTCTGGACCATGGCTTTAAACAAGCTGGTTATACTCCTGCCATTGTTTGCAAACGGATACAGACCATGACTGAAGCTGCCCTCGTCCCCGAAACCCCGCACGCTCCGTCAATTATTCGGCTGCTGCTCGGCAAGCTGGGTATCGCCTACGAAGAAGTCCTCGACCATCACGGCTTGAACGCCTCGCGCAAAGTGCAGGCGGTTTTGCTCGACGATGCGGTCGGCGCGCTCATGGTGCTGTTCCCGCAGAGCCAATTGCTGGACCTCAATCGCCTCGCCGAACTGACAGGCCGTCGACTGACCGCCGTTTCGACCGAACGCCTGGAGAAGATGCTCGGCAAACACAGCCTGAGCCTGCTGCCCGGCCTGCCGGCGCTCACCAGTTCGCCGTGCCTGTACGAAGAAAGCCTGCTGCGAGAGCCGAAGTTGCTGATCAACTCGGGCGAGCCGAACGTGCTGCTGGAAATCTCCAGCGAAGCCTTCAAGACCATGCTCACCAAGGCCAGCGCCGCCAACTTCGGCGAAGCCCTGACCAGCATCCGCCCGAACCTGGACCGCCCGGACGATGACCGCGAGGAAATCACCCAAGCCGTTCAAGCGTTCACCGCGCGGCGCATCCAGCAACGCCTGGAAGCAACCATCGAAATTCCGCCACTGGCTGAAACCGCGCAAAAAATCATCAAACTGCGGGTCGACCCCAACGCCACCATCGACGACATCACCGGTGTCGTCGAAACCGACCCGGCCCTGGCCGCGCAAGTCGTGAGCTGGGCGGCGTCGCCGTACTACGCCTCGCCGGGCAAGATTCGTTCCGTGGAAGACGCGATCGTCCGCGTGCTTGGCTTTGATCTTGTGATCAACCTGGCACTGGGCCTGGCCCTCGGCAAAACCCTGAGCCTGCCAAAAGACCATCCGCAACACACCACGCCGTACTGGCAGCAATCGATCTACACCGCCGCCGTTATCGAAGGCCTGACCCGCGCCATGCCGCGCGCTCAGCGCCCGGAAGCCGGCCTGACCTACCTCGCCGGCCTGCTGCACAACTTCGGCTATTTGCTGCTGGCCCACGTCTTCCCGCCGCACTTCTCGCTGATCTGCCGCCACCTGGAGGTCAACCCGCACCTGTGCCACAGCTATGTCGAGCAACATTTGCTGGGTATCAGCCGCGAACAGATCGGCGCTTGGTTGATGCGCTACTGGGACATGCCGGACGAGCTGGCCACGGCGCTGCGCTTCCAGCACGACCCGAGCTATGACGGCGCGTATGCCGAATACCCGAACCTTGTGTGCCTGGCGGTGCGCTTGCTGCGTAGTCGCGGGATTGGGTCAGGGCCGGATGAGGATATTCCGGATGCGCTGCTGGAGCGGCTTGGCTTGACCCGAGACAAGGCCAATGATGTGGTCAGCAAAGTGCTTGAAGCTGAAGTACTGCTGCGCGAATTGGCTTCGCAATTCACCCAAGCTTAAAAGCTTCGCGGGCAAGTCGAATCGTCGCACCGCTCGCTCCTACGGAGTGGTCCAAAAAAACTGGACCCCAACAGGCTTGCCCGCGAAGAATCCAACTCGGTCTAACGTATTCACTCAAGCTTGGCAGCGGCTCATCCCAGAAAACGAAGCAAAAAGCCGCTCACGCTCCCGTTATCGTGAAGCACCAGCGTACTGGTAACGATTCGATTGTCTTCCATGAATGCGGTACTCCGAAGCAGATCTCCCTCCCGGCTACTGTATTCGACATAGCCTCTGCCTTCTCCAAACGCCCCATCCAGTTTTCCGCTCGGCAAATAACGTGCGACCAGTTGCCCTCTGGATTCGTTATCAAAGTTGCTTCCAATACTCCCGGTAGCGACAATTTCTCCATTGTTCTGTACAGCACAGCTTCCCCACGTGTGCCCAATGGCCAACCGATCGAAATGCGGCTTCCCATCATTAAAAACCAGGTTGTAACTGCCACTTTCGTTGAGATTGACAATCAAGGCTTGGCTTTCGGATTGTGTCTCCCCACCTCCGACGGCAAGTACTCCACCGTCCTTTTTCAAGAAAATCCGACTAAGAAGCAAACTTCCTTGCCCACCAGGACTGGAAATAATCAGCACGCCATTTTTTTCAGGACCAAACGAAGTGTCTACCGTACCGTTTTCGTTGTAACGAATGACGAATGCCTCGCTAAGCACGTCGACACCTCGGTCAAAGTACCCGCAGATAACAATTTTTTTATCAGGTTGAACGATCACGCCGCGGGCGTAGTTGTAAAGAAAGTTAATCCCCGGAACGTCAACCAGAACATAACCTGTTCCACCGAATTGACTATCCAGAACTCCCCGCTCATCCAGACGTAGAACAATCCCCTGAATATCGTCAAAACCAAAAGCGATCGAAGCGCTTAACAATACCTTTTCTTTATTTCGTCCCTGTAACGGTTCTATGGCTGAAAACACATTCAAGTTCAGCAATCCCGGCAGTTTGGCATCAGATTCCTCATCGACTTTATCGACCCAAAGCTTGGCCGTTTCCCATTTTTTGTTATCACCCAAATCCTCAATCTTGATAATAACGATGCCGCTAACGCCAAATGTACTGTCTAACGTGCCATCTGGGTTAAGGCGCACGACAGCCAGACTTTCCAGGTCAAAGAATGAATCGGGAACTGCCCGCCCCACAATGATCCAGCCGCCGCTTTGTAGCGAATGAATACTGCTCGGTGCAAAGCTCATTTCCTTGAGGAAAGGGATATCTACGACCCCATTTTGACCGAACGTATCATCAAGTTTTCCGGAAGAGCCTAACCGGGCGATTTTGATAAAACCGTCATCTGACGCATTAAAAACCAGAAGTAATTTTTCCTCCGGTAAAGCTTGAACAAGTATGGAGTGATCGCCCTCAAGTCCTGGCGATGGCAATGTTAGTACCCCGCCGTCTGCAAATGAGGGATCAAGTCCGTTTGCCGCAGCAGCTTTTTCTGAAAGGTGGCTCATATGTACACTTCCTCGTTAAAGAATGAGTAACCGGCATTGCGCGAGTTAAACACGAGGAAGTGCACTTAGGGACCTGTCATAAATGACAGCAAGATTGTCTTTGCGAGACTAATTTATGGCGCAACGAGCCAACGTCGTATCGGGAGGAAATCAGGCAATGACGGGTAAATCTCACACCCACAGATACAGATCTGCTGCAAGACTTACCCGCGTCGGGGGTAGTTCGGTCTAATTTACTCTCAAGCCATAGGCTTGGCTTTTCGCGGTTTCAAATACTTGGTCAACCCCTGGAACCAGATCACCAGCGCCGGGTTGCCCTTGATCTGAATCGACTTGTCCTGAATCCCGGTCATAAACGCCAACTGCTTGTTCTTCGCCTGCATCGTGGCAAAGCCATACGCCGCGTCTTTAAAGGCAATCGCAAACGCCGGCTCGGCATATACACCGGACTTGCTGGTAATACGCTGATCCTTCACCAGGAAATGCCGCGCCACTTTCCCGTCCAGGGTCTGTAGCTGGAACACCAATTCCTTGTCACCCAACTGCTGTTGAAATGCAGGATTAGTCCGACTGGCCTTACCCATCAACAAACCCAGCATCCACAGAAGAAAACGAAATTTCATGCGCACAGCCTCAAAGAAAAATGAACGGCCGGCGCAGTGTAGCGGCTTCAGACGATAACGACACTATTGGCTTGTGTTTGCAGAAGATGGTGCGGTTTTTGGCGCCAATGACTGCCAAGTCACGTTTCAACTGACGATACAAACGCCTCCACCGCCCACGATCAACGATTGATGGTCAACTGAAAACGCATCCGCTGCCCGCAGAGATCCAGGTCTTCTCGGAACAGGCCGAAAGCCATCTCACAATGGCCAGCCACGTAGTGCTGCCAAACCGGGTCAACCAACGCCTCGCCTCCCAACCGCTGCGCCGCCGCCTCCCTCGTCATGGCATTGTCTTTACCCACCATCGCTAGCGTCGCGTTGTAGAAACCATCATTGGTCATCCCTGTCTGCAAATACATCAATTCGCTCAGCCGGCCATTAGTGGTGTGCAGCAGACAAGACCACTTTTTGAGTGCCGCCTCCTCACCAGCCTCAGCCTTTTGATAAAGCGTCTCGCAGTATTCTTCCTTGAACTTCACCCAACTGCGTTGCACATCAACCAACAGCTTCCTGTTGCCAGGGGTCAAGTTGGCCAGCGCTTTTTTGTATTGATCGTTCAATGCCGCGTCGAGAGAATCGAAAGTTTGCTGGCTGCACACCAGCCAATCAGGTGTTTCGAAACTGTCGCGATTGCAGTTGGACTGGGCGAAAACCGGGGACATGGACGCCGCCAGGACCACGCCTGCGAAATTCAGAAACACCCTTCTGCATCCGTTCATTCCACCACTCCACTGCTACGCTCAGCCACTCGCGCAGGAATCTTCGACGCCTTGCCCGCGTCGGTCATCAACGAGGCGTACTGTTTGTAAGCCTGCGCCGCCAACGCTTTATTCTTCAGGCCCCAGTAACTGTCGGCGAGGTTCAGATAGGCCACGGTGCGGGTGGGATTTTGGGCAATTACCGCGTCCAGCAATTCGACAGATTCTTCGTAATAACCAGTCTCACCGAATAGAAAACCCAAGTCGTTAGACCAGCCGGGGAACTGAGGAAAGTCGTACTTTGAAGCGATGTAGCCGTGTGGATCGCATTGGCCTGCGCTGTTGTACATCAGGAAGCTTCCCATCAACTCCGCGACGGCCTCGGTCTGCCCTTTTCGATACAGCGCCAACGCCTTGTCGAGCTGTTCCGCGACGTCCGTCATCATCAATTTTTTGTAATCGCCGGCAGCTTTAATGCGCAAGTCAGACAACTGCTCAAACATCTTGCGACCATCGAAAGACGCCAAGGACATTTCACCGATCAGGCTTTTGGGTACTTCTTGAACACTGACAAGCGAGTGATCGCAGGATTCGTTGTTGACCACCTGCAATACATGTTTCAGCTCGAACTGCCTGGAGCTTTTGTTGTAGCGAAACACCAGGTTGAAGTTATAAACGGCGTTATCTTCTTCGCTACTGACCAGTACAAGGGCGCTCCCGGCTTCGGCAGAAGGCTGCTTGACCGACACGGTGTCACCTTGCATATCGATGACCTTCAGCACGCCTGCCGGGTTGTTGATGATGTTGACGCTGAAGACATCGCTCATGGCCGTCGAGTATTGGCTCTTGATCAATGGCAACGCCTTGGAGGTATCCAGCAGGATGTCGTCACCAGCGCCATGTTCAGGTGTGATCCGCAAGCGACGGTAAGTTGCCCCGGCATCACCGGACAGCACAGACACGTTTTGACGGGATGCATCACCCAATAAACTGGCCTGTTGCTGTTTGATCACCGTTGGCGGGTTGGCGCTGGCACTCGGTCGCGCTACTTCACCCGTACTCAGCGAAGCCGTTTCTTTCAAGGGCAGCGCGCAGCCTGCGTCACACGCCATCTTCAAAAACTCAGGCTCATCCGTCCCTTCAAACACGTAAGTTGCCGCGCCATTGCGTTGCCCGTCGCTGTACACCGGCACACTGACCGCCAGCGAACCTGCGGCCGAAGGCGCGGAGGGATGATCCGCAATCGTGACCACGTTGGCTTCGACATCCTTGCAGAGCGTCTCCAGGGACGACTCCAACAGTCCCCCCGCACGGACCAACTTCGCATTGACCGGACGGCAGTCATAGCCATGCCAGTAGGGGCCAACCTGCATGGAGATCGCTAATGAAAAAATGTAGACATGCTTCAGGACGATCTCTTTACCGTCATAACTGAAGACCACCCAACGGCGCGACTTGGCGGAAGAGTAATTTTCACTGTCCAGGATGTATTGGCTGCCGGATCGATACAGCGCGTTTGTTAATATCGAGCCCGTGTCTTCCGGGGCGTCGAGCAGTCGCTTTCCTGAGCCGGCATCTAAAATAAAGCCGTCTGAATTCAAGGCAACCGAACAACTACCGGGCGCCTTGCCATAAGGCTCACAGATCGTTGCGTGTGGAAAAACCAACTCAGCGGCGCCAGCGCCAAAGCTCAATAGCGCCATCAAGAACATTGAAATTTTCAAGGTAAACAGCTTCACCACTGACACCCCTTCTCAGGGGAAGATTCGATCACCGGATCATGCTCAAACATATAGCGCTTCTGGCTTTTAGCGTTTGTGTACGACATGCCGTCAATCCGCCCACCTTGACGGACCATGACGTACTCGCCCGTCACTGCGCCGCCAATGATTTCGACCCACGTCGTGGTGAACTCATAAGGCCGGCCCTCGGACAGTTCTTCTTGCTCGGTGCTTTTGTGCGCCAGCGGAATCGACTCTTTGGACGTCGCATACCTAACTGCCGCCCCGCTCCACTTGGCTGCGGGGTCGTAGTAGGTCCTCAGTTCGAACTTCATAGCCTTGCCGTCCTGAGCCTTGAAACAGAAGATCTCTGTTTTCACTGCGCTATGAGCAGCCAGGGGAAACAGCAGCCACATCAACATCAAAAACTTTTTCAAAGACAACTCCCTTGTTTTGACTAGTCCCGCACAATCCCGTCCAGATACGCCGCACGCTCATTGCTCATTCTGGCAATGCAGAAGTTGATCGTCGTGAAAGAGGCCTCTGCATCCGGCTCAATATCCGTGGCCTCAAGCGGACAATTGGTGTCGCGCAATTTGAGCCAGGCGCGTTGGGAATCCCTAGCCATGGCCATGAAGACCTTCCCTTGCTCTGGATTAACCCGCTGTTGAGACTCAAACCGCGCCATCAACTTTTTGTAGCTGACGTTGAGTTGCACATCGGCGGCTTTCCGTTTGGACTCCGAGCACCTGTAGACCGACACGCCTTGGGTGACTTCTTTACAAACATCTTCAGCCAAGCAATTCGCCGCGATAAAAAAGCCCAAGACCAGCACCGCGAGATTACGGCTGCCCATAACTAATCCTCTTAACGCCCGGACTTTCTTCACGAAGGTCTTTCGCGGTCAAACCATGGGTTTTGATCAACGCTTCAGACGACCCTTTCGAGCCATACGAGCGGTAGGAGTTGCTGTAGGAATACATTTCCAACTTGCCCGCCATCGAGTAGTAGCCGTGCCATTCTGGACACGACCCGCAACCGCCGTAGCCACCGATAGCGACCAGACTTCCTTTGGCGCCTTTAATGCAATCCATTGCCACCACCACATTTTCCAACATCGAGACAGTGGTGCCGTCCTTGGTCAATTGGGAGACCTTGCCGATGTTGCGTCTGAGCACTTTGCCGTTGATGTTGATTGTCTGGTCGGAGCACACCGGGAGCAGGTGATCTTGATCGTCCTGCACCGTCACCGACCGGCAAGACGAAACCAATGCCACTTCGACGCCACCGCACTGCATGACGTCGCGCTGGGTATAGGCATCCGGTGCTGCAGCAAAAACCGCCAATGCAAACAGTGCCGAAACGCTGCCCACGCAAAAACGCTGAATCATCGAACACGTCCTCAAGGCTCTAACCCGCCTGTGTTCTGGCCAGGCATCGCGCATAGCCTTGGGCAAATTTGGAATCAAAGGACAGCGCCACAGGCTCATCCAGTTCCGCTGAGGTATTGAGTAATGCCTGGGTGGCCGGGGTGTACTTGATCCAGCCAATGGTGCCGGTGCCGTTGGTGTCGTAGAACAACTTCGCGCGAACGGTTTCCCCGTCGTCGTCATCGATCAGCAAGTTGACCTTGTCCTTGGTGAGATACAGAAACGGGAAGTTGCTGCCTCGGACCAGTTCGGTCAGGTAGCCATAACAACCACCCTCGTTTTCGGCTGTTTGAGCCGCCTGCGCGCTGGGCACGATCAGCAAGCCACCCAATATCGACCCCACGAAAAACCTGATAAAGCGCTGCATCCCTATCATCCTTGTCCGTCTTTCGAACGTGTCTAGTCTTTGCCGAATCGCTTAGGAGTCGGTGATTTTCAACAGCCGGAATTCGTTGTTCACAAACTCGTAATAGCGAGTCCGGTCGCGGTTCTTCAGGCGTTTGCCCTTTATGTCTTTTTCGGTGTCGGCGGTGATGCCGGAGACGATGATCAAGTTACTGTCGGGCTGGTAAGACAGCGTCAGCAAGTTGCCGTCATAGGCATTGGGCAGGCCCGTCGCGACCTCTCCCGTCTGCGCATCCAGCACCTCGACACACATCGTGCTGCCGCCACAGCCAACCCTGTGCAGAACGTAGTGCCCGGCGAAATTGACCTTGCCGGCGAGGGCTTGTGCTCGCGCTTCATCCATCCATTGGTTGCTGTTTTCCTGGGGCGCCAGGGCGTGGTTTGGACCGGCAAACACTTGGGTGACGTTGAAGTCTGTGAAGGATGGATCGGCGGCGAAAGATAAAGAGGCTGCACCGGCCAGGATGCAGCCCAATAAAATCGACAGTCCTTTCATGCTGTAACTCCTGAGCAAACTGACTATTCCCATTGGCAACCTTTCTCTAAAGAGACTTCGGTGGGTGTATAAAAAAACCCGTACTCCTTGCCGTTCGACTTCTTCGTGTAGCTCATCGAAATGATCATCCCACCCTGGCTCACCATTTCGTATGTACCTGTCACCGTTCCCTCAAGCACTTCAGACCATGTTCTTGTGACCTCCCATGGCCTATCCGGGCTCACTTCTTCAGATTGGCTGTCGGTTAAAACCAGAGGAATCGGCACACCGGATGACGCGTATTTAACAAAACCACCCTGCCACTTGTTCGTAGTGTCGTAGTAAGTTCGAAGCTCAAACTTCACCGTGTTCGACTCATACATCCCAAAACAATAATTCTCCGACACAACCTCGCAGTGAGCCGTCAACGGCAGCACGCCAATCACCAACAGCAGCAATCTTTTCACTTCAAATCCTTTGAAATAGACCCGGCATTCAAATCGAGAAATCCTGCACTTCGTCCAGTCCCCAGCAACCATCAAAACTGAACCGGTACATGACTTGATAGCCCGTATCCGGCTTTTGCAGTTTCACCGTCACCGACGTGTCGCTCTTGTCCACGACCTCTAGCGTCAGCCCTTGCATCTCGCGCGCCTTCGCCTCTGGGATCAGCGGGAATATCAGCTCGCCGCGATCCAGCAACGTACTGACCTGCTTCGGCTCAGGCTCGGCGTCCACCGTGATCTGCTTTTTCATCGGGACGCGGGTGAAGGCTTTTTGAATGACCGGGCTTTCCATGAAGTCGGCTAAAAACGCCTCGAAATTCTTCGACGGGCAGGCCAATGCCTGGGGGTCTTCAGCAGTTTCTTGCGACAGGCACGGCTTGGCCGCGTCAACTGTTATGCCCTGAGCAATCAGTTGTTCCGCGTTGGTGCGCGAACCTTCCTGTCCCATGTTGGCCGCCGCCAGGTAACAGGCCAGCGCTCGTTGCGAATCCTGAATGCCCAGCGTGCCACGTTGAAAGGCGCTGCCGAGGTCGTTGAGCGCATAGGGCGCACCTTGCGCAGCGGACCTTTTCAACGCCGCCAGGGATTTTGCCGGGTCGGCGCAAGGGCGCGGGTCGCCATACTCGCCTTCGTCACAATAAAACCCTGACAGCGCATGGCTGGCCTGCGCGAGCGTCCGGGAACCCTGAATATAAAGTTCGAGGATTTTGCTGTTGTCCAGACGCGGCGCCTGCCCTGAAAGGCTGACCGACGCGGCGGCATACGCGGCCTGGTCATTACCCTGGGCGGCACCGTCCAGGTAACTGTCCAGGGACGAAACATACAATTGCACATCGGCCGGATACCCCGACTCATTCGTCAGAGCGTCATACATTGCGCCTCTCTTGAGGGCGCGGGCACCCGGCGAAGCGCGCAGCTCCCCTTGTTGCGCGGACAGCACTTTTTCCAGTGACCAGTCTTCGACCCGCACCAATTTCCAGCAGTCGCCGAACTTGAACGTGAAGACCTTCAGCACTTCGCCTTTGTGGTCGCGGACGAACACATAGTTGGGCAGCTTAACCTCCAGGCTCAGCCCGGATTTGGCGATGTAATCCGCAGACAGTTCGACCAACGATCGCGGCGCCAACGTCGGCACTTGTCGTTTCACCACCCGGGGTTTCGACCCGGTGGAGACAACCGACAGCTCCATCACCGGCGAAGCGACAAAGGCTGGCTGAGTGTCCGTGTTCGCCGTAAACGCGGTGATGAACTCCGCAAAATTGGCGCTGGGGCATTGCACCGCACCCGACTCCGTCGCGAACGCCGCCGACGACATCACCAGCGCCAACAACGCCAGACACCCACGCTTCAAACCCGCCACAAGAGAATTCCTTTTCATCAAAAACTACTTCACCAACGTCAGTTCACCATCGCGATACAGCACCTCACACCCCAGCCACGCCACATCGACTTGAGGCAACACCGCCGAAGGTTTGCGCAGTTCACGCAACAAGGTCGAGCCATGGGACAAGCGCCCGCCCATGCGCGCAATCACCGCCCGCGCGGCCTGATAGTGCGCGTGGCGTCCGGGGTCCAGGGTGTCTTCGAGCAAGATGTCGTCGCCCAAAATGCCCTGCACCTGCCCCGGATAAATCATGAAGCCCGTCGCCTGCTCGGTGCCTTCGCGGCCGTCCTGCCAGAAGCTGCCGTCGCGGGCTCGACTGTCTGGATGCGGAGCAAACCAGTGCGCTCGATCCGCCATCGGCATGGCGTGGTGCAGCCGGAAGAACACCCGCATCAGGTTGTCGCGATACCACTCGCGCACTTGCAGGTAGTAACCGCGCAGACCCGGCAGGCCGGTGGAATGGGCCACACGGATAAGCCCCGACCATTGTGGGAAAGCCTGCAACGGCAGGTCGGTCGGCGCCGGGCGTGGTGTGCCTGGATCGGTTTCCCAAGGCAGCCGATGCGGGCTGTTTTCAAGGTTGTCATACGCCGTTGGTGGTCGCCCAAACAGGTCGCCGCCGCTACTGGCCAACGACGTAGCAATGCACAGATTGCCTTGCACCACGAACACATAAAACCGGGTGAACCAGTCGGCCAGTTGTTGGCCATCGGCACCTTGGGCGATCAGTTCGGATAGCTCCTGATCGAATCGGCGTAGGCGCTTTTCCAACGTCAGCAAATGCCCGCGCGCGATGCGTTGCATGCGTAAGAACAGTGGCAACGAGCGAAGTATTCGCAGCGGTCGCCAAGGCAGGTGCGGTGTCGCGCCGCCGACCTCACCGGCATAGCTGCTGGCAGAAATCCCCCAGTCCGCCAGCCGCGCCAAAAACAGATCATTGTTGATATACGAAGCACCGCCGAACACCGCAGTAAACGGCTCGTTGTCCTGCAACACCCGCGAATCCCAACGCGCCATGATCGCCGGAATACTCGCCGCCGCACGCCGTTGCGCGTACTCCACGAAAACGCTTGGTTGCGGCGGCAGGATCTCGGCGATGTTGGCGGCAGTCAGGTGCCGACGCCAGCCGTAGTCGCTGATCGGCCGGTATTGCAGCAGCCAGAGTTGCTGACCGTCCCAGGCCCATTCGACGTCGCCGGGCACGTAGTGAAAGACCCGCAACACGCCTTGTAGAAAGCGCCACAACTGGTCCGCCGTCAGGCCGTGGGCAGGCTTGAACGTGTCGCTGCTCCACGAATCGCCGAGACGGGAAATGATCGCGCGCTCGGGGCTCACCTGACCATCGGCCAGCGACTCAAGGTGACCTTCGACCCACTCCAGTTCAACCGATAAGTGCCGCACAAAAGCAATCCCGGACACCTTGGGTGTGATGAAGCGTTGCACCACCACTTCTTCCACACCCGCCGTGCTCAATTCGGCAATGCGCGCCGGCACGTTGGTTGTCGGCTCCCGCAGGAACGTGGTGCTCAACCCGGCATTCGCCGCGTCGGCTTGATCCTCGCCATAACTGGAGGAACGCACCGCCCACGTGGCGTCCGGTTGGCTGGCAAGGAACGCAGGCAACCGCGAATCGAGAGCATCGTTGAGTGACAGCGCCGGTGGCACCGCTTGCCCGGCCAGCTCAGCCAGACGCAATCGACCGCCCTTGGTGTGCGCGACGAATCCGCGCTCTCCCGACTCCAGCCACGCGGCGAACTCAGCGGGCGAGTCAATCCACGGGTAATGGCCCCAACCGGTTTTCAGGCAGATGGTCAGATCAGCACGAGCCAGAATCGCCGACCACGCCGCAGCCTGGGCGATGCCGAGCACGTTGTCCTGATCGCCCCAGACCAGTTCGACCGGGTCGGTGATCCACTCCAGCAATGGCAACGCAGTGTCGGCGCGCACCAAGTCCCAGTGCGGCACAAACGCACGGCAGCGAGCGTATCCGGCGCCCATGCGCTGGTACTGCGCGGGCGTCCAGGTCTGGTTGGAAAATTTGTGTGCGAACACCGCAGGTTTATTCGCCAGCAACCAATGAATGGTCTTGCGAATCGGCAGCGGCGACATCAATGCCGGCAGCCGCCGTTGCCACAAGAATGCCCCGACCGGCGCCAGCAACACACTGCGGCAAAAGTGCCCAGGCTGACGTTGCAGCGCATGTAACACCAACAATGCGTTGACCCCAACCGCCATGATCGCGCTGCCCTGCACCGTCATCGCCAGCAACGCCTGAGCGTACGCCGCGAGGTCTTCGCAAGGTGCCTGTGGATTGTCGCCGAAACCCGGCAATTCCAGCGGCACCACCTGATAGCGCTGAAAGTGCGGCAGCGCGTCATCCCACCATTCGGCGGCGCCACCGTTGCCGGCCAGCAGGTACATCACAGGCTTGCTCATCAACAGTCCTCAGGCCAGATCGCGCAGGGCAGCGTCGAGGGTCGGATAACGGAACGTGTAGCCGGCTTCGGTCAGTCTGCTCGGCACCACCCGTTGACCGTCGAAAAACAACTGCGCCATCTCACCGGCCAGCGCTCGCACTGGCGCAGCGGGAATGTGGAACCACACTGGACGCTTCAGCGCTTTGCCGACGCGCTCGGCGAACACGCCTTGGCTTATCGCATCCGGCGCCACCAGGTTGTACGTGCCGCTCAGACTGTTGTCGTCGAAGGCTCGGGCGATCACCTGAATCACATCGTCGCGATGCACCCAACTCATGATCTGCTGCCCATCGCCCATGCGCCCACCGAAGCCCAGACGAAACGGAATCAGCAACGGCAACAACGCGCCACCCGGGCCAAACACCACGCCCAAACGTAGCACCACCTGACGCACGCCGAACTCGGTGGCCGGTTGCGCCGCGGCTTCCCACTTGGCGCACAACTCGGCCATGAAACCGTCGCCCTTGCTCGCGCCTTCATCCAGGCTTTCGCTGGCATCACGCACGCCGTAATAGCCGATGGCCGAGGCCTGCACCCACAGCGCCGGTTTGTGCTTGGCGTTCTTCAGCCAGCTCATCAGCGCGTAGGTGGTATTGACCCGACTGGCGATCAATTGCGCCTGACGCTTGGCACTCCAGCGCGGCCCGGCGACCGGCGCGCCCGCTAGGTTGATCACCACATCGAAGGTTTCGTCGTGGCCGAGTTTGCTCAGCGAACGCAGGCAACGGGCGCGCCCATCAAACAGGTACGCGGCTTTCAACGGATCACGCGCCAGCACGCTGACCGTGTGGCCGGCATCGAGCAATTGATTGACCAGCACTTCGCCGATAAACCCGGTGCCACCGGTCACCAGCACGCGCTTATAAGCGCCACCCGCGAACGGGTTAGAAGGTTTGCCCTCGCGCTGCATGCGCAGCGCCGCCAAGCCATCGCGAATACCCGACGCCGTCACGCCAATCGCAAACAACGTCAGCAACCAGCCACGCCAGCCGAGATCAATCGCGGACAGGCCCGTCGGCAGACTCGCCCACTGCGCCAGTTGCACGCCATACAACGCGAAAAACGCGCCGCCATTCACCGCCAAAACCGTGTGCATGATCCGCTCAATGGCCGGCAGCTTGCGGCTGCGATCCTCAACCACGAAATCCCACAGCGTCAGGCAAATTTCCAGGACAAACAGCAGCGCAATCACAATCGCCCATGTGCCCTGGAACGCCAGATGCGCCATGCCCAGAAACAGAACCCCGTAGAAACACGACCGCAGCGCGTGGATCGACAACTCCAGCCGCGCACTGTGCCGATACGGCAGCGCAACCGTCAGTTCGTGGTGATAAAGGGTATCCAGCGCACCCAGAATAGCCTGGGCAATCAGCAGCGCGACCGCCCAATCCAGAAGAGAAAAATCAGGCATGGTCGGCGTCACTCGGTGGGTTGTTTGAAGAGGCGGTGCGGCGGTCGTGGCGATAGAGCCAAAACAGCGGCGGCAATAAAGTCAGCAGCGCGAAGCCGTCGATCCAAAGGTTTACCCAGAGCTGCGCCGTCAGGGAAAACCACATGTCCTGCGGCGCCCAGATCACGATGCCGGCGATCAACCAGCCCCACGCCATTGGGGTTTTCAGGCGATTGCCGATTCGCACGAGGGCGAACATGTAGAGGGAATAGCTTTGCAGCGTCGCGCCGAACACGGCGAGCCACCAGAGTTGTTGTTCGCGGGCGGCGCGCGGTGGCAGGTCCGTCCAGAAGGCGTAGTCGACGTTTTGCAGGTAGACGTCGAGCCATCCCGAAGGGCCGACCCAAGTCAGGATGATGCTGACGAACAGATGCACCAGGGCGGCGGCGGATAGCCAAGCGACAAGGGCTTTGCGAAGTGTGTTTGAGGGGACTGGCATTCCGTGTCCTGAGGGCTTCCTTGAAGGGCGCAAGTCTAAAGGAAAACGCGGGCCTTAGTGATGAATCACCGAGCCCGTTTCACCTCTGACCGTGCAACCGGAGCCTCGACTAACAACCGTCGGCATCACCGCACAGAACCCAGCCCCGAATCGCTTTCCCCTTGGGCGTTTTGAACATGATTTTCAGGAACCCGGCCTCAGCCCCTTCCTGCAAGACCGAATCACCTTGGATCAAATACATCTTCGTGACATCAGCTAATACCGGCGAACTGTAAATCGGGGCCTTTTTATTGATCGTGAGCTTCACCTCGTCACCCGCTGCCCAGTGTTTGTAGGCGGCGGAGTTGAGTTTGGCGACGATGTCGTCTGCGGTTTTGTAGGGGAACGTGTAGACCAACTCCTCCGACTCGGCATCGCGCGCAATATCGCCGCCATTGCCGAAGTAGGTCGACAGTCGCTCATCCCTGACGTAACCCGCTGGCGTGTTGGCGTAGATGTGAACGGTGTAGTAATCGCCCAAGTAATTAACGCCGGTATAGGCTCTGATTCCGACCGCGTGAATGATGATTAGCTCGGGTTCTGCGCCGGGTTTGGTTGTGGCGAAGAAAGCGGCTTTGACCGCCCCCGTGGCCGCTAAAAATGGAAGCCCCGCAATGTTCTTTTTAGCGCCGTCAGCACAATTCACAAAATCGACGTCGATGGCCACGTCGTCGGGGTCTTGGGATTCGTTTTCGGGCAGTTTGGTGTAGTTGAAAACGATGGTGCCTGAGTCGGTATTGAGCGCAGGGAAGGCTTCGCTTTTTGGGGGTTCGCAGGTGATTCGGGCCAGGAGTTTTTTCAAGTCGGATACACCTTCTTCATAAAAGGTGTTGCACTGCGAAACCACGACAAAACCCTGGGCTGTTTCTGCTTGAAGTGTGTTGCAGGTTAATGAAAACCCCTCAACATCTTCCGGGCCAGGGTAGATAACGTTTTTCATGTCCAACAGCGTCCAGCCTCGCTGCTTCATTAACGCTTTTGCGGTGGGCGCAGCGTCCGAAAACTCCTTGAGTCCCTCAGCATGAGGCACTTCGATCAGCTTGTTGTAACGCCGTGCACTGTCGATTCCGACAACCGCCAAAATGTCCTGCCGGTTTTTCCCAGAGACGATGAAGGTGGGGAGGTTGTCGAAGTCGTTGGTGGACTCAGGTTCGTTGCGGGGCACGAGTTTCAGGATGTTCACGTCCCCTTCCTGCACGCAGCTCGCGACTTTCAGATCTGTTTGCGGGACATCGAACGGGCAAGGTTGGCCTTCAGCGAATGCATTCGCGCCACCCAGGAACAGGCTCAGTACAAAAGCAGCCTTCAGCGCTGCGCCGAAGCCGCGCTGTTTCACAAAACAATCCATGTCGATCACTCGAAAGCCCTTGTTTAAGCGGTGCGCTGGTTACGTTTAAAAGTGTCGGATCATCCGCTTACATTGCCTGCAAAACCATCGGATATTTCCTTCGATAAGTGGGGGTGTTGGTGAACTAGGCGCGTTGTGTTCATGCGGATAACCTTTGTTCGTCACCGCAAAATCGGTGACTCGGACGTGCAAGTCCGGCCCAGGTGCTCAATCGATTATGGCAATTCATCGAGCGTTTTCTTATGCTCGCGAATCGTTATGGTGGCTGTGCGTCGGAGACCCTCGGGTCTGCCGGGTTCCTGGACCGGTCTTGCACACCAACGCACAGCTGCCACCTCTTTCGAAGTGCAAAGCGAAACGGTGCCAGTCTCTTAAATTCCAGGAGATACATCGATGATCAAGCCAACACCGAATCCCCCAGACGACTTATCCACATCCCCCTACGAATCCCTCGATTCCAGAAAACTCCACGAAGCCGCCGAACGCGCCCTCGACTACCACCTCGGCCCAAACCCCGAGGCGAACCCAAACCCAAGCCCCGCAAAGGCGCACTATTCGCCGCCTCCGAAGACCTCCACACCGAGACGCTCTTGGCCAATGCATCCGAAGACCTGCTGGCCATCAGCGCCATCGCTGCGGATCTGGCCGACGATGTGGAAGGCACACGCCGCTCGGTAGCCTTGGCGCTGAGTCGATTGGCGGATGGGGTACGTTTATTGGTCGAGCGTGCACTGGATCAAATTGATTCGCCAGATCCCGGGGGACACCGGGCCGCCGCATAGTAAAAGTACGAAGGGGACTTAATGTCCCCTTCTTGCTGCGGCTTAATGCGCTCAGCCAGCCCCAACCTCACACGTACCATCCTGAAGATCAGGCATCATGTTTTTTCCCCCCGACAGATACCAGTCTGCGAGCGCGCTGCTTGAGCAAAAAGCGTTTTTCTCAGCATCGAAATACAGCGCCACGATGTGGTTCACCATCGCGCCTCGGTTGGGCAGGTAAACCTCCAACTCGTACACAACATCCGGCAGCGCAGCTTTCCTGTCGGATTTCAGCTTCGGCGGGCCTTTAAACTTGCAGGGTACGTTCGAAAACACCTCGCCCAGTACACCGCCCTGATAGGTATAAATTGAACAACTGCCTATCGAGTCCTCATACGCCGCCGCCCCGACAACACTCCCCTTCCAACTCACCGAACCGTTGGGTATCAGGCGAAGCTCCTGTGCCGACATATGATTTTCCACTTCGATGGCGGCGACCATGGCAGCAGGCAATGAGCGCTCTACTTTCAAATTGGAAGATGCGGCGGTAGCGGGCAATGCAAATGTATAAATGAGTGCAAAGAAAATAATAAATCGCATGTTGGCGCTGCCTTTTTAAAAACTAAAAATGGAGTACTTCGACATCTGACAGAATCAAGGCAAAAACTGTACGGTCCTTAACGTAGCCTGGATCTCCTCAAAGGTTTTATTATTAAGCCAAAGCGGCTCCAATTTATTGACCGCTGAGCCCATCAAAACATTCCCTTCGTGGACCATGCAGAAATTGACACGGCTGAAACTGTCTTTAGCTTTACCCTTAAAACCAACGATAAACCCCGACCAATTGGCACCGGCCAGCTCTTGGAAGACGTACTCATGTGCCTGTCCGGCCTTGTTATTTGGCACCCAACCTTTTTCATTCAGCGTCGCAGGGCACGCAAGATTATTAGCCTCTTTAACAAGCTGAAGCTCTGGGCTAACTTCATCTGAGCTTACATTTCCATCAGAACGAAGCGAGTCGAAATCCTCCACGCCCTCACACATCAGCCCAAACCATTTTGATTTGAAATTCTTGTTTTCTTCAAAATGCCAGTCATAGCCCGCAGACATTTCCGCCTGCGCCAGATACGGCCAATGCGGGTCTTGCGGAATTGTCTTTGACTCGAGAAATACGACATCTGGCGAGTTGAGCTTTACATGCTGATTTTCAAGCAAGGCCATGGAGTAATTGCAATTACCCTGATGTATCGCAGCTATTGTTTTTCCGGAAGCGAAAGCAGAATAGCCTGGTTCATTACTTACATCGACGACTGTACGACTAACCTCGGACGAAAAAACAGGCATAGCGACAAAATAGACGACTATAGATATGTGTAACAAGCAGGCCCTTCTCAATATTTTTCTCCGCTGCACAGACTGTTGATAACCGCGACAAATAAACCTTTCTTAATTCAATCGTTCATCAACCCGCTTTGGCAGTTTACTCACAGCCCCTTTCTTCAGCATGGCGTCTCGATAGGCAATATAAAAGGTTTTAGCTTCATCCCGCCTACCTAATGCCCAAAGAGAATCAGCAACATTCAACTTCAATGGCACTCGATCAGGGGCCAAACTTAATAATCGATTATAAATCTGCATCGCCAACAAGTGCTGACCACCCTGTGCGAAATAGAACCCGATATCATTATATTCAGAGATGTTCTTCTCGGGTGGGTAGCAAGCCATATAGGAAGGAACACCCATAAAAATCAAATCCATTAATGAGTTAGCACGAAACTCATTTGAGGACGAGCCGGAAATTTCTTTGACCAAGTAGTTCGGCGACATGCCTCCTTTAGAGAAATCAAAAACCTCCCCTCTCACATCCTTCCATTTATCGCCGACCCAGGTTCCTTCACACTGGAACACCGAACCCACATCCTTGACACAACCATTCTCCAGAGACACCGCTTCACAGTGAGTCTGTTCGGAATTTACAGCATTACCTTGCTCGTCAATGACATCGCCGAAATCGGTCCGATAGACCAGAATAAACTTCTTGCCCGGGGAAACCGACTCAGCGTCTGAACTGACTACCCTTCCTATACCTGAAGGTGCGAGCGTACTTGGCAGATCGTATATCCTGAATGCACCGCCAGGCCCTTTATATTCTATGTCGGTCCAGCCACCATGCTGATGCCAGCTTTTGAATTGCAGCAAACTTCCATTGGCGCCAGTAATATCCAGCGGGGCCTGGACTTCGTCAGCATGACAAGGCTGTATAAACAACAAAACGAGCAATGCAGTGGCTTGATATTTATTAAACATTTAAATCTACCTTTGCGGCGTCAATACGTTCATTGGCAAGTCTGTCGATCCAGTATAGTTTCGAGCATACTCAACCAGATCCCTTGGATAGACTGTTTGATCGACTATGCTGTCATCAATACCGTATAAAAAAGCGATGGCGCCCGCCTCAAAGGCCCAGTAGCCGAAATAGCTACCATCATCACCGTAGATACTTAAGTGTGTATCATGCAAGATCAATCTTATAGTTCGGATCCAACCATGGATGACTCAATACATAGTCACCCAAAACTTTATTGGGTGTAGCAACTTTATCAATTTGCGACCCTGAAATACTGTGATCTGAAGGAGAGTAATAATGCTTCCAACCAGCCAACTTGATTTCCTTCATCAATTCGTACAAAAAAGCCTGATAGGCTTCATGCTTGCTGTTATCAGGCAAACTCCTTATCGACAACTCAATATTTTCTATGTCATGCCCTACATCTTTATCAACCGCAATAGAGATACTGGCCACTTGATCAAGCTTCAGATTTTTATCTACAACTACTGAAGGGAGGGTCTCGCTATTAAAAGACGCGCCAATCTTGTACCAGCACATGTGCACCTGCGCCATACACTCCTCCTCAAACTTCAAGGGGCTGTTTGAAATCAGATCCTTGATGTTTTGATGTAGCTGAATCTGAATCAATGGTTGATTATCAGCCATCGCTTTACTCACTATATTGTCTGAATCGCCGCAAGCAGCCAACAGAAAAAATAGCACAAAAAGGCAATACCTCATTGGGTGTTTTTCCAGATAGCGATGGTTTTTATTTCTTACCCCATATAGTTTCTTTCATCCACTATTAACCTATGGTACCGGTCGGCAATTTTCTAATCAAAATAGGGAGGCATTTATTTATCGAAAAAATGGCTACCCTACCTCATAATTAGACCTACCCTTTCGCTCTTAGGCTAGAGTTTACTTCGCTCTTTAACACGAGAAGGAATTTTTTGCTGCTTTCCTGACAAAGCCATTAACTCTGAATACTTTTTATAGTTTTTTGAAGCATTTAGTGCTTCATTCCTACCCCAATAAGCATCTGCTAGATTGAGGTACGCAACCACACGATCAGGACTACTAGATATTACTTTCTCTAGCAACCAAATAGCGTCATCATTGAATCCAGCCTGTTGCCAATAATATGCAATATCGTTGTAGGATTGCTGATCAGCTTTGGAGTAACCGTACTCTGAGATGTACCGTTCAATAAATCCTCGCTTGGGAAAATCACGAAAACCTATTTCATCATTATAAATTTTAGCCGTAGCTCTTTTGAACTCATTCAAAACTTCCGGCTTGACAAGTAAAGCGACTCGCTTAACTAGCTCTTTTTTTGCTTTACAATCCTCTGTGAGGCAGGCTTCTGGCAACGGCGAATCATCAATCGAATAACAATATGGTTGCGGTGCGCCGTCAGGGGTTGGTATTTTCCGCAGCTTTATTAGCGCGCTATCCGACTCTCTTGGCGTTGAGCAGTAAGGCACCAACCCAAATATATCTGGAACGCCTGAGTGATTTTTTTGAAGCTCCGCAGAGTTTAAAACTTTACTTGCATCAACTGTTTTTACAGAAAAACCATCAGCTATTCCTACTAGCCAAAAAGTATTTTCTTGCGATGTGCAGTCACACTCGCAACTTAGTACATACTGATCAGTCCGAATATCCCACCTGGTGTTGGCCACTTCACCAGAGCTGCAATAATTCTCGGCAACAGAGACATTACAAATATTAGTATCAGGATCGCAAGTTAATTTGCCAGCACCAGCCGATGCATCGCCAGCTAAAACCATTAGCCCCATAGTAAATAACAGTTTAAATCTCACACACATCTCCTTCTATAATTGCCGAGAAGTTTTTATTTTCTTTAGTTTTGGTATGCCCACTCATTGTTATGGTAGTTTGTTGACCCGAAATAATCCCCATGCGCCGACTAAAGGCATCCGCCCTGTATTGTTCCAAAGCCTTTTCAGCTCTCTTCTTACAAACAAATATAAGAAGCTCTTTTTGTGTTGTTATATTCGCCGAAGCGAACTCCGTTCGAATCAACGTCTCGGCGCTCGTAAGGTTATTTTGCTGAACACACAAATCAAACAGAGCACAATATGTCCGCAATTGCACTTTCACCATTAGATGAGGCGCTAATTCACGCATTAGAGCGATACACGACTTAATTTTTTCTTGATAGTGAGCAGCGAAGTCCAGTTGTATTTTTTTGAACTCATCAACTTGGCCAAGCGTCGTAAAAGCGGAAGTCCATCCTGCGCGATTGTTTGAAATAACACCTTGAGCCCAGCTCTTTTGCGCAGGAATATTTGCTGAGTTCATCGCCGACAATAGCGATTGGAGATTCATATTTGCACCGAAACTATTATCAAACTTTTGTTGATTCGCTGCCCTCATGGCCAACAATAATGGCCCAAGCGTTCCTTGCCCAAAGTTCCACTGAATTATACCAAATGACGTGCCTTGCTGATCGGTATTATCCGCAAGTGCCTCATAATCTAGTTTATCCTTTCCCTCGTAACCAGAGGTGACTAACAAAGCAATTTCTTTAGCTCTATCTAGAGGGATACATGAGCGGCTTAAGAAGTTACCTAAGAAGCCAATTGTATGAAAATGCCAAACCATTCCATCCGCCAACTTAGGCTTTTCCGAAAGCTCTTCCCAGAAAACCAGACTGTCTATTCTTTCTCTTTCATGCTTCAGTGATTTTGGAGCCGCCTCCAGTATTTTGTCCAATCGACTCCATTTCGCATTATCAGCTTTAAACCTCCACTCAGTTGGGTGACGAGCAATAAGCTTCGACCACTGACTTCTCGTATCAGCATCTTTTAAGGCATCAGCGAGTTCACTTGGATCAACGTCACCGTTGCCATTTTTATCGATTTTTGTGAAGAGGTCCTTAAAAAACTGTGGCATGTCTTCTGGATCAAGAAAACCATCAGCAGAGGCGCTGGACTCTTCAACTATACGGAAACCCAATTTCGTCCAATCATGCTGACTGATCATCTCAGCGTCAGATTTTTTGATCAGTCCAGAAACTGGTTGGTCTTCCCCGACAACACGGACATCGTACCAATCGTCAGTACCCTCCTTGAGGATCGGAGCCTCGCTCAAATCAATCGCGTGCTCCTTCTTGAGCGGGTCAGTTGTGCCAATGGCAGGAGCTTTGTTCTTGAGTTTGGTTCCGACAGGAAGGTGCAGATACTGCTTTCCAATCTTCAAACCGGCGAGGTTATCGAGGAAATCCTTGACGTCGGCCTCTGCGGTGAATATCTCAATGTGTACCTGGAATTTACTATCTGTAACACCTGATTCATCGAGGAGGTTTTCAGTCCTGCCCAGATACCCAATCGGATCGCCCGCCTTGATTCCGGTACTCGTAGTTTCAACTGAATCGAAGCTCGTAGGCGTCAGAGACGTCCAATCGAGCATCCGGTAATCTGCTGCATTTTCTACACATGCCCAAAAGGTGTCAGGTACACAGCCTGTGGCAGCTACATCACCGCTTACCTTTGTACATTTAGCCATTCGGCGAATGGTGCCTGCAACGTTGAGATTGAGCACTTCTTTACTATCAAACTCAACGACGCTGCCCGGAATAAGCTGCATGGTGCCGAGCCGATCGCCTGCCGGCTGGCCGTTTTGGGGAGTCGCAGGCTCCCCATACAGATCGAGCTTATTAACTGCCGTGGCTTTCACTTTGCCTTGCCAGTAATTTGGTTTTGCACGTTCTGGTACATCGTCTGCGAGCCAAATACGTTTGGGTTTGGAGTTTTGGTAAGGGACGCCATCCTTCAAATAAGCGAACCATACTTCCTTCCCTGCTCCACGAACTTTGTGTGACCCGTTTTTCACACTGCCGGACAGGATTTTTCCTTTGGCATATGTAACATTATCAACACTTCTCTGCTCCAACACCTCAAGCTTCGTAGCAGCAGACAACTTCCCGGGCGATTGAACACTACTTGATTCGGGAAAGTCGTCATATGCCTTGAAGTCATTTACCGTCATGGTCACTTTGGGCTTAGGTTTTTCTTCCGGTGATAACGGATAGCGGTCATACGGTAACAAATGCATATACAAGCTGTAGAAATTCAACTTGTTTTGCTTGCCCTTGTTCGGTCCTTCTTCCGGATTGGGTGGCGACTTGTACTCGTGACGCACCAGACAGAAGGAATTGGAATACTTCAGTTTCTTCGCAGTATTGCCGTCACCGAACGTTGACTCCAGATAGTCCTTATTGAGTCGGTAGGCAACGACTTCACCATCGGCCATGCACCGTACTGGTTCATTTAGGACACACTGAGGAGCACTTTGGTCGGTGATGTGGATACCACCATGCCAAAACTTGTTGCTACCCAGTAAGTAATGCCCCGACTTTTCACCCTCAAGTGCTTTGTAGACTTCCTCAGCATCAATGAACTGTTTTCCGTCCGCCTTTCGGAATGGGTATTGAAAGTTCAACAGGGGGGTTGGGTCTGCCGAAACAGGTGTTGGAGCGGGTGCAGGTGCAGGTGCAGCAGCGGGCGCCGGTTGCGCAAGTAATCCAGTACTCATCGGAAGCTTCCTGCTTTAACACATTGAATTGAGTTATCCATGACGACCCCTTTGGCCGCCAAGCGGTCAATAGCGGAAGTAGTGGCCTCAAGGTCAGATTTTTGAGCCTCCCGATAACACGCTACTGCCCGAGGTAGATCAGAAGGAACAACGGTGTCGCCTTCGTAAACCTCGCCCAGCCTAATAAGCGCTTGAGTTGAACCCCGCGTCGAAGCGCTCTCCAAGGTGGCTATTGATTTTTGCGGATCGATACAAGCACGTTTACTCTCGTAATCACCTTCATCGCAATAAAATAGTGCGAGCGTCACGGCTACATCAGGGATGCTGTTAGATGCTTGAACTAAAAGATCCAGAATCCTGGCATTTTCCAATCGCGGTGATTGTCCAGCAAGGCTGATTCCCGCAGCAGCGGCTGCAGCTTGGGCCGATCCTTTTCGGGCACCATCTAAATAGCTATCCAATGCTGCGGCGTACAAATAGATGCCAGACTCAGGGGAAGCCTTATTGACTAGCCTGTCGAATATCACGCCTTTTTTAAGCTCTAACTCCCCAGGCATTGATTTCTCAGACTGAGTAATTTCATCCATCACGGCATCGAGTGCCCAATCCTCCACTCTGTTCAGAACCCAACAGTCACCATGCTTAAAGACGAAAATCTTCAAATAATGGGCCGCCTCATCATGAACGATCACCCTGTTCGGTAATTTGATTTCGATCTTGAGATTCGATTTGGCGGCATTTTCCGGAAGTAGTACTTTCAATTCATTAGCAGCAATCGCGTTCAGGCTCCGCTCGACAACCTTCGGTACTTTTCCATCAGCCGTCACGTGAACATGCTTCACAGGAGATGCGATAAAGGCTTTCTGTATCTCTGGCTCGGATGAGAAAGCTTTGACGAACTCAGCAAAACTGCTGCTCGGACATTGGGCGGTGCTGGACGAAGAGGCAAAGGCACACGAACTCATCCCCAAGCTCAACAGCGCAATGGAAAACCACTTCATCTGCCTTACGTAGTTATTTGTTGTCATCACGAAATTCATCACTCAGAAAACACAAAAAAAGCCTTCGGTTTAACCTTCTCAGGCAGCGCATTCCCCAACGCCTGATCCATCAAACTCCCCGCCTTATCCTGATCCGCAGCCCCCGGCAACACTGGCGGTTTAATCCCAATCCCCGTGCCAGACCCCGCCGACCCACCAGCGTTGATTTTGATAACGGGCCCAACAACCGTAATCCCACCGGCATCCAGCTTGATAAAGCTCCCACCCGCCTTCACGGTGAGCTCCATCCCAGCCTCAATAACAATCTTGTCCCCAGCCTTCAGATGTATCTCTTTCCCGACACTCGTCAGCTGCGCAGTCCCCAACTTCACATGCTGGTTCTGCCCAATAGTCAGGTGGTCATCCATCCGCGTTTCAATCTTCCGATCCGCAACCGTGGTGCGATGTTCTTCCGCCTTCAACTCGGTGTAGGTGTTCTTCTCCACCGTGTCGTGGCGTTCATTGCCGACGCGAATCTTCTGGTCATGCTCAATGTTTTCATCCCAATCCCGCTGGGCATGCAGGTAGATCTGTTCCGCGCCTTTCTTGTCTTCGATGCGCAGTTCGTTGTAGCCACCGCCGCCCGGTGAACTGAGGGTTTTGAACACGGTGCGGGTTTTGTTGGCTGGCAGCTCGTAGGGGACCTGGTTTTCCTTGTGGTACAGGCAACCGGTCACCAGCGGTTGGTCGGGGTCGCCTTCGAGGAAGGTGACGAGGACTTCCATGCCGACGCGCGGGATGCTGATGGCGCCGTAGCGGTCGCCGGCCCAGCTTGAGGAGACGCGCATCCAGCAGCTGGTTTTGTCGTCGGCCTGGCCTTCGCGGTCCCAGTGGAATTGCACCTTGATACGGCCGTACTGGTCGCAGTGGATTTCTTCGCCTTTGGGGCCGGTGACCATCGCCGTTTGACTGCCGAGGACGCGGGGTTTGGGATGTTGCAGCGCCGGGCGGTAGAACACGTTCCACGGGGTGGCGAGGAAGCGGTTGCGGTAGCCCTGGTGGAAGTCGTCTTTATTGTCGGTGGTGTCGCTGGGCACCGATTCTTCCAGCACTTGCGGCTGTTTGCCTTCGTGGAAGATTTCGGTGAGCAGCCAGAGGTCGTTCCACTCGGTGCGCGGGTGGTCGGACATTTCCAGGAAGTGGCCGCTGACCAGTCGGGTTTGGTCGCCGTGGCCTTCAGCTTGTTGGTAGTCGGCGCGGTGGCGTTCCAGGGCGCGTTGGCTGAGGAACTTGCCGCGCGCGCGGTCGATGAAGCGGCCCGGATAGTCGTAGTCTTCCAGGTCCGGCTCGGTGTTTTCGCCATCGGGTTTGTAGGCGGACTCCAGCTGCAGGCGTGGTTTTTCGAAGTCGTAGTCGCGACGGGTGACGCGGCCGGTGCGGGTTTCCAGGCGCAGCTTGAAGCCTTTGATCACTGGCTCTTCGGCGACCATGCCGCTGCCTTGCACGTATGCCGTCGGCTGGCCGAGTTTCGGGAACACGGTCTGGTCGTCGCCAAACACCAGCAAGTGGCCCTTGGGCGTGTGTTGGAAGTGGTAGTGAATGCCTTCTTCTTCGCACAAGCGCTGGACGAAGTGCAGATCCGTTTCATCGTACTGCACGCAGTAATCACGGTCCGGGCACGTAACGCTCAACTGGAAGTTGTAGGCGTTGCCCTTGATGCCGTGTTCTTCGAGGATCAGCGCGATGATTTTTGGCGCGGACATCTGTTGGTAGATGCGCTGGTTGGTGCGGTGGTGCAGGTATCGCAGTTGCGGCACCAGGGAGATTTTGTAGCGGGTCAGGCGTTTGCCGGCATCGCCCTGGGCAACGCGGTAGATCTGGCCGTGGATGCCGGAGCCTTGTGGGTCGAACGCCAGGAACGCCTGTTTGTGCAGGAGTTTTTCCAGGTCCAGGTCGGGGTTTTCGCTGACCAGTTCAAGGTCGAAGCGATACGGCTGGCTGATGCCTTCGGTGCCGGTGAACGACAGCACTTGCAGGTCGCCCACATAGTCTTCAACGGTCAGGCTGAAGTGGGTTTCGTTAGCTGGGTTGAACATTGGTCGATCCCTGTTCGAGTGTCATCCGTTACGCCGATGGACGAAGGCGTTGCAACCAGGACGAAGTGGCGCCCAAGGCGTCGCGTAATTGGGCGGCGCTGACCGTACGATCAGCCGCGTTGAAGGTCAGTGCTTTGCGCAGGGCTGGCCAACAGTGTTTCGGTAGGTTCTTGGGTGCGCGCAGTTCGCGCTCCAGGCGTTCGTCCCGGGCCTGGGTCGAGGACAAGCGGCGGAACGGGTGTTTGCCGCCGGCCAGTTCGTAGAGCACGCACGCCACGCCGTAGACGTCAGCGCTGGCGGTCAGCGGCTGACCTTCGAGCAGTTCCGGGGCAGCGTAGCCGGGGGTCCAGGCATTGAAGCGGCTGCGACTCAGGTGTGGCAGGCCGGGCAGGATGCCCTCCTCGGCCTGGCCGAGGCCGAAGTCGAACAGGCGCACGCCTTCTTCACTGAGCATCACGTTGCTCGGCTTCATGTCACCGTGCAGCACGCCGCGAGCGTGGGCGTAGGCCAGCGCGTCGAGCAGCGGCAGCGCGATGTCGCGCAGTTCATTCCACGGCAGGCCCAGTGGCCGCTCGCAAAGTAATTTGTCCAGGGTCAGCCCACGCATGAGTTCCATGGTGATGAAGGCACGCTGGCAGTCGGTGTCGACTTCAAAGGTGTGAAAGCGCAGCACGTTATCGTGGCGCAATCGTCGGGTCAGGGCGAACTCGCTGTAGAGCAAGGCACTGGCGTCCGGCGATTCGGCAAATTCTTCGCTGAGGATTTTCAGCGCGATGTAAGGGTCGGGATCGCCGAACTGTTCACTCAGCAAGTCCCGTGCGCGGTAAACCGCGCCCATGCCACCGGCACCGAGCAGGCGCTCGATGCGGTAACGGCCTGCGAGCACGTCGGGCAATTCACCGACGCTGGCCCTTGTTGGCGCCAGCGCAGGTTCAGCCTTATGCGGCTCTCCGTTTAGAGATTTGGCGAACGCAAAGTAGGTCAGGTTGTTGTCCTGCTCTTCGCTCACCAGCAGGTCGTCAATCGGTCGCATGAGTTCAGTCATTGGCGGATCACCACGGCAGTCAGGTTGTCGCGGGCCGAGCCACGCAAAGCGCCGTCGAACAGACGTTCCAGCGCAACGTGTGGCGCGGTCAGGCTCAGGGCGTTGCCCAGGGCATCGCTGCTGAGCCCTTGGTACAAACCGTCGCTGCACAACAGGAACGTATCGCCGGGGTAAACCTCGAGTTCGAGCACGTCCAGCGTCAGCACATCGGCTGCCCCGACCGCACGGGTCAGGGCATGGGCCGATGGATGGGCGCGGGCGTCTTCGACACTCATGTTTTGCTCGTCGATCAGTTGCTGTTGCAGCGAATGGTCCTTGGACAGCTGATACAAGCGCTGACCACGCCACATATAGCAACGGCTGTCACCGGCCCAGATGCAGGCCGCGCGACTGCCTTCTACCAGCAGCGCCACCACGGTGCTGCCCATGATGCTGTCGTGGCGACCGGCCGTGACGGTCAACTCCTGACCCAAGCGGCGGTTGATCCAGTGCAAGCACTGGCGAATGCCTTTGAGTCGTTCGTCGAAATCGTCCTGCACCGGCAATTCCGCCAGGCTGGCGACGATCAACTGGCTGGCAATGTCGCCCCCCTGATGACCGCCCATGCCATCCGCGACCACCCACAGCCCGTGCTGTGGAGAGTCGAGGAAGGCATCTTCGTTGCGCGCCCGAACCTTGCCCGGATCGGTACGCGCAGCGCTGCGCCAGGGACTGGCAACCAGCATCAGAGTTGCACCGGCATACGGAAGGTACGCAGCACGCCCATGTCGAACGGGTTCGGCGTGCGTTGGCTCGACAGCAAGTAGTTGGCGCGCAGGCCGCCTACGTCTGCTTTCAGCACCAGCACGTCGCGACCGTTCAGGTACTCGGTCTGCATCAGGTCAAACAGACGGAACAGCGACCATGGGCCGGTGTTCTTCTCGATACCGATCGGGCGGCCAACCATTTTGTCGAGGACCAGGCTGGTGCGACCGTCTTCAGCATCGGTCGGCCATTTGAACGACACCGGCACGATCGGGCCGTGGCGATATTCGATGGTCTTGTCGCCAAACTTGAACTCGGAACGGCTGACAGCCGGGTCGAGGGTGTACGGTTCCAGTTTGAATTGCACTTGCGGCTCGGCCGGGTTCTCGGCGAAGAAGCTCTGGCGAATGGTTTGCGCCGCGGCCATCTGGTCGAGGTAGACCTTGGAGATCGGCAGGCTGTGACCATCGACGCTGCGCATGCGGTAGTTGCCCGGATCGCCGCTGACGAATGGGCGCATGTAGGTGTCGAAGAAGCGATCGACGATGCCCTGGGCCTTGAAGAACTCGCGGAAGTCGCTGATCGCCACGTCGCTGGTGCTGTGGGCGCTGAACGGATAACGCTTGTTGATCGCCTTGCCATAGAAACCGTACAGCTCGCTCTGGTAGCGCTGGTTCAGGTACGCGTAGGAATCGTTGAGCACCAGGCGCCAGGTATCTTCGGCCAACACGTTGAACCAGACACTGACCGGACGCGGCAAACGGTTGGACGCATTGCGCAGGTTGCTCAGCGCATCACGCTGGCCGCCCATGCGGGTCTTGGCCATTTCGAATGCAGCCTGCTCCGGCGAACTGGCGCGAGCCAGGCTTGCCACTTGCAGTTGCAGGTCGTTGAGCGCGGTCAGTGCCGGAGTCAAATCAGCTGCCGGGCCGTTGTTGTCATCCAGCAGACGGTGCAGTGGTTCGAAGCGCCGTTGCAGGGATTTCTTCGCGGTGTCCGGCAGGTTCTTCGCGGCGGCCATGTCGGACGCCTTGTCCGCTGCGGCCGAAGCCAGTTTGCCGAGCTTGCCCAATTTGCCTTTCTGATCGGCCAGTGCACCAGCGGCATCAGCCGCTTGATCAGCCGGCTCGACGTCTGCCGGGAACCGGGTGTTCTCGCGCACTTCCACCAGCAGTTGCAGTACCGGGGAGTTAGCCGAGGTCAGGCCCGCCAGTTGCTCGGCGCCTTCACTGAAGTCGCTGATCGCAGGCAATGCAACCTGGCCCACGGCTTCGCTCCAGAAGTTGGCGTAGTCGCGGAAGTACAGTTGCTCCAGTTCGACCATCAGGCGACGCAAGTCCATGCCGCTGATGCCCGAGCCTTCGCCCAGCACCCAGTTGTCACGCAGCATATCGCTGACCAGCGAAGCGCCCTGGACCGAGAAGTACTGCTGATAACCCTGTTGGGTGTAGAACCCCGGGATCACGTAGTCAGTGCCGACAAACAGCGAAGCCTGCGGCCCCATGTGTTGGCTCAAACGGTATTCCGGCAGGTTGCGGGCCTGCTCGCGCAGCATCCGGTAAACCACGTTGGCCAGGGACTCGCTACGCAAGACCTGACGCGCCTGGGCCACCAGTTGATCATTCAGCGGGTAGATAAACGGCTGCTGCAGCAAACGCTCGAAGTGAGTGTTCAAGCCGTTCTGCACCGCGGTGTTGCCGGCGTAACGCTGGGACCACTCGGTGGCGACCCAATCCTTGAGCCAGCCCGCGTCGCGGCGATCCTTCATGTTCAGCATCAGGTACGCGCGCAGGCTGTTGAGCAAGCGTTCGCGGTCCTTCATGTTGGCGCGGATCTGCCCTTCCAGCAGGGTCGCGACCCGTGGCAACAATTGCACTTCAAGCTCACGCTCGTAGGCAGCCTTGACTACCGGGTTGGTCTCTTCGCCTTGGTACAGACCGCCGCGCTCGTGATAACCCACGTCACCTTTTTTCGGGAAGACCTGAGTCGCCGCGTAGCTGGCGTCGAGGGTCTTGAGCGCTGCCATGGAGTCATCACGGGCGGTCAACGCCAAGCGCGATTGCGTCCAGTTTTGCGCCAAGGAACGCAGGTTTTCCAAGCGTTCGTAGTTGGCGGAGAAACCGCCCGCCCACAGCATGCCGAACAGTGCCAGCGCTGCCAGTGCGCCCACGTACAAGGCACGCTGGCCCCAGTGGATGCGGCTGCGTTCGCGTTTGTCCAGGCCAGCCAGATCGGCTTCCGGGAAAATCACGCGGCTGAGCAAATGGTGAATGAAGCGCGAACGGCCGCTGCGCAGGGTCGGCAGCACGCCAGCGTTTATCCCCAGATTGGCGCCGATGCCCGCGGTGGTCTGGTCCATTTCCTGGGTCAGGTGCGGTGCGCTGGTCAGGTAGAAACCGCGCAACTGGCTAACACGCTGGTAGCGGTTGCCAGTGAACGCCATGTCGACGAACAGGCACAGACGCTCGCCGATCTGCCCCAGTTGATGCGGGAAGTCGAGAATGCGGCCCCGGCGCTGGGTATCGCGCTCCTGGTGCATGCGCATGATCACTTGGCTGTTCAGGCGACGCAGCAGCTCTTCGAACTCGGCGCGCAGCACGGCAACGTCGGTGCCGCTTTGCTCTTTGCGGAAACTGGTGCCGAGCACCTGATCGCTTTCTTCGCGGGTCAGTTGATCGAAGAACTCGTCAAAGCCGAGCAGGCGATCAGCCTTGCTCAACACCAGGTAAACCGGCACATCGACGTGCAGTTTTTGATGCACATCCTGCAACCGCGCACGCACCTGGCGCGCCAGGGTGTCGAGGTCTTGCTCGCTGCCGCCCAGCAGGGTTTCCACTGGAATGGTCACCAGCACGCCGTTCAACGGGCGGTTGCGGCGACGCTTGCGCAGCAGGTCGAGCAAAGTGCTCCAGGCGCTGCCATCGACTTCGGCATCCGGCTGGGTCAGGTAGCGGCCAGCAGTGTCGATCAGCACGCCGTGGTCGGCGAAGTACCAGTCGCAATGACGGGTGCCGAGGGTGTCACGGGTGAGTTTGCGGTCGATCTTGTTGATCGGAAACTCAAGGCCCGAGAAGTCCAGCAAACTGGTCTTGCCGCTGCCCTGTGGACCGATCAGCAAATACCAGGGCAAATCACTGCGCCAGCGCTCGCTGCGACCGCGATACAGGCTCGAAGTCTTGAGGGTTTTCAGTGCGTCCTTGAAACGCACCTTCAGTTCTTTCTGCTCTTCGTCGATCAGCTCTTCACGGCGGATACGATCCTGGCCGTCTTCGGTGTCTTCGATGGCTTTCTTGCGAACACCCGCGCGCCAGCTGACGAAGACCATGGTCAGGCCCCAGATCAGGAACAGCACACTGATGGTCAGCAGGCGGGAGGTCGAACCTTCCCAGAACTTGTAGTCATCAACGGCCAGCAGCGGCCCGACGAACCACACCAGCAGCGCGAGGAACAACACCACCAACAGGGTCCAGACCCAGGTCTTGCGCAAGAATGCGCCGACTTTCTTGAAAAACTTTTTCATCACACGTCCCTGTTTACGGCTGCGACTGCGGCTGGACCGCGGCCGGATCTAGCTGCTGATAAGGTTGCAGAACGGTTTCGCGTTGCTCGCCCAGTACCCAGGCAAAACCCGAATACATCACCACCAGGCACACCAACGTAAACAGCACCACCATCCACGCCGGTACGATGCGCACCAGGCTGCGGCGCTGATCGTTCAAGCCTTCCCAATGCGGCGACAGCTCACGAGGCACGTCGCCGCGCAGTTGACGAATCTGGCGATACAAGGCGTCGCGGATGCCTTCGAGCTCGAGCATGCCGCGGGCTTGCACCCGGTACTTGCCTTCGAAGCCCAGGGACAGGCACAGGTACATCAGCTCCAGCATCGGCAGGTGCTTGACCGGGTTTTTCGAGAGGCGATCCAGCAGCTGGAAAAACTTCTCGCCACCGAAGGTTTCGTTGTGGAAGCTGCTGAGCAGGCTCATCTGCGACCATTCGCTTTCGTTGCCCCACGGTGTGGTCACGACGGCTTCGTCGACCACGGTGCAGAGCACGTAACGGGCAGCCATCACCTGGCTGCTTTCGGCGCCGTTGTGCAGCGCGCGCACTTCAAACAGCTTCAGCGCAGAGGTCAGTCGCTCGTTGAGCGCGTACATGTCTTCGCGGGTGTCGCTGTGCTTGAGGCGCACCACTTCCGACAACAGGTCAGAGCCTGCGGCCACCAGCGAATTGAGGCTGATGTTGAACGCTTCGGCCGGACGCAAACGCGCGGCGTAAATCATGCGTTCTTCGAGCTGTTCGAAACGCGGAGGTGCGGCGAAGTCTGTCAGTGGACTCTGCGCCGGGCCGTGGCCCTGGCGGTCGAGCAGGACGGTTTTGTCGTCCTGGTTGTATTCCGTGTCCTTGATCATGTCGGTCAGTTCCTGATGGCCCAGAATTTCAGTTCAAGCTCGGCGAATTCGCCGGACACGTGGAACGCGAAGCCGCCGGAGCGCTCGAGTTGTGCCAGGTCTTCGGAACTGAGTTCGAGGATGAAATAGGTTTTGTTGGAGTGGAACGCGATCTGCCGTGGGGCCACCGGCAGCGGTTTGACCTTGATGCCGGGCAGATGCAGGTTGACCAGTTGGCGGATACGCTCCACCGGGCCGACCTTGAGGTGCGCCGGCAAGCGGTGGCGCAGTTCTTCGGAATCGCAGTTGGCACTGGCCGCGAGCACGAACGACGCCGAGCCCAGCAGTTTGTGGTCGTGCAACGGCGAGACGATGATCCCGTACTGACGCGCTTGCAACACCAGTTCGATGGCGTGCTGTTCGAGCACCATCGACAGCACCTGACGAATCGCTTCCATCAGTTTTCGGAAGCTCGCGCCCTGGTCGCTGTGCTGGTAACGGCTGTCCAGCCGTGGGCGTTTGCTGTCGCTGGAGAAGGTCGCCAGATCGCCGAGCATGGTCAGCAGCGTGCGATACAACTCTTCCGGGTGGACCTGCTCCAGGCCAAGGTAATGGCGCAACAGTAGTTCGGTGCGGTTGATCAGTTGCAGCATCATGAAGTCGCCGACTTCAGCGCCACCGACCTTGCCGTTGGAACGGATCCGGTCGGCGATGGTGTCGCCCCGGTGACCGAGCATGCTGATCACTTCTTTCAGGCACGACAGCAGGTAGCTGGAGGAATGCGCCTGGATATAGGTCGGCACGAAGTCCGGGTCGAGGCTGATCACGCCGTCCGGCGTGGTGTCGAGCACTTCGCAGATCTTCAGCTTCACGTAGGCCTGGTCGCTCTGCTGCTCGCCGAGCAACAGTTTGAAGTCCGGGCGTGCGCAGCTGACCTGGCTGGAAGAATCGTCGCCCGCGTTGGAGTCGGCGACTTCCGATTCATACGCGGTGTAACGCGCCAGCACGTCGGATTGTTCCGGGCGACGGGCTTCGATGTGGTTGCCCGTGACCAGCGGCAGCGCCAGGTAGATCGGCGTGTTGCCGGTGTTCGGCGGTACGTCCAGGGCCAACGGCTCGGTGTTGCCGCCCAGTTCGAACAGGCTGCCGTCCGGCAAAATCCCCGAGGCCTGGCTGATCACCAGTTTGCCCATGTTGAGGAACTGCAAGTCGATGTCTAGGTTCAGGAAGCCCCAGGTGTAGCTGCCCAGCAACTGGGTGCGGGTCTTCATCTGATGGTCGTAGTAGCGATCGTTGTGCTGGAAGTGCTGCGGACGCAGCAGCATGCCTTCCTGCCAAATGACTTTATGGGAGTTCATGATCAGTCAACCGCCTTGGCGAGCGTTTCATTGGTGTTGCGGATGCCGGACTGGTCGAGGGTCAAGTCAGCCTCGGTGACTTCCAGCGGGGTGACTTGCACCGTGTAGCGCCACTTGGTTTCCGGCAGGTCGCGGTAGGCGGCGAGAACACCAACGTAACGGCTGCCCTCCTCCACGCTGAGCTTGAGCTCGACGGTTTCGCCCGGGCGCAGTTCCAGTTCCTCGGTGGCCACCATGTCCGGGGCCAGGGATTCCTTGGCGCGCTCGTACAGGCTGAAGAAGTCAGCGTTCTCGAAAGCCACCGGGTGCTTGAGTTCGAACAGGCGCACGACGATCGGCGACGGACGCCCGTTGAGATCCGGGTTCAGTTGATCGCTGGCGGTCAGCTTCAGGTTGAGTTTGGTGACGTGGGAATACGGCGACAGCGACGAGCAGCCGGCCAGCAGCACCAGGGCCGCGAATGCCGTCAGCGTCTTGAAAAAAGCGGTCGAGCAGCGAGACATGCGCATCATCCTTGGTGGTCGTTGTGAAGGGAGGAAATCAGGCGGATCTGTTCTTCGTAGGCCTGGGCGAAGTCGCGGGCCAGCAGGCGCTCGCTCCAGTCATCGTCCTGACGCAGGGCCTGGTGATAACGCCCGTAAGCTCTCCAGCGGCTGCCGGACGTGGCGAGTAATGGTTTGTTGTCGCGCTCGAAGCGCAAGGTCAACTGCTCGGGCGAGAAGTGCTCCAACGTGCCGCGAACCGCTGCGCGGCTAGCGGTCAGCAAGGCCACCTGGTGCGCCTGCAAATCACGGAACGAACGAGAGATCGCTTGCTCGGCCGGCAACTGGCCCGGCTTGTTCGGCTGCAGCAAAATGCCCAGCGCTTCACCGGCATCAACGGCGAATCGCAGCGGGTTTTTGTTGGTGCCCTGAACGATGGTCTGGGCCAAACGCAGTTCGTTTTTCAGCTCGCTGCGGGTGCGCAGGCTCTGCTGCAAACCGCCGACGCTCTGCTTGAGCAGGCGTGCGGCGTTCAGCGCGAGGGCTTCGCGGGCGTCGTGGTCGAGGCCTTTGAGGTCCACACCCAGCGCGGCACCGAAGTGCTCCCAGAACCCTTCGCTCTGACGCTCGACAGCTTTTGGCGCCGGGGCTGGCGCAGGTTCGGCCGGGGCGTCGATCAACTCTGGAACCATCAGGCTTTCCATGTCGATGCGCGCGTAGTCGGCGCGTTGACGGGGGTCCTCGGGCGCCGTGCGTGGGGAGATCAACTCGTCGATTTCCGAGTAAACGCGCTCTTGCTGATCGAGGGCGTTCAGCGGGTCGAGGTCGAGGAACGCATCGTCAGGAATGATGCTGCCCGCCGCCTGCGGACGGCCGACTTCAACGTCGAAGGTTGCCGGGTCGCGGACCAGGCGCGCACGAATCTCGAAGTCGCCCAGCACGTACACGCTACCGTGCTCGATGCGCATGGCTTCGCCCTTGCGCAGGCGCGCACCACTTTCGCTGTCCTGGATACCGTTGCTGCTGGTATCGGTCAGGTAAAACGTGCCTTCGCGGTAGCTGATCAACGCGTGATGGTTGGACAGGTGACGCTTGCGGTCCGGAATGATCCAGTCGCAATCCTCGCCCCGACCAATCACGCCACCAGCCTGTTTGAAGGTCTTCTGGCACAAATCCGTGGGCACGAACTGCTTGGTGTTCAGCATTTCGAAAACCAGTTCCATGATGATGCTCCTTGCGGTCACTTGCCGCGATTGACCGCCTGCGGATCACCCAATGGGCGATAGGTGTTGTCGTTGAATTTGTAATTGCCGCTGCAGCCGCCGAGGCCGCATAAAACGACGAGGGTCAGCAGGACGGCTTGCCAGTGACGAACAGGCATCAGAGGGTCTCCAGAGGTAGACAAAGTACAAAGCGCCGCCCCTTTCGGGCGGCGCTGTTAGAAGCGAATGAGGTGGGTATAAGCGCTCTAGCCAGAGGCCTTGACGCAAATCCGTGTGGCGAGGGAGCTTGCTCCCGCCCGGCTGCGAAGCAGTCGTAAAACAGCAAATGCGGTTTAACTGAAACACCGCGGCGCAGGTTTTGGGGCTGCTGCGCATCCCAGCGGGAGCAAGCTCCCTCGCCACAAGGAATTCGCTGGCCACAGGTGGCATTCCAATCAGAATGCGGAAACTGAGATCAGCCATCGAAATCACCCAAATTGATATTCAGGCGCCCGAGGCGATAAAGCAGGGTGCGGCGCGGCAGCCCGAGTTCGCGGGCGGCGAGGGTCTGGTTGCCGTCGTTTTTGCGCAGGCAATCGAGCAACAGGCTGCGTTCAACCTGCTCCAGGCGTTCACGCAGATTCAGGCCGCTGCTGTCTTCAGGCATGGCTTCCATGCGCAGGGAAAAATGCTCGACCAGCAGCTCGCCGCCCTCGCACAACAGCACCGCACGTTCGACCAGACCTTTGAGTTCCCGTACGTTGCCGGGGAAGGCGTAGCCGGACAGGTGATCCAGCGCCGCCTCGGACCATCGCACCGCATCTCGTTGCAAGAACGAGCAGGCCTTTTCAGCGAAGTGGCGAGCCAGATCGAGGATGTCGCCTTCGCGCTGACGCAGGGCCGGCAACTCAATCGGAAATTGCGCGAGGCGGTAGTACAAGTCCTCGCGAAATTTGCCTTCACTGACCAACACCGCCAAATCCCGGTGGGTCGCGGCGATGATGCGCACGTCGATTTTGTGGGTGTCGTTGGAACCCAGCGGACGAATCTCGCCTTCCTGCAATACCCGCAATAGCTTGGCTTGCAGGGACAACGGCATGTCGCCGATTTCATCGAGCAACAACGTGCCACCGTTGGCCGCATCGAACAGCCCGGCGCGGTCACGATCCGCGCCGGTGAAGGCGCCTTTGCGGTAGCCGAACAACTCGCTTTCCAGCAGATTCTCGGGGAACGCCGCGCAGTTCTGCACGATGAATGCCTGGGACCGGCGCGGGCCGCAATCGTGAATCGCTCGCGCGACGACTTCCTTGCCGGTACCGGTTTCACCGCGCAACAGCACGGTGTACGGGCTGTGCAGAACTTTGCTGATCAGCGAGTAGGTCTGGCGCATGGCCGCACTCTTGCCCACCAGGCCGTAGCCGCTGATGCTCGGGACACTGGCCGGGCTCGGCAAAAATTCACTCACGGGTTGCCGCAAACGTTGCAGCAAATGCAGTTGCCCCAGCACAAATGAACCGAGTTGCCCGAGGGAATCGGCAAAGCCTTGCAGGTCGATGTGTCGGTGACTGGCGCACAACAACAAGCCTTCAACGGCCTTCTGCTGATTGACCAGCGGCACGCACAGCAGCGACTGCCACGGCGTGGCCTGGTTCGGCAGGAACGTGGTTTCGTGCAGGCTGCCGCTCAACTCGCCGAGGCACACCACGCGGTTCTGGCACAGGGAAAATTGCAGCAGTTGTTCACCGTTGAAATCCGCCGACAGACTCGCCGATTCGCGCGGTTGCAGGACGCCGTCAAGGCACTCGGCGTTCATCCCCAGGCACGTGTGAGTCGCGTCCAGCAGGTACAACTGGGTCAACTCGCAACCGCTGAGCTCGGCCAGACCGCGCACGAAGTCACCCAGCAGCGCAGCACCGTCCGCCGCCCGCGACAGGCTGGCGAACTGCGCCAGCAAGGCTTCGGCATAGACCAGTGGTTGCGGCACTTGAGTGAACATCACACCCACCTCAGGCGAACTCGCAGATCACGCTGGCGTTGCCGTCGAGCGTTGCATGAACGCGCTTGAGGCTCTCACCAGTGGCCATCGCATCGAGCAAACGGTCGGCCACCAGCGGCAGCACATGCAGGTCCAGCAAATGGTCGATCAGGCGCGCGCCGCTGTCGCTCTGAGTGCAGCGCTCGGACAGGTGATCGACGAGGTTCTGGCACCAGGTGAAATCCAGCTGACGACGGTTCAGGCGCTCGCCCAAACGACCGAGTTTGATTTCGATCAGTTCGCGCAGCACCGGGCCGCCCACCGGGAAGTAAGGAATCACGCGCATCCGCGCCAGCAGCGCCGGTTTGAAATGCTTGCTGAGTACCGGGCGAATGGTTTCTTCGAGGACTTCGGCGCTCGGCCGCTCGCCGTTTTCGCAGAGCTCGGCGATAAGGTCGCTGCCCAGGTTCGAAGTCATCAGGATCAGCGTGTTGCGGAAGTCGATCTCGCGCCCTTCGCCGTCGTTGGCCACGCCTTTGTCGAAGATTTGGTAGAACAGGTTGAGCACGTCCGGGTCGGCTTTCTCGACTTCATCGAGCAGCACGACGGAGTAAGGCTTCTGGCGCACGGCTTCGGTGAGCATGCCGCCCTCGCCGTAGCCAACGTAGCCCGGCGGCGCACCGATCAGGCGCGAGACGGTGTGCTTCTCCTGGAACTCGGACATGTTGATGGTGGTGATGAAACGATCGCCGCCGTACAGCAAGTCCGCGAGTGCCAGGGCGGTTTCGGTCTTGCCGACACCGCTCGGGCCAACCAGCAGGAACACACCCACCGGGGCATCGGGTTTGTTCAGGCCGGCAGCAGTGGCACGCATCGAGCGATCCAGCGCGTGAACCGCTTGTTCCTGGCCACGGATGCGCACGCGCAGGTCAGTGGCGAAACTCGCGACCTTGGCGTTGTGCTCGCGGGCCAGTTGCGCCAAGGGCACGCCGGTCCAGGCGCTGATCACTTCAGCCACCAGACGCGGGCAAACTTCGAAACTCACCAGACGCTCTTTGACTTGCAGTGCCGTCAGGGTTTTGTGGGTTTCGTTGAGTGCGGCTTCCAGTGCTTCGACGGTTTGGGTTTCGTCGACAGGCACTTCGAGGGTTTCGATGACGGTGCCTTCGGCGTCTTCTTCAACCGTGATGGTTGGTTCGACGGCTACGGCGACCCGAGCCTTGGCCAGTTGCTGACGCAGGTCCAGCAAGCGCTCGGCGAGTTCTTTCTGTTCGGTCCAGAGGGTTTCCAGGGCGACACTTTCGTCTTCGGCTTCTTCCAGACGCGCTTCCAAAGCGTCCAGCGATTCATGGTCGATCAGCAAACCGGCCTCGGCATCGCGACGCAGGGCCTGGCGCTGACGACCACCTTCAGCCAGTTCGCCACGCAGGCGCTCCAGGCTTTCCGGGGCGGCGGCGAGACTGATGCGCACGCGAGCACACGCGGTGTCGAGTACATCGACGGCTTTGTCCGGCAGTTGACGACCGGCCAAGTAACGGGCGGACAATTCGGCCGCTGCGACCACTGCGTCATCACGCAGGTAGATGCCGTGGCTCTTCTCGTAGACCTGGGCCAGGCCACGCAGAATGGTCACCGCTTCGCTGACGGTCGGTTCGTGCAGTTGCACCGGTTGGAAACGACGGGCCAGGGCCGGGTCTTTTTCGAAGTACTTCTTGTACTCCGCCCAAGTGGTGGCAGCGATGGTGCGCAACTCGCCACGGGCCAGGGCTGGCTTGAGCAGGTTGGCCGCGTCGGAACCGCCGGCATTGCCGCCCGCGCCGATCAGGGTGTGGGCCTCGTCGATGAACAGGATGATCGGTTTTGGCGAGGCTTTGACTTCGTCGATCACGCCTTTGAGGCGACGTTCGAATTCACCTTTAACGCTGGCACCGGCCTGCAACAGGCCCATGTCCAGGGACAGCAACTCGACGCCTTTCAACACTTGCGGCACTTCACCGGCGGCGATGCGCGAGGCCAGTCCTTCGACGATAGCGGTTTTACCGACACCGGCTTCACCGACCACGATCGGGTTGTTCTTGCGGCGACGGGCGAGGATGTCGACCATCTGGCGAATCGCGCCATCGCGGCACAGCACCGGGTCGAGTTTGCCGTCGCGGGCCTGTTGGGTCAGGTTGTGGGTGAAGCGCTCCAGCAAAGACTCACCCTGCACAGCAGACTTGCCGGTGGCCGGTTGCTCTTTCTGCGACAGGGCAAATTCTTTCAGACGCTCGATGTCCAGCTTGGCCAGCAACACCTGGTAGCGGCTACCGGCGTAGCGCATCGGGTTACGCAACAGGGCGAGGATCAACGCCGCTTGCTCGACCTGGGTCTGGCCCAGTTCAAGGTTGGCCACCAGCAAGGCGTCTTGCAGCCATTGCACCAGTTCCGGGGCGAACACCGGGTTGCGCGAAGCGCTGTGCTCGACCCGCGATTGCAACGCGGCGCTCAGTTCGCCGGCATCCACTTCGGCATCTTGCAGTGCGCGTGCGAGCAAACCATTCGGGCGCTCCAGCAGGCCCAGTAGCAGGTCTTCGACGAGGATCTTGCTGCCGCCACGGGCGACGCAGCGCTCGGCCGAGCTTTCCAGGTCGCGACGGGTTTCGGCGTCCAGCGCCTGAATCAGTTGTTGCAGGTCTACGTTACTCATTGGTCATCTGTCCTTAATGAATTTTGCTGCCCAGGGTCACCACGCCGTCCGCTTTTTCGCGGCCGAGCCAACTGGTCCATCCCAGGCGACAGGCGTTCTGCTCACCGATTCGCAGTTCGCGGATTTCTTCCTGGCGCAACACCAGGCGAATGTCGTAATCAAGCGGGTCACGCAGGGTGAACCGCACCAGCGCGCACAGCGGCTGGTAGCCGAAACCGATCGGCAGGAATTCGTGAAAGCGCAGCCAGTCGAGTTCGCGGATGTGAATCCGGAACTTGCCGCTGCGGTCGCGTACATGTTCACCGAGCACCAGGTCTTCACCGAGCATGCTGTTCGCGCGGCCCAGGCGATTGCGCTGCTCGTCGAGGATTTCCACGCGACGCTCGATACATTGCTCGATGGTCAGCTCGGCGTGCTTGAAGTAGTAACGCAGCACCGCTTCGATCAGCGCCGCCGAGTGCGCCCGCAAGCTCAGCAGGCCGAGGTACGGCAGCAGGCGTTTCCAGTTCAGTTCCTGGGCCTTGCGAATCTCTTCGCCACCCAAGCCAATCAGCGCAAACAACTGCGCCGAGAACGGGTCGAGGGCACCGCTCTCGAAGCTTGCGCGGTAGCGGTACTTGCGCCAGATCGGCAGCATCAGCCGTTGCAGACGATGGTGGAACAGGTCGAGGAAGTTGCGTGTCGGGTTGCCGTCTTCGCTGTCGCCCAGGGCTTGTTCACCGTAGAACGCCGGCAGTGGTGAACCGGAGCCGACCAGGCCGATCAGGTTGAAACGCATCCGCGCGCGCAGGTGCCCGTGCTCGGTGAAAAACTCCACGCGATCGACGTCACTGCCAGGGAAACCCAGGCTCGGGTTGGCCTGGAATTCCAGCTGGTCGTACAAGTCGTCCTGGCTCAGGTGTGGGTGGGCCTCGCGCAGCCGGTCAACCACCAACAGCACGGCCTGAAACAGCGAGTACTCGCGTATTCCTCGGGTCAGTCCGCTTAAAGAAGCGGCTGAAGGCCCATACGTGGCGTCCATTGGTACACCTCTCCCTGTGTGCTTTTTACGCGCAACTCGTGGTACGAATTGAGACTGGCGTAAAGCGCGAAAAACTCGTTAAGAACCGAAGCAAAAACGAACAGGTCGCCCTCGCCGATGTACCCTTCCGGGTCGATGGTCAACTCGGTGCGCAACCCGCGAACCGGCAACCCTCGGTGCAATCTGTCCACGTGTTGGTGCTTGATCGACTTGAGCCCGCCCAGCAGGCGTTTGCTGACTTTTTCTGCATGTTGGTCGTAGTAACGCGGCAGGTCGTAGGTTTCGAGAATCACCTTCAACGCGTTGACGTCGGCCAGGGACAGATAGTTAAGCGACATGTTGCTGATCAGCTTCCAGAGGAAGTCACGGTTCAGCGGCGGCGCGTAGCTCGGGGTGGCCGGGGTGATGTTGCGGAAACTCAGGAACTCCGGCGTCTCTTCGCAGGCCTGGCTGATGTCGCCAAGCTTGAGTTTGCGCGGCAGGTTCTGGTTGGTGCACATCAGCTCGATCGACAGGGTTTCGTGGGCTTCGGTGTGGCGGATGCCGAAGCTCAGGTAGGTGTCGAGGCCGTCGTGCAACGACGAGGAACGCTGGCGAATGCTGTAATGCGGACGGCTGTTGGGCACGTCGAAACTCGGGTCGTGCTCGAAGGATTCGAACGGCACGTACTCCTGGTAACCGAGGCCGCCGGGCTTCCAGCCGGTGACGGTTTCCACCGAAAACACCCCGCAGTTTCCCAGGTCGTATTCGGCCGGCAGCAGCAGGTATTCATCTTGCTTGCCGTCGAGGCGGATCGGCAGTGCATCGTGCTTGAACAAATTCACAATCGGCGTGCAGTAGAGCTTCACGTTGTCCAGGGTAGGACGCAGACGCTGGATACCGCTCTTGCGAATGTCAAAGCGCAACTCCAGACCGCGCACCTGCTTGAGGGTGTCTTCCGGCAACGCCTTCAGCAGGTCCAGGCCATTGATATCGACGAACAGGAATTTGTCCTGGAAGGCGAAGTATTCCTGCAGGTAGCGGTAACCACGGAAGGTGTTCAGCGGGTATGGGATCAGCGCTTCTTCTTCGGCAAAACCCACCGGCTGCACGCGGTCGCCGGGCATCTTGAACGCCATCGGCGTGCCGTTGACGCCGTTGATTGGCTTGCCGGCACCGTCCAGCGGGATCAGCTCGATGCCTTCCAGGTTGCGCAACAGGCTCAGGTAGAGCATCTGACTGATGTAGCGCTCACCGGCAAAGTGCAGGCGCAAGCGGCTCAGCTCCAGCTCGCCGAGGTGACCGTCGGCGCTCATTTCCAGACGCAGGCTCAGCAGCGAACCGTCGCCCTTCACCGAGTAATTCAGCGCGGCCAGGTCCAGCGGCAAGACTTCGGTCGGGTAGCAGGTGCGGAAGCGGCAGCGCACGTCATCGATCGGCACGCTTTCTACTGGTGTGTCGCGCTCCACCATCAACGCAGGACCCGAACGCTTCAGCGGGTCGAACTGCAAGATGCTGAACGCCGGCAGCGGCCGCATGTAGTTGGGCCACAGCAAGTGCATCAGCGAATGGCTGAGTTCCGGCAACTCGTCATCGAGCTTCTGGCGCAGGCGCCCGGTCAGGAAGGCGAAGCCCTCGAGCAACCGCTCCACGTCCGGATCCCGCCCAGCCTGGCCCAGGAAAGGTGCCAACGCCGGGCTACGCTCGGCAAATCGACGACCTAACTGGCGAAGTGCGGTGAGCTCGCTTTGGTAGTAGTGGTTAAAGGACACGGGTTACCTGCCTGGTATGAAATCTCATGAATAAAACGTCCTGTAGAGCGCAACCGTCAGCCCGGAAATGACGTAGCCGACGACCAGCAGGTAGGGCAAAAACGCCACCCACATCACCATCATTCCGAGCCCGGAAAGGTGCCCAAAAAGCAAAAAACCCAGCCCACCGATCACCCATGGCGCCGCGTAAAAAGGGATGAACATCAGCGGCGCGCACCAGATTTTCTTCACGATCTGTTGTTCGGTTGTCCTGCTCAGCCTTCGGGTTGCCCACGCGGCAAAAACGATATAGGCCAGGGCCCCGAACGCGAGAACGTGCATCGTCAGGAACTGCTCCCAGTTGAATACGCTCGGGGACCACACGTTCGAATCGAACTGAAGCAGAACCTCGAACGCGATGATCGGCACCCAGAGGGCGGCTCCCAGGAACAGGCGACGGTTCAGACTGATCACAGGCAAACACCTGCGGCCGGGTTTTGTCCGATGCGGCGATTCATCGCCCTCTGGGCCCAACGCAATTCGATGACCTGCGTCGTCAGAATCGCCATGAACGTGACAGAGCCCTGGGCCACGCCGTAGAACAACGCGCGCAGCGGATTCTCGGGCATCATCCAGAGCAGGATGAAACCCACCATCACGCTCAGCAACAGCAGCTTGGCCAACAGGTTCGGAATCAGCGCGACGATCAAATTGATGGTCACAAAGATATAAAAGAGTGCGTAACTGGCCCCGCCAATCGCGACGCCCTGGGTGGTGAAACCACCGTTGAATGCTTTATAGGCGTGCACGACCGCGTCATTCAGGATCGCGTAAGCCACACAGCCAAGGCCGTGGATCAACACGCTGATGAGCATTCGGATCGGGGTGTTCATGCCGGGCTCACTGAGGAGTAGCAGCTGCCGGCGACTTCGATCGCGACCAGTGAAACCAGGACCATGAACGACAGCGCGCGATGCAGCCGCGACTGGCGCAGCCGTCGGCTGATCGCCGTGACTACCAACAGCAGGCTCAGCATCGCGAGGCCGCCGAACAGATCACTGTCGGCCACGTACATCAGGTAACCACGCATCTCGTCCGATACGTTGATCATGGGCAAAAGACTCCATCCTTGAGTGTCCAGATACGGTGATTGCCATCGCGCTCACGCTTGATGCCAAGCAGGGCGTAACGTATGTCATCCGCACTGAAGAGACGCGTTTGTTCAGATCCTTTGACGGTCAGCGAGAAATTGTAATCAACCTGTATGTCGCCGTCTTCGTCGTAGGACAAGTAACTGGCCACGGCGTAGTGCTTGCCCGGTGCCAGGACGCGCGGCTCCATCAGCGGCAGCCAGTTGCTGGCGTTCTGCGATTCGATCTGCAGCGGCACGCCGCAGGTATTCAACAGGTCAATTTGGTAGATGTACGTCAGTTGAGTCGTGCAGCCGACCAACAACAGATATCCCGCTGCCAACACAGACGTCACAAAGGAGCGAAGGCTCATGGACGAGCCCCTCCTTTGTTCGGTGTCATGGGCAGATACGAGTCGACATAGAGGTACTCGCCATCGGCGCTGTTGACCCGCGCCATCGTCAGCGGTTTGCCGTCAGGGGTCTGGAACCGGATCCAGCCCTCGCTGTTGAGATCACCGGTTTCAAGCCGCACCTGCACAAAGTAATCCGGCGGATTGGAGCGGGTGATCTCGATGAAAAAGCCGCCATCCTGCGCCCCGCGCCATACCGCATCGGGGTGACCCGGCAGCACGGGCGCTGAAGGGTTGGAGGGGCGCAGCGAGATGAACAGCGTCACCAGCGCGATGATCGTCAACACACCGATGGCGCTCAGCACATGACTGAGCCATTTCCACACCTGCATCGAACGCGTCATGGCATACACCAGGTGCGCACATCGCGCCTGTCGAAGCCCGCGCACTGATTGCGCTTGGCGATTGAGCGATAAGGCGCGTCGGGGGTGTAGGCGAAGTAGTAATAGCGCTGCGTATCCTCGCCATACAGCCAGTAATTGCTCGACCCCTGGTTGATCTCGTAGGGCTCGAAAGTCCAGATCGACGACTCGCGGGGAATGAAATTCGCTCGGTCCATCAGCAACATAAAGGCGTTGGAAAACACTGGCGTCGCCCAGGCCAGGATCACCGTCGCGACGGCGACGGCGACGGCTAGTGCGCCGAGCGATATGAATAACCTGGTGTGCCTCACAACCTGGCCACTCCCTGAGTTGCACGCCAACGGGTAACCGCTGCATCGAGGGCACGTGTCACCAGAATCGCGGAAACGGTCAAACCGCCCGCCAGCGCGCAATACGCCATGGCGCGAACAGGGTACTGCGGCAGCAGGTAAACCAGGATCGAGACCATCATGAAGATCGCCACGCCAAACTTGATGGCCAGGCGAGGGATGAAAACCAAAACTAGATTCAGGAAAACGAAAAAGTAAAAAACCAGGTACATGCCCATGCCGATGGCGACGCCACGGGAGGTCAGCCCGCCGACCAGGGTTTTATAGATCGGCACGGCGAAGCCATTCATCACGATATAGAGCACGCAAGCCATCCCATGGACGACCAACCCGATCACTCGTTGACTATTCATGTTCAAGCGCTGCCACGCGATTCTTCGCCACGATCAATCACCCAAAATCCCTCTTCCCTTTCATCCTGTAAAAACCCATCCGGGAAACCACCAAAACACTGGCGATGCAGGCCAGAAATTCCACCGCCATGAAGAAGCGTTTTACCCAGATCACTGCGATGCCCCGCTCGGGCAAAACGAACGGTCTTCAATCGTCCATGCACGTACTGCTTTGTCCTCGACCTTCTCAACCCTCGCCAACGCCGCGCGCAACGTCTGCGCATCAATGGTTTTGACGGCGCTGGCGGTTTTGATCGACAAGCTGTACCGATCACTTATCTGCCCCGCAACGTCCTTCCCGGCCGACGTGTAGTTGGCGATGGAACGACGCTCGCCTGGGCCCAACGTAAAGCGGCGAGGCTGATCGTCGTAGTTGGAGTCATGCGCCAGGGACAGCTCCAACGGCACACCGCAGGTGTTCAGGAAATACACATCGTTGCGATAAACCTGCTGCGCAGCCAAAGCTGGCAACGACATGCCGCATGCCAAAAGACCTGTGCAACTCAACATCACGATGTTTGGGACAGTCCCTTTTTCCGACTTTTGGTCACGATCAATCACCTGACCAACCCATATCGCCGCAATCGTCAGTGAACCGCCCAACAACGTGTATGCCATTGCACGAACGGGATAGTGCGGCAAAAAATAAAAAAGAATCATGGCCAACATAAAAGAAAGAAAAACAAGCTTGAATTTCAACCTAGGTATAAGAAAGACAATGGCATTCATCAATATAAAATATTGAACCATCAGCTCGCTGGTCATACCAATACCAATTCCTCTGGACGTTAGCCCGCCATACAAATCGATGTAGAGGTCAACACCATAGTTATGCAGAGGAACGTATAGAGCACACACTATCAAATGTGAGATCAGTTCAACCAAGCGTCGAATATTCATTTATTCAATGCCCCACATTCATCCATATACCCTTGCGAAATCGGGTTAACAGAGATAGCAGGAACAGCCCCATCGTTCGGAAGAAATCTTTTGATTATTAGATAAATTACAATTGTGACTATCGAACAAAAGTACCCCGCGACCAGTAAGTAAGGGATATACGCCAACCACTCAACCATTAGCCTGAGACCCGCCAAGTGGCCACTGACTAAATAAATCACGCCGTACAGAAACCACGGCGCTGCATAGAAGGGAATAAAGATAACCGGCGCCCAACACGCAAGCCGGAAGACTTCACGCTCGGTTTTTCGATCGATGACTCGCGATGCCCAAAATGCAAATAGGAAATAGGCGCCCACGCCAAAAGACAATATAAACATATGAAAAAACTGCTTCCACCCTCCGAAAGGTGTTGCAGGAGGCAATAGAGTGTCCGCAATAAATAACAGCGGCAACAAAACGGCGGGCACCCATACCGCCCCCTTGAAATAGCTTGAATAGGTCATTTTCCAGCGGGCTCGTTTGCAGAGATACGAGGGCAGTGGCCTTTTTTAGAAACAGATATCAGCGACATTCTGGAATTACCCAACTTTCCCAGCCCTCAGAGCCAGGATATACAATCATCTCACCCCGAAATTCTGGAGCGACACCGGCATTGCCTTCTCTCATCCCGAGATTCCACTCGGACGTTTTCAACATTTCATCATTTTTTGTATAAACACGATAAAAATACGGACTGCTGAAATATTTAAAGACACGCCCGGCTACGGCACCCAGCACTTTGTATTCAGGCGTATATGTCGCGATGTAACACTCGCCCGAATCATTCCAATCGATGTGCAAGGGTTTTGCGGCCCATGAGTTCTGCACTTTCAGCCCAAGAACGACGAATAACGGTAACAGCGCGATCATCAATAATAGGGACTGTCCCCTTTTTCGAATATTCATTCGTTCCGCGCCCGAGATTCATCCATATGCCCTTGCGAAACCTGGCTTACAGAAATACTTGGAACCGTTCCTTTTTTTGTCATGGGCAGATCGACGCATCGTTGATCGTCCAGGCACTGACGTCGCCCTGTTTCGAAGGTTTTGTACCTTCAAGGATCGCCCTCAGCGCAGGTGCATGAATGACCTTCGAGCCGTCAGTCGTGTTGATCAGCAGTTCGTAGTTATCGTCAATGCGCACCACCGAATCTTCGTCGTACGAGATATAGCTACCGATGATTTGCCGGGCGCCGACCGGTGTTACATAGTCGCCAACTACCGGTCCCCAGTTAGAAAAGTGTGAAGCCTTTAGCGTCAAGGGGCTCGCGCAGCTGTTTTGCAAATAGATTTCGTCGCGGTAGAGTTGCTGCGATGTGCAGGCCGTCAGCGGGAATAGCAACGCGGCGCAGCCGAGATACTTAATCATCGAATGCGATCCTGGCCAACCAGAGCAGACTTTTTACGTCCTGTTCGGCAGCAGCGACACGGCTGGCGTAGTCCCTTGGGCGGTTATCGCTGTAGTAGTTCATGACATCCATTTCGCCAGTCACCGGCGAAGGATGATCAGGTTTTTTACTTTGCGTCAGCGTTGAAGAATCCTTGTGAGTCCAGGAATACATCGGGATCAAGCCACCGCCGTATTCGTTCAGAATGAAATGCCCGAACTCATGGGCGGCGGTGTATTTGAAATCATCATTGGCCTCGCGCGTAGCGATAGCGACATTGCCCAGCCCGGTCGTGACCTCACCGTCGTAGAAATAGCCCATGTTGTGATGAATCTTGCGAAAGAACGCCAGGCTGGTAGAGCGACCGAACTCTTTGGACAGATTGTCGACGAGGGGGAATTTGTTGGCTGAAGGCTGGGCATTGACGTCAGCCGTCACCGTTACCTTGTAGACGCCCTTGCTGGTAGTAATACCGCTTGCAATGCCCTGCCCACGACTGCCATTGCGCGACCAGTAACGCTCGATACCCTCTTTGGCAAAACCTTCCAGGGTTGCATAGGGCGTCGTTGGTACTCCCTTCGTGGAGCCACTGGAACCGCCGTCGGAAAACGTGGGCCTCAGCACCACATCAACAGTCTTTGCATTCCTATCAACCCGAACATCGACCCATTTCACTTTTGCAGCCGAGCACTCAAGCGGCAGATCGGTGACCTGCTGTTCACCACCTTGAGTCGCGGTCAGCCGCACTTTGAGGCTCTTACTTTTCAACACGCGGGTATCGAGAATCCCCGCGGTGTCGTAGCCATCCCATTGCCAAGGATGCTCACCCGTCGGCAAGAACGGCGCGGTGTTGGCTTCGGTGTAGATCACTTTCTCACCGTCGAGCACTTCCAGCTTCACGGTGTCGGCAGCGGCTTTGCGGTTGTTTATGAGGAAATCGATCAGCTCGAGGTTTTTCGTGGCACCACTTTTGATTTCATCAAAATCTGGCACCTCAAGCGGCGTCAGGGTCGAGTTGCCGCCGGACTTCAGTTTTAGCCGGTAATCGAGTTTCTTTTCCTCGGCACTGGCTTCGGGAATCAACGCCGCGACCACAGCTCCAAGGGCGCTTGCAACAATCCCGGAGAACGGCGCCGGCGAATGCGAATTCCCAATAATCACCGTCCCGGAACCCGCCGTAACCTTATTGCCATGCGTCCCCACGGAATCAACCGTGGCCGCCGCTTTACCGTTAATCAAAACCGTCGTCGCCAACCCACCCGACATCGCACCACCACACGCTGAGGCATCACCTTGGCGGGCGGCCGCGAGGCCGTCGAAGAAGACGTCGCCGGAACCGGCGGCGATCGGGTTGGTGGCGTGGCCGGGGAGCGGGCAAGCGGTGGGGTCGGTGACGCGTGCTGCGGGTTTGCCGGACATACGAATCTCCTTAAGTGACCTTCACTTGACCGCTGCCATCCAGGCGCGCGGCGAAACTGACCTGACGCTTGAAACCATCAACTTCCAGCAGGCCTTCGATGCTGAAGGACAGGCGAAGCTGATCGTGATCACGCGGCAGGGAAATGACACGCACGTTGCTCATGCGTGGCTCGTAGGCTTCGATGAAATTTTCGATGGCCAGACGGGCCTGACTCAGGGAGTCGTGCAGGCTCAGACGCATGTCATTGAGATCGGGTAGCCCGTAATCGGACAGCGTTTGCACGCTGCCCGCACGGGTGCTGAGCATCTTGGCCAGATGGGCAGCCACGGACGCCATGGCGGAGACCTCGCGGCTCCAGCCGACGCGTTTGTCCGCGTCGCCACCCAGGCGTTCGAAAAGGCTGCCGTATCCAGTCATGAGTTAGGCTCCGCTTACTCTTTGTCCAGCTTGCCAACCAGCGACAGGGTGAAATCGGCACCCATGTACTTGAAGTGCGGACGCACGTTCAGGCTGACGCGGTACCAGCCAGGCTCGCCTTCGACATCGCTGACGATGATCTGGGCTGCACGCAGCGGACGACGGCCACGTACTTCGGCGCTCGGGTTTTCCTGGTCGGCCACGTACTGGCGGATCCACTTGTTGAGTTCCAGCTCGAGGTCGGTACGTTCTTTCCACGAACCGAGTTGCTCGCGCTGCAGCACTTTCAAGTAGTGAGCCAGGCGGTTGACGATCATCATGTACGGCAGTTGGGTGCCGAGCTTGTAGTTCAGCTCTGCAGCCTTGCCTTCTGCGCTGATGCCGAAGAACTTCGGCTTCTGCACCGAGCTCGCGGAGAAGAACGCCGCGTTGTCGGAGCCTTTGCGCATGGTCAGGGAGATGAAACCTTCCTCGGCCAGTTCGTATTCACGACGGTCGGAAACCAGAACCTCGGTAGGAATCTTGGTTTCGATTTCGCCCATGCTTTCGAAGTGGTGCAACGGCAGGTCTTCAACCGCGCCACCGCTCTGCGGGCCGATGATGTTCGGGCACCAGCGGAATTTGGCGAAGCTGTCAGTCAGCTTGGTGCCGAACGCGTAGGCCGTGTTGCCCCACAGGTAGTGCTCGTGGCTGTTGGCAACGGTTTCTTTGTACACGAACGATTTGACCGGGTTTTCTTCCGGATCGTACGGGTTACGCAGCAAGAAACGCGGCACGGTCAGGCCAACGTAACGGGAGTCTTCCGACTCGCGGAAGCTCTGCCATTTGGCGAATTGCGGGCCTTCGAAGTGATCTTTCAGATCCTTCAGGTCCGGCAGGCCGGTGAAGCTTTCCAGACCGAAGAATTTCGGGCCGGCCGCGGCAATGAACGGCGCGTGGGACATGCAGGCAACGCTGGACACGTACTGCATCAACTTCACGTCCGGGGAGCTTGGGGACATGTAGTAGTTAGCGATGATCGCGCCAACCGGCTGACCACCGAACTGACCGTATTCAGCGGTGTAGATGTGCTTGTACAGGCCCGACTGCATCACTTCCGGCGAATCTTCGAAATCGTCCAGCAGGTCTTCTTTGGAGACGTTGAGGATTTCAATCTTGATGTTTTCGCGGAAGTTGGTGCGATCGACCAGCAACTGCAGACCACGCCACGAGGATTCCAGGGACTGGAAGTCCGGGTGGTGCAGGATTTCGTCCATCTGACGGCTGAGCTTGGCATCGATCTCGGCGATCATGCGGTCGACCATGGCCTTCTTGACCGGCTCACCGTTGTTCTGCGGCTTGAGCAGCTCTTCGATGAATGCCGACACACCGCGTTTGGCGATGTCGTAGGCTTCGTCGTCCGGCGTCAGGCGGGTTTCGGCGATGATGCTGTCGAGAATGCTGTATTCGCCATTCTCTTTGCTCTTTTGCTGTGCTGCGCTAGTGCTCATTGTGTTGGCTTCCTTGGCTGATAGAGACTCAGGCGTCCTGGGCGGCGGCGTTCAAGCCCAGCTCACCCAATACGCGACCGCGGGATTCGTCGTCGGCGAGAACGCCTTCGATAGCTTTGCGGAACGCAGGCGCGTTACCCAGCGGGCCTTTGAGGGCCACCAGCGCGTCGCGCAGTTCCATCAGTTTTTTCAGCTCAGGCACTTGCTCGACCAGGCTGGCCGGGTTGAAGTCCTTCATCGAGTTGACGCGCAGTTTCACGGCCAGTTCTTCAGTGTCGCTTTCTTCCTGAAGACGGTTCGGCACGCTCAACGTCAGGCTCAGCTCTTGCTTGGCCAACACTTCGTCGAAAGTCATTTTGTCGATGCTGATCGGCTTGCGATCTTCGACTTTGCGTTCGTCCTTGCGGTGGGTGTAGTCACCGATTGCCAGTAGTTTCAGCGGCAGTTCAATCTCTTCCTGAGCACCACCGGTGGCAGGTTTGAAGGTGACGTTGATGCGTTCCTTGGGGGCTACCGAGCCTTCTTTGGCCATGGCTTTTCTCCTTGCGGTTGTGGCCCTGGGGCCTATTCGAGTACCACTTCGAGATCGAGGTGGCACAGCCTGCGATAAATCTCTTCCTTGCGTTCACGTACGGCATGGTTCTGCGGCAACAACTCGCAGCAGCTATGCAGTAAATGCAGCACTTCCAGCGCAAGATCGGGCTCCCAGGCGTTCAGGCCTGAGTCCTGTAATGTTTGGTCAAGGGTTTCGAGTTGGGTCCTGGCCAGTTCGTACTTTTTGGCCATGAAGCACAGCCGCGCCAAGGCGAACTGCCAGAAAAATCGCGCCCGCCCGCCTTGGGCGCCTTGCAGGCCCTGCTTGAGGATCTGCACCGCGGCCTTGAGGCCGTCCTTGCGCAAAATCGGCAGGACTTCTTCCAGGGCCACTTCCCAGGCCGGCTGGTTGTCGACGACTTCGACTTTGCGCGGCGCGCTGGCGCTTTGCAGGTGCGGCATGACGTTAGCGCTGACCCAGGCGCGAGTGGCCGGATCGGCAAACGGCGCACCGTCATGGAAACGCAGTTCGATGATGCCAGGCAGGCGCTGAATCAAAAGCGCGAAGTGGATTTCCACTTCGCGCATTGCCATCTCGGCGTTCAGCCCCTGGAGGCATTCCCAGACCATTCGCTGGCCATCGAACCAGAACGGCGCCTTCGCCAGGCTTGCCTCCAGTTCCACCAGCAGGTCCGCGTATTTGGCCTGGTCGTATCGATCCTGATAGGCCTTGAGCTTGTCCGCCGGCAAGCCGCGCAACATGGTGATCTGCTCGGCGTTGCGCTCGGGCACCGCGTCGATCGGCAACCACAGCAACGTACGATTGAGGCGCAGAGCACGCAGGTCTGTGGCTTTCTGTTTGAGCCACCAGGCACACAGCGGACGGGCGCTTTCCTGCTGGGCGCGCAGGGCCTTGTGGGCTTCTTTCTCGTTGTCGATCGGTGCGCCAGGCGTGAACAACTGGGTCGCAGCCTGCTTGACCTGAGCGACGGCGGCCCCCACCACACCGGGTTCCGGCTGGTTATCAGCGGCGCGCTGCACCATGTTTTTCAGGCGGCGGGAGATCGGCAGGAGTAACGGCGCATCGTCGCCCAGGTGCTCGGTGCACGCGGCGTCGAGACCTTCAAGGTGCTCCACCATCCGGCGGAACATGGGCAACTGCTCTTTGATCGCGACATTTTCGGTCAGCACCTGCTCAAGACGCGGTACCAACCAACTGATGGCAGCGGAGCGGGTGCGAGCCTTGTTCGGGTGAACTTCGGCCCAGTGGTTTTCCGACAAATGGTGCAGCAAACCAAGGCCCGCCAGCAGCCCCTGAAAGGATTCACGCTGGTACAAAGCCCAGGTCAGCCAGGCGCCGACCCGCAAATCCTTGGACTGGGTGCGCAGCAGGTTTTCGCTATTTTCACGGATTTTCAGCCAGTCGATCTGACCGGCTTCGTGCATCGATTGAGCTTTGGCCAGCTCGCTTTCCAGCGCTTCATATTCACTTGAAAAGCGAACATCCTCGCCCGCGAAATTCTCTATGGAAACAGAGGCTTTTGCGAGCTCAAGATAATGGGCGGAAAGTTTGCTTGAGTAGGACATCCATGGCCTTTATTTAGGATTACGGTCACACGCCCATTGGAGTTTCAACGGCGGCAGACTGTATCAAAGAGCGTCGATGGGTCTCATCCAATTGAGTTCGGGCTCTTGCAAGTGGGCGCATCGTAATCACTATGATGGCCACTAGCAAGCATCCGATTAAACAACAAGGCGAAGTGTTCTCTGTTTCACGTAGGAGATATCCCTATATCTCTCAGGGACTCCCCTGATGTCAGTTTAATATTTCATCTGCCCGGCTTCCTTCGCATAACCATTGATCCAGAGCCCTTGCTTGATCCCCAACAATCATTGGCGATTCGGCCCGTACGATTGGCGCAAAGCATGACAAGAATAAAAAATGATAAATGTAGGAAATGTCTGAAAGGTTGCACACATCAATGAACAAAGTGACGAAGGAAAACAGCAAACTATAAAAGCACCATCGCGATGACGGCACTTTTATATAGGCTGAATTCAGGTACGAATTCGAGGATAACTCCCCTAATCCTCTCTGTTTGCGGCGTGTATTAATCAGTCGGCCATACTCTGCATATAGACAGAAGACGGCGCCCATAAAAAATGGGCCTCCGACTTAATCGGCAGGCCCATTTTTCAATACGGTTCTCCCCTTTATTCAGGGAGTTCGCCGCAATTATGGATTAACGCTGTCTTTCAACGACTTGCCTGGCTTGAAGGCAACGGTGTTACTTGCCTTGATTTTCACAGGCTCACCGGTTTGCGGGTTTTTGCCGGTGCGAGCACCGCGATGGCGTTGCAGGAAGGTACCAAAGCCCACCAGCGTAACGCTGTCCTTGCGGTGCAGAGCGCCGGTGATTTCTTCGAGAACGGCGTTGAGAACGCGGTTGGCCTGCTCTTTGGTGAGGTCTGCTTTTTCAGCGATTGCAGCGGCGAGTTCTGGTTTACGCATTAGTGAAGCCCCTTTGACGGTTTTTTGTTGTTATGTCCGTGCTGTTCTCGTTGGAACAGCGCCCAAGGCGCCGCAGGTGCTCTACTCTGCGGCAGACGGGGTGAGGATGGCACGCACGGAAGAGCCGCGCCAGTCTCGGCGCGACGTTTGTAGGGGCAAAAGCGGGGTGATTCCGACAGAACGACCGGTATTTACGCCAGCAGGGGCGGAAGCTCTTTGTTCAAAGCGAGTTTTTCCATCACCGCTGCGCCTGTCAGGGCATAACCGAGCAATTTGCCCGAACCATCACGGCACAACACCTTGATGTCGGCGCCCTGCCCTTCGACCGTCCAGACGCCCTCGACGCCCCGTGGCGGTGGCGAAACCACCAGCGGGCAGACCGGGGTTTTTACGGTGATCGGCATCGGGCCGTAATTCACCGCCACCGGGTTTCCTGCCAAGGTTTGCGCCAGCGCTCTCGCACAGCTCATCAGGGGCATCACGTACAACAGATTCAGCCCATCGACCTCGGCGCAGTCGCCCAGGGCGTAGATATTGGCGTGGGAAGTCTTCAGGTGACGATCGACGACCACGCCGCGATTGACCTGGATGCCTGCGGCAGCCGCCAAGTCGATTCGTGGACGCAAACCGATGGCCGAGACCACCACATCGCACGGGATGACCTGGCCATCGGACAGGTGCGCTTCCAGCCCGTCAGCCACACGCTGCAGGCGATTGAGTACCGGCCCGAGGTGGAAGCGTGCACCGAGGCTTTCCAGCCCGGCCTGGACCGCTGCGGCCGCTGCGGGATGCAGCAGGGTCGGCATGACCTGTTCGCACGGTGCTACCAATTGCACTTCGTAACCGCCGAGGATCAGGTCGTTGGCAAACTCACAACCAATCAGACCGGCGCCAAGCAGCAACACCCGGCGCTTGCCAGCCGCAGCGGCGCGAAAGCGTGCGTAGTCTTCCAGATCATTGATCGGGAACACCGCATCAGCGCCGTCGCCTTCGATGGGCACGCGCACGGTTTCCGCGCCCCAGGCGAGGATCAGGTCGCGGTAGATCACCGATTCCTCGCCGATCCACAGGCGCTTGTGGCCAGGGTCGATGCCGCTGATGCGGGAGTGGGTGCGTATTTCAGCTTTCAACTGCTCGGCCATGGTCCCCGGTTCGGCCATGCTCAGGCCGTCGGCGTCCTTGTTTTTGCCGAAACCGGTGGAGAGCATCGGCTTGGAGTAGGAGCGCCCATCATCGGCGGTAATCAGCAACAACGGGGTTTCGCCATCGAGTTTGCGAAATTCCCGGGCCAGGTTGTAGCCAGCCAGGCCAGTACCGACGATCACGACAGGTGCGTTCATTCCCTACTCCTCTTTTTGTCTTAGTTGATTTCGATCATTTCGAAATCCATCTTGCCCACGCCACAGTCCGGGCACAGCCAGTCTTCCGGTACGTCCTGCCACAGGGTGCCCGGTGCAATGCCGTCATCCGGCCAGCCGTCGGCTTCGTTATAGATCAGGCCGCAGACCACACATTGCCACTTTTTCATTCAATTACTTCCTCAGGATTCAGGCTTTTGCCGGCGCGAACGGTCGATGGGTAAAGCGCTGCCGTCCGGCTCAGGGCGTTTTGTACTGATCGAGCCCGGCAGATGCAAGCCTGTTCGGCGCAACAGCGGGCCGGCTCAATCAAAATCGCCGGCTGTCATGGTAAGCTCGCCGCCTCATTTGCTGCCAATAATGACTCACTGTGCCGCACTCAAAAGCCCCATTCTGGCTCCCCCAAAGCCAACTCGCACCCCGCCCCGACGCGTCTACCCTCGACTGGTTGTTCGACGAAGGCTCCCTGACCCGACGCCTGATCCGTCTGTCGAATGATCGCTTCAGCGTCACGCCATTGTTCGAAGGCTGGCAAGCGTTGCGCGCCGACGAATGTGCCGCGCTGGACCTGGCCGACGGCAGCGAAGGTTGGGTGCGCGAGGTGTATCTGCGCGGCAACGGCCAAGCCTGGGTGTTCGCTCGTAGCGTGGCGGCGCGTAGTGCGTTGCAAGGTGACGGGTTGCACATGGACGAACTGGGTAGCCGCTCACTGGGTGAACTGCTGTTCTGTGATCGGGCATTCCAGCGCCAAGCCATCGAGGTTTGCCACTATCCTCAGGAATGGCTGCCGCTGGAATCCCGGGCACCGGAGCTGTGGGGCCGCCGCTCGCGGTTCGACCGTGGCGCCTTGAGCGTGCTGGTGGCCGAGATTTTCCTGCCGACCTTGTGGCTTGCCACCCGCGCCCATCCGGAGAATTGCTGATGTACACCAGCCTGCTCAAGTCCCTGAACCGCTTGAATCCCCGGGCCTGGGATTTCATTCAGCTGACCCGCATGGACAAGCCGATCGGCATCTACTTGCTGCTGTGGCCAACCCTCTGGGCGCTGTGGATTGCCGGCAAGGGCTCGCCATCATTGGCCAACATCGTGATTTTCGTCCTCGGCGTGGTGCTGACTCGCGCCGGTGGTTGCGTGATCAATGACTGGGCGGATCGCAAGGTCGACGGTCACGTGAAACGCACTGAACAACGGCCGTTGGTGAGCGGCAAGATCAGCTCCAAGGAAGCCTTGGTGTTTTTTGCGCTGCTGATGGGCGTGAGTTTTCTGCTGGTGCTGTGCACGAATGCCCCAACTGTCTGGCTGTCGCTGGGTGGCTTGGCGCTGGCTTTCAGTTACCCGTTCATGAAGCGCTACACCTATTACCCGCAGGTCGTGTTGGGCGCGGCGTTCTCCTGGGGAATGCCGATGGCCTTCACCGCCGAGACCGGTGAACTGCCGGCAGCGGCGTGGTTGCTGTGGATTGCCAATTTGCTGTGGACCGTCGGCTACGACACCTATTACGCCATGACCGACCGCGACGACGACTTGAAGATCGGCGTGAAATCCACTGCGATTCTGTTTGGTGATGCCGATCGGGTGATCATTCTGACGTTGCAGGGTCTGGCCTTGGGCTGCCTGCTGCTGGCGGGGTCGAAATTCCAGCTCGGTGGCTGGTTCCACCTTGGATTACTGGCGGCGGCGGGCTGTTTTGCGTGGGAGTTCTGGTACACCCGCAGCAAGGACCGGATGCGTTGCTTCAAGGCGTTCTTGCACAACCACTGGGCCGGGTTGGCAATTTTTATCGGGATCGTTCTGGATTACGCGCTGCGCTAAGCCAAATCTGCCCCGAAACCGGGGCAGATTTGCCGTTACCCGAATCAGTTACTTCTGCGACTCGTGGACGACGTGCCAGACATCCTTCATGCCGTCACCCTTCATTTCTCCAGGTTTTTCGTCCTTCGCGAACGTGTACAACGGTTTACCGTCGTATGCGTATTGCATCATGCCGTCATCGCGCTTGATGACCGTCCATTTGCCTTCGGCCTTGGCACCCGCCGGGGCCATCATCGGCGGCCAGTTCTTGGCGCAATCGCCGTTACACATGGACTTGCCGCCAGCGTCCTTGTCGAACGTGTAAACAGTCATTCCCTTGTGATCGACCATCATGCCGCCCTTCATCATGGCTGGGTCGGCAGCGAAGGCCATTGCCGGCAAAGCCAGAGCAGCAGCCAACATCAGAGCCTTAAGGGAGAACGTGTATTGAGTCATGGAAACCTTCTCTTGTGGTTGTCAGGATTCGGAATTAGAGCTTAGCCCAGGATCATGACAATCGCCGCTCGACTAAAATACTGTCACACGACTGCAATAATTCCGTTATCTAATGCGGCGCAAGACAGTTAAATGACAAGAGGATTAAGGCATGGTTGGCAGGAGCATTCTGATCGTCGACGACGAAGCGCCCATTCGCGAAATGATCGCCGTTGCGTTGGAAATGGCCGGCTATGACTGCCTGGAGGCGGAGAACTCCCAGCAGGCCCATGCCATCATCGTCGACCGCAAGCCGGACCTGATCCTGCTGGACTGGATGCTGCCCGGCACCTCCGGCATCGAGTTGGCCCGACGTCTCAAGCGCGATGAGCTGACCGGGGGTATTCCGATCATCATGCTCACCGCCAAGGGCGAAGAGGACAACAAGATCCAGGGCCTGGAAGTCGGTGCCGACGACTACATCACCAAACCGTTTTCCCCCCGCGAACTGGTAGCACGCCTCAAAGCCGTACTGCGCCGCGCCGGCCCGACCGATGGCGAAACACCGATTGAAGTCGGCGGTTTGCTACTGGACCCGATCAGTCACCGCGTAACCATTGACGGCAAGCCTGCCGAGATGGGGCCGACCGAATACCGCCTGCTGCAATTTTTCATGACCCACCAGGAGCGCGCCTACACCCGTGGCCAGTTGCTGGATCAGGTCTGGGGTGGCAACGTCTATGTCGAAGAACGCACGGTCGACGTGCACATCCGGCGCCTGCGCAAAGCCCTCGGCGATGCCTACGAAAATCTGGTACAAACCGTGCGCGGCACCGGCTACCGGTTTTCCACCAAGGCCTGAGCTGATGGCCCTGCTCGCTGACAAGGACGCATATTTTTCGTGAACCAAAACTGGCATGGCACCCTGATTCGCCACATGCTGTTGCTGGTCACCGCCTGCCTGGTGATCGGCCTGATTTCCGGCTACTACGGCTGGAGCCTCGCGGCCGGCCTGGGCCTTTACCTGGCCTGGACCCTCAAACAGCTTTTGCGCCTGCACGAATGGCTGCGCCTGCACAAACCCGATGAAGCACCGCCCGATGGCTATGGCCTGTGGGGCGAAGTGTTCGACAGCATCTACCACCTGCAACGCCGCGACCAACGAGTGCGCGGGCGCCTGCAAGCGGTGATCGACCGGGTCCAGGAATCCACCGCCGCGCTGAAAGACGCGGTGATCATGCTCGACAGCGACGGCAACCTGGAATGGTGGAACCGCGCCGCCGAAACCCTGCTGGGCCTCAAGACCCCGCAAGACAGCGGCCAACCGGTGACCAACCTGGTGCGCCATCCACGCTTCAAGGAATACTTCGAGCAGGACAGCTACGCCGAACCGCTGGAAATCCCTTCGCCGATCAATGATCGCCTGCGCATTCAGCTGTACATCACCCGTTACGGCAACAACGAACACCTGATGCTGGTGCGCGACGTGACGCGTATCCATCAGCTGGAGCAGATGCGCAAAGACTTCATCGCCAACGTGTCCCACGAACTACGCACGCCGCTGACCGTGATCTGCGGCTACCTGGAAACCTTGCTCGACAACGTCGAGGAAGTGAACCCGCGCTGGACCCGTGCCTTGCAGCAGATGCAGCAGCAAGGCGGACGCATGCAGACATTGCTCAATGACTTGCTGCTGTTGGCCAAGCTGGAAGCCACCGATTACCCATCGGACAACCAGCCCGTATCCATTGATGGCTTGCTGAAGTCAATCAAGAGCGATGCCCAGCAGTTGTCCGGTCAACGCAATCAGAAGATCACCCTGGAAGCCGACCCGGCGATTTTGCTCAAGGGCAGCGAAGCCGAATTGCGCAGCGCGTTCTCCAACCTGGTGTTCAACGCGGTGAAGTACACCCCGGCCGAAGGCAATATCCGCATTCGCTGGTGGGGCGACGATCAAGGCGCGCACCTGAGCGTGCAGGATTCCGGGATTGGCATCGACAGCAAACACCTGCCGCGCCTGACCGAACGCTTCTACCGCGTCGACTCCAGCCGCAACTCCAACACCGGCGGCACCGGCCTGGGGCTGGCGATCGTCAAACACGTGCTGCTGCGTCACCGCGCGCGGATGGAAATCAGCAGCGTGCCGGGGCATGGCAGCACATTCACCTGCCATTTTGCGCCGGCCCAAGTGACCAAATCCCGGGTTATCAGCGCCGCCGACTGATACCGGCCAGCACTCGCCACTAGGCAATCACCGAGTCAGCCGCTACATTGGCTGACTTGTGCCTGCCCTTTCAGGCACCGCATCCCCCTCTTTTTTGAATACACGGAACCCGCAAAACTCCATCATGGACCCATCCCCTGGCTTGACCCTCGCGACACTCTTCGCCGATTTCGGCATGATTCTTTTTGCTCTGATCCTGGTACTGCTCAACGGATTTTTCGTTGCGGCCGAATTTGCCATGGTCAAACTGCGCTCGACCCGGGTCGAGGCCATCGCTGAAAAAAACGGCTGGCGCGGACACATCCTGCGCACCGTGCACAGTCAGCTCGATGCGTACCTCTCGGCTTGCCAGTTGGGTATCACCCTCGCCTCGCTGGGCCTGGGCTGGGTCGGTGAGCCGGCGTTCGCACACATTCTCGAACCGATACTCAGCGCCGTGGGCGTGCAGTCGGCCGAAGTGATCAAAGGCGTGTCGTTCTTCGCCGCGTTCTTCGTGATTTCGTACCTGCACATCGTGGTTGGTGAACTGGCGCCCAAATCGTGGGCGATCCGTAAACCGGAGCTGCTGTCGCTCTGGACCGCCGTGCCGCTGTACTTGTTCTACTGGGCCATGTATCCGGCCATTTACCTGCTCAACGCCAGCGCCAACACGATCCTGCGGATCGCCGGCCAGGGCGAACCCGGCCCGCATCACGAGCACCATTACAGCCGTGAAGAACTGAAACTGATCCTGCACTCCAGCCGTGGCCAGGACCCGAGCGACCAAGGCATGCGTGTGTTGGCCTCGGCAGTGGAAATGGGTGAGCTGGAAGTGGTGGACTGGGCCAACTCCCGGGAAGACCTGGTGACGCTGGAGTTCAACGCGCCGCTCAAGGAAATCCTCGCGCTGTTCCGTCGCCACAAGTTCAGCCGTTATCCGGTGTACGACAGCGAGCGCCAGGAGTTCGTCGGTCTGCTGCACATCAAGGATTTACTGCTCGAATTGGCGGCCCTGGACCACATTCCCGAGTCCTTCAACCTGGCTGAGCTGACCCGCCCGCTGGAGCGCATCTCACGCCACATGCCGCTGTCGCAATTGCTTGAGCAGTTCCGCAAGGGCGGCTCGCACTTCGCCGTGGTCGAAGAAGCCGACGGCAACATCATCGGCTACCTGACCATGGAAGATGTGCTGGAAGTGCTGGTGGGCGATATTCAGGACGAACACCGCAAGGCCGAGCGCGGGATCCTCGCGTACCAGCCGGGCAAGCTGCTGGTGCGAGGCGACACGCCGCTGTTCAAGGTTGAACGCCTGCTGGGCATCGACCTGGACCACATCGAAGCCGAAACCCTCGCAGGGCTCGTCTACGAAACCCTGAAACGGGTGCCGGAAGAGGAAGAAGTGCTGGAAGTCGAAGGTCTGCGGATCATCATCAAGAAGATGAAAGGGCCGAAGATTATTTTGGCCAAGGTTTTGATGCTGGATTGATTGTCGGCGGGCCTTTGTGGCTAGGGGGCTTGCCCCCGTTGGGCTGCGAAGCGGCCCCTAAACCCCTCAACCGCATAGTCCCTGACATTCCGCATTCATGGTTTTGGGACGGCTCCGCCGTCCAACGAGGGCAAGCCCCCTCGCCACAATTGATCTCATCGCCTTCATTGCTTGCCCAACGCAAAGTTGGGCAACGCTCCCACCGGTTGATTGAACTGGTACGGAATCGACACCAACCCCAACCCGGTATTGCGCTGCACCACAAAGTGCAAGTGCGGCCCGCTGCTGTTACCGGTGTTGCCCGACAACGCCAGCGCACTGCCCACCGCCACTCGCTGACCTTCGCGAACGCTCACCGAACCTTGCTTGAGGTGCAGGTACACGCCCATGGTCCCGTCATCGTGCAACACCCGCACGAAATTGCCCGACGGATCATTGCCACGGCCGCTCTGGCCATTCTCGGTTTTCACCACCATCCCGGCCCGCGCCGCGATGATCGGCGTGCCTTCGGGCATGGCGATGTCCATCGCGTAGCGGTTCTTGGCACCGAAGTGGCTGTATTGGCCATTGGCGCCTTGGCTCAAGCGAAACGGCCCGCCACGCCAGGGGAAGGGATAACGATAGCTCTGAGCGGCGCCTGAAGGGTCGCCCATGGAATATTGGAAGCTCGGGGTATACACCAGCGGCTTGCCGCCGGTAATCGCCGTGAGCAGCGCCAGGCGTGAGTTGCTGCGTGCCGGCAAGACCCGGCGAATCGGTTGGCTCGGCGCCCCCTTGACGTTGCTCAACCCGGCAAAGCTCAGCTCGACCTCCACCGGCGCATACAGGTCGTTGCGCACAAACACCACATCCACGCCCTTCTGCTTCTTGATGTCGAGGTACACCTGACGCTCCAGGTGCTCGACCATCCGGTCCCGAAAGACAAACACCTGGGAGCCTTTCGTGGGGCGGTCGCTGTAAGAGACCACGCCATTGGCATCGGTGGATTTGTAAATGGTCATGGCCACAGCCGAGGTGGAGGCCACGAAAAGACCACAGAAAAACAGCAGGCGCGCGAGCATGGGCAAGAGTCTGTCGAGTAAGGCCTGGGGAAGAGCCTAGCAGCTGAGATGGACCAGCGTAGTCGGCAGATGTTTCAAATGATCGCTCCGACGCTCTGCGTGGGAATGCAGCCAGGAACGCTCTGCGTTTCCTGTGAAGCGGACGCGGGGCGTGGGAACGATCGGATCAGAAAGTGGTGCGGTGCATTTGATGGCCCCTTCGCGGGCAAGCCTCGCTCCTACGGGATTGGTGTCGTCCGCAATGGGCACGACACCTGTAGGAGCGAGGCTTGCCCGCGAAGGCGTATTGGCAGGCGACGAAGATTACGCGCCTGGAACGAAATGCTTCTGCGCCGTACCACGGGCAATCAGGCGCGAGATGTAGTCGAGCTTCTGCGCATCCTTATCGACAAAACGGAAGGTCAGTTGCAACCAGTCGCTGTCGGGTTTTGGCTCGTGGGCGACGATGGCGTGCAGGTAGCCGTTCAGACGGGCGGTTTCAGCGTTGTCACCCTGCTCCAGGTCCAGCACCGCACTTTCGAGCACTTGCGGCAGGATGTCGGTGCGTTTTACCACCAGCAGCGCTTCCTTGAGGCTCAAGGCTTTGATCACGCATTGCTGAGTGCCGCTGGACAGGCGCAACTGGCCCTGGCCACGACCACCGCCGGGTGCGGCCGAAGCGGCAGCAGGTGCCTTGACCGGCGGGCTGTTGAGCAAACCACGGGACGGCGCAGCGGCGGTCGCCGGTGCGGCCACGGCGACAGGCTTGGCAAACGGGTTGACCGGAGCGGCCGATGGCGCGACCACGGCAGCCTTGCCACCGGTCAATGCGCTCAGGGAGTCGTTGCCGAACGCCGAGTTCATCTTGCTCGGGGCACTGTTCATCAACGTGTCGAGCTTGCCGACCTTGTTCAACGCCTGCTTGACCTTGGTCAGCAGTTGCTCGTTGGTGAACGGCTTGCTGACGTAACCGGAAACCCCGGCCTGAATCGCCTGCACCACGTTCTCTTTGTCGCCACGGCTGGTCACCATCACGAACGGCATGGTCTTGAGGTTGTCCTGCTCGCGGCACCAGGTCAGCAATTCCAGGCCGGACATTTCCGGCATTTCCCAGTCACACAGAACCAGGTCGAACGCTTCACGCGCCAGAATCGCCTGAGCCTTTTTGCCGTTGACCGCGTCTTCGATCCGGATACCCGGGAAGTAGTTGCGCAGGCACTTCTTCACCAGGTCACGAATGAACGACGCATCGTCCACGACCAACACACTGACCTTACTCATCCACAACCCCTTTAAAAAATCCCGGCAAGCATACCGCTTTGCTGATGGCACATTGCCAAAAACCTTCAGTCACGCCGGGACTTTTCGTTCGCGGGTGCTGCTTTCGAATTCAAAACCACAAACAAAAACGCCCGGCCAAAAGGCCGGGCGCTTTTCTCAGGCAATCTTACTTATCGTCAGCTTTGCCCGGAACATTAGCGGTTTCGCCACTTGTGCCTTCAACTTCTTCTTTCATGCGCTTGAGGCCCAGGTGCCGCACATCGGTGCCGCGCACCAGGTAAATCACCAGTTCGGAGATGTTGCGCGCGTGATCGCCGATCCGTTCCAGGGAACGCAGCACCCAAATGATGCTCAAGACCCGCGAGATAGAGCGCGGGTCTTCCATCATGTAGGTGGCCAGTTCACGCAGGGCGGTCTTGTATTCGCGGTCGATGATCTTGTCGTACTGCGCCACCGACAACGCCAGGTCAGCGTCAAAACGGGCAAAGGCGTCCAGCGCATCGCGAACCATGTTGCGCACTTGGTCACCGATGTGGCGAACCTCGACGTAACCGCGCGGCGCTTCGCCTTCTTCGCACAGCTGAATGGCGCGACGGGCGATCTTGGTCGCTTCGTCGCCGATGCGCTCCAGGTCGATCACGGATTTGGAAATGCTGATGATCAGACGCAAGTCAGACGCCGCGGGCTGACGACGGGCCAGAATACGCAGGCACTCTTCGTCGATATTGCGTTCCATCTGGTTGATCTGGTCGTCAATATCACGCACCTGCTGGGCCAGGCCGGAGTCGGCCTCGATCAGCGCGGTCACCGCGTCATTGACCTGCTTCTCCACCAGCCCGCCCATGGCCAGGAGGTGGCTGCGCACTTCCTCCAGCTCAGCGTTGAACTGCTGGGAAATGTGATGGGTAAGGCCTTCTTTACTAATCATGTTGGCGTCCTTGGAGCGTCCGGTAAGGTGCGGTGGACCGCAGCGTCAGTTCAGTGAGCAACAACAGCTTCCTAGCCGTAACGACCGGTGATGTAGTCTTCGGTCTGCTTCTTCGCCGGATTGGTGAACAAGGTGTCGGTGTCGCCGAATTCCACCAGTTTGCCCATGTACATGAACGCCGTGTAGTCGGAAACCCGCGCGGCCTGTTGCATGTTGTGGGTCACGATGACGATGGTGAACTTGGATTTCAGTTCGTAGATCAGCTCTTCGACTTTCAGCGTGGAGATCGGGTCGAGTGCCGAGCACGGTTCGTCGAGCAGCAGCACTTCCGGCTCCACGGCGATGGTGCGGGCGATCACCAGACGTTGCTGCTGACCACCGGACAAGCCAAGTGCCGACTCATGCAGACGATCTTTGACTTCGTCCCACAGCGCCGCGCCTTTCAACGCCCACTCAACGGCTTCGTCGAGAATGCGCTTTTTGTTGATGCCCTGGATGCGCAGGCCGTAGACCACGTTTTCATAGATGGTTTTCGGGAACGGGTTCGGCTTCTGGAACACCATGCCGACGCGGCGACGCAGCTCGGCCACGTCTTCGCCCTTACGATAGATGTTGTTGCCGTAGAGGTTGATCGCGCCTTCGACGCGGCAACCGTCCACCAGGTCGTTCATGCGGTTGAAGGTCCGCAGCAGCGTGGACTTGCCGCAGCCGGACGGGCCGATGAAGGCCGTCACGCGCTGTTTCGGGATGTTCATGCTGACGTCGTACAGCGCTTGTTTATCGCCGTAGAACAGGCTCAGGCCCGGCACTTCAATGGCCACGGTTTCCTGCTCGAGGCTCAGGCTCTGTTTGTCGCGGCCCAGGGCAGACATGTTGATGCCGTGGGTATGTGTTTCGTGCTGCATGGGAGGCTCCCTGTGCTAACAAATTCGGTTCGGTTGGCCGCTAGCCTCACAAAAATGGGCCAGCGGTGTTGCCGTTCTGTAGGAGCCAGGCTTGCCGGCGAAGGCGTCCTTGAAATCGCCTTCGCCGGCAAGCCTGGCTCCTACGGGGAGCGGCGTGATTAGCTATCCAGCGCTTTGTATTTCTCGCGCAGGTGGTTGCGTATGTAGACCGCCGACAGGTTCAACGTGGCGATCACCAGCACCAGCAACAGCGCGGTGGCGTACACCAGCGGTCGGGCCGCTTCGACGTTCGGGCTCTGGAAGCCGACGTCATAAATATGGAAGCCCAAGTGCATGATCTTCTGATCAAGGTGCAGGTACGGGTAGTTGCCGTCCACCGGCAGCGACGGTGCCAGTTTCACCACACCTACCAGCATCAGCGGCGCTACTTCACCAGCGGCGCGGGCCACGGCGAGGATCATGCCGGTCATCATTGCCGGGCTGGCCATTGGCAGCACGATCTTCCACAAGGTTTCAGCCTTGGTCGCGCCAAGGGCCAACGAGCCCTCACGCACGGTGCGAGGAATCCGCGCCAGGCCTTCTTCGGTGGCCACGATCACCACCGGCACCGCCAGCAGCGCCAGGGTCAGCGAGGCCCAGAGCAGGCCCGGCGTACCGAAGGTCGGCGCCGGCAAGGCTTCGGGGAAGAAGATCCGGTCCAGCGAGCCACCGAGTACGTAGACGAAGAAGCCCAGGCCGAACACGCCGTAAACGATGGCCGGAACGCCTGCCAGGTTGTTCACGGCGATGCGGATAATCCGCGTCAGGGTGTTCTGCTTGGCGTATTCACGCAGGTAAACCGCCGCCAGCACGCCGAACGGCGTCACGATCATCGCCATGATCAGGGTCATCATCACGGTGCCGAAAATCGCCGGGAAGATCCCACCTTCGGTGTTCGCTTCACGCGGGTCGTCGGACAGGAACTCCCAGACCTTGCCAAAGTAGAAGCCGACCTTGGTAACGGTGCCCATGGCGTTCGGCTGGTAGGCGTGAACCACTTTGCCGATGCCGATTTCGAGCTCTTTGCCGTTGGCATCGCGAGCGGTGAGGCTGTCGCGGTTGAACTGGGCGTGCAGGTCGCTGAGGCGTGCTTCGATGTCCTGGTAACGGGCATTCAGTTCAGCCTTTTCTGCATCCATGTCCGCTTGTGCGGTGGCGTCCAGTTTGCCGGCCAGTTCCAGTTTGCGACTGTGCAGGCGGATGCGTTCCAGACCGGCGTTGATCGCGCCGATGTCGGATTTCTCCAGGGTCTTGAGCTGTGCCGCGAGCTTGTTGACGCGATCGACACGAGCCTGCAATTCCGGCCAAGCCGCTTCGCCCTCGGCGATCACCTTGCCGTCCTGTTTGACGTTGACCAGGTAACCGTAGAAGTTGCCCCACTCGCGACGCTCGATGGTCATCAGCTCTGGCGGCGTCGTCTGGTTAGTCAGCCACTCGCCGACGATCCAGGTGAAGTCGTTGCCGTTCAAGTCACGGTTGCCGACCTTGATCAGCTCGCGGGTCATGAACTCCGGACCCACATCGGGCACCGGCAGGCCAGCGCTTTTCAGGCGCTCGCGGGGCACTTCTTCTTTCTGCACCACTTCACCGATGACCAGGTGATTGGCCTGGCCCGGCACGTCGTAATTGGCGTGAATCAGGTCCGCCGGCCAGAAGTGGCCCAGACCGCGCACGGCAATCACTGCCAGCAAGCCAATGGTCATGATGACCGCGATGGACACCGCGCCACCGCTGATCCAGACGCCGGGGGCGCCGCTCTTGAACCATCCTTTCAGGGAGTTCTGTTTCACAGACTTCTACCTTTCTTAAAGCGACGAGTATTTCTTGCGCAGACGCTGACGAATCAGTTCCGCGAGGGTGTTCATGACGAAGGTGAACAACAGCAGCACCAGCGCCGAGAGGAACAGCACGCGGTAGTGGCTGCCGCCGACTTCCGATTCGGGCATTTCCACCGCGACGTTGGCCGCCAGTGTGCGCAGGCCTTCGAACAGGTTCATTTCCATGACCGGGGTGTTACCCGTGGCCATCAGCACGATCATCGTTTCACCGACCGCGCGGCCCATGCCGATCATCAGCGCCGAGAAGATGCCCGGGCTGGCGGTGAGGATCACCACACGAGTCATGGTCTGCCACGGCGTGGCACCGAGGGCCAGCGAACCGAGGGTCAGGCCACGGGGTACGCTGAACACGGCGTCTTCGGCGATGGAGTAGATGTTCGGGATCACCGCAAAACCCATGGCCAGACCGACTACCAATGCGTTGCGCTGGTCGTAGGTGATGCCCAGGTCGTGGGAGATCCACATGCGCATGTCGCCGCCGAAGAACCAGGTTTCCATGTACGGGCTCATGTACAACGACAACCAGCCCACAAACAGGATCACCGGGATCAGAATCGCGGCTTCCCAGCCGTCCGGCACTTTCAGGCGGATCGACTCAGGCAGGCGGCTGAAGATGAAACCGGCCACCAGAATGCCGACCGGCAAGAGCATCAGCAGGCTGAAGATGCCCGGCAAATGCCCTTCTACATACGGTGCGAGGAACAGGCCGGCGAAGAAGCCGAGGATTACCGTCGGCATCGCTTCCATCAGTTCGATCACCGGTTTGACCTTGCGGCGCATGCCCGGGGCCATGAAGTACGCGGTGTAGATCGCCGCAGCGACGGCCAGTGGTGCAGCCAGCAGCATGGCGTAGAACGCGGCTTTCAGGGTACCGAAGGTCAGCGGCGACAAGCTCAGCTTGGGTTCGAAGTCGGTGTTGGCGGCGGTCGATTGCCAGACGTATTTAGGCTCGTCGTAGTTCTCGTACCAGACCTTGCTCCACAGCGCGCTCCAGGACACTTCCGGGTGCGGGTTATCGAGCAGCAGCGGTTGAATTTTGCCGCCTGCTTCCACGATCACACGGTTAGCCCGTGGCGACAGACCAAAAATACCTTGGCCTTCGACCACCTGATCCACCAGCAAAGTGCGGTGGGCGGTGCTGTGGAACACGCCGAGCTTGCCGGAGGCGTCGAGGGCGATGAAGCCTTTGCGACGTTCTTCGGCGGTGATTTCAACGATGGGCGTGGTGCCCATCTGAAAGGTACGGATCTGCTTCAGACGCAGCTCGCCATCCGGGTCGCGGGCCATGAACCACTGGGCCAGGCCACCTTTGGAGTCGCCCATGATCAGCGAGATGCCGCCCACCAGTTGCGTACTGGCGGTGATTTGCGCTTCACCGTCTTCAAGCAATTTGTAGCGACCATTGAGGCTCTTGTCGCGCAGGCTGAATACGTCGGCCTGGGCGCGACCGTTGATCACGTACAGCCACTGCTGGCGCGGGTCGACGAAGATGTTCTTCACCGGCTCGGTCATTTGCGGCAGATCGATGCGCTTCTGCTCGGTGGTGACTTCGCCGGTCATCATGTTTTCTTCGCTGGTCAGCGACAGCACATTGAGTTGCGAACCGGTGGAACCAACCAGCATCAGCGTGGTGTCGGTGGCGTTGAGGCTGACGTGTTCCAGCACACCGCCCGCCTCGTTCAGCGCAATTGGGGTGTCGCCGTACGGGAAATCGATGGCCGGCGAGATGGTTTTCTTATTGTCCGGGTAGCTGACTTTATACGTGTGACGGAACACCAGCGCCTGACCGTTGGACAGACCTACCGCAACCAGCGGATGACCTGGCTGGTCTTCCCCGATGGAAGTTACGGTGGTGCCGGCCGGGATCGGCAGATCGACGCGCTTGAGTTCAGCGCCACTGTCGATGTCGAAAAACAGCGCCTGGCCCTTGTCGGAAACTCGCATGGCGACCTGGTTCTGTTCTTCCAGGGAAATCATCAGCGGTTTGCCGGCGTCTTGCATCCAGGCAGGCGTGATGGCGTCCTTGGCGGTCAGGCTGGCACCCTGGAATAGCGGCGCGACGACGTAGGCAAGGAAGAAAAAGATCAGCGTGATCGCGCCAAGAACGGCGAGGCCGCCGACGAGGACGTACCAGCGGGTCAGGCGATCTTTGAGCGCACGGATACGGCGCTTGCGTTTTAGCTCAGGCGTATTGAAGTCAATTCGCTTGGGGGGATTAGTAGTCATGGTGGAATTGGCCAGATCATTCATGCGCACACCCTAGCGATCCTGTATGACAGAAAGATGACAATGCAGTGACGCAACAAATCCGCCGCCAGAGGGTACTGGCAGAGGACCGGAAATTTTGGAGGGCGTAGGAGCTGTCGAGGGCACCGAGGCTGCGATCTTTTGATCTGGCTTTTAACTGCAAGATCAAAAGATCGCAGCCTCGTTTCACTCGTCAGCTCCTACACAGGTCCGGGGCGTGCCCCGGACCTAGGGTGTTACTTCTTTGCGACTTCAGCGCCGCCTTCCGCCAGACCCAGGTCAGCCAGTGCTTTTGCAGCAACTTTGGCCGGCAGTGGGATGTAGCCGTCTTTCACTACAACTTCCTGGCCCTGTTTGGACAGAACCAGTTTCACGAACTCGGCTTCCAGCGGGGCCAGAGGCTTGTTCGGGGCTTTGTTGACGTAAACGTAGAGGAAACGCGACAGCGGGTATTTGCCGTTCAGTGCGTTTTCTTCGGTGTCTTCGATGAACTCGGTGCTGCCTTTCTTCGACAGGGCTACGGTTTTCACGCTAGCAGTCTTGTAGCCGATGCCCGAGTAACCGATACCGTTCAGCGAGGAGCTGATCGACTGCACGACCGAAGCCGAGCCTGGTTGTTCGTTGACGTTTGGCTTGTAGTCGCCTTTGCACAGGGCTTCTTCTTTGAAGTAGCCGTAGGTGCCGGAAACCGAGTTACGACCGAACAGTTGAACCGGCTTGTTGGCCAGGTCGCCAGTCACGCCCAGGTCGCCCCAGGTTTTGACTTCGGATTTAGCGCCGCACAGACGAGTCGAGGAGAAGATCGCGTCGACTTGTTCCATGGTCAGGTGCTGGATTGGGTTGTCTTTGTGCACGAACACCGCCAGGGCGTCCACGGCAACCGGGATTGCGGTTGGCTTGTAGCCGTACTTCTGCTCGAAGGCAGCCAGTTCGGTGTCCTTCATTTTGCGGCTCATCGGGCCCAGGTTAGAGGTGCCTTCAGTCAACGCAGGTGGCGCAGTGGCGGAGCCAGCGGCCTGAATCTGGATGTTTACGTTCGGGTATTCTTTTTTGTAGTTCTCAGCCCACAGGGTCATGAGGTTGGCCAGGGTATCGGAGCCGACGCTGGACAAGTTGCCCGACACACCAGTGGTCTTGGTGTAGCTCGGGATCGACGGGTCAACAGCGGCGAACGCGTTGGCAGTCGCAACGCCAGCAGCGACAAAAGTCATTGCCGCCATCAAACGCTTCAGTTTCATGCCTTACTCCTAGCAGATAGGGTGTGTTAAGTCGGGGCCAAGTATCAGCAGGCCGTGTGAACACTCTATGGCTGAAATATGACAATTGGATGAAAGGCCAGCATCGACTATTACAAGATGATTCGCGTCATCGTTCTTCGCGGGCAAGCCTCGCTCCTACAAGTCCGTGTGATCTGTAGGAGCGAGGCTTGCCCGCGAAGGCGTCGGTACAGCCAATACGAGAAGTCGGCTTAACGCCCCTTCTTCCAAAGATAAGCACCCACCAAAATCCCCACCCCACAAATAATCGCCACGTAGTAGGCAGGCCCCATCGGGCTTTCCTTGAGCAGCAACGTCACGATCATCGGGGTCAACCCGCCGAATATCGCGTAGGCCAGGTTGTAGGAGAACGACAGGCCGCTAAAGCGCACCACCGCCGGGAAGGCTTTGACCATCACGTACGGCACAGCGCCGATGGTGCCGACCAGCAGGCCAGTCACGGCGTACATCGGGTACAACCAATCGGGGTGGTTGAACAGGCTGTGGTAGAAGGTCCACGAACTCAGCAACAGCAATGCACTGCCGAACACGAACACCCGGCCCGCGCCGAAGCGATCCGCCAGCGCGCCCGACGCCACGCAACCCAGGCTCAGGAACACGATCGCCAGGCTATTGGCCTGCAACGCGGTGGTCGGCGAGAAGTGGTAGACGGTTTGCAGCACGGTCGGGGTCATCAGGATGACCACGATGATGCCGGCGGACAGCAGCCAGGTCAGCAGCATGGAAATCAGGATCGCCCCGCGATGGTCACGCAACACCGCGCGCAGCGGCACTTCTTCGGCCAGGGCCTTGCGCAGTTGCAGTTCGGCGAACACCGGGGTTTCGTGGAGCCAGCGGCGCAGGTAGACCGAGAACAGACCGAATACGCCGCCCAGCAGGAACGGGATCCGCCAAGCGTAATCCGCCACTTCCACCGGGGTGTAAATACTGTTGATTGCCGTGGCCACCAATGAGCCCAGCAGGATGCCAGCCGTCAGACCGCTGGTCAGGGTGCCGCAGGCATAGCCAATGTGCCGCTGCGGCACGTGTTCGGAAACGAAGACCCAGGCGCCCGGCACTTCACCGCCAATCGCCGCGCCCTGGATCACCCGCATCAGCAGCAACAGGATCGGCGCCCACATGCCGATCTGCGCGTAGGTTGGCAGCAGGCCCATGATCAGGGTCGGCACGGCCATCATAAAAATGCTCAGGGTGAACATCTTCTTGCGCCCCAGCAGGTCGCCGAAGTGCGCCATGACGATGCCGCCCAGCGGCCGCGCCAGGTAGCCGGCTGCGAAGATGCCGAAGGTCTGCATCAGGCGCAACCACTCGGGCATGTCGGCCGGGAAGAACAGCTTGCCGACCACCGTGGCGAAGAATACGAAGATGATGAAGTCGTAGAACTCCAGCGCACCGCCCAGGGCAGACAGCGACAGGGTCTTGTAATCGTTGCGGGTCAACGGACGTGCGGATTGCGTTGGCTGCGCAGTGCTCGAGGGCGCTGTGGTCATGGCAAGGGCTTCTCTTATAGTCGGATCTGCAACCCCAACAACGCTGGCGGAGGCTTGGGCAGGTCCGGCACGATAGCAAATTGTTCGAAAAAGCACATAGAGGTGCGTATTTGACGGTCGAAATGAGAACCGGACGGTCGTCTCGGAGTCTACCGACCGATATACTCGCAATCTTGCAACAGTTTGTAAGGGTTGCTGTGCGAAAACGCCTGCCAGGCTCCACAGGCGATTTCGCAGAGTTTCCCTTTAGGCGCCTTACGAAAAACGTAACGAACGTAGTATGTTCGGGCTGAATCGTTTTTCTTGAAGACGGCTATTCACCTGAAAGACCAACGTAGAGTCACGGGTCAGAGGCACCCCCGGCATGATAGAGCTCGAACAAGAAGATCCAATCCCGCAAGGCGACCTGGCCCTGCAAATCACCGCGCTCCCACGCGAAACCAACGGCTTTGGCGATATTTTCGGCGGCTGGCTGGTGGCGCAGATGGATTTGGCCGGTACCGCAATGGCCAGCAAAGTCGCCGGTGGCCGCGTGGCGACCGTTGCGATCGACCGCATGGCGTTCCTGGTTCCGGTGGCGGTGGGCGCTCAGCTCTCCTTCTATACCCAGGCGCTGGAAATCGGCCGCAGCTCGATCCAGATGATGGTCGAGGTCTGGAGCGACGATCCGTTGTCCAGTGAGTGGCGTAAAGTGACTGAGGCGGTATTTGTGTTCGTGGCCATCGACGGCAGCGGTCGGACCCGTTCGTGCCCGCCAAGAGCGCGTTAAACACAGCGCGCATTTTGCGGTCCATTGCAGTCCTGTTCCAAATTGAGAGTTGTCCCCATGAGCACGCCAAACGTTGAAGCCGTCAAACTGGATGAACTGAACTGCTGGCGCATTCGCCACGATCAGGCCGAATTGCTGGTGGCCCAGCAAGGCGCGCACATCCTCAGTTATCAATTGGCCGGGCAACCGCCGTTGATCTGGCTCAACGACGAGGCTGTGTTCAAGACCGGCAAGAGCATCCGCGCTGGTGTGCCGGTGTGCTGGCCGTGGTTTGGTAACTTTGCACGCAACCCGCCGAGCGTTCAGGCGATGCGCGTCAGCAACGAACCGGCCGGCGCTCACGGTTTTGTCCGGGCGACGGATTGGGAATTGGGTGGCATCGAAGCCGAAGGCGAGAGCCTGAAGGTGGACTTCGTCCTGCCCTACCCCGAAGGCGGCTTCCCGGGCTGGCCACATCAGGTGGATCTGACGTTGAGCATTCGCCTGGATGAGCAATTGCACATCAGCCTGACCAGCCATAACCGCGGCACCGAAACCGTATCGATCAGCCAGGCGCTGCACAGTTATTTCGCCGTCAGCGATGTGCGCAACGTGCAGGTCGAGGGGCTTGATGGCTTGAGTTACATCGATACGACGAAGGACTGGGCCACGGCCACGCAGACCGGCGATCTGGCTTTCACCGGCGAGACGGATCGTATCTACCTCAATACCCCGGCCAAGCTGAGCATTGTCGACCCGGCCTGGGAGCGGCGCATCGAGCTGACCAGCAGCGGTTCGCGCACGGCGGTGATCTGGAACCCGTGGATTGATCGCGCAGCGGCGTTCAGCGACATGGCCGACGATGGCTGGCAACGCATGCTATGCATTGAGACGGCGAATGTGATGGATGATGTAGTGAACCTGGCGGCGGGTGCCAGTCATACGCTCGGCGTGAGCATCGCCAGCAAACCGCTGTAAGCAACACCGCAAAACAATTGTGGGAGCGGGCTTGCTCGCGAAGAGGGCGTAACATTCAACATCATCGTTGACTGATACACCGCTTTCGCGAGCAAGCCCGCTCTCACATTTGATCTTTGCCAGGCTGACTGGCGCTTACAAATCCGACTCTTTCACTACACGAACCTTCGCCGCATCCAGCGCATACGCCGCATCAGCCAGGTCGTTGTTGACCTTCTCGATCTTCAGCGTGCCCGTCACCCACAGCGGTGTGTAGATATCGTCCAGCTTCAAACCTTTCGGATAACGCACCAGCACCAATTGGTTGGGCGGCGGTGGCGGCACGTGGATGCAGGCGCCCGGGTAGGGCACGAGGAAGAACAGCGTGCTGCGGCCCTTGGCGTCGGATTCCAGCGGCACCGGATAACCACCGATGCGGATGTTCTTGTCGTTCATCGACGGCACGGTTTTGGTCGAATACATCACCGCGGGCAAACCCTTGCTCTGCTTCATGCCACCTTTTGAAGTAAAGGTGCCATCGCCTTCGGGGGTGTTGTGGTCGATTTCGGGCATGGCTTCGAGGGCTTTCTGGTCCGACTTGGGCATCAGTTCAAGCCAATCGGTTTCCGGCAGTTCGCCGGCATGGGCAAGTCCCGCACCCAGTAAAAGGAAAGTCAGCAGAAGACGGCGCATGGAGGTGCTCGACAAAGAAAAGGACGGTGCAACGGCGAGCATTCTAGCCCTCTCGGCCTGCGCAGCCGAGAGGACTTTGTCGCTTGAATCAGTTTCTTTTGATCAGGCCGTAGATCACCAGCAACACGATCGCACCGACCAGTGCACCGATGAAGCCTGCGCCTTGGCCAGCCTGGTAAATGCCCAGCGCCTGGCCGCCATAGGTGGCCGCCAGCGAACCGCCGATACCGAGCAGGATGGTCATGATCCAACCCATGCTGTCATCGCCCGGTTTCAGGAACCGAGCCAGCAGGCCGACGATCAAGCCGATAAAGATGGTTCCGATAATTCCCATGGCATTTCCCTCTGATTGGTTGGTTATGCGAAAGCCTAGTCAGACTTTGGCATCCTGCCATCAGAGAACGGCGGACACTGAAGGTTCCGCCGCTGCCACATGAAACTATTCGGCGATGAGGGCTTCGACCTTAAGGATCTGCGCCGCCAGCGTCTCGCGATCTGCACAACGCAGATTGGCGTGACCGACCTTGCGGCCGACCTTGAACGCCTTGCCATAGTGGTGCAAATGGCAATCGTCGATGGCGATGACTTTCTCTACCGGCGGAACAACGCCGATGAAGTTGAGCATCGCGCTCTCGCCGATCTTGGCCGTCGAACCCAGCGGCAGACCGGCAACGGCCCGCAGGTGGTTTTCGAACTGGCTGCACTCGGCGCCTTCGGTGGTCCAGTGCCCGGAGTTGTGCACGCGCGGGGCGATTTCGTTGGCCTTGAGACCACCGTCGACTTCAAAGAATTCGAACGCCATCACGCCGACGTACTCCAGTTGCTTGAGCACCCGGCTGGAATAATCTTCAGCCAGGGCTTGCAGCGGGTGATCGGTGCTTGCCACGGACAGCTTGAGGATGCCGCTGTCGTGGGTGTTGTGAACCAGCGGATAGAAGCGGGTTTCGCCATCGCGGGCACGCACGGCAATCAGCGAGACTTCACCGGTGAATGGCACAAAACCTTCCAGCAGGCAGGCCACGCTACCCAGTTCGGCGAAGGTGCCGACCACGTCTTCCGGTTTGCGCAGGACTTTCTGGCCCTTGCCGTCGTAACCCAGGGTGCGGGTTTTCAACACGGCCGGAAGACCGATCGACGCCACGGCAGCGTCCAGATCCGCTTGCGACTGAATGTCGGCGAACGCCGGGGTGGGAATCCCCAGGTCCTTGAACATGCTCTTCTCGAACCAGCGATCACGAGCGATGCGCAGGGCTTCGGCGCTCGGGTAGACCGGGACGAACTGCGACAGGAAGGCCACGGTTTCGGCCGGGACGCTTTCGAACTCGAAAGTCACCAGATCGACTTCATCGGCCAGCTGACGCAGGTGATCCTGATCGCCGTAATCGGCCCGCAAATGCTCGCCCAATGCGGCGGCACAGGCATCCGGAGCCGGGTCCAGGAAAGCGAAGTTCATGCCCAGCGGAGTACCCGCCAGCGCCAACATGCGACCCAACTGGCCGCCACCGATTACACCGATCTTCATCGTCAACAACCTCAGGCGATGCGTGGGTCTGGATTGTCCAGGACGCTGTCTGTCTGCTCAGCACGGAAAGTTTTCAGCACCGCATGGAACTGCGGGTGCTTGGCGCCCAGGATACTTGCCGACAGCAGGGCTGCGTTGATCGCACCCGCCTTGCCGATGGCCAGGGTGGCAACCGGGATGCCCGCAGGCATCTGCACGATCGACAGCAGCGAATCGACGCCCGAAAGCATCGACGACTGCACGGGAACGCCCAGCACCGGCAAGTGGGTCTTGGCCGCACACATGCCAGGCAGGTGGGCTGCGCCACCGGCACCGGCAATGATCACCTCGATGCCACGCGCCTCAGCCTCTTCGGCGTACTGGAACAGCAGGTCCGGGGTGCGGTGGGCAGAGACCACTTTCACCTCGTAAGGAATGCCGAGCTTTTCCAGCATATCGGCGGTGTGGCTAAGGGTGGACCAATCGGACTTGGAGCCCATGATCACGCCAACCAGTGCACTCATCGTCGTGCCTCTTCTCTCTGGGCGCCCGCAGGCGCGTCAAAAAACAACAAGCCACGCAATTTGCGTGGCTTGATTGTACGAAAAATGGCCGGACGAACCGGCCGAAGGCCGCGCAGTATACCTCAATGAAGCAGATAAACAGCCCCCGAAACGACCATCTGTCATACGGCGCAAAGTACCGGTTTTATTGACTTAAGAGTCAGTCAACTACACCACCATTTCCTTGTGGGAGCGGGCTTGCTCGCGAAGGGGCCGTGTCAGGCAACATCAATGTCGACTGACCCACCGCATTCGCGAGCAAGCCCGCTCCCACAGGGGTTAGTTGGTGTGGCTAAGAACCCTGCGCCGCACCACCTTCCAGCTTGCGCCACAGCAACCGCACGTTCGCCTTGCGCACCAGCGCGCAGCGATACAAACGAATCTCCAGCGGCACATGCCACTGCGGGCCGCCGCACACCACCAATTCACCGCGAGCCAGTTCGGCGCGCACGCTCAATTGCGGCACCCAGGCAATGCCCAACCCCTCCAGCGCCATGCTTTTCAGGCTGTCGGCCATGGCGGTCTCATAGATGGTGGTAAACCTCAGGGCACGCTGGCGCAGCAGCATGTTCACCGAACGCCCGAGAAACGCCCCGGCGCTGTAGGCGAGCAACGGCACGCTGGCCTCGCCTTCCAGGTCGAACAGCGGCTTACCGTCGGCGTCCGCTGCGCACACCGGCAGCATTTCAGTCTGACCCAAATGCAGCGACGGGAAAATTTCCGGGTCCATCTGCATCGCCGCGTCCGGGTCGTAGAACGCCAGCATCAAGTCGCAACCGCCCTCGCGCAGCGCGTGCACGGCGTCGCCGACGTTGGTCGCCACCAGACGCGTGGCAATGTTCAGACCTTCGTTGCGCAATTGCGCGATCCAGCGCGGGAAAAATCCCAGCGCCAAGGAGTGAGCAGCCGCAACCTGCATCACTTCGCCCTGCCCGCCTTCCAGATGATGGAGATGACGCAGCACTTCGCCCAGTTGCTCGACCACCGTTCGTGCAGTCACCAGAAACAACTGCCCGGCCGCCGTCAGCTCCACCGGCGTGCGCGATCGGTTGACCAATTGCAGCCCCAGCGCAGCCTCCAGGCTACGGATTCGCCGGCTAAATGCAGGCTGGGTCACGAAGCGGCGTTCGGCAGCCTGGGAGAAGCTGCGGGTGGCGGCCAGGGCACTAAAGTCCTCCAGCCATTTGCTTTCCAGATTCATCACGTCCTCCCGGACACGCACCAAATTAGGTCACACGCTCGCCGCACGCGCGGCGTCACATGGGCATTATGCCGAATGTGCATAGGCCAGCGCTTAACAGCATTGGCCCAAAATTCTCCACAAGCCTAGCATTCACAGCGTTCCGGCACAGACCGGGTCCATATCGAGATGATTTCTATCATGTCCTCCGCTGCATCTTTCCGCACAGAAAAAGACCTGCTTGGCGTACTCGAAGTACCCGCTCAAGCGTATTACGGCATCCAGACCCTGCGAGCGGTGAACAACTTCCGTCTCTCCGGCGTTCCGATTTCGCATTACCCGAAGCTGGTTGTCGGCCTGGCCATGGTTAAACAAGCCGCTGCTGACGCCAACCGCGAGCTGGGTCATCTGAGCGAAGCCAAGCACGCTGCCATCAGCGAAGCCTGTGCACGACTGATCCGCGGCGATTTCCACGAAGAGTTCGTGGTAGACATGATTCAAGGCGGCGCTGGCACTTCGACCAACATGAATGCCAACGAAGTCATCGCCAACATCGCGCTGGAGGCCATGGGTCACCAGAAAGGCGAATACCAATACCTGCACCCGAACAACGACGTGAACATGGCGCAGTCGACCAACGACGCCTACCCGACGGCGATCCGCCTGGGTCTGTTGTTGGGTCACGACGCGCTGCTGGCCAGCCTCGACAGCCTGATCCAGGCGTTCGCTGTCAAAGGTCAGGAATTCGCTCACGTCCTGAAAATGGGCCGCACCCAACTGCAAGACGCCGTGCCGATGACCCTCGGCCAGGAATTCCGCGCTTTCGCCACTACTCTGGGCGAAGACCTGGCCCGTCTGAAGACGCTGGCCCCGGAACTGCTGACTGAAGTGAACCTGGGCGGCACCGCGATCGGCACCGGCATCAACGCCGACCCGCGTTACCAGCACCTGGCCGTTCAGCGCCTGGCCCTGATCAGCGGTCAACCGCTGGTGCCAGCCGCCGACCTGATCGAAGCCACTTCCGACATGGGCGCCTTCGTGCTGTTCTCCGGCATGCTCAAGCGCACCGCGGTCAAGCTGTCGAAGATCTGCAACGACCTGCGCCTGCTGTCCAGCGGCCCACGCACCGGCATCAATGAAATCAACCTGCCGGCGCGTCAGCCAGGCAGCTCGATCATGCCCGGCAAGGTCAACCCGGTCATCCCGGAAGCGGTTAACCAGGTGGCGTTCCAGATCATCGGCAACGACCTGGCCCTGACCATCGCAGCCGAAGGCGGCCAACTGCAACTGAACGTGATGGAGCCGCTGATCGCGTTCAAGATCTTCGACTCGATCCGCCTGCTGCAACGCGCCATGGACATGCTGCGCGAGCACTGCATCGTCGGCATCACCGCCAACGAAGAGCGCTGCCGCGAACTGGTCGAGCATTCGATCGGCCTGGTCACCGCGCTGAACCCGTACATCGGCTATGAAAACGCCACCCGCATCGCCCGTATCGCCCTCGAAAGCGGCCGCGGCGTGCTGGAACTGGTGCGCGAAGAAGGCTTGCTCGACGACGAAATGCTCGCCGACATCCTGCGCCCGGAAAACATGATTGCTCCGCGTCTGGTCCCGCTGAAGGCTTGATCGAACGTTGCACACGCTCACCAGGTCGAGGGACTAGACACCTCTCACCTTTTGAGGGCTTGGGGATTCACTCTCCAAGCCCTTTTTTTTAACTCTTTTGCGGCAACAACAGAATGCTTGAAAGCTGAGAAATGTGGGAGCGAGCCTGCTCGCGAAAGCGGTGTTACATCCAGCATCGATGTGACTGACACTCCGCATTCGCGAGCAGGCTCGCTCCCACATGAAACAGCTTTCACATAAGCCCGACGCCGGTAACGTCGGGTGTTTCAAAGCTTCGTTTCATCGCTTGCACCACAATCGTGCAGACGGGCAACGCACTGATAGGTATAGTGCCGCCCCTCTTCGCGTGAGCGGTCGTCGGTAACGAGGCCCAAACCCATGCGAAACCCGAACTAATAACAAACCCGCAATCTGGAACCAAGACGAACCTTCGCCTCACTTACCGTGCCCTGCGTGCACCGGTGTAACGCGATGTTTCTATCCCTCCAGCATTTGCTTAAACAAAAAACAGCGAGGAATAATCCATGCTCGAAGTCATCAACGACTTCCTCTCCGGGAAAGTACTGATCGTGCTCATTGTCGGGCTCGGTAGCTACTTCACGATCCGCTCGCGTTTCGTACAATTGCGCCACTTCTTCCATATGTTCGCGGTGTTCCGCGACAGCCTCAAAAGCAGCGCCGGTCAACTCAGTTCGTTCCAGGCCCTGATGCTCAGCCTTGCTGGCCGCGTTGGTGCGGGCAACATCGCCGGTGTCGGCATCGCCGTGACCCTCGGTGGGCCAGGTGCGGTGTTCTGGATGTGGGTGACCGCGCTGGTCGGCATGTCCAGCAGCTTCTTCGAATGTTCCCTCGGCCAGCTCTACAAGCGCTGCGATTCCGACGGCACCTACCGTGGCGGCCCGTCCTATTACATCCAGCACGGTCTGCAGAAACGCTGGTTGGGGATGATCATGGCGTTCCTGCTGCTGATCACCTTCGGCTTCGCCTTCAACGGTCTGCAATCCCACGCCGTGACCCACTCGCTGAAAAACGCCTTCGACCTTGACCCGACGTACACCGGCGCGGCGCTGGCCGTATTGCTGGGCCTGGTGTTCATTGGTGGCATCAAGCGCATCGCCAAGGTCGCTGACCTGCTGGTACCGGTGAAAACCCTGGTGTACATCGGCGTGACCATCTACGTGATCGTGCTGCAATTCGACCACGTGCCAGGCATGTTGATGACCATCGTCAAAAGCGCCTTTGGTCTCGACCAGGCCTTCGGCGGCCTGATCGGCAGCGCCATCGTCATGGGCGTGAAGCGTGGCGTGTTCGCCAACGAAGCCGGCCTGGGCAGTGCGCCAAACGTGGCGGCAGTCGCTTCGGTCGAGCACCCGGTTGCTCAGGGCGTGGTTCAGGCGTTCAGCGTGTTCCTCGACACCTTCGTGATCTGCACCTGCACCGCGTTGCTGATCCTGCTCTCGGGCTTCTACACCCCGGGCTTCGAAGGCGACGGCATTGCCCTGACCCAGAACTCCCTGGCCGCTGTGGTCGGTGACTGGGGCCGCAGCTTCATCTCCGTGGCCCTGTCGTTGTTCGTGTTCACCTCGATCCTCTACAACTACTACCTGGGCGAGAGCAACCTGCGCTTCATGATCGGTGAAAACCGCGCAGCGCTGATCGGCTACCGTGCCCTGGTACTGGTGCTGATCTTCTGGGGTGCCATCGAAAACCTCGGCACAGTGTTCGCCTTCGCCGACATCACCATGACCATGCTGGCCTTCGTGAACCTGATCGCGCTGTTCCTGCTGTTCAAGATCGGCATGCGCATCCTGCGTGACTACGATGACCAGCGCGCTGCCGGCATCAAGACCCCGGTGTTCGATTCGAGCAAGTTCCCGGATCTGGACCTGGACCTGAAAGCCTGGCCTGCCAACCCGCCAGCTGCCGCCACCAAGGCTGAAGCTGAGCCGCAAGGCGTGACCGCAGCGCAACGCTGATCGGTTAAAGTTCGCAATACCATGTAGGAGCGAGCCTGCTCGCGAAAGCGGTTGCCCAGTCAACATTGATGTTGAATGTGCTGGCCCTTTCGCGAGCAGGCTCGCTCCCACAGGAACTCATTGTTCTCGGAGAGTCTCCATGAATTCCTCGACCTACCCTGCCGCCCAGCACGTCATGGTGCTCTACACCGGCGGCACCATCGGCATGCAAGCCAGCGCCAATGGCCTGGCCCCGGCGTCCGGTTTCGAAGCGCGGATGCGCGACTACCTGCACAGCCAGCCTGAACTCGTAGTGCCGCAGTGGCGCTTTCGCGAGATGAGCCCGCTGATCGACAGCGCCAACATGACCCCGAACTACTGGCAGCAATTGCGCGAAGCGGTGGTCGACGCGGTTGATGTCCAGGGCTGCGACAGCGTGCTGATCCTGCACGGCACCGACACCCTGGCCTACAGTGCGGCGGCCATGAGCTTTCAATTGCTCGGTCTGCATGCCCGCGTCTGCTTTACCGGCTCGATGCTACCGGCCGGCGTGACTGACAGTGACGCCTGGGAAAACCTCAGCGGCGCGCTGGTTGCTCTCGGCCATGGCTTGGCGCCTGGCGTGCACCTGTACTTCCACGGCGAACTGCTGGACCCGACCCATTGCGCGAAGGTGCGCAGTTTCGGTCGTCATCCGTTCAAGCGTCTGGAGCGTCAGGGTGGAGGCGTGAAAGCAACTTCGCTGCCGGCGCCGCTGACCTACAACCAGCCTAAACAATTGGCGAAAGTCGCTGTACTGCCGCTGTTCCCCGGCATTGGCGCCGAGGTGCTGGATGGCGTTCTGAACAGTGGCATTCAGGGCCTGGTGCTGGAATGCTACGGCAGCGGCACCGGACCGAGCGACAATCCTGAGTTTCTCGCCGCTCTGTCGCGTGCGCGAGACAACGGCGTGGTAGTGGTCGCGGTGACGCAGTGCCATGAAGGCGGCGTCGAGCTGGATATTTACGAGGCGGGCAGTCGCTTGCGCGGTGTCGGCGTGCTTTCGGGCGGCGGAATGACTCGCGAGGCGGCGTTCGGCAAGTTGCATGCGTTGTTGGGTGCCGGGCTTGATCGCGCTGAAGTGCGGCGTCTGGTCGAGCTGGACCTGTGCGGTGAGCTGAGCTGATCCACCGAGCCGGCTCCTGCATTTTTTGCAGGAGTCAGCTGGCCGCGTGGATTACTTCTTGACCTGATAGTCCTGACCCCACACCCGTACCGCGGTGGACGTCTCGATCGGTCCTTCAAAAATGAATTTCTGCCGCACCGCTGCTTTCGGCGGCACGGTGACCTGATCAGGGTTTTCCAGACTGGTCGTCAGCCCATTGGCGTAACCGTCCTGATCAATCGCCAGCAAGGCGCCGGTCTGCTTGAGGTTGATCAAGCGCAATTGGCTGTCGCTGCTGTTCTTGAAGCCCAAGGTCACATTGAAGGTGTCGCCGGCAGCTTCGGTCTTGAGTACCTGAACATCGATGCGGTCCTTCATTTGCTCACGCGAGGAAACGATCGAAGCACCGTCAACGCCCTGCGCCGACTGACGCCCATCGAGCACCCCTTCACTGACCCCGCCCAACAGGTTCTTGCCGGCTGAAATCGCCGAGGAGACCGCAGCCTTGGCCGAGTCCTTGATGCTGCTGTCGTTAGCCGGCTCGCCCTCGGCGAAGCACAGCGAGCTGAGCAACAAACTGGAAGCAAGGAGAATGCAACGCGTTGGAGTGAATGTCATACCTAGTCCTTTATGGTTTTTTGCGACACCACCCGGAGGGTGAATGGCAGGCAGGTTGCACCAAACGGCAATCATCGGCAAGCCGGCGCCAGCCGCAGCGGCATGCAACTTGCTCCCTTCAAGCAGACCTCATGAACGGACGCGAGCATGCTCCACTCCCACCTCACCACCCTCAACGCCGTCTCACTGGTGCTCAATACCTTCAAGGCTGAAGGCTTGTCCAGCGAGGCATTGTTGGCCGGCAGCGGCATCAGCGCCGCGGATCTGAACCGGGCGGACACGCGCATTACCACTAATCAAGAGATGCAGGTCTGCGCCAACGCGGTCGCGCTCAAGCGTGACATTGGCCTGGAGCTGGGCCGGCGAATGCACGTTTCGTCCTACGGCATGCTCGGTTATGCGCTGCTCACCAGTGCCACCTTCGGTGACGCTTTGCGCTTGGCGATACGTTATCCGGCGCTGTTGGGAACACTTTTCGAACTGAGCCTGGAAGACGACGGCGAACGGATCTGGTTCGTCGCTGCCGATTACCGGGAGAACCCGGCACTGGCCGTGTTCAATGCCGAGTTCTGCCTCGTATCGCTGAAAGTCATCTGCGACGACCTGCTCGGCCACCCGTTGCCGCTGCTGGCCGCACGGTTCGAACATGCGGCGCCGGACTATCAGGCAACCTACGCCGAACATTTCGATTGCCCGCTGAGCTTCGAGGCGCGGGACAACGCGTTTGCCTTCGACCGACAGTGGCTCGAACAACCGCTGCCGCTAGCCGATGTGATCACCCATCAGGCGATGGCCGAACGCTGCCGCAAGCAGAACACCGAGTTCACCGGACGTCAGGCGTGGCTGGGGCGGATTCGCCAGTTGCTTAGCGCGCAGTTACATGCGGCGCCGGGGCTTGAGGGGCTGGCGGAACAGATGAAGTGCTCGGCGCGGACGTTGCGCCGGCATCTCAAGGATTTGGGCTGCAGCTATCAAGAGTTGCTGGATGAGCTGCGGTTCGAGCAGGCCAAGCAGATGCTCTGCGAGGATCAATTGCCGATCTATCAAATCGCCGAAGCGCTGGGGTTCAGCGAGACCGCGAGTTTCCGCCACGCGTTTGTGCGCTGGAGTGGCGTGGCGCCCAGCCAGTTCCGGCCCCACTGATATCCCAATGTGGGAGCGGGCTTGCTCGCGAAGACGGTGTGTCAGTTGACATTGATTTGACTGACACTCCGCTTTCGCGAGCAAGCCCGCTCCCACAGGGGTTTGTATTCCATGCCCAAGTCCGGGGCACTCTCGCGCCAATAAGGGGCGAATTTCGGTCAAACCTTTTGGCCATATCGATCCCCTTTTGGCCTTTCCTGCCGTTCTCCCAAACGCCTCGCCCCGCAAGACTGTGTTCAACCGAATCAGCCTGCGGAGAATAAGAAATGCTGACGATCTACTCGGACGACCACCACCTGCACCACGGCCGTTGTGAATTGATGGACGGGCAATTGATGCCCTGCTTCGAAATGCCTTCGCGTGCCGACCACGTTCTACAGCGCGTGCAAGACCGCGACCTCGGTCCGGTGGAAGCGCCGCAGGATTTTGGCCTGGGGCCGATCCAGCGCATTCACGACCGCGACTATCTCGACTTCTTCAAAGGTGCCTGGGCGCGCTGGACCGAGTTCAATACCGACGGTGACTTGCTGCCCTACACCTGGCCGGCGCGGACTCTGCGTCGGATCAAACCCACCAGCCTGCATGGTCAGCTCGGCTATTACAGCTTCGACGGCGGCGCGCCGATCACTGCCGGCACCTGGCAAGCAGCGTACAGCGCCGCGCAAGTGGCGTTGACTGCCCAAGCCGCCATCCAGCGCGGCGCCCGCAGTGCCTTCGCGTTGTGCCGCCCGCCGGGACACCATGCCGCCAGCGATTTGATGGGCGGTTATTGCTACCTCAACAACGCCGCCATCGCCGCTCAGGCATTCCTCGATCAGGGCCATAAAAAAGTCGCGATCCTCGACGTCGATTACCACCACGGCAATGGCACCCAGTCGATTTTCTACGAACGCAGCGACGTGCTGTTCACCTCGATCCACGGCCACCCGGAAGCCGAATTCCCGTTCTTCCTCGGCTACGAAGATGAGCTGGGTGAAGGCGCCGGTGAAGGTTTCAACTTCAACTACCCGTTGCCCGCCGGCTCGGGCTGGGATACCTGGAGCGCAGCGCTGGATCAGGCCTGTAAAGAGATCGAGAAGTACGGCGCCGACATCGTCGTCGTGTCCCTGGGCGTCGACACCTTCAAGGACGACCCCATCTCCCAATTCAAGCTCGACAGCCCGGATTACCTGGCCATGGGCGAGCGCATCGCGAAGCTCGGCAAGCCGACGCTGTTCGTGATGGAAGGCGGTTACGCGGTAGAGGAAATCGGCATCAATGCCGTGAACGTTCTCGAAGGTTTTGAAAGCGCCCAATGAGGAATTAGAAGAATGAACAGACTCAAGCGTTTTATCGCTCCAGCGCTATGCGCGACGGTACTTAGCGGTGCCGTTCACGCCGAAGAACGAACGTTGCGCGTCTACAACTGGTTCGACTACATCACCCCCAAAGCCCTCGAAGATTTCAAGGCGCAGAACACCCAGACCAAACTGGTCTACGACATCTTCGACACCAACGAAGCGCTGGAAGCCAAGCTGCTGACCGGCAACTCCGGCTATGACGTGGTGGTGCCGTCCAACGTGTTCCTCGCCAAGCAGATCGAAGCCGGGGTGTTCCAGCCGCTGGACCGCAGCAAACTGCCGAACTGGAACCACCTCGATCCCAAGCTGATGAAGCTGATCGAAGCCAACGACCCGGGCAACAAATTCGCCGTGCCGTACATGTACGGCACCATCCTGATCGGCTTCAACCCGGACAAGGTCAAGGCTGCATTGGGCGCCAACGCGCCGGTGGACAGTTGGGACCTGATCTTCAAGGAAGAGAACATCAGCAAACTCAAGCAGTGCGGCGTCGCCCTGCTCGACTCGCCGTCGGAGATCCTGCCGCTGGCCCTGCAACACCTCGGCCTGGACCCGAACAGTAAAAAACCTGCGGACTACGACAAGGCTGAAGCGCTGCTGATGAAGATCCGGCCGTACGTCACGTACTTCCACTCGTCCAAGTACATGGCCGATATCGCCAACGGTGACATCTGCGTCGCGGTCGGTTATTCCGGCAGCTTCTCCCAGGCCGCCAACCGCGCCAAAGAAGCCAAGAACGGCGTGGTCGTGGATATGCGCCTGCCGAAAGAAGGCGCGCCGATCTGGTTCGACATGCTCGCAATTCCGAAAGGCGCGAAGAACACGGAAGACGCCTACACCTTCATCAACTACCTGCTGCAACCCCAGGTGATTGCGCCGGTCAGCGACTTTGTCGGCTACCCGAACCCGAACAAGGACGCCACGGAACTGGTCGACCCGGCGATCCGCAACAACCCGAACCTGTACCCGACCGAGTCGGCGATGAGCACGCTCTACACCCTGCAACCGCTGCCGCGTGATGCCGAGCGGGCACGGACCCGGGCCTGGACCAAGATCAAGTCGGGGACTTGATCCGTAGAAAACCTGTGGAAGACACAGCACCTGTGGGAGCGGGCTTGCTCGCGAAGACGGTGTGTCAGTCAACGAAAATGTCGACTGACACACCGTCTTCGCGAGCAAGCCCGCTCCCACAAGGATTTCGGTGATTGGCTGATCAGCGACACCAAGCAGAACGCAACCGCATCAACGCCGACTCGATATCAGCCTCCGGCACCGCAGCAAACCCCAGCACCAACCCCGCACGCTGATCCGCTGGCCGGGTCGAATCCGGCAGCCAATAACCACTCAACGCATTGATCTCGACCCCCACCGCTTCCGCTTGCGCCACCAGTTCAGACTCACGCGCCACGCTCTCGACCGAAACCGTCAAATGCAACCCCGCCGCCACACTGGGCAGGTTGCCCACGCCGGGAATGTCTTTCGGCCAACCGGCCAGCAACGTATTACGCCGACTCAGTGCCGCACGACGCATACGCCGAATATGTCGCTGAAAATGCCCGGCGGCGATGAACTCGGCCATCACGGCCTGAGTACTGACTTCCGAGTGCCGCACATCCACCGCACGCCGACGGGAAAACGCATCCACCAAACCCGGCGGCAATACCAGATAACCCAGGCGCAACGCCGGAAACGCCACTTTGCCAAACGTCCCGACATACAACACCCGCCCCTGCCGATCCAGTGCCGCCAACGGTGCCAACGGCGCGCCGCTGTAGCGGTACTCGCCGTCGTAGTCGTCTTCGACAATCCAGCCTTGGGTGCGCTCGGCCCACGCCAACAATTCCAGGCGCCGGGCCAGGCTCATGATCACCCCGGTCGGGTACTGATGAGATGGCGTGACGTAGGCCAGTCGGCAATCCTCCAGCCCTTCCAGCTCGGCGCAATTGATCCCCTCGCTGTCCACCGATACGCCGTGCAATTTGCCACCGGCCACCGCAAAGGCATGACCCGCCGCGCGATACCCCGGATTCTCGATCGCCACGCCATCGCCCGGCTCCACCAGCAGCTGTGCACAAAGGCTAATTCCCTGTTGCGCGCCACTGGTGATCACAATTTGCTCAGCCGTGCACTGCATACCCCGGGAACTGCGCAAATACGCGGCAATCATTCCGCGCAATCTTTCATCGCCCGCCGGGTCGCCATAACACAACTGCTGCAAATCCGGTTTGCGCCAGAAAGCCGCATTCAGCTTGGCCCAAACCTCGAACGGAAACAGATCGAACGCCGGCACGCCCACCCGAAAAGCCTTCGGCGGACCACTCGGCGGCAGGGCCAAATGGTTCTTTTCAACCCGCTCCAACGCACCGCTGTGGATAACTTTACTGGATGGAATCACAGGTAAATCCAGCCAATTTGTGGATAAGGCTGTGGGTAACCCTGTTGACAACCCTGTGGATACTTTTGTGGATAGTTTTTTGGCCGGTATCGCGGTTTGCGGCAATTGCGCGACGTATGTGCCGTCGCCAACCCGACCTTCGATAAAGCCTTCGGCATACAGCTGATCGTAGGCGCGGACCACGCTGTTACGGGAAATCGACAGCGCCGCCGCCAAGTCGCGACTGGCCGGTAATCGCGTGCCGCTGGCCAGTCGGCCGTCGAGTACGCGCACCCGCAACGCCTGATAGAGCTGACGACTCAACCCCTGGCGCGGATCGAGTTCGATGCCGGCCGGGTTGAAGGACAAGGAAAGCGGCGCATCCTTCATAACAATGGACCTATGAAATTGGTCTTGAATGGCTCTTACAACAGACCAATAGCCTGCCTAGGATGAAGCCATTCGCCAAGGGAAATTTCCATGTACACGCCAAGCAGCTTTGCCATCGACGATTTGCAGGACCTGCATCAGCAGATACTCGCTACCCGCCTCGCCGTGCTGGTCACCCATGGAGAGCAAGGCCTGCAAGCCAGCCATATCCCGTTGCTACTGGATGCCGAACAAGGCCCCAATGGCACTCTTTACGGACACTTGGCCAAGGCCAACCCGCAATGGAAGGAATTGCAAAACGGCGCCGAGGCGCTGGTGATTTTTGCCGGTGCTGACGCTTACGTGAGCCCAGGGTTCTACCCGGCCAAAACCGAGCACGGCAAAGTCGTGCCGACCTGGAACTACGTTGCTGTGCACGCTTATGGCGTGGCTGAAGTCTTCACCGACGCCGATCGCCTGCTCAATCTGGTCAGCGCCCTCACCGATCGCCACGAAGCGGATCGTACTCAGCCATGGAAAGTCGCTGACGCCCCCGCCGACTACATCGACGGCATGCTCAGGGCCATCGTCGGTTTTGCCCTGCCGATCGAGCGACTGGAAGGCAAACGCAAGCTGAGCCAGAACCGCAGCGCCGCAGACATCGCCGGTGTGCGCGAAGGGCTGGCCGCCAGCCCCGACGCGCAAGACCAGGCCCTCGCCCACTTGATGCGTTAAGGAATGAACATGAGTCAGATCGAGATCCGCCAGGTCAGCGCCGACGACCACGCCGCATGGTTGCCGTTGTGGCAAGCCTACCTGCGCTTCTACAACACCGAGCTACCCGAAGCCGTGAGTCAAAGCACCTGGCAACGCCTGCTCGACCCGAATGAAACCACCCACTCGGCCCTGGCCTGGGCCGATGGCAAAGCGGTGGGCATGGTCAACTTCATCTACCATCGCTCGAACTGGAGCATCGAAAACTCCTGCTACCTGCAAGACTTGCTGGTAGAGCCGCAAACCCGTGGCACCGGCGTCGGTCGCAAGCTGATCGAGTTCGTCTACGCCACCGCCAAGGCGGACGGTTGCTGCAAGGTTCACTGGCTGACCCACGAAACCAACGCCACCGCGATCCAGCTCTACGAGCGCATCGCCGAACGCCCCGGTTTCATCCAGTTTCGCAAAGCCCTTTAAGGTTCAAGGAGAACAACAATGTCGACTTCACTCGCGGACTGGAAAGGCGCCCCGGCCCCCACGGTCCAACTGATCGAAGGGCGCTTTATTCGCCTGGAAAAACTCGACCCGGCGCGTCACGCCGAGGGTTTGTTCAAAGCCCTGCAAGGCCCCGGCGCCGACCCGAAACTCTGGGATTACTTGCCTTACGGCCCGTTCCCGGAGCGCAGCGTGTTCAACGATTGGCTGAACAACCACGCGGCCAACAGCGACCCGTACTTCTTCGCAGTGATCGATCGTGCCAGCGGTGATGTGCAGGGCATCCTCAGCCTGATGTCGATCGTCCCGGCCCAGGGCCGAATCGAAATCGGCCACGTCACTTTCGGCGCACCTATGCAGCGTTCGCCGAAAAGCACCGAGGCGGTTTACCTGCTGGCCAAAGAGTCGTTCGCCATGGGCTACCGGCGTCTGGAGTGGAAGTGCAACAACGGCAACGCCCGCTCCAAATATGCGGCTGAGCGTTTGGGCTTCAGTTTTGAAGGGGTGTTCCGCCAGCACATGGTCGTGAAGGGACAGAACCGCGATACGGCGTGGTATTCGATTCTGGATTCGGAATGGCCGGCGATTGGGGCGGGGTTTGAGCAGTGGCTTTCTGATGAAAACCAGACCGATTCGGGGCAGGTGAAAACGTTGGCTGAGTGCCGCGGGTAAATTAGCGGCGCCTGGACGGACGCCTTCGCGAGCAAGCTCGCTCCCACATTGGATAGCGGGTGATCACAATTTTGTGGTCAACCCAAAACCCTGTGGGAGCGAGCTTGCTCGCGATGGGCTTCACACGAGTTTTTGAGCCAGCACCGCAATATGCTCCGGCCCAATCCCGCAGCACCCGCCCAAATGACTGGCCCCACGCTTCTGCCAATCTGCCGCCCAATGCAGGTAACCCGGCGGATCGAGATCCTCGCGCAACGGGTCGAGCCCGTCGTTGGCCGTGGCCTCTTTCGGCTGCGGCGGGAAGGCATTGGCGTACGCGCCGATGTGAATACTCACACCCAATCGCTCGAACGTTGCCCGCGCCGCATCGATGGCCGCGCCGATCACTTCTGGCTGGCTGCAGTTGAACAGCAAGGTCTCGACGCCCAGCTCTGCCGCCACTGCCGCCGCTTCAGCCACCGGCTCACCAGAACGCAAACGCGGCACGTCGTCGGTGTCTTCATCCTTCAAGGTAAACGACAGCCAGAACGGCTTGCCATCCTTCGGCAGACCGGCGTGGATCGCCCGCGCCTCGACGATTGAGCTCTGGGTTTCCGCCAGCCACAGGTCAACGTGCGGCGCGAGGCCTTTCACCAGTGGTGTCAGCAATTCTGTCACCCGCGCAGCGTCGAACAAGTCCGGTCGGTAGGAACCAAACAGCGGCGGCAACGAGCCGGCCACACGCACCGGTTTGCCTGCCGCGTCCACCGCGCGCCGCGCCAGTTCACCGGCCAGTGCTGCCAGGGCCTGACCCTCTGCGGCAAAACGCTCCTCGCCAATATGAAACGGCACCACCGCATAACTGTTGCTGGTGATGACGTTGGCACCGCTTTCGATATAAGCCGCGTGCACCGCTTCTACCGCTTGCGGCGCCTCGCTCAAGGCCAAGGCCGACCACTCGGGCTGCCTGAACGGCGCCCTTCGGCGTTGCAGCTCACGGCCCATGCCGCCGTCCAGAATCACTGTGCTTCCTGCGCCCATATGCTTTTCACTCATATGCTTATGAAAATAACTCACTACCAGAGTCGTTCTTATAACTATTTAATACGTAACATATGGTTAATAACAACCACTTTTTTATCAGGGATCGACTGTGAAATTCCAACCGCTATTGGCCCTGGGCCTGACGATTTTGGCTGCCTCGACACAAGCCTTCGGCGGCGCCACGCTGGATCGCGTCGAACAAAAGAAAGAACTGGTGGGCGTGCTGATGGAAAGTTATCCGCCGTTCTCGTTCCTCAACGACCAGAACCAACTCGATGGTTTCGACGTCGATGTGGCCAAAGCCGTGGCCGAGAAACTCGGCGTGAAACTGCGTCTTGAAACCCCGTCATGGGACGTGATTGCCGCTGGCCGCTGGAGCGGTCGTTACGACATCTGCATCTGCTCCATGACCCCGAGCAAGGCCCGCGCCGAAGTGTTCGATTTTCCGGTGGAGTACTACGCTTCGCCGGCGGTGATCGTGGTCAACGCCAAGGATGACCGCATCCACAACGCCAAGGACCTGAGTGGCAAAAAAGTCGGCCTCACCAGCGCCTCCAGCTACGAAAGTTACCTGAACAAAAACCTGGTGATCGAAGGCGCCGAAGACACGCAATTGCAGTACCCGTTCGAGGACGTGCAGATCGCCCCGTATGACACCGATAACGTGGCGTTTCAGGACCTGGGCCTCGGCGCCGGGGTTCGACTGGACGCGATCCTCACCAATCTGGTGACCGCGCAACCGCGCCTGAACGAGGACAAACGCTTCAAACTGGCGGGCGACCCGCTGTACTCCGAGCCGAATTCGGTGGCCATCGAAAAGGGCGATGCACAGTGGGACGGCAAAGTGCGTGAAGTCTTCGCCCAGCTGAAACAGGACGGCACCCTGAGCAAGCTCTCGCAAAAATGGATCGGCGCCGACATCAGCAAATGACTTCTTTCCCGACACCTCCCCAGCCGCCGCAACCGGTGACTGAGTCGCGACTGCAACGGATCTTCGGATTCCGCACGCGGCTGTACCTGACCTGGGCGGCGATGCTTGGCTTGTTCGCCAGTTTCTTCCTGAGCTTCGACCTGAAGTTCTCGATCATCCTCGACAAATTGCCCAACCTCGTCGGCCTGCACCTGGCGCCCAACGGCTTCCTGCAAGGCGCGGCGCTGACGTTGTTTCTCTGCGCCTGCTCGATAATCGCGTCGTCGCTGCTGGGCTTCATCACCGCCCTGGGACGGCTGTCGAAAAGCGCGGTGGCGTTCGGCATTGCGAGTTTCTACGCGTCATTCTTTCGTGGCACACCGCTGCTGATCCAGATTCTGCTGATCTACCTCGGCCTGCCACAACTCGGTGTCGTACCGGGCGCCATCGCCGCCGGGATCATCGCCCTGTCACTGAACTACGGCGCTTACCTGAGCGAAATCTTCCGCGCCGGCATCCTCGGCGTCCCCCACGGCCAACGCGAAGCCTCCCTGGCCCTGGGCATGCGCGAAACCGTAATCTTCTGGCGCGTCACCCTGCCCCAGGCCATGCGCACCATCATCCCGCCAACCACCAACCAATTCATCTCCATGCTCAAGGACTCGTCGCTGATCTCGGTGATGGGGGTTTGGGAAGTGATGTTTCTGGCGCAATCGTATGGGCGCTCGAGCTATCGCTACATCGAGATGCTGACGACCGCGGCGATTATTTATTGGGTGATGTCGATTGGGCTGGAGCTGATTCAGGCGAGGATGGAGCGGCATTACGGCAAGGCGTATTTGAGTCGTAGCTAGGTTGGAATACGACTCCCGGTAGGAGCTGCCGAAGGCTGCGATCTTTTGATCTTGAACGCATTCGCCTTCGGTAATGCCTTGCTACCGACTTAGCTGAAATCCCGTCGAATCCGCACCACGCCCATCTTCAAGCCAAACGGTTTGAACACAGAATTGAGCGACTTCAGCGTCTGATTTCCTTCTCCATGCTCGATATGCACGAGTGTGCGCACAGAGATTTTGCACATCTTCGCGAACTGGGTTTGGTGCAGGCCGGTGACCTCTACCCGTAATCGACGGACTGCTTCGCCTATTTCAAGAGTGCCTTGGGCAAGCCCATCCTGAATGTTTTCTATGAGCACAGTGCGCTCGGCAACGGTCATGCTCATTTCAGATCCCATTCTTTCAAACGCTGTCCCAGATTTTTCAAAGCAATTTGCGGGTGATTCATTGTTGTGTCGGGTAAGCCACTGGCGGTCAAGATGTCCGGGAGTGCCAGCAGGCGTTTGGCATCTTCGCGCAGGCGCTCAAAAGAACCCGGCCAGTCACCCAATGCTGCCAGCGGGTCATTTGGATCAGCGATATCGGCCAATGCCTGGCAAACACCACGCCAATTTACATCCCCCGCCCTCTCCAACTCTCTCGGCCACTTGGTCGTTCTTGTAACGCCTTCTTCGTCCATTACCATCGGTGCCAAATCGTAAATGGGTGCCAAACGAAAAGAGGCCGTGCCACGAATGATTGCGGTGTTTCGCCCGTGGTTATCCGAATTGCCGAGGATTTTATTGATCAGGTCCCGTCGCAGGTAATCAGCAACAAGATCCGGGATTTGATCTGCCTGCCCAGCATCACGCCAAAGTCCCGCAAGCAGCCGGATAACCTCCATGTGGTCCATTGAGCTACCGGGTGTGGTTATTTGAGCCAAAGAGTAGATCGATTCCACGGCAAAACGCTCAACACCCTGAGGGGTTACCTGACGGTCAAAACGCTGCATCCACAAGCTGGGTTTGGTAGCTTCCTCCAAGGCCAAACCCTGTGCAGCTACCGTGTCGATGCCTAACGTTTGTAATGCTTTGTAGTAGTGGTACTCGCTTCTAAGGATGTCCTGATCGTTCCTGTTTCCTTTATTGCGAGAGAACTTCACAAACCAATGCTGGGCAACGTCTGCGTCGTCCAGTACTGCATCGGGATATAGATTGTCGTCCTTGCCCTGAGCCAGCAAAAGCTTCGGTGCCTCGCCACCGGCGCCCGTTGCCCCGCCAATTGCAGCGCCCTGCTCATAGGCATATTCAAGAAACCGGTTATCACGACTGATGACATCCTGGCGTTTAAACCCTATTGGCTCACGCTGATCTAGTGCTTCAGCGGATTCCTTTATGCGCATATTGCCAATCGGTGCTGGGGTGCTTTGGGCCAGTAAGTAAAGATCGGCACTGATTTCTGCAGGCTTGTCCTGACCTATGCGTGCCAGCAGAAATTTCTTGGCGGCACCAGCAGGGGCAATGTCATGTACAAATGCTGGGGCATTGGATCGCTTACCCTCCCAGTCCAACGGAAACCTAGCGCTCACTGCCTTGGCAAAAGGTGATCCAAGGTCCTCAATATTCTCAACGAGGTAGGGAGTTTCGTAGCCGAAGTTACATCGACTTTCGAAACCTTTTTCAGGACTATCGAAGCTTAAGACCATGGCGTCGTGCCATTTTCCTGCCCTGAATATCTGTAAAGTCAGGTTGTACATTCCACCACCTGCATTTAAATGCATTTCTTGAGAGCTTTTTTAAACCACACATGCAATATAGTGCAATTTATTGGCTTGGGCAGATCTAAATACGCATTAAAATGCAGATACAAGGCCATTCATTGCCAAGAAAACGCAAAACAATGCAGATTTAAATGCGATACATACATCATTCTGTAAAAACCCTCCGCTATACCAGACGGCCCGCTTATAACAAAAAGGCTGTCCACCCATGCCCTTCTCGCCCCAGCGTCTCGCCCTGACCATCGCCCTGCTGATCAGCACCTCCGCCGCCCACGCTAAAACCGTACAGATCGACACCGCCACCACCGCCGCGCAAACCCTGGGTGGCAGCGACACGTTGACGATCTCGGCGCCGGGCAGCATTACCAACAGCGGCAAGGCCGTGACCCTGAAAGACAGCACCAGCGGCGCCGGTGTGGTGATCGATAACGCGGGCAAGATCGTTTCCACCGGTGGCCGGGCGATCGACAGCAGCGGCAATCTGACCCAGGCGCGCAACTACAGCCTCTATAACCGCAGCGGCGGGCAGATCCTCGGGTTCAACGACGCGTTGCGCATCGACAGCAACTTCGCCAGCGGCAGTTTGCTGATCGATAACAGCGGCATCATTCGCTCCACGACCGGCCAGGGGCTGGACCTGGATGCCTTGCGCAGCGACGGCGTCAAAACCACGATCATCAACCGCGCGGGCGGGCTGATTCGTGGGGACGCCAGCGACGGCATGAAGACCGGGGCCAATGCGACCATCACCAACTATGGCGAGATTTCGACGGGCGATTCTCACAACGCCGACCAGAAGTTCGATGGCATCGACATTGATACCGCAACCGGCGTGACGGTGACCAACTACGGCACCATTTCCGGCGGACGCCACGGCATCACCACCGACCTTGGCGCCACGCTGGTCAACTACGGGCAGATCACCGGCCGTAACGGTTCGGGCTTCGGCTCCGATGGCGACGGCACCGTGATCAACCACGGCACGATCACCGGCGCCTACTCGGGGCTGCAACCCAACGGTGACGGCGATGGCGTGGACATCGACAACATCGCCCACATCGAAAACTACGGCACCATTCAGGGCGTCGGCGCGGGTGGCGTGGACAAGGGTGGTTTCGCCAACGGCAGCGAAGGTATCGCGTTGGGCGGCGGCACTATTTTGAACGCCAAAGGTGCGCTGATCAGCGGCGCCAACAGAGCAATCCTGGTCGACGACGGCAGCGGCGGTTCGGGTGTGGCAGCGACTACGCTGGAAAACTACGGCACCATCCAGGGCCTCGACGGCTTCGGTGTGAAATTCGTCGGGGAATTCGCCGACAGCGTGATCAACGGCGGCACAATCAGCGGCAGCAACGGCCTGGCCCTGGATCTGGGCGGCGGCAACGACAGCCTGACCTTGCGCAACGGCAGCCGCTTCGTTGGCGTGGTCGATGGCGGGACCGGTTACGACCGGGTGGTGATGGACGATGTGGCGGGCGGCAGTTTTGGCGCCAGTCGCAATTTCGAATGGCTGGAGGTCAAGCAAGGCGCCTGGACGCTGACCGGCAGCGGTGATTTCAGTGACGGCGGCGCGGTGCGCAACGGTGCGACGCTTATCAACCAGGGCGGGATTGCCGGCACGCTCACGGTGGACCAGGGCGGTGTGTATGCCGGCGGTGGTTCGGTGGGCAATTTGTTGGTCAACGGTACGATGCAAACCAACACGCAACTCGGCACCGCGGCCGTCGTTCACGATTTGACCTTCGGCAGCGGCGGCACCCTGGCCTATGGTGTCAACGCCGACGGCACCAGCGCGCCAGTGATGGTCGGTGGCATCGCCAACCTGAATGGCGCGACCCTGGCGGTGAACCCCGGCAGCGGCACCTACCCGTGGCAAAGTCAGTACACCGTGCTGCAAGCCGCGAGCGTCAACGGCACGTTCGGCAAGGTCACCAGTGATTACGCGTTCCTCACGCCAACCCTCGCGTACACCTCGACCCAGGTCGATCTGACCTACACCCGAAACGACATCGCCTTCAACGAATTCGCCGCCACCGGCAACGGCAGCAACGCCGCCAACAGCTTGGCCTCGATCGGCAAAAACAACGCGCTCTACAACGCACTGCTCAACACCACCAACGCCACAGCTGGCGCGGCCATCGAGCAACTGGCCGGCGCGAGCAACGCCAACCTGACCAGTGCCACGCTTGGCGCGAGCAGCCAGATCGGTGGCAGCATGCTGTCGGCGATGCAGCACATGGGCGGCAGTTCAGGTTTGCTGGTGGGCCTCGATCAACGGGATACGCCAGCCCTCGCGTCCACCGGCGTACCGTCCGAAGCGCGCAACCTCAACGACCCGAATGCCCAAGGCCGACTCTGGCTGCAAGCCATCGGCGGCTACGGCAAGCTCGATGGCGAGCACGGCAACAGCGGTCTGGAACAGCGCACCAAAGGCAGCGTGCTCGGTGCCGACTGGGCACTGAATCCGCAATGGCGCCTGGGTGTGCTTGGCGGTTATTCGAAAACCGATCTGGATGCCACCGGCGTCGACGGCAATGTCGAGAGCTGGCACGCCGGCGTCTACGCCCTGCGCCAAAGCGGCCCGTTCGCCCTGCGCCTCGGCGCGGCCTACAGCGGCCACCAAGGGGAAAGCAAACGCACCGTCGCGTTCAATGGTTTCAGTGATCGGCCCAAAGGCGACTACGACGCCGACAGCCAGCAAGCCTTCGCTGAACTGGGTTACGCGATGGGCAGCGGTCGCCTCAGCGCCGAACCCTTCGCTAACCTCGGCTACCAGCGCTACCACCGCGACAGCTACAAGGAAAAGGGCGGCGCCGCTGCCTTGCAGGTCGACGAACAAACCCAGGACAACTTCAGCAGCACCTTCGGCGTACGCCTGGCGCACCTCAGCACCCTGGACAACGGCATGAGCCTGACCCCACGCATGAGTGCGGGCTGGAAGCATACGTATGGCGATGTCAGCAGCTCGACTCGCCAGGCCTTTGTGGTCGGCGGCACCGCGTTCAGCGTCGATGGCAGTTCGCTGGATCGTGACAGCATGGTGCTTGAGGCCGGGCTGGACCTGGGGATTTCAGCGCGGCATTCCGTGGGTGTTGGTTATAGCGGCGAGATCGGGAGTAACAGCCACAATCATGGGTTGATTGGGCAGTGGCAGATGAGTTTCTGAGTTTTCGCCAATCGAAGCTTCCGGGATTGTTGTAGGGAAAGACGCTTGGTAACCGGGTGAAATCGCTCGCGGTCGAAGCTCGATGTTGATTCGGCTACAAGCGGTGTCTCTGCGCCCTTCACAACGCCCGGAAATGCCCGGCATCCTGAAATCGCATCGAATTTTACAGTTTGGCCTCACCCTAAAGAGGCTGAACCCGATGCTCGATCAACACAAATTCCGACCACAGCACCTCGCCTTGGCCATTACGCTGGCCTTGGGATGCGCTGAATTTTCGAACGCTCAAGAGCTGTCCAACAACACCGAACCACCAGTCGACGCCAAGATAATAGAGCGGCAGGAGTCCGAGTTGAGAAGCGATCTGGAGGCTCTTCTTCCGACCTTCATCCAGGTTCACAACGCCGTTCAGAATGTGATCGATTCACCTGAGAGACTTGTGAAAGGAACAGACGCCAACGACCTCATCATCATGAAGAACGGTGGCAGCATCAAAGGCCCGGCTGATGGAGGAGGAGGAGGAATCAACGTCATACACCTTGATGCCTCTGACGGTGGTGTTCTGGGCGAAACAAAAAACATCACCGGCCTGATCAGTCAGCAGGGCTCGTGGACGCTGACCAGTAAGGGCGATTTCAAAGACGGCGTGGTTGTGTTGAATGACGGCATCCTGACCAACGACGGGAAAATCCTCGGCCGTGCGATTGCGGTGGGACAGCTCTTCAACAAAGGCAACATAGATGGCCGCATCGATGTCATGGAAAGCGGCACTTTCGCGGGTTCCGGGACCGTCGGCAGCTTGCAAGTACACGGTCGCGTCGACGTTAATAAATTACACGGCGCCCCACGGGTCAAAGGGGACTTAAGCCTTTCCAAGACAGGTGTATTGGCCTATGAGGTCAATCCCGATGGCAAAGGCCAAACGATCAAGGTCGACGGCACTGCCAGCCTCGGCGGCTCCACGCTGAAAATCGTCGCGATGCCGGGTGAATACCTGCAAAGCAATCGCTACACCATCATCGAAGCCAATGAGGTCGAAGGCAAATTCGGTGAAGTTCTCAATGACCTGGCGTTTATGGCACCGGCGCTTAGGTACAACAAAAAGAGTGTTGGCCTGACCTACGCCCGTAACGATGTGCCTTTTGAGAGCCTTGCCACTTCCGACAACGGACGGGAGTTCGGCAAAAATATCACCGAGCCGCAACGCGTCCCGGAAGCTCAAGTCCCCTCCGACATCGTAAATCCCGTCGTCGCAGACGTGACGCCATCCATTAACACCGACACTCCAGCTTCAGCTCCGGAACCATCTAACTACGTGGGTACTTTCAGCACAGCGCCACAACCAGCCACTGTCGCCGACACTTCCAACGCAGCGCCACAATCAACCACTGTCAAAAATACTTCCGGCACGGTGCCGCAATCATCCACCCCGACCAACTCCGCCATCACTGCCTTGCTTGCCGCTGACCAAGAAACAGCCTCCTACGCCCTCGAGCAACTCGCCGGCTCCAGCAACGCCAACCTCGCCAAAGCCACCCTGAGCAGTGTTGATCCGGTCAACGGAAGCATGCTCTCGGCCATGCATCAGTTGGGCACCGACAACCTCAATCAACGAAACAACTCGCCGCGTCTGGCAGCCGGCAGCGAGGACAATGGCAGAGTCTGGCTGCAAGCACTTGGCCACGGCGGGAAACTGGATCGCGACGTTACCCCCCTGCAACACTCGACCAAAGGCCTGCTACTTGGCGCCGACTGGAGCATTGATGAAGAGTGGCGACTGGGGTTAATGGGCGGCAAATCCCGGACTCAGCTGGACAGCCGCGAACTCGACGGCAACCTCGACAGCTGGCACCTGGGCGCTTATGCGTTGCGTCAAAACGGTCCGATGTCACTTCGTCTCGGCGCGACTTACAGCAGCCACGACGGCAGCACTGCACGCCGGGTAGCGTTCACCGGTTTCAGCGATCGTCCCAAAGGCAGCTACGACTCCAGTACCCAACAAGCCTTCGCCGAAGTGGGATACAACCTGGGACGCGCCAACGTCAGCATCGAACCGTTCGCCAGCCTTGGCTATCAACGCTACCAGCGCGACGGCTATACCGAAAAAGGTGGGGCTGCGGCGCTGAAGGTCCATGAGCAATCCCAAAGCAATGTAAACACCACCGTTGGCCTGCGTCTGACGAAGGTCGACACCCTGGATAACGGCATGCGACTGACGCCGCGATTCAGTGCCGGCTGGAAGCACACGTACGGCGACATCTACACCCACACCCGCCAACGACTGGTCACTGGCGGTAGCAACTACACCGTTTACGGTGCGGAGCTGGATCGCAACAGCCTGCTGGTGGATGCAGGCCTGGATCTTGGGCTTTCGGCCAACCATACCGTGGGCGTCGGCCTCAACGGCGAAATCGGCAGTGATAGCCGCAATCACGGCGTAACAGGGCAGTGGCGGATGGCGTTCTAACCAACCGCTGACACACCGTGGAACCTGTGGGAGCGGGCTTGCTCGCGAAAGCGGTTTGTCAGTCAACATGGATGTCGACTGATACGGCCCCTTCGCGAGCAAGCCCGCTCCCACAAGGATTGTGATACCTCCTGAATACCGCGCAAAAAAAAGGGGAGCACATGCCCCCCCGAGGTTTAAAGCGGTGTATCGAGGCTGTTAACTCAGCCTTCGATCTCGATCAGGATTTCGCCCGGGTTCACCCGGTCGCCCTTGGCTACATGGATGGCGGTGACCTTACCGGCGATGGCAGCCTGGACTTCGGTTTCCATCTTCATCGCTTCGGTGATCAGAACGGCTTGGCCCGCTTTCACGGTGTCGCCTTCCTTGACCAGCACATCGACGATGTTGCCCGGCATGGTGGTGCTGACGTGGCCTGGCGCCGTGGCTTGTTTGCGTTTGCTGCTGCCGCCGCTGACGAACTCGTTGAGCGGTTCGAACACCACTTCTTCCGGCATGCCGTCGATGGACAGGTAGAAGTGACGCTTGCCTTCGGCCTTGACGCCGACACCGGTGATGTCGACGCGGTAGGTTTCGCCGTGGACGTCGATGACGAACTCGGTCGGCACACCTTCGCCACCGGCCGAGGTCACGCCACCCGCTTCTGGGATCGGCAACAGCACTTCAGGCGTCAGGGTGCCAGCGTTGCGTTCTTCGAGGAACTTGCGGCCGATGTCCGGGAACATGGCGTAGGTCAGCACGTCCTCTTCCGACTTGGCCACTGCACCGATTTCAGCACGCAACTTGGTCATTTCCGGCTTGAGCAGGTCCGCCGGACGAACGTCGATCACCTCTTCGCTGCCGATGGCCTGACGACGCAGCTTCTCGTTCACGGTGCCCGGTGCCTTGCCGTAGCCGCCTTGCAGGTAGAGCTTCACTTCGTTGGTGATGGTTTTGTAGCGCTCGCCGGCCAGCACGTTAAAGAACGCCTGGGTGCCGACGATTTGCGAGGTCGGGGTCACCAGCGGCGGGAAGCCAAGGTCTTCGCGAACACGCGGAATTTCGGCCAGCACTTCGGCCATGCGGTTCAGAGCGCCCTGCTCTTTCAACTGGTTAGCCAGGTTGGAAATCATCCCGCCCGGCACCTGGTTGACTTGAACGCGGGTGTCGACGGCAGTGAATTCGCTTTCGAACTGGTGGTACTTCTTGCGCACGGCGTAGAAGTACAGACCGATCTCTTGCAGCAGCTCCAGGTTCAGGCCGGTATCGAACTCGCTGCCTTTAAGGGCGGCGACCATCGATTCGGTGCCCGGGTGGCTGGTGCCCCAGGCGAAGCTGGAGATTGCGGTGTCGATGTGGTCGGCGCCGTTTTCGATGGCCTTGAGTTGGCACATCGCGGCAAGACCAGCGGTGTCGTGGGAGTGAATGAACACTGGCAGCGACTGCTCGGATTTCAACGCCTTGACCAGTTCGCCGGTGGCGTACGGGGTCAGCAGACCGGCCATGTCCTTGATCGCCACCGAGTCGCAGCCCATGGATTCCATTTGCTTGGCTTGGGCCACGAACGCCTCGATGGTGTGCACCGGGCTGGTGGTGTAGGCGATGGTGCCCTGGGCATGTTTGCCGGCGGCTTTCACCGCTTCGATGGCCACGCGCAGGTTACGCACATCGTTCATGGCGTCGAAGATGCGGAACACGTCGATGCCGTTGACTGCAGCCTTGGCGACGAAGGCTTTGACCACGTCGTCGCTGTAGTGGCGGTAGCCCAGCAGGTTCTGACCACGCAACAGCATTTGCAGACGCGTGTTAGGCAACGCCGCGCGCAGTTGGCGCAGGCGCTCCCACGGGTCTTCTTTCAGGAAACGTACGCAGGCGTCGAAGGTCGCGCCGCCCCAGCATTCCAGCGACCAGTAGCCGACTTTGTCGAGCTTGTCGCAAATCGGCAGCATATCTTCGGTGCGCATGCGGGTGGCGAGCAGCGATTGGTGGGCGTCGCGCAGGATTGTGTCTGTTACATGGATTTTCTTGCTCATTGTTCTGTTCCTCACAGGCCTGCGTGGGCGGCGATGGCGGCGGCGATGGCCAGGGCCAGCTCTTCGGGTTTGCGCTTGATCGAGTAGTTGGTCAGTTCAGGGTGGGCTTCAACGAAGCTGGTATTGAACTGGCCGCTACGGAATTCCGGGTTACGCAGGATTTCCTGGTAATACGCGGCGGTGGTCTTGACCCCTTGCAGACGCATGTCGTCGAGGGCGCGCAAGCCACGGTCCATCGCCTCTTCCCAGGTCAACGCCCACACCACCAGTTTCAGGCACATGGAGTCGTAGAACGGCGGAATGGTGTAGCCGGTATAGATCGCCGTGTCGGTGCGCACGCCGGGGCCGCCGGGCGCGTAGTAACGGGTGATCTTGCCGAAGCTTGGCAGGAAGTTGTTTTTCGGGTCTTCGGCGTTGATCCGGAATTGCAGCGCGAAACCGCGATGCTGGATGTCTTCCTGTTTCACCGAAAGCGGCAGGCCGGACGCAATGCGGATCTGCTCACGCACGATGTCGATGCCGGTGATTTCTTCGGTGATGGTGTGTTCCACCTGCACCCGGGTGTTCATCTCCATGAAGTACACCTCGCCCTCGGCGAGCAGGAACTCCACGGTACCGGCGTTCTCGTAACCCACGGCCTTGGCCGCACGCACCGACAGGTCGCCGATGTAAGCGCGCTGTTCCGGGGTCAGTTGCGGGCTCGGGGCGATCTCGATCAGCTTCTGGTTGCGACGCTGGATCGAGCAATCACGCTCGAACAGGTGCACCACGTTGCCAAAGCTGTCGCCGAGGATCTGCGCTTCGATGTGTTTCGGGTTGACGATGCATTTTTCCAGGAACACTTCCGCCGAACCAAAGGCCTTGGTCGCTTCGGAAATCACCCGTGGGAATGCTTGTTCGAGTTCTTCGCGACTGTCGCAACGACGGATACCACGACCACCGCCACCGGAGGTTGCCTTGAGCATGACCGGATAACCGATACGGTCACCTTCGACCAAGGCTTCGGCGATATCCGCGACGTTGCCTTCGGTGCCCGGCGTGACTGGCACGCCGGCCTTGATCATGCTGCGGCGGGCTTCAGTCTTGTCGCCCATGCGGCGAATGACTTCAGCCGACGGACCAATGAATTTGATGCCGCGCTCGGCGCAGATGTCGGCCAGCTCAGCGTTTTCCGAGAGGAATCCGTAGCCGGGATGCAACGCATCACAACCGGTTTCCACAGCCAGGTTAACCAGCTTGCGCGCATTCAGGTAACCGGCCAATGGCTCGGCACCGATGCTGTGGGCCTCGTCCGCACGCTTCACATGCAAGGCATGGCGGTCGGCGTCGGAATAGATCGCGACCGAGCGAATGCCCATCTCGGCGCAGGCACGCACGATTCGTACGGCAATCTCACCACGGTTGGCGATCAGGATCTTTGTTATCACTTGGAGGTTCCCTTGAGCCGGTGGTACCCACGACCTGCTAGACCAGGTCGACGCGTGACTAAATGTTTCAATTTAGTCGCAGCCCCACACTAGCCCCCACAAGGGATTAACAAAAATGATTAATAATTGGGTCAGGCATAAGTAAAGACTTATAGTTGGCGCATCAGCCTGCGGCCGGAGCCCTTTAATAATGCGTAAGTCATTGATGCGTATGACATTGCGTCAATTGCAGATTTTCAATGAAGTCTGTGATTTGAGGTCCTACAGCCGTGCGGCTGACGAAATGTCCCTCACACAACCTGCCGTGAGCCTACAGATTCGTCAACTTGAGGAGCTGATTGGTCAACCTTTGTTCGATTATGTCGGCAAAAAACTCTACATGACCGAGGCGGCGGAAGCGCTTCAGCGCGCCAGCCGGGATATTTTCGGGCGTTTGGAAAACCTCGATATGCAGCTGTCGGACATGCAGGGTTCACTGCAGGGCCAGCTGAAACTCGCGGTGGAATCCAGCGCCAAGTATTTCGTGCCGCATCTGTTTGCCGCATTCAAGCGCCAGCACCCGGAAGTGAACCTGCACCTGACGGTGGTCAACCGTGGCCAAGTCATCCGGCGCCTGTCGGACAACCGCGATGACCTGGTGATCATGTCGATGGTGCCGCAGGACATGGGCCTGGAATTCCTGCCATTCCTCAATAACCCGATCGTGGCCGTGGCGCCGCCGGATCATCCGCTGTGCCACATGGGGCCCCTGCGTTTGCAGGATCTGGAGCCTTACACGCTATTGATGCGCGAGCCGGGCTCCGGTACGCGGATGGCCTGCGAAGAGTATTTCAAGGAGAAGCGCGTGCACTTCACCCAGACCCAGGAGGTCGCGTCGGCGGAAGCTCAGCGTGAGTGTGTGTTGGCGGGTCTGGGCCTGGCCTTGTTGACGCGCCACGCCCTGAACCTTGAGTTGGCGACCGGCGCACTCATTGAGTTGCCGGTCGAAGAGCTGCCGTTGTATCGCAGCTGGTGCCTGGTGCAGGCCAAGGCAAAACGCCTGTCACCGGTAGCGCACGCATTCCTTGCGTTTATTCGCAGCGAACGGGTGCAGATCAGCGCGCTGGTTGAGCGTTTCGACGGGAAGTTGCCGGTGCTGCCTGCCAGTAGTTGAGTTCCAGATCCTCGGGGAAATCACCGATCTCGGCCAGAAGCTGGCGGCGTTCGCAGCGATCTTCGATAGCGCGGCGAAATTCCATGCGGCGCTGGTCTTCTTGCTGGCGACGGGTTTTCAGGGCGCTGTTGCGTTCTTCGTAGGGCTGGGCCATTTCGGGTCTCCCAAGGCGAGTACGGGAGTTACACGATGAACGAGGGGGATGACGGTTTGGCTGCGGGTGGGTTACAGAGGTGTGAATATTGCCGGGAGATGTGGCGTTTTTGAGTCAGTCTTCGCGAGCAAGCCCGCTCCCACAGGGGCTCGCATTCCAATGTGGGAGCGAGCCTGCTCGCGATTAAGGTCGGAACGACCTTACGACGACTTCAGTCGTCCAGCGCTTTCACCGATTTAGGCGACAACCGCAAGCTGCGCAGGCTGCGCTTGACGCTCTTGAGGTGGTTGACCAGGCTCGGCCCGCGGGCCATGGCCACGCCCATCGCCAACACGTCGATCACCACCAGGTGGGCGATTCGCGAGGTCAGCGGCGTATAGATTTCAGTGTCTTCGTGCACATCGATCGCCAGGTTGACGGTCGACAACTCGGCCAACGGCGTCTGGCTCGGGCACAAGGTGATCAGCGAGGCGCCGCTTTCACGGACCAGGTTCGCGGTGATCAACAAATCCTTGGAACGCCCGGACTGGGAAATACAGATCGCCACATCGGTCGGCTTCAGGGTCACCGCCGACATCGCCTGCATGTGCGGGTCGGAATACGCCGCCGCCGTCAGCAGCAAACGGAAGAATTTGTGCTGCGCATCTGCCGCCACTGCGCCCGACGCGCCAAAGCCATAGAACTCGACCCGCTGGGCCTGCGACATCAACGACACCGCCCGCTGCAACTCCACCGGATCGAGCTTCTCGCGAACCTCCATCAACGTGTGCAACGTGGTGTCGAAGATTTTCAGGCTGTAGTCAGCGACCGAATCGTCTTCATGAATCGCGAACTGCCCGAAACTCGCACCAGCCGCCAGGCTCTGCGCCAGCTTCAGCTTCAAATCCTGGAAACCGGAGCAACCGATGGCGCGGCAAAAGCGCACGATGGTCGGCTCGCTGATGCCCACGCTGTGGGCCAGGTCGGCCATGGAACTGTGCATCACCGCCGCAGGATCAAGCAGCACGTGGTCAGCGACCTTGAGCTCCGACTTGCGTAACAGGTGGCGTGACTGGGCGATGTGTTGCAGCAGATTCAAAGGGGTCGACTCTTTGTTATTGGCAGGTGCCGGGGATGTAGCACGCTTGTAGTTATACTACATGAATCGGCTTTTTGCCTGCTCAATGCGTAACTCGATATCCCCATTCCACGCGTTATGCGCTCCATGTAGCACCTTTGGCCTTTGTAGCAGCTGGCGCAGCCTGCGTTCGGCTGCGAAGCAATCGTGAAACCTGAATACCAAATTTTCCTGTTAAACCGCATAACGCCTATTCACGACTGCTTGGCAGCCGAACGCAGCCTTCGGCAGTTGCTACAAAGGGTTTACGTCCTTGAGCAACAGCTCGGCCAGATCAACCGCCTCCACGGGACGACTGATCAAATACCCCTGCACTTCATCGCAGCTTTCGGTTTTCAAAAACTCCAATTGCTCTTCCCGCTCCACGCCTTCCGCCACGACTTTCAGCGACAAGCCGTGGGCCATGGCGATGATTGCCCGGGTGATCGCCGCATCCTCGCTGCCCTCCCCCAAACCACGGATAAACGCCTGATCGATCTTCACGTAATCCACGGGAATGCGTTTGAGATAGCTCAGCGACGAATACCCGGTGCCAAAATCGTCGATCGCCAGTTTCACGCCCAGATCACGCAACTGCTGGAAGGTCGCGATGATGTGTTCGACGCTGTCCAGCAACTGGCTTTCGGTCAGTTCCAGTTCCAGGTAATGCGGCGCCAGACCGGTTTCCTCCAGCACCTGACGCACCAGACTGACCAGTTTGCCCTGACGCAATTGATGCACTGACAGGTTGACCGACACCCGAATCGGCGCCAGACCTTGCCGCTGCCATTCGCAGGCTTGCCAACAGGCCTGGCGCAACACGAACTCGCCGATCGGACCAATCAGCCCCGTTTCCTCGGCCAAGCCAATGAAATCGTTTGGCGGCACCCGGCCCATGGTCGGATGATCCCAGCGTACCAAGGCTTCGGCCGCGTTCAGCCGGCCAGTGGCGAGGCAGAGTTTCGGTTGGTAGAACACCTTCAACTGCTTTTCTTCGATGGCTTTGCGCAGTTGGTTTTCGAGCTGCAACCGCTCAAGCGTGCTGGCTTGCAGGCTGTCGGTGTAGAACTGGAAATTGTTGCCGCCCAGGTGTTTGGCGTGTTGCATGGCCATGTTCGACTGGCTGACCAACGCTGAAATCTCCCGCGCGTTGTCTGGCAACATGCTGATGCCCATGGACGCGCTGACCACCAATTCATGCCCATCCACCGTCACCGGCAAGCGCAGTTTGGTCGATAAGCGTGTCGCCACCCGTGCCAGGCTCGACAGGTTGCCGTAAGCATCAAACAACACCGCGAATTCATCGCCGGACAGCCGCGCAATGGTGTCCGCCTCAGGCAACGCATTGACCAGCCGCCGTGCCATTTTCTGCAATAACTGGTCGGCGATTTCATGGCCGAGGCTGTCATTGAGTAGCTTGAAACGATCCAGGTTGATGTGCAGCAAGGCCAGGCTGCGCCGGCCGCCCTGACGCACCCGCTGATGAGCCTCGCGCAGCCGTTCGTGGAACAGCGAGCGGTTGGCCAGGCCGGTGAGCTCATCGTAGTGGGTCAGGTAGCGCATGCGCTCTTCGGATTCGCGCCGGGCGGAAAGATCGGCGAAGAAGCCGACAATATGACTGACCTTTCCCCGGGAATCGCGCACCGCGTTCAGTTGCAGCCACTGCGGGTAGAGTTCGCCGTTCTTGCGGGTTTCCACCAGTTCGCCTTGCCAACTGCCGTGCTGCTCCAGTGATTGATGAATCACTGCGTAGTGCCGACGGGCATCCCGACTGCAAGGCAGCTCGACAACGTTGCGCCCGAGCATGTCCTCGATGTCGTAGCCGGTCACCCGGCTGAAGGCTTGGTTTACGGCGATCAGCGCGTAATTCGGGTCGAAAATGACGATGCCTTCGCTCGCCGCTTCGAACACCGTCGCAGCCAGTTGTCGCTGTTCTTCCTGGCCTTTGCTGGCGCTGATGTCGCGGCGGGTGCCGACCATGCGAATCACCCGGCCATTTTCACTGCGCTCCACCGCCCGGCCACGGTCTTCGATCCAGACCCAGTGGCCGTCGCCGTGGCGCACGCGGTATTCGATCTGGTAATCCTCGCTGCGGCCCTTCAAATGCTCGACCAACGCGCGCTTGAGAGACGGCACGTCGTCCGGATGCAGCCGCGGCCGCAGGTGACTGAGCATGGCAGTCACATACTCCGGCGCCAGGCCGAACAGCTCCTGAATCTGGGTGTGATGGACCTCATCGGTTTGCAGGTTCCAGTCCCACAGTCCGAGTTCACTGGCCTTCAGCGCCAGCGCCAGGCGCGCTTCGCTCTTGCTCAAGGCTTGGGTGGCGGCGCTCAGTTCCTGGCTGCGCTCGGCCACGCGATTTTCCAGTTCGACCTGGGCTTCGCGCAGTTCTTCTTCGGCGTGGCGGCGCTGGTCGATTTCCTTGGCCAGTTCGAAATTAAGCTGGTCACTCTTGGTCTGGGCGAGCTGCAAATGCTCGATCAGCGCCTGGTTCTGGAAGCGTCGCAACAAGCCGCGATCGATCAGCCGGTTGACCTGCCAAGCCACCACGCTCAACGCCCCCAGCAAGATCAGGCCGAACCAGCCCCAACCTTGCTGCTGTTCATCGCCCCCCCAGAACATATAGCCGATGGCCGGCAACAGACAGGGCAAGGTAAAGGAGAGAAACGCCGGCAGGCTGACCGCGTAGGCCACGCTGGCCGAAAGGGCTGCGGCACCGATCAGGCCGAAAACCCAGGCTTGCTGGATAAAGGTGTCGGCGGGGACCAGGGCAATGCCGGCGCCGGCGAGGGTCAGGCCGGTCATGGCCGAGCCCAGCAGAAACATGCGAATCCAGATCGGATGGGCCTGGCGGTTGGGAATCGCCGAATCGAAGGCCGCCACTTGAATCACTCGTAGCGCCACCAGTGACAGCAACCAGACCAGCCAGACGCTGACCAGGAAGTAGCGTTGCGGGCTCCAGAGCAACCCGGCGCAGACCAGGCCATTGATCAGCATGAACAACGTCGGCAACAGCGAACCCTGGTACAGCAGGCGCGTGCGTTCGACCGCCATTTCCATGGCGTACTGTTTGCGGATAACCCGGGGCTCCACAGAGGGGCCCGACAGGTCGGAGCTGAGGGTCATAGTCAATATTCTTGTTCTTATAATGAGCGTGGTGAGCCCGAATTGTGCACGGAGCATACACAAGCAAGGGCTGGGACCAAACTGCCCCAGATCACAAAGTAGACCAAAGTATCGACCGCCGGCATCGATATAAAAGCCCTCAAGCGAGCCCCGCCGCCGCTTGCGGCCAGTGACCGACCGGTCGTCCTCCGTTCATCTTTCATCGGCTAAATCAAAGCGGGGTTTGCCCGGTGTGGCGCCGCCCCCTAGAATGCCCCGATGCGCGATGATCTCTCCCTTCTGCTGAACTCCCTCAACGATGCCCAACGCCAGGCCGTAGCTGCCTCCGTGGGTCGTCAGTTGGTCCTGGCCGGTGCTGGTTCCGGTAAAACCCGAGTGCTGGTGCACCGTATCGCCTGGTTGATCCAGGTCGAGAACGCCTCGCCTCACTCAATCCTGTCGGTGACCTTTACCAATAAGGCTGCTGCGGAGATGCGTCATCGCATCGAGCAGTTGATGGGGCTGAACCCGGCCGGCATGTGGGTCGGCACCTTCCACGGCCTTGCGCACCGCTTGCTGCGGGCGCACTGGCAGGAAGCCGGGCTGAGCCAGACCTTCCAGATTCTCGACAGCGACGACCAGCAACGGCTGGTCAAGCGGGTGATCCGCGAGCTGGGCCTGGACGAGCAACGCTGGCCGGCTCGTCAGGCTCAGTGGTTCATCAACGGGCAGAAAGACGAAGGTCTGCGCCCGCAACACATTCAAGCCAGCGGCGATCTGTTCCTGGCCACCATGCGCAGCATTTATGAAGCCTACGAGGCCGCGTGTTTGCGCGCGGGCGTCATCGACTTCTCCGAGCTGCTGCTGCGCGCCCTCGACCTGTGGCGCGATCACCCGGGTTTGCTGGCGCACTATCAGAAGCGCTTCCGGCACATCCTGGTAGACGAGTTCCAAGACACCAACGCCGTGCAGTACGCCTGGTTGCGCCTGCTGGCCAAGGGCGGCGACAGCCTGATGGTGGTCGGCGACGACGACCAGTCGATCTACGGCTGGCGCGGGGCGAAAATCGAGAACATCTATCAGTATTCCGACGACTTCCCGGATGCCGAGACCATTCGCCTGGAGCAGAACTACCGCTCCACGGTCGGCATCCTCAAGGCCGCCAACGCCCTGATCGCCAACAACACCGGGCGCATGGGCAAAGAACTATGGACCGACGGTGGTGAAGGCGAAGCGATCAACCTGTACGCCGCGTTCAACGAACACGACGAAGCGCGTTATGTGGTGGAAACCATCGAAAGCGCGCTGAAAACCGGCTTGGCTCGCAGCGATATCGCGATTTTGTACCGCTCCAACGCCCAATCCCGCGTTTTGGAAGAAGCCTTGCTGCGCGAGCGCATTCCGTACCGCATCTATGGCGGTCAACGCTTCTTCGAGCGGGCGGAAATCAAGAACGCCATGGCTTACCTGCGGTTGCTGGAAGGTCGTGGCAACGATGCGGCACTGGAGCGTGTGATCAACGTTCCGGCCCGTGGCATTGGCGAGAAAACCGTTGAAGCGATTCGCGACCACGCCCGTCACAGCGATGTGTCGATGTGGGAAGCCATGCGCCTGCTGGTGGCCAACAAGGGCCTGACCGGTCGTGCGGCCGGCGCGCTTGGGGCGTTTATCGAGCTGATCGAGAACCTCGCCGCCAAGTGCATGGACATGCCGCTGCACCTGATGACCCAGACCGTCATCGAGCAGTCGGGGTTGATTGCTTACCACGAAGCGGAAAAAGGCGAGAAAGGCCAGGCCCGGGTAGAAAACCTTGAGGAACTGGTGAGCGCCGCGCGCAACTTCGAAAACGCGGAAGAAGACGAAGACCTGACCCCACTGTCGGCGTTCCTCGGCCATGCCTCGCTGGAAGCCGGCGACACTCAGGCCGACGAGCACGAAGACAGCATTCAGTTGATGACCCTGCACAGCGCCAAGGGCCTGGAATTCCCTTACGTGTTCCTGGTGGGCATGGAAGAAGGCCTGTTCCCGCACAAGATGAGCCTGGAAGAACCGGGTCGTCTTGAAGAAGAACGTCGCCTGGCCTACGTCGGCATCACCCGGGCCATGCAGAATCTGGTGATGACCTATGCTGAAACCCGTCGCCTGTATGGCAGCGAGACCTACAACAAGGTGTCACGTTTCGTACGTGAAGTGCCCAAAGGCCTGATTCAGGAAGTGCGCTTGTCCAATAGCGTCAGCCGTCCATTCGGCGGTGGCCAGCAGCAGAGCTCCAGCAGCCTGTTCGGTGGCAGCGAGATCCCGGACACTGGCTTCAGCCTGGGCCAAGCCGTGCGTCATTCGGTGTTTGGCGACGGCGTTATCCTGAACTTCGAAGGCGCCGGAGCCCAGGCTCGGGTGCAGGTGAACTTCGGCGAAGGCAGCAAGTGGCTGATGCTGGGGTATGCCAAGCTGGAAGCGATCTAAAGCCCGGCACCGGACTTATGTGGGAGCGGGCTTGCTCGCGAAAGCGGTGGATCAATCAACATATCTGTTGAAGGGTAAATCGCTTTCGCGAGCAAGCCCGCTCCCACAGGATTGTAGGTTGCCTTCATGATGACGGTTGACCTTATAGAGGGGCAAACCATGGGCTCAGGCTTCTTTTCCTCCTGGACATTCTGGGCCCTGCTGTCGGCGGCATTCGCCGCAATGACCGCGATCTTCGCCAAGATCGGCATCGAAAACGTCAATTCCGACTTCGCCACCCTCCTGCGCACCATCGTGGTATTGGTCAGCCTGGCCTTGATTTTGTACGCAACGGGCCAATATCAGTCATTAGGATCGATCTCTGCCAAGAGCTACCTGTTCTTGCTGCTGTCGGGATTGGCGACAGGCGCCTCATGGATCTGCTACTTCCGCGCGCTGAAACTCGGCCCGGCCTCTCTGGTCGCTCCCGTGGACAAGCTCAGCGTGGTGTTGGTGGCGGTGCTCGGCGTAATCCTGCTGGGCGAGAAGCTCGACCTGCGCCAGTGGGGCGGAATAGGTCTGATCACGGCCGGCGTGGTCTTGCTGGCGCTGCGACGCTAGGAATCCATCCTACAAAGCCTATCCACTTGTCCTACGGACCAAAGGTAACAAGCCTTATTGCGCTGACTGAAGCTGAACGTCACCTGTCAGGCAAAAGCCCGAAACACTCTGCCGCTAGCCAGTGACACTTCAGCTGTGCAACATGGCCGGCGTGCAATCCACAAATGGGAATTCCCCTTATGAAACGTTTTCTTAGCATCGCCATGGCGCTGTGTATCGGCCTGACGATGAGCCTGGACGCCAACGCCAAGCGCTTTGGTGGCGGCAAAAGCGTCGGCGCCGCGCCGACCCACCAAACCAGCCAAATGGCGCCTTCTTCCGCCGCTGGCGGCGCTGCTGCGACCGCTGGTGCTGCCGGTGCCGCTGGCGCTGCAGCCAAGGCCGGCGGTGCTTCGCGCTGGCTCGGCCCTCTGGCCGGTATCGCAGCCGGTGGCCTGCTGGCCTCCATGTTCATGGGCGGTGGCTTCCAGGGCATGCAGATCTTCGACATCCTGATCATGGCCGTCATCGCGTTCCTGATCTTCCGCTTCATCGCCGCCCGTCGCCGCAAGCAGCAGGACCACCTGGCTCCGGCTGGTGCGCCGATGCAGCGTGAAACGTTCCAGAACCAGCCTGCCGGCGGTTCGATCTTCGGCGGTTCGGCAGCGCCTGCCGCTCGTCCGGTGATCAACGCTCCGGCCTGGTTCAATGAACAGAACTTCATCGAAGCGGCCCGCAACCATTTCCAGTCCCTGCAGCAGCACTGGGACGCCAACGAAATGGACAAGATCGCCGAGTTCGTGACCCCGCAAATGCTGGAGTTCCTCAAGCGCGAACGTGCTGATCTGGGCGACGGTTTCCAGTCCACGTACATTGATAACCTCCATGTACAACTGGACGGCGTAGATGATCGCGCCGACAAGACCATCGCTACCCTGACCTTCAGCGGCGTGTCGAAGACCTCGCGTTTCGACCAGGGCGAAGTGTTCAGCGAAAGCTGGAACATGGAACGTCCGCAGGGCGAGAACCAGCCTTGGCTGGTCGCCGGTATCCGCCAGAACGGCTGAACCGACGCGCGTTAAACATGTCCCAACAAAAACCCCGGCCTCGCCGGGGTTTTCTATTTCGCGGTTGCATCTATAGCGAGCTACTGTATAAACCGCCCCAACTAAACCGCGCCATCAAGCAAGAGGATCCCGGACGTGGAAGAAATCATCGAACAACTGCGTGAAGCCAACGAACCGGTACCGGTCCCCTTGGAGTTGCCCGACGAAGATCAGATCGTGGAAATCGAAGAACAACTGTTCATCGACATCCCGTTCGTCTTCAGAGAATTTTTGCTGACCGTCAGCGACGTGGTCTACGGTAGCCTGGAGCCGGTGACCGTCACCGACCCACAATCCCACACCTACCTGCCGGACGTCGCCGCCAATGCTTGGGATGCCGGTGTTGATCGCAGCATGATCCCGATCTGCCAGGACGGTGACGACTACTACCTGGTCGAAGAAGACGGCACCGTTGTGTTGTGGCAAGCCGAAGAAGAACTGATTGCCGAAGAAACCTGGGAATCGGTATGGCACTGGGCGCGGGACGTCTGGCTGGAAAGCTGATTTGCCTGACGCCCCGGGTGGTCAATGCCCGGACGATTCCTTGTGGTTGTCCAGGGTTTCCAGCAGCGCCACCTGCATCCGCGTGTGCACGCGGATGAACCAGCGCCAGAGCAGCGCCGCCACGGCGGCGGCGACTACCGCGATCAGTACCAGCAACTTGTTGGTCGGCAGAATACTGGCCGACAAGGCTGCCAGTAGCAGGAATATCACCAGCAGCGAGAGGATCGGGATCACTTCGGCGATCACCCGACGCACTCGCTGTGTGTGACGGCCAGCCATCTCCGGCTTCACGCCCATCTCCGCCAACAGCATCGACAGCGCCTTGAGCTTGCGATAGGCAGCGATCAGGAACGGCAGCGACACCAGCAACGCCCCACCCCAGATCAACGCTTTTTGCCAGCTCGGGTCACTGATCCAGTCTTGCAGGTAAGCCGACATGCGCTCGGCGAAAAATGCGCCCGAGAAGAAAATCGCGATCACCAGCGCCAGATTGACCCCAACCTGCAACAGAATCCGCCGGATCATCGACGCCAGCAGTGCGCCTTCTCCCTGGGGCTGAATACTGCGCAGCCATTCTCCATACATCCCCAGCACGCGACTCAGGCGACGTGGCATCACCTCGGCAAGCTTGATCGACAGCGGATCGGCTGCGCGAATCAGGTACGGCGTCAGCAATGTTGTGAGCACCGAGACCGCCACGGCTACGGGATAAAGGAAGTTGCTAGTGACCTGCAGGGTCATGCCCAGCGCGGCGATGATGAAGGAAAATTCACCAATCTGTGAAAGCCCCATCCCCACCCGTAGTGAGGTGCGTCCGTCATTGCCGGCGATAAAGGCGCCGAGGCCGCAGGACAACATCTTGCCCAGCACCACCGCGACGGTGATCACCGCGATTGGCCACGCGTATTGCAGCAGGATCATCGGATCAAGCATCAACCCGATGGCAACAAAGAAGATGGCACTGAACAGGTCACGAACGGGTTCGATCAGGCGCTCGATTTTCAGTAACTGCCGGGATTCGGCCATGATCGCGCCAATCAGGAAGGCGCCGAGGACCATGCTGTATTCGAGCTTAACCACCAGCAGGCAGAAACCGAAACACAGGCCCAGCACGGTGATCAACAGCATTTCGTTGCTTTCGAATTTGGCCACGTAGGCCAGCAACCTCGGCACCAGCAGGATGCCGATGACCAGCGCGACGATCATGAATAGCGAGAGTTTGCCGACCGTGGAGAACACTTCGCCGGAGCTGACAGTGCCGCTGACCGCAATGCTCGACAGTAAGGCGATGATGCCGATACCGAGAATGTCTTCGACGATCAGCACGCCAAAAATCAGCTGCGCGAAGCGCTCATTCTTCATCTTCAGGTCGTTGAGCGCCTTGACGATGATGGTGGTCGAGGAAATCGCCAGGATCGCCCCGAGGAACAGCGAATCCATGGTGTTCCAGTCGAACCAGCGGCCGATTTCGTAGCCGATCCAGATCATCAGCACGATTTCCAGGAACGCCGCGATAAACGCCGTGGCGCCGACCTTGAACAGCTTTCGCAGGCTGAACTCCAGGCCCAGGCAGAACATCAGGAAAATCACCCCGAGCTCGGCGAGGGTCTTGATGGTTTCTTCATCGTGGATCAGGCCGAACGGCGGCGTGTGCGGGCCAATGATGAAGCCGGCGACGATGTAGCCAAGAACCACCGGTTGTTTGAAACGATGAAAGAGCACGGTCACCACGCCCGCAACCAACATGATCACAGCCAGGTCTTGTATGAAACTGATGGCATGCATGGTATGGGGCTCCTTTAGGTCGACTTCCGGAGCGTAACACCGCGACTTCCGACAGAAAGGCGGTGCAATATATGGAAACAGATCGATCAGGGCGTGACGGCAGCCACCTGCCCGGCGTCCCGATAACGTTGGTTTTGAAAAGCCAGCTACGCATCCGCAGAGGTGCGCTCCCGAAACCCTGCCTTGACCCGTGAGAACGCTATGGAACCCGGAAACGCCCAACTGTCGATGACGGTATTGATGACCCCCGACATGGCCAACTTCTCTGGCAATGTCCACGGTGGCACCCTGCTTAAGTACCTCGACGAAGTGGCCTACGCTTGCGCCAGCCGTTACGCCGGCCGCTACGTGGTGACCTTGTCGGTGGATCAGGTGATTTTCCGCGAGCCGATTCATGTCGGCGAGCTGGTGACCTTTCTGGCCTCGGTCAACTACACCGGCAACACTTCGATGGAGGTGGGCATCAAGGTGGTGACCGAAAATATTCGCGAGCGCTCAGTGCGCCACACCAATAGCTGCTTCTTCACCATGGTGGCGGTGGATGACCAGCGCAAACCGGCCGTCGTCCCGCCGCTGCAACCGCAGAACAGCGAAGACAAACGCCGATTCATGCAGGCCCAGCAGCGTCGGCAGATTCGTCAGGAATTGGAAAAGCGTTACCAGGAGATCAAGGGCGACGCCTGAACCGTTCAGTCAGTTTGAGGGTGTTCTTTAGATAGCCTTCGCGAGCAAGCCCGCTCCCACAGGAGACTGCGTTCAAATGTGGGAGCGGGCTTGCTCGCGAATGGCCTCGACGCCGACTCAGAGGCTGATCGGAGTCGCTTCGAACCGCACCCGCGGGTGGGCGATCCGGTCCTGTGCCCGCACCAGCTCCAGCTCGTAGCTGGCGCAAGCCTGGGTTTCCAGCAGCACTTCATGCACTGCCGCTGCGGTGAACTCGAACGCCGCCACCAGGCTGTCACCCAACAGCACGCGGGCCAGGAACAACCCGGACGTCAGGTCACCCACGCCCACCGGCTGACGTGGAAACGCCAACAACGGCCGACGCAAATGCCAACTCCCCTCAGCCGTCACCAGCAACATCTCAAAAACTTCCTCGGGTTTGCCGGGATAGTCCAAGTGCTTGACCAGAACAGCCTTCGGGCCACGCGCCAGCAGCGCTCGCGCCATGGCCAGGCAATCGAACAGCGACTGCGGCTTGCGCCCCGAGAAGCTGTCCAGCTCCAGCTGATTCGGGCACATGAAGTCCGCCACGGCGGCCGCTTCTTCCAGCAGGAAATCGCTGACCTCGGTCGGCACGCTGCAACCTTTTTCCGGATGGCCCATCACCGGGTCACACAGATACAGGGCCTTGGGGTTGATCGACTTGATCCGCGCCACGCCCGTGAGGATCGCCCGGCCCTGGGCCGCACTGCCGAGGTAGCCCGACAGCACCGCATCGCAGTTGCCCAGTTCACCAATCGCGGCGATGCCTTCTACCAGCTCGGGAATCTGGTGCGGCGGCAGAATTTCACCCGCCCACTGCCCGTATTGCGTGTGGTTGGAGAACTGCACGGTGTTGAGCGGCCAGACATTCACCCCGACCCGCTGCATCGGGAAAACCGCGGCGCTGTTGCCAGCGTGGCCGAACACCACGTGGGACTGGATGGCGAGCAGATGGGGCGTACGTTTCATGCGGTGAGTTTTCCGTAAAACGAATGAAATTCGAGCCGCGCAGTATGCGACTAAACGCAGCCTGTACGACAGACCGGCGACGCAGTTAAGCTGGCACTATCTTGTTGGAGCACTTTGTTGATGCTGACCCTCGGAAATATCTTCGTGCTAATGCTGCTGGCCACCGGCGCCGCGTGGCTGTGGCATAACCACGGCTTGCGCGAACGTGCGCTGGAGCGGGTGAAGCAGCATTGCGCCAAACTCGAAATCGAGTTGCTCGACGGCAACGTGGCGCTGAAAAAAATCGGTTTTATCAAAGATGCCAACGGGCGTCGACGCCTGGCGCGTGTGTATAACTTCGAATTCACCGTGACCGGCGAAACCCGTCATACCGGAACGATCACTCAGTTTGGTGCGCACAGCGCGCAGATTGAACTGGCGCCTTACCCGATGCCGTTCGACGATACGCCGCCGGTGGTTGAAGTGGTGAAGCCGCGTGGTGAAGTGATTGAGATGAGCCAGTGGCGGCAAGAGCACACTAAGTGGCGTCCTTGAATTAAAAGCAAAAGATCGCAGCCTTCGGCAGCTCCTACAGGGATCGCATTCCCAATGTAGGAGCTGCCGAAGGCTGCGATCTTTTGATCTTCAACTCAGTCGGCAATCAGCTAGACCTCTTTGCAACGCATCGACATCCTGCGGCTCACCAAAGATCAGCTCAATACGCGAATCCTGACGCCACTCACTCGGCTGCCACTCCAACACCGAGTTATCCACCGCATTCGCAGAAACCCAACCGTTGCTACTGTGGATAACCAACTTCGCCCGCCGCCAGACAAGGCTTTCAAGCCACCGCGTAACGAGCGCCGAATCAAACGTCTGACTCGGATGCCACCGCCAGCCAACGCTCCAACCACCCTCCTGTTCCTGACTCAAGCAAATGGGAAACGCTGGATCAGTCCAGATGGCCGGCATCTGCGCCAGTCCCTTGGGGACGACGAAGTTATCCACACCCGCAACGCCTCGAGCCTCAAGCCCCGGCAATTCGTTCAACGGCAAAACTGCTTGCTGCGTCCAGTACAGCGGACGCGCCGGCAACTGCGCAGCAATTCGCTGACGATCACCCTCTTCCAAGTCTTCTGACTTGTTCAACAGCAGCAAACCCGCACTGCTCAACGCCTCCTGCTGCGCCTCGGGCAGCGGTTTCCCGGCCGCAAGCGCCTGGGCATCCAGCACCAGCACACACGGCTGAACCGCCAGCACCCCAAGCCACGGCGCCTCGCTCAACTGTCGCAGCAACTGCGCCGGATGCCCCAGCCCGGAAGGTTCGATAAATAGCCGATCCGGCCGCGCCTTGCGCAGCAACCGCCCGAGGCCGATCTGGAATGGCGCACCATTGACGCAACACAAACAGCCCCCGGCCACTTCGCCCAGTGCGATACCATCGGCGTCCTGCGTGAGCAGCGCGGCATCGAGGCCGATCTGGCCGAACTCGTTAATCAGCACCGCCCAGCGCTCATGCGCCGGCCGTTGCGCCAGCAGGTGCTTGATCAGGCTGGTCTTGCCAGCGCCCAATGGGCCGGCGATGACGTGAGTGGGGATGTTCTGCAACATGGTCGAAGTTTTCTGAGGAGGTAGAGGATGCGGTTGATGGGATTGTCGTTGCTGCTCGTGCTGGCGTCGGACGAGGCGCTTGCCCAGGCCTGTGTGGTCCATAGCCAGGCGGAACGTCTCGACGTGAAGGTCTGCCAGCAGAACCGCAACATCCCGGAAAAACTGTTCGCCGACGGTTTTTGCCAGCCAAACCTTCCCGGGCAGAAAGTCGAGGTGCAGTACGTCGACCAATGCCCTACCGGCGCTTTCGGCGTATGCAGCAACGCCCAAGTCGCCAATATGCCCTACCGCCAGGATATTCACTATTACGGCGTGGCCACCGATGCGGCGTATTTACAGCCGTTTTGCGAGGCCCAGAGCCAGGGAAACTGGCTCAAACCCTGAGCAGTCAGCTCAGCCAGTCCAGGGTCAGGATCAATCGACGCTCGCCTGTCGCTGGCTGCGGTGAACGGTGGATCAAGCCGAAACCTTCGTTGCCGTGCCACTTTTCCCCTTTTAGCAGCGCCACGTCGCCGCTGCTGATTTGCTGGATCTGTGACTGGGGTTCAGCCTCGGGTTTGCCCAATTGCCGGCGATCCATTACCCCCTCCTTCAGCCACTGGCTACCAACGCCGGCATAGGTGGTGATCAGTCGAACCGGCACATGATCGACGTGAAAGCGCGGGCACATGGCTTTGTCCAACACTCGAAGGCGCAGGCCGATGCGCTTGGCGCCCAACAAACAGGCGAACGCGCTGATCAGCCAGGAGACGTCGGCGATAAATCCTTCGTAGCCTTCGAGGTCGCTGAAGCCTGAGGCCAGTCCGCGCAGGTTGGGTTCGGTGTCGTCAGTGGCCATTTCCAGGGACAGCGATTCGGCCAGGGGTTCGTTCAGAGACAGCAGCAAACTGGCGAAATCGGCGATGTGCACCGGGAGTTGGCGCTGCCAGACGGCGAGATTGGCGTCGTCGTGGAGGATTTTTGTCAGGACTTTCGGGTTGGCTCCGTGATGTTGGCGTGGTGTCCGAACGGACGCCTTCGCGAGCAGGCTCGCTCCCACAGGGTTGAGTGTGAGCATCATGCAGCCTCTTCGTGCCAGGGGCCGAACGGGTCTGGCAGCAGGCGCCAGCCTTCGATGCCTTGGGCCATTTCATCGTCGGTGAGCAGGCAATTGTCGAGTTCGACGGTGAGTTGGGCGAAGTTGATGTTCTGGCCGATGAACACCAGCTCCTGGCGGCAATCGCCGGTGCTGGCGGTCCAGTTTTCCATGATCCCGGCGGTGCTTTCCTCGTCCTGCGGCCATTGGGTTTTCGGCACGAATCGCCACCAGCGCCCGGCGAACCCGTGACGCATCAAACCGCCGGCCTGGGACCAGCTCCCAGCGTCCATGTGCTTGCTGGCCAGCCAGAAAAAACCTTTGGAGCGCAGCAGTTTGCCATTCACCCATGGGCGGTCGATGAAGCTGAAAAAGCGCTGGGGATGGAACGGTCGGCGCGCGCGATAGGCCGTGGAGGCGATGCCATATTCCTCCGTTTCCGGCACATGCTCGCCGCGCAATTCCTGCAACCAGCCTGGGGCCTGGGCGGCTTTCTCGAAGTCGAAGCGGCCGGTGTTGAGGATCTTTTCCAGCGGAATTTCACCCATGACCATCGGGATGATTTCCGCTTGGGAGTTGAGCCGTTCGAGGATCGCGATCAGCTCCTGGCGTTCGCTGCTGCTGATCAAGTCAATCTTGCTGATCAGGATCACGTCGGCGAATTCGATCTGCTCGATCAGCAGGTCCGTGATCGAACGCTCATCTTCCTCGCCCAGGGTTTCGCCACGGGACGCCAGGCTTTCGGCGGCCTGATAGTCGAGCAGGAAGTTCATGCCATCAACCACAGTAACCATGGTGTCGAGCCGGGCGATGTCGGCCAGGCTCTGGCCTTCTTCGTCGCGGAAGGTGAAGGTTTCCGCCACGGGCAGCGGCTCAGAAATGCCGGTGGATTCGATCAACAGGTAATCGAAACGACCGTCCTTGGCGAGTTTGCTGACTTCTTCCAGCAAGTCTTCGCGCAGGGTGCAGCAAATGCAGCCGTTGCTCATTTCCACGAGTTTCTCTTCGGCGCGGTTCAGGCTGACATCGCGCTGGACTTCGCTGCCATCGATGTTGATCTCACTCATGTCGTTGACGATTACGGCGACGCGCAGATTGTCGCGATTACGTAGTACGTAATTGAGCAACGTACTCTTGCCGGCGCCGAGAAAGCCCGACAGGACGGTCACGGGAAGACGATTGGGCATCAGGTATTCCTCACAGGATATGGCCGGTCGAAGCGTCGGTTGAGCGCGTTCGCGCAGCTCTTCATGTTCTTGGGGCACAGGGGAAAGCGCGCTCTAATGTTATAGTATAACGGTACAAACAAACCACTCCCCTCTTGCTCGCCACGACAAAGGGCCCGATGCTTGAGCCTGTTCGCCCCTTGAGAAACGCCATGGGAAACGTCCTGAAGTATTCGTTACTGAGCCTTTCGCTACTGGTCGCCGTCGATGCCTGGGGCCAAATCCCGACACTGGCGAAATGCACCCGCAGCGCCAATCTGCTCGCGTGTGTCGATCCCGACGGCAACGCCTACAGCGTCAACACCGTCGGTAGCACGATCTATCTGCGAGGCTTTGAAGTGGTCGGGAAACGCTATTGGGCGCAGACCAGCAGCCGCTACGGGCAACTGACGTTTTTCACCGGGCTCGCTTCCGATGGCGAAGCCTGGGTTGGCTACAACCGCCGTGTTGGCTGGACCACCATCAATCGGTTTTCCAGCTCCGGCGGTAGCAGCGGCAAATTCACCTGCAGCCGGATTGCCGGCTGCTAAACCTGCGCTTTTTTCTGTTCCTGCTGCCAGGCGACGTAGCTGTTGAGTGGCGGATTCTTCTGGAAATAGCGCTGCAACCCTTCGAACAAACCGTCAGCCACGGCCTGTTGATGACGCGCAGTGACCAGGCGCTGACTGTCCCGGGCGTTAGAGATGAACCCGGTTTCCACCAGGATTGACGGCACGTCCGGTGACTTCAGTACGGCAAATCCGGCCTGTTCCACGCGCTTCTGATGCAGCGTGGTGATGCCGGCCAAGCTGCCAAGCACAGTGCTGCCCAGTTGCAGGCTGGCGGCGATGGTCGCGTTCATCGACATGTCGAGAATCACCCCGGCGAGCATCGGGTCCTTGTCCTTGAGATTGAGCAGGCTGGTGGCGCCCAGCAGGTCGGCGCCGTTCTCCCGCTGCGCCATGAACCGGGCCGTGGCCGAGGTCGCGCCACCTTCGGACAGGCAATAAACCGAGGCGCCGGACGCTGTGAGCCGTGGCGCGGCATCGGCGTGCACCGAGATGAACATGTCGGCGTTGTGTTTGCGGGCGATCTCCACGCGTTTGCGCAGCGGGACGAAGAAGTCATCGTTGCGCACCAGTTTCACGTCGTAGCCTTTCTCGCGCTTCAGTCGTTTGGCCAGCAACTGTGCGATCGACAACACCACATCTTTTTCCCGCTCACCTTTGGCGCCGATCGCGCCGGGGTCTTTGCCGCCGTGGCCAGGGTCGACCACCACGATGATGTCGCGCTTGGGGTGAGCCTTGTCGATGATCGGCTCGCGGATTGGCGCAGCTGCAATCTGCAACGGCACGGCGGTCTTCATATCAAGCACCAGCCGATGGCCCTGCCCGTCCTGCGGCGGCAACTGAAAGCTGTTGAACTGCACTGGCTCGCTAAGGTCGAGAACGATCCGGGTATTGCCCTGACCGTAGTGGCCGGAGCGAATCGAGCGAATCACCGTGTTGTTCAGTGCCAACTGACTGAAATCGCCGCTGAGGTTCGCGCCACTCAAATCAATGATCAGCCGTTCGGGCGAACTCAGGGTGAACGTCTTGAATTGCACCGGCCCACTCAAATCGAACACCAGCCGCAACTTGTCATCCGAACGCCAGAGCCGGGCGTTGCGAATCTGCGTGGCCGAAACACTAAAGGGTAAAGCGAAGGCCGCGCTGGCCAGAATCAGGTTGAGCAAGTGACGTCTGTGCATGGTGAAAGCCCGCTCGTGAAAAAGGCATCGTCGATTTGAATGTAATAATATAACATGCCAAATCAACTCCCACGATGGACCTGCTCATGAATGCGCTGACTCTGCCGGATATTGCCGCGCAGGCCTCACGCCAAGCCCTGCCACTCGAATGGGTGGGCATGTGCGGCATTGCTCTGCCTGTGTTATTCGACGGCCAACAGCTGAGCGCCAAAGCCGATGCCGGCGTCAGCCTGGACGATGGTGAAGCGCGCGGCATTCATATGTCGCGGCTGTATCTGGCGTTGGAGGTGTTTGAAAGGGAAAACCTCACACCGGGATTACTACGCCGCGTCTTGCAGCGTTTTCTCGACAGCCATAAAGGATTGTCCTCCAGCGCATATCTGAAAATTCACGTCGATTTATTGCTCAAACGACCGGCACTTGTCAGTCCATTGGCCGGTTGGAAAACCTATCCGGCGAGCATCGAAGCGCGATTGAAAAACGATATGTTCCACGTGGAACTAAAAATCGATGTGCCTTATTCCTCTACTTGCCCGTGTTCCGCAGCGTTGTCGCGACAACTTATTCAGCAGCAATTCGTCGATGATTTCGCCAACAAGGCACTGCAACACGCCGATGTTTTGGCTTGGCTGGGTTCGACAAAAGGCATCGTCGCCACACCTCACAGTCAACGCAGCACCGCGCATTTACAGCTTCGTTTGGACGACTATCTCGATGACTTGCCGCTGATCGCCGTCATCAACGACGCCGAAGCTGCCCTCGGCACCGCTGTGCAGACGGCGGTAAAACGTGCCGACGAACAAGCCTTCGCCCTGGCCAATGGTCAGAACCTGATGTTCTGTGAAGACGCCGCGCGACGCCTCAACCTGGCCCTGAAACGCTCCCCCGGCATCAACGCTTTCCACATACGAGTCGTGCACGCCGAGAGCCTTCACGCTCACGATGCAGTCGCCGAAAGTCGCCATAACTGGGAGGCCGTATGATCCGCTGCCAATCCCTACGCTGGGGCGCACCCGGTCAACCCCTCACGCCAGCCGTTGATTTCGAACTGCCGGAGGGCAGCCTGACCGCCGTCATCGGCGCGAATGGCTCGGGCAAAAGCAGTCTGCTGAAAGTCATCGCTGGCCTGCAAAAACCATTGGCCGGCAAAATCGTGCTGGATGTTCCACGTAAGGGCGGCCTCTCTTTCCTGCCCCAGCAACAACACCTGGACCGACAATTCCCCATCAGCCTGCAAGAGTTGGTGGCCGCCGGATTCTGGGGCAGCAAGCAATCGACCGAAGCCCGCAGCCAAAAACTTAAAACCGTACTGGATGATTGGTGCCTGACTGGCCTGGAACATCGCCCACTGATGGCGCTCTCCGGCGGTGAATTACAACGCGCCCTACTCGCCCGCTTAAGCCTCGCCGAAGCTCCTTTGCTGCTGCTCGACGAACCCCACGCTGCTCTCGATGAACTCGGTCAGGAACTGCTGTGGAAACACATTCACGCCTGGCATGCTGAGGGTCGAACTCTGGTTGTCGTGTGCCATGACCTCGCCGCTGTGCGCCAACACATTCCACAAACCCTGTTGATCAAAAGCAGCGGCTGCACCCTCGGCCTCAGCACCGAACTGATCCGCCAACAACCGCAAACGCAGGTGGCCTGATGATCGCCGCCGCACATCTTTGGCAACCGTTCCACGAGTTCGTCTTCATGCGCCGGGCATTGCTCGGTGGCCTGGTTCTCGCTTGCAGCACCGCGCCGCTTGGCGTGTTTCTGATCCTGCGTCGCATGAGTCTAATCGGTGACGCCGTCGCTCACGGCATCCTGCCCGGCGCCGCGTTGGGCTTCTGGTTCGCCGGCCTGAGTCTTCCGGCACTGACCATCGGCGGCCTCGGCGCAGGCTTGAGCATGGCCGGCCTGGCAGCCTGGATCACCCGCCGCACTGGCCTGCGCGAAGACGCCAGCCTCGCCGCGATCTACCCGATCTCCCTGGCCAGCGGCGTGCTGATCCTCGGCATCGCCGGCAAACGCCTCGATCTTCTACACCTGCTATTCGGCTCGGCATTGGCGGTCGATGGGCCGACGCTCACCGGCATGCTCTGGGTCTCCGGCTTCAGCCTGATCGCCATGGCCCTGATCTACAAACCGCTGTTGCTCGACACCCTCGATCCGCTTTTCCTGCAAACCGTCAGCCGTCTCGGACCGCTCGCCCATGGGGTGTTTCTGACCCTCGTGGTGCTGAACCTGGTGATTGGTTTCCAGGCCATCGGCGCGCTGATGGTGGTCGGTTTGATGATGTTGCCGGCGGCCGCTTCGCGCTTCTGGAGCCGTCGTCTGCCGGTGTTGATGGCCATCGCCGCCGTACTCGGCTGCCTCTCGGTGTGGTTCGGTTTGTTGCTGTCGTTCTACTACTCGCTGCCAAGCGGCCCAGCGATCGTGCTGGTGGCTGGCGGTCTGTACCTGTTGTCCGTGGTGTTCGGTCCGGTGCACGGCTTGCTGCGCCGCCCACCTTTGCTCACATCCCAATGAGGTGTTTCCCGATGCGCGCTTTACTCGTGCTGTTCAGTTTGATGCTGTCGATGTCGCTGTCTGCCGCTGAAAAACTGCAGGTGGTCACCAGCTTCAGCATCCTCGCCGACATGACCCATCAGGTCGGCGGCGACCATATCCAGATCACCAACATGGTCGGCCCGGACGCCGATGCCCACACCTACGAGCCGACCCCGGACGATGCCAAAGCCTTGCTCAAGGCCAAGCTCATCATCAAGAACGGCCTCGGGTTTGAACCCTGGCTGGATCGCTTGGTGACCAGCACCGAAACTAAAGCGCCAGTGATCAGCGCCAGCCACGGTGTGATTCCGCGCTCGCTGGATGAAGACGGCGAAACCGTTCCCGACCCGCACGCCTGGCACAACCTGGCGAACACCGAGTTGTACATCGCCAACATCACCAAAGCGCTGATCGCCGCCGACCCGGCGAACAAGGCCGACTACCAGCGCAACAGTCAGGCTTACCTGAAACAGATCTACGCCCTGCTCGCCGAAGCCAAGGCCAAGCTCGGTTCGCTGCCAACGGGCAACCGCAAGATCGTCACGTCCCATGACGCGTTCGGCTATCTGGGCCAAGCCTACGGCATCGACTTCATGGCGCCTCAAGGTTTGTCCACCGAGCGTGAACCGTCGGCGGCAGAAGTGGCGGCGTTGATCACCCAGATTCGTCAGGCCAAGGTCAAAGCGGTGTTCATGGAAAACATCAAGGACGCCCGCCTGCTCAAGCAGATTGCCGATGAAAGCGGCGCGCACATTGGCGGCACGCTTTACTCCGATGCGCTCGCTGCAACCGGCCCCGCCAGCACCTTTGCCGGACTGTTCGAATACAACCTCAACACCCTGTATGACGCGTTGAGCAAACCATGATCAGGAAGAATCCTTCAGGTGACCTGCCGGTGATTGCGGAGTCCGCGTACGTGGATAAAACCGCGATCATCTGCGGCAAAGTCGTGATCGGCGAAAACGTCTTCGTCGGTCCCTACGCGGTGATTCGTGCCGACGAAGTGGATGCCTCGGGCGACATGGAGCCGATCACCATCGGCGCCAATTCGAACATCCAGGACGGTGTGGTGATCCACTCCAAGTCCGGCGCGGCGGTGACCATCGGCGAGTTCAGCTCCATCGCCCACCGCTCCATCGTTCACGGTCCTTGCACGGTCGGCGACCGGGTGTTCATCGGCTTCAACAGCGTGCTGTTCAACTGTTCGGTCGGTAATGGCTGCGTGGTTCGGCACAATTCGGTAGTCGACGGCCGGGACTTGCCCGATGCCTTCTACGTGCCGTCCACTACACGTATTGGCCCAGGCACCGACCTGTCGCAGTTCCCGCCGGTAAGCATCAGCGCCTCGGAGTTTTCCGAGGACGTGGCGCGCACCAACGTCGATCTGGTGCGCGGCTACAAAGCCCTGCAGAACGAGTTCTGACCATGAGCAGCGTGCTGATTCGCAATGCCCGGTTGGTGAACGAAGGTCGCGAGTTCGATAGCGATCTATTGGTCAGCAATGGTCGTATCGTCAAGATCGCCAGCAGTATCGAAGGCGAAACCGCGGACGTGGAAATCGATGCCCGGGGTCAGTGGCTGTTGCCGGGCATGATCGATGACCAGGTGCATTTCCGTGATCCCGGGGCGCCGGACAAGGGCAGTTTCTATACCGAGTCCCGGGCGGCGGTGGCCGGTGGCATCACCAGTTTCATGGACATGCCCAACACTAATCCGGCCACCCTCACCCTCGAAGCATTGGCTGACAAAAAGCGCCGGGCGGCGATCAACTCGGTGGCCAACTACGGCTTTCACTTCGGTGTCAGCAACGACAACCTCGACACCGTTGCCGCGCTCAACCCTTGCGAAGTCGCCGGGGTGAAAGTGTTCATGGGCGCCTCCACCGGCAACATGCTGGTGGACGATCCACGGATTCTGGAGCGGCTGTTCGCCGACGTGCCGACGATCCTGTTGGCCCACTGCGAACACACGCCCAGCATCGACGCGAATGCCGCGACCCTGCGAGCGCTGTACGGCGAACAGATTCCTGCCGCCGCCCATCCGCTGATCCGTAACGCCGAGGCCTGCTTTCGTTCTTCTTCGATGGCCGTAGAACTGGCCAAGCGTCATGGCACCCGACTGCACGTTTTGCACCTGACCACGGCACTTGAGCTGGCCTTGTTCGAAGACAAACCGCTGGCCCAGAAACACATCACCGCCGAAGTCTGCCTGCATCATTTGCTGTTCGATGATCGCGACTATCCGCGCCTGGGCAACTTGATCAAATGCAACCCGGCGATCAAGTCTCAGAGCGACCGCGACGCCTTGCGCCAAGCCTTGCTGAGCAACCGGCTGGATGTGATAGGCAGCGATCACGCGCCCCACACCTGGGCGGAAAAACAGCGCCCTTACACTCAGGCACCGTCCGGTCTGCCGCTGGTGCAACACGCCCTCCCGGCGCTGTTGGAGTTGGTCGCGGATGAAGTGCTGCCCATTACCACCTTGGTAGCCAAGACCAGTCACCGGGTGGCCGATCTGTTCGCGATTCCCGACCGTGGTTATCTGCGCGAAGGCTATTGGGCCGATCTGGTGCTGATCAAATCCGAGCCCGACGGCGTCGCCGTTTCCCAGCAACCGATTCTTTCCCAGTGCGGCTGGACACCCTTCGCACACCATCGTTTTCGCCACAGCGTCAGCACAACACTCGTGTCGGGGCAAATTGCCTGGCACGCCAATCGTCTACATGACAACTGTCAGGGTCTGCCCCTGCGGTTCATGCGCTAACGCCCCCCTTCCCGAGAACAGTGACCATGATCCACATCACCCTGCCCGACGGCTCATTGCGTGAATACGATCAACCACTTTCCGTGTATGAGCTGGCGGCGAGTATCGGGTTGGCGCTGGCCCAAGCGGCGGTGGCCGGCCGGGTGGACGGTGTGTTGGTGGATTGTGGGTTCATGATCCAGCGCGATGCCCGGGTCAGTATCGTCACGCCGCAGGAGCCCGATGGCCTGGAGATTCTTCGCCGCTCCTGCGCGCTGATGTTGGCCATGGCGGTGAAGCAACTTCATCCTAGGGTTCTGTTGCTAAAGGGCTCGGCGCTGGGTGATGGCTTCTTTTATGAGTTTGCGTTGCAACGGGCGTTAACGCTGGCCGACCTGACCCCGATTGAAGTGCGCATGCACCTGCTTGCAGCAGGCAACCATTCCATCCGGCAGCGGCCACTGTCCTCAACCGAACGGCATTCGGTGTACCGCATGGGCGACGGCGACTACCTGACCAAGGGTCCGCATGTGCCTGCCACCAAAGTGCTGCAAGCCTTCGCCCTGGATCATGTCGGCGGCACAGCACTGCAACGGATCTATGGGACATGCTGGCCGAGCCAAAAAGAGTTGGAGCATTGGCGAGCACCGCCGCAAGTGATGGTGGTGAACATCGACGAACGTCAGATCGCCTACACCCAATCGGTGACCGAAGAGCTGCGACGCAGCGGCGTGCGCGCCCACGTGGATCTGCGCAACGAAAAGATCGGCTACAAAATTCGCCTGCACAGCGAGCGGAGCGTGCCGTATCTGTTGGTGGTCGGAGAGAAGGAAAAGCACGGCGGGTTTGTCAGCGTGCGCAGTTGCAGCGGGGAGGATTTTGGACGGATGCGGATTGATGAGGTGTGTGGGTTTTTACATCCCAAGGATTGTGGGGTTTGAGCGGACGCCTTCGCGGGCAAGCCCGCTCCCACATTGGTTTTGTGAATGCCACAGATCCAATGTGGGAGCGGGCTTGCTCGCGAAGCTTTTAAGCTCTCGGCTTAACAGTGCCGCAATCCTGCCCCAACCACACCGCACGGGTATCAAGGCTACCCTTCTGCTGAATGCCGGTCGCATTGAAGGTGCCATTGACCTTGGTAGTGAACTCACGATCACTCAGGAACGTCGCCACACCCGCACCTTGCGCTTTCGGGCAGCTGAAACGGAATTTCCACTGGTTGCCGTTACGGTCGGTGATTTCCTGCTTGCAGCCCGATTGCGGGTCCGTCAGCGGAATGTTGTCGGACGCTACTTGAGCCTGAGTCAGACATGCACGAATCCCTTTTCCGCCCATGGTGATGCCCTGCTTCTCCAGCTGCGCGCGCTGCTCCGGGGTCATCTGGCCTTGCAACTGGCCTAGGATCAATTGCAGATCCGGCAGGTTCTGGTCATCGACTTTCATGTTGCTTGTGGTCAATTCCCACAAACCCGGTTGCAGCATCTGCGCCTGAGCAGCCACAGGGAGGGACAAACCAAGGGCCATGGCCAAACCCAGCAGACGAACGTTCATCGAGTAACTCCTGATCATTAGTGGCCGTTAGACGTCAGCCATGTGCTTCGGTTCATGGGCCAATTAAATAGCGACATTCTGCACGGAACATGGTCTTTTACGTATTGAATCTTCAGGAGCAAGGTTGCCCCATGGATTATTTTGGACCGCACATTTTCGGTTATCTGATCGCGCTACTGCACTCGCTGGGCCTGATTGCTGCCATCCACGCCGTGTTGACCGTTCGAACCGCCCAAGGCTCGATTGCCTGGGCCCTGTCGCTGTTGTTCATTCCCTACCTGACGCTCATCCCCTACCTGGTCTTCGGACGCAGCACCTTCGATGGTTACATCAAGGCCCGGCGCCAGGCCAACGAGGAAATGCGCAAAGCCATCTCCGAGCTGAACTGGCGCCCCTGGGTCGAAGAAGCCCTGACCGCCCGCGCGTCCAGCGCGTACGCCTCATTAAGAGCGATGCCAAAACTGGGGCGCATGCCATGCCTGGCGAATAACGAAGTACGCCTGTTGATCAACGGCACGGCGACCTTCGAGGCGATTTTCGACGCCATCAGCCATGCCAAGGAAGCGGTGCTGATCCAGTTCTTCATCATCCACGACGACCGACTTGGCCAACGCCTGCAAACCCTGCTGCTGAAGAAAGCCGCCGAAGGCGTGGCGGTTTATCTACTTTATGACCGCATCGGTAGCCACTCATTGCCCCACAGTTACGTACAGCCGTTGCGCGAGGCCGGTGTCGAGGTCAAAGCCTTTGCCACCCGCAGCGGCTGGCTCAACCGGTTTCAGGTCAACTTCCGCAACCACCGCAAGATCGTGGTCGTCGACGGCGTGCTGGGCTTCGTCGGCGGGCACAACGTTGGCGACGAATACATGGGCGAGAAACCACCGCTGGCGCCATGGCGCGATACCCACGTTCAGGTGCGCGGACCGGTGGTGGCCTGCATGCAGGAATCCTTCGCCGAAGACTGGTTCTGGGCCGCCCGTACGCTACCGCCGCTGATCTTGCCGGACGTGTACCCGGATGACGGCGTACTCTGCCAATTGCTCGCCAGCGGTCCGGCGGATTCCTACGAGACCTGTTCTCTTTTCTTCGTAGAAGCCATTCATGCCGCGACGGAACGGGTGTGGATCACCAGCCCCTACTTCATTCCGGACGAAGCGGTGTTCGCCGCACTACGCCTGGCGGTACTGCGCGGTGTGGATGTGCGGCTTCTGCTGCCGTCGCGACCGGATCATCGAATCGTCTACGCCGCGTCCAGCCTTTACGCTTTCGAAGCCGTTCGCGCAGGCGTGCGGGTGTTCCGTTACGAGCCCGGATTCCTGCATCAGAAAGTGGTGTTGATCGACAGCGAAATCAGCGCCATTGGCAGCGCCAATCTGGACAACCGTTCATTCCGGTTGAATTTTGAAGTGATGTTGCTGACCGTCGACAGCGCGTTCGCCGCCGAGGTGGAACACATGCTCAACGATGACTTCGCCCAGGCCCACGAGATCGCCAAAGAAGAAAGCCGGGAGACCCACCGCCTGCAACAGATTGGCATGCGGGTCGCCCGGCTTATTTCGCCGATTCTCTAAGGGTTGTAGATGTCGTCGCGAGTCCAGGGCAGTTCATGGCTGCCATCCGGATGAGCTTTCACCGCGAGAATCTGGTGCAAGTTGATCCAACCCTTGGCGAAGGCATAAGCGCAACCGGCCAAGTACAGCCGCCAGATCCGCAATGCTTGCTGCGGTACTTCTTTAGCGGCGGCTTCCAGGTTGTCTTCCAAGCGTTCGCTCCAGTGGTCGAGGGTGCGCGCGTAATGCAGGCGCAGGCTCTCGACATCGACAATCTCCAGACCTGCCTCGCTGATCTCCGCTGAGATCATCGACAGGTGTGGCAGCTCGCCGTTGGGGAACACGTACTTCTCGATGAAATCACCGGCACCGCGTCCTACCGGACGGCCATCGGTGTACTTGGCGGTGATCCCGTGGTTCATCACCAGGCCGCCCTCCTTCACCGCGCCGAAGAGGATTTTGCAGTACTCGGCCAGGTTCGCATGGCCCACATGCTCGAACATGCCGACGCTGACCACTTTGTCGAAGCGCCCATCCTGGGGCAGATCGCGGTAATCGAGCAGTTGCAGCTCAATCAGATCTTCCAGCCCTTCTTCTTTAACCCGTTCGCGGGCCAGGGCCAGTTGCTCTTTGCTCAGGGTAATGCCGAACACCTTCGCGCCGAACTCCCGTGCCGCGTAGCGTGCCAGTCCGCCCCAGCCACAACCGACATCCAGCAGGTAGTCGCCCGGTTGCAGACGCAACTTGCGGCACAGATGACGGAATTTGGCTTGCTGGGCTTGTTCCAGCGATTCGCTGCCGGTCTCGAAATAGGCGCAGGAATACGCCATGTCGCTGTCGAGCCACAGCTGATAAAACGCGTTGGAGAGGTCGTAGTGGTAGGAAATGGCTTTGGCGTCGGTTTCCTTGTCGTGGACGAGGCGAACCGGCTGACTGTCGGCGTCACCCAGCAATGCCTGGCTCCACTCATCACAGACGCGGATCACATCGCTGATTGAGCCTTCCAGCTCAAGTTTGCCTTCGACAAACGCTGCCCCCAGTGCGTCCAGGCTTGGGTGGGTCAACTGGGTAACCATTTGTGGGTCCTTGACCACAATGGTGACGCTGGGCGTCGGCCCCAGATTGAATTCATGGCCGTCCCAGAGTCGCAGGCGAAGCGGTAGCTGCAGATTCTGTAAGGCCGGTGGAAGTTGCGCGAGCATGGTTTATCCCCCTTGTTTCAGACGTCTGATGTGAGGGTAGACCATCATAGAAAAATAGCTGGCTATCGATTTAATAGCGTTTTTCTATAACTCGCGGCGCTTCAACCAGCCGTCGTGAGTCTACAAAGTGATGGCCTTCACCCTAGATGACTACGAAAACTGCACACAGTTCTAAAAAGTTGGTACTGCTGTGATCTCCCCGGGTTAGAGCCTTTTCAGGCCTCATCCTTCAGTTTGAGCAAAGGCTCCTGGAATCGCAGCAAGCGCCCGGCATTTCCCAACACCAGCAATGTGCTGAGGTTATGCAGCAACGCGGCAATCATCGCCCCCGCCGCACCCAGCCAACCGAAGGCCGCAAAGGCGACAATCGCCAAGGTCCAGCCCAGGCCGATGATCACGTTCACCTGCAAAGTCTGGCGGCACTGGCGGCTCAATCGCACGCAAGTCCCGAGCCGGCGCAGGTCACTGCCGATCAGCACGATGTCCGCCGACGCCAAGGCAATGTCCGCCCCGCCGGCGCCCATCGCCACGCCGACTACGCCGGCCTTCAGGGCCAGGGAATCGTTGATGCCATCCCCGACCACCATCGGCCGGAAGCCGCTGCCGATTTCTGTCAGTACGCGATTGAGTTTGTCTTCGGGCAAAGCCTGGGCTTCGACGTCACTGATACCGACATCGCGAGCCAGTGTGTGCGCGACACTTTGCCGATCACCCGTGAGCAGCAACTGACGACCCAAGCCCAGCTCACGCAATTCATTCAAGGCAAACCGTGCTTCAGGTTTGACGGTGTCCGCCAGCAACAGCCAGGCGAGAAACTCACCGTTAAGCGCCAGGCCGGCAATCGGCCCGTCATGCTCGGGAACAGCCGACGTGGCGATGCCCAACTGCGCGAACAACTCCGGACGTCCGAGCGCCGCCTCGCCCTGCTCTGTCATCGCCACCACGCCCAACCCCTGGCGTTCGTGAATGTCGGAGAGCAGCAGAAAATGTTCCTGAGTCACCAGACTCGCCAGCGCCCGACTGACCGGATGGCTGCTTGCCGAACCAAGACTGGCGGCGAGTTTCAGGACGTGACCACGATCCTCCAACGGACTGTCGATGGATTGCAGACGCAACGTGCCGAAGGTCAGCGTCCCGGTTTTATCCACCACCAGCGACGTCAGGTCCGCCAGCTCTTCGAGAAACGCCGAACTGCGAATCAGAATCCCATGACGTGCCGCCACTGCGACTCCGGCAATCGCCGTGGCCGGTGCCGACAACACCAACGCACACGGACACGCCGCCACCAACACCGCCAACATCGCCTGGGCATCGTTGGTGATGAACCAGGTCACCGCCGCCAGCAGCAACACCAGCACCATGTAGCTACCGGCGTAACGCTCAAGCAAACGAGTAATGGGTGGCTTGGAACGCTCGGCACTTTGCATCAACGCGATGACTTTACCGAGGGTCGATTCGTTGCCGGTGCGGGTCACTTCAATGCGCAGCAAGCCATCGAGGTTGATCGCGCCGCCGAACACGGTCATGCCGACCACCGCTTCCAGCGGCACCGACTCGCCGGTAATCGATGCGGTATCGAGGCTCGCCTGACCGGACAACACCCGACCATCCGCCGGTACTCGATCACCCGCGCGCACTTCCACGATGTCGCCTGACTTGAGCGTGCCGTTGTCGACTTCAAGGACGGTGCCGTCCGCTTGAACCTTGCGTGCATGGCTGCGTGTCAGTTTGCCAAGGGCGTGAATCGCCTCCTGGGAACCGATTACGCTGCGCTCTTCCAACACGTGGCCGAAGATCATGATGATCGGCAGTAACGCGGCCGTCAGCAGATCACCCGTGGCCCAGGCACCGAGCATCGCCAGGGCGATCAGTTGATCGGTGATCCCGTGCAAGCTCGGGTAGCGCAAGCTGTACCAGGCCGAGCGCATCACCGGCACGGCCACCAGCAGCGAGGCAAAGCCCAACAGCAATTGGCTGACGCCGGTCTGCTCCGGCGACACCCAGCGCCAAATCAAGCCGAGCCCGAGCAAGCCCAAGGCGAGCATGGCCAGGGTCAGTTGACGCGCGGCGCTACGTTGCTCGGCCGAGGACAACATGCTCGGTGCGGCGGCAGTGTGGGCAGTCATTGTGCAGCTCCCTGAATGATCAGGCGGGAATCATCTTTCGGATCGACCGTGGTTACCGAACCGGCCTGACCGAGAATCTTCGGCATCCGCTCGCGGTAAATACGCAGCAGCATTTGCGGGTCAGTGCCTTGCTGTTGCGCTTTGGCCAGGCTCAATACCGTTGCCGTATCAGCAGAGGCTTTGGCCAGGCGTTCACTGGCTTGGGCGTGTGCCACTTGCAGGGTTCGATCGGCTTGTTCGTTGGCAGTCTGGGTCAGTTTCTCGGCTTCGGTACGGGCGTTGGCCACGGCTTTGTCGGCCTGTTGGCTGGCGGTCAGAACCGCGTTGAACGCATTCACCGCAGGCCCCGGCAGACTCGATTGCACGTCTACTCGCGCGACTTCAATGCCAATCCCCTGCCCCGTCGCAGTCAGCTCGGCCAGGCGTTGGTTGATGCCTTGTACCAGATCACCGCGCAAACGTTCACGACGTTCGGCGGCTTTGTTGTCGGCGCCGATCAGTTCAGGTCGCGCCACCAGAATGGTGTCTAGATCCCGCGCGGCGGTAAGCGCCACGGCGCTGCGAGTGACCAGCCGATCCAGCGCCGGCAACACATGTTCACCTTGAAGGACGAACGCATACGGCTCGGTGACTTTGTAGAACACCCGCACATCCAGTTGCACCACACCGGCGTCACCGGTCAGCAAATAACCGGAGCCCGCGAGTGCATCGCTGAGCGGTGTGGCAAACGTTGCCACCCGATCAGCCTGCAACGCCACATCGCTGCGCAGCAAATTTTCCACCCTGCGTTCGATGATGCGATCCGCCGCTGGCAACAAAATCACCTGCTCAAATGGACGCGGCCAAGCCAACAAAAGCCCGGCATTCTGGATGCGATCCAGCGCGCCGAAGTGCAAAACCACGGCACGATTTTGCGGATCAATCTGCCGCACGTTGGAGAACGCCCAGGCCAAAGCCGCCAGCACCGTGACAGCGTAAAGAGCCAGAAAAGCCAAGCGTCCTGCCTGAATCCAGGGACTGCTTAACTCATTTGTTCCACGTGGAACTAATTTCATGGCTGCGACCCGGACTTGTTGTCGAGGCTTGGCGGGCCGTCAACCAACACGCGGAATGGCGCAGCGTCGGTACGCAGAATCAGTTTAGTGCCCGGTGAAACAATCGTGCCCAAGGTATCAAGGGAGCGCAGCAAGTTATAAAGCTGCGGCGATCCGGCGTAGGCGCGACCGTAAATCTGCGCGGCTTCGACTCGGGATTGCGCTTCAATGTCAGCGGCTTTCACCGTGGCATCGGCCTGTACGATGCGCGCGTCACGCTCGGCGGCAGAACGGATTTGCGCGGCTTCGCGCTTGCCGATGGCCGTGCGTTCGGTAGCGATTGTTTCACGCTCGGCGCGCATGCGATCGACGGTGGCGGTGAGTGTTACCGACGGCAAGGTCAAACGCTCAATGCCAACTTGCAGCACGCGCACGCCGTAAGTCGTGAGCAATTGCTGATCGATCTGCTGACGCAACTGCGCTTCGAAATCGGCAATGTGCACTTGGTTGGCATCGGTGTTCACCAAGTTGGCCAGGTCAAAACTGCTGGCGGTGGTTTCCAGTGCCGAGCCGACAAAGGTGCGAATCTGCCGCGCCGCTTCATCTGGCTGGTTCTGCACGGCGCGCATAAAGCGTTGCACGTTGTCCGGATCGCCCTGCACCTGCCACGCCACGTAAGCCTGAACGATGATGCGCAAACCGTCCCGCGTGCCGACATCCTGCAAACCGCTGGAGGTCGTTCGCAAGCGAAGGTCTACCGGAATCGCCGCTTCGAACGGCGCCGGCCATCGCCAACCCAGACCCGGTTCGAGCAACACCCGAGAGGGATTGCCAAACCGGGTAATCACCGTGGCCTCCCCCGAGCGCACTTGCACCAGGCTCGCGGCGGCGATGGCGAACGCCACCAACAACGCTGCCCAGCCCATGCGTCGCCACGGGAATGGACCGGCCTCTTGGGGATCGCCGTGGTGGTGATGGTGATGACCGTGGTGATGCCCGCCATGGCCGTGATCGTGGCCAGTGTGGTCATCGTGATCGTGAGTATGCGACTGGCTCAATGGGTGGCTCCTGGCTGAGCGGCGTTACGCGGCGACGCAGGGTCAGCCGGCAGCGTAAACGTACGGAGGTCGATGGTCGGCGCGTTGCTGCTACCGCCCAGTCGATGATCGAGAACCAAAAGCTTGGCGTTGGCCAGGCCCTGGGTCAGTTGACTGAAATATTGTTCCAGCACGAAGGCCTGGCCGGCACTGGCGTAGGCTTTGCGCTCGGCGCTGAAGCGCAGGTCCGATGCCTGCGCCGTCGCGTTGATTTCACGGGCACTGGCGGTGGCTTGATCACGGGCGATGCTGGCCTGCAATTGCGCCTGGTTGGTGGCTTCTGCTGCCGCACCGCGCTCACGGGAGATCAATGCCTGGGCGCCAATCTGCGCTGCTTGCACACCGTGATAAGCGTTGGCGGCACCAGCCGGCGGATGGATCGCCTCGACCACGGTGGCGAGAATTTCTACGCCACTGTCGAGTTTTTGCAGGTCGGCCTGCACCGCCCGACCGATCTCTTCGCCCAGCCCTACCCTGTCCTCTCCAAGCAAACCGTCGAGGGTCCGCGAGGCAAAATCGTGCACCAGAATCCGGCTGGCGGTGCTGCGAATCAGCGTCGGGACATCGGCACTGTTGTAGGTCGCGGCCAACGCGTCCTTGTCATTCAGGCCAATGCGATAGACAAAGCGCACGTCCATGTTGACGATCTGGAAGCTCTGCTTGTCGGCGCGGCTGCTGGCGATGACTTGGGATTTATCGTTCACATGGCTGGCGTCCCACAAGCGATTGGCAATCGCCGGGGCGGGACCTTCAGCGGGTTCGGCGACCACGGGTGCCGACGCTTCGCCGACGCTGGTGGCTAACTCGTGAACTACTCCGTTCTCGACGCTCAACACCCGACCCAACGGCCAAGGCAAACCTGCGTGTAAACCAGGGCCGAAGACCTCAACCGGTTTGCCAAAACGCTCGTAGATGCCACGCCCTTGCAGCGGGATTTCGTGAATGCCGGTCAGCGACCAACCGACGATAGCCACCACCGCCAGCACCGGAAAAAACGCCCGGCGCATGTAGGTGAAAGCCCAGATTTGCCGCAGGTCGATGCCGAAGCGGTTGTGCAATTCGTGCTGCAACGCCAGCAACGGTTGTGGCGGCCAGCGCAGCATGTCGGCGACGAAGCTTCGCGCCAGCAGCGAGGGTTCAATGTTTTCACGCTGCGGACTGAACAGCGACAGCGCCGCGCGCAACAGCAGCTCAACGGCCACCAGACCCGGCAGCAGGCCGATCAGCACCGCCAGACGCACTGGCCAGACCGAACTGTCATTGCCGAACAACAGGCACAACGCACTCAGCACCAGACAAATAATCGCGACACGGGTCAACTGTGCCAACGATCCTGCTTCGGGCCATTCGGCAGCATTTTCCTGTGCCAGTTGTCGCTCCAGCACCAGCAACCCGAAAGCCAGCAGCAATGACAGCGCAGCGCCGACGCTGGCGGACAAACCCAGCGCGGCGGGCGTCAGGGCCAGGTTCCAGACTTGCTCAATACTGAACAACGTCAACACTGCCCAACCGGCCAGCCAGAACGTCGACGCACCGATCTGCGCCAGCATGTGCACCCAGCGCTGACTGAGCCGGTCCAGCATGTGCTCGTACCAGCCCACCGGTGCGACGGGTTCTTCCTCTACGACCACGGGCACCGACACAACCGGATTCATCGCCTGCGCGCGCCATTGCGTCACCCACCACGCCGATTGCAGACCGGCGACCAGCACCAGCAAGCCGGCGCTCTGGTTAACCAACAGCGCGCCCCACAGCGACTGCGGCGCAAACAGCGCGACAAAAAACGCCAGTACCAACCCCACCGCCGCCAAAGCACACAGGCCGATTGCGTACTGACGCAATCGCCGCCCATGAAAAAGCGCCTGCTGAAAGCGCGGCAATCCGGCTACTTGCGTTCCATCGACATCAAGATCGACTTGCATACCACCCCAATGTTTATCGTTGCTGACGTCGAATCCCGTCACATCTCGTTACCTTATAACGAAAGTGGTGAAATTTCCGTTCTAAATAGCTGTATCTAAAGGCGCGCAACCTGTCGCTAAGCTGAAGCCTTGACCGAAATGCCTCGGAACGCACATATTACGTTCGTAATTTTTACCAACGACTACGTTTATCGATCCGGTCCCTTTCAATCCAGGAGTACATCCATGAGCACTTATGACGTCGTGATTCTGGGCGGAGGTCCGGGCGGTTACAACGCAGCGATCCGCGCCGGCCAACTGGGCCTCAAAGCCGCTTGCGTCGAAGGCCGCGCCACCCTCGGCGGCACCTGCCTCAACGTCGGCTGCATGCCGTCCAAGGCACTGCTGCATGCCTCCGAACTCTACGACGCGGCCATGGGCGCGGAATTTGCCAACCTGGGGATCGAGGTCAAACCGACCCTAAACCTCGCGCAAATGATGAAGCAGAAGGATGAAAGCGTTACCGGGCTGACCAAGGGCATCGAGTTTCTGTTTCGCAAGAACAAGGTCGACTGGATCAAGGGCTGGGGCCATATCGACGGGCCGGGCAAGGTCACCGTGACCGACAGCGCGGGCGGCAAGACCGAGCTGAGCGCCAAGGACATCATCATCGCCACCGGTTCCGAGCCCACTCCCCTGCCGGGCGTGGACATCGATAACCAACGCATCCTCGACTCCACGGGCGCGCTGTCCCTGGCGGAAGTGCCGAAGCATTTGGTGGTGATCGGCGCCGGCGTAATCGGTCTGGAGCTGGGTTCGGTCTGGCGGCGCTTGGGCGCTCAGGTGACGGTGGTCGAATTTCTCGACCGGATCTGCCCTGGTGTCGACGGCGAAGCCGGCAAGACCCTGCAGCGCTCACTGACCAAGCAAGGCATCAGCTTCAAGTTGAGTTCGAAAGTCACCAGCGCCACCACCTCGGCCAACGGTGTGCAACTCAGCGTCGAACCCGCCGCCGGTGGCACCGCCGAATTGCTCGAAGCCGATTACGTGCTGGTGGCCATCGGGCGCCGGCCTTACACCCAGGACCTGGGGCTGGAAAACGTCGGCCTCGCTACCGACAAGCGCGGCATGCTCGCCAATAAAGGGCACCGTACCGAGGCGGCTGGCGTCTGGGTGATTGGCGACGTCACCTCCGGGCCGATGCTCGCGCACAAGGCCGAAGACGAAGCCATGGCCTGCGTCGAGCAGATCGTCGGCAAGGCCGGCGAGGTCAATTACGACCTGATCCCCAACGTGATCTACACCAAACCGGAGCTGGCCAGCGTCGGCAAGACCGAAGAGCAGCTCAAGGCCGAGGGGCGTGCCTACAAGGTCGGCAAGTTCCCGTTCACCGCCAACAGCCGGGCGAAGATCAACCACGAGACCGAAGGTTTCGCCAAAGTGCTGGCCGATGAGCGCACCGACGAAATCCTCGGGGTGCATCTGGTCGGCCCGAGCGTCAGTGAAATGATCGGCGAGTATTGCGTGGCCATGGAATTCAGCGCCTCCGCTGAGGACATCGCCCTGACCTGCCATCCGCACCCGACCCGCTCCGAGGCGTTGCGCCAGGCGGCAATGAATGTGGAGGGGATGGCGACGCAGATGTAGTGATTGACCGGTCTATCGCTTTCGCGAGCAGGCTCGCTCCCACATTGGATCTACGGCGCTCACAAAACCCATGTGGGAGCGGGCTTGCTCGCGAAGCAGGCGACGCGGTCTAAAGCGGCAAATGCTCCAGAGGCAACGCCCCCGGCGTCTTCACCGTGTGAATCGCAAAGTTGCTGCGGATATCACTCACCCCCGGCAATTTCAGCAATCGCCCGGTTAAAAACCGGTCATAGGCACGCAAATCCGGCACCACCACTTGCAACAGGAAATCCGATTCCCCGGACACCAGGAACGCCGAAATCACCTCGGGCAACGCCGTCACCGCCAAACGAAAAGCCTCGGCCTGTTCATCGTTGTGGCGTTCAACCTTGACCCCGACAAACACCGTCAACCCCAGCCCCACTTCGTCCCGATCAAGGTTGGCCTGGTAGCCGCGAATCACCCCCGCCTCTTCGAGCATCCGCACCCGGCGCAAACATGGCGATGCAGACAAACCGATCTCGTCAGCCAATTGCACATTGCTCAGCCGACCATCCCGTTGCAGGGCGGCGAGAATCTTGCGGTCGTAGGCGTCAAGTTTCATGGTTTGGCAGATCCTGATGGTATGCGCGTCATAACGTGGCAGGTTATGCCAATCCATAAGGTTTTAGAAGTGAACTACGCAAGCACCTGCCCTGCCCTCCGGCTCTAGACTGCCCCTACCAAATCGACAACGAATGGGGTGCACATGGCAGGACTCTGGCTATTTTTCATGGCGCTGGCGGTGGTGTATCTGCTGCCCGGCCCGGACATGATCCTGCTGCTGCAAACCGGTGCCCGTCAGGGCAAAGGCGCGGCGCTGGCCACGGCGATTGGCCTGGGCATCGCTCGGGGTTGTCATGTGGCGTTGGCGGCGCTGGGGCTGGCGGCGTTGTTCAAAGCCGCGCCCTGGACCTTCGATGTGGTGCGCCTGGTCGGCGCGGCGTACTTGCTGTGGATCGGCATTCAGTGCCTGCGCACCACGATGCTGCCGAGCTTGAATGGGGCAAACGCTGGCGGCGAAAAACCGCGTTGGCGCGAGTCGATCCAGCGCGGTTTGCTGACCAACCTGCTCAACCCCAAGGCCCTGTTGTTCTGCTCGGTATTACTGCCGCAGTTCATTAATCCTCAGGCGGGGCCGGTGCTCGCGCAGTTCGCCACCCTTGGCGTGTTGCTAGTGGTCGCCGGTTTACTGTTCGACAGCGCCTACGCGCTGACTGGCGCGGCGCTGGGCCGTTGGCTGCAACGCAGCCCGTCAGCCCAACGCGTGCAGCAATGGTTGTTCGGCAGCCTGTTGATCGGTTTCGCCCTGCGGCTGACCTTCGTTCAACAGGCTTGAGCCTTACTGCGCTTTGCGGCGACGGCGATTGATCAACAGCAACGCCGCCGCCACGACCACCACCACACCACCAATCTGCACTGGTTTCTTGTAGGGCCGCAGGGTTGAGCGCACGGAATCCGTGGCCTGGGTCACGTAGCGTTTGCTGGCGTTCTGAAAGTCCGGATAAGGGCACTGATGGCCAAAGTCTCCGGCCCAGGTCACGTAAGGGCCTTCCTTGACGTAGCGTTGATAGAACGCGCTCTGCTCCTCAAGGCTGGAATTCCACCCCGAAGCCGCACACAACACAGCCGCAAAGGCCTGACTGGTGTGAGGTAAATTGTCGGCGGCGCGACTGGCCAGTGCCGTGGCGACGAATCGATAGTGGAAGCGCACATTTGGCTGAGCAGCGCTGGCCTGTTGGCGCTGGACCTCACCCTCGGCCACCAACGGTCCGACTTTCAGTTCCGTGGTCTCCAGGCTGAAGTTGCCGTCGAACAACGAGGCGTAATCCGGAGACATCTCATAGCCCAGTATCTCCATCCCCCACTGACGAGCCAAGGCGCCGGCGTTGAACAAAGCGGCGGCGCGAGTAGTTGGCCACCAGGCAGCGTCGGCCTCGTGACGTAACTGTGCGTAGGCCTTGGCCTTGTTCTGCAGATCGACGTTGTCGAAGTACCCTGGCGCCTCGTCGTACCACTCTTCACGCAACAACCGCCGCCCGAGCAAATCCCGCAGCTTCGCAGCTACCGGCAGCTGCACATAATTGTCGCGCTCCTGCTGAGTCAGCGGCGGTACTGCCGGCACTTGGGTGTCGACGTAATGCTTGAGCTCATCGACGGTCAACACCCGCTCGGCGACCGTGGCCGCGTCGAGCCAGTACACGCCTTGGCTGCGATAGAGCTGATCAAAGGCTTGCAGGTAGTCACCCCGTTGCAGGGCGAGGATTGCGCTTTCACCCTCGACCCGGCAATTGGGCTTAACGACTACATCGTTGTAGTCCCATTCCGGGATGCGTGCCTCACCCCAGGCTTCACTTTGCGGGAACGCCTGGGCCGCTTTCGCATAGGCTGCGGCGGCAGCGGTTTTGTCGCCTTCACGCAGCGCCAGTTTGGCGCGTATCCACCAGGCCAGGCCGCCGTCGCCCGCGTGGTCGACAAAAGCTTTGGCGCTGGCGTAGTCGCCCTGTTGATAATTCATCGCCGCCAGCCGATCGGCGTTATCCAGGCTGCCGCGAGTGCTGGCTTGCAGCATCTGAATCAGTTTTTTCTCGCTCGGCGGTTGTTCTCCGAATGACCAGCCAACGCGGCTGATCAGCGAAGCCGTGACCAATTGCTGCACCGTTTTGCCTTGAAGCAGCACGGCCAATTGATCATCGGGCAGCGCCGTGAGTTCGGCCATCAACTGCTTGAGCGAGGAGTAACCCACCGGCGAACCGTGGATAGTTTGCGTGGCGTAGAGTTCGATCGCGCGGTTCCAGTCGCCCGCCGAGAGAACGACGCGCGCCTCTTCACCGAGACTGGCGACGCCCAGCTCCAGCGGGTCGCTGAAGCCGTCGACGCTCAGTTGACGGGTCTGCTCGAAGGCCTTCTGCGACTGGGCCAACAGATCCGGCCCGGCACCCGCCTCGGCGCTCATTTCATACAGCGACCGGCCCAATGAATACGCCGCCCATGTACTGCGTAACGGTCGTTGACTGGCCGGCAACGCCAGGACTTTCTGGAAGTATTCAGCGGCGAGCTGATGATCCCCGGCGCTGAACGCCACGGCGCCCGCCAGGTACAGCCGCAAATCAACCGGCAGGCTCGCGCCCTGGATCTCCACCTGATGAGCATCGGTCAATGTGCGCAGCTGCTTGACCAGCGCTTGCTGCTCAGCGGTCAAACCAGCCTGTTCAGCCTTGTCCCGTTGATCGGTGTAGGACGGCTCATCGCCGTAGCCGTTGCCCGGGCTATTGGTCGCCGCCGTGGCATTGTTCAACCCGGCGATGGCGTGCCCGAGGCGATTGACCTCGAAGCGGAAGTTACCTTCCGGCAGCTCCGCCAGTGACTGCTCCCGGTCATCCAGCAGGCGCATCGGAAAGTCCGGCCCGCAGGCCAGCGCCGAACCCAGCGGCAAACTGAGGCTCAGGCAGAGCAGATGGCGGGGCCAGTTACGGGTGAACATTCGAACCTCCTTGATCAATATGTGTGCAACGTGCCCAACCGATGGCGCGCTGTCCGCCGGCCGGCATTCGACCGTCGCGCAGGCGGGTGAAGGTAAGCAGATCCGGGCTCTGTTGCAACGCATAACCGGCCAAAGCATCGGCACCGTCACAACCTTGCGCCGCCAGTGTCAGGCGTTCGGGCCAGGCGCTGTCGAGATTGCCCTGGTTGGTGATGGCGATGTCATAGAGGCCGTTTTGTTCGGATAGTTGCAGGCTCAGGCGGCTGCTCAACGCCTCACCGCGAGCGACAGCGCTCAGGGTTGTCAGGCTCCAGGCGCGACGGTCGCCGGCCAGAGGCAGGCGAAACCAGATCAGCCCGGCCAAGTGCGCTGGCGCGTCGGCGCGCAGGTCGAGGGCCAGTTGGCGCAGTTGCACTGGATCGGCCAGCAATTCCCGACGTTTACCGCCGCGTTCGATAGGCACTTCGCTTTCCACGACCGGCGCACCACGGGCGTCCGGCAACAACGCCACGCCATAGGCCGGGAGTGCCAGATAAAAGGGTTTAGTCGTAATGCGATTCCAGGCCTTGGCCCACTGTTCAGCCTTGGCCGGGTCGAACAAGCCATGGCGCGGATCACTGACCGCGTGCACCTGCAACACGCTGCTGTCGACCGTCGCCAACAGCTCGGGCAATTCAGGGCTATCGAGCCAGGCCGGCAACGCGGTGATGCTCAGCGGCAAAGACGCCGGCAGCGTGGCGCGCAACTGTGTGAGGAACGTCCGATAGGCCGGTAGTCGAGCGTTGCCGGCATCGTGATCGATTTCCACGCCGGCCAAGGTCAGGCCTTGGGTTTTCCAATCGCCGAGCAGTTGCTGGATCTGCGCAATGACCTCGTCCTGATCCAGCGCCCTGAGCTGGCCATCCAGGCGAATCACCGCAATCAGCGGCCGGCCATCACGCTTGAGCAACAGCGGATCAATCCGCGCCCGCCGCCAACCCTCCTGCGGAAACGCCTGCAAGGCCAGCACCCGCAAGGTCGAAAAATCCGCACGGCTGTCCCGCAGCGCGGCTTCATGGGCCGGGGTCCATTGGCGTTGCCATACGTAGAGTTGTTGATCGAGTGGTGGAGCGTCGGGTTGTTTGCAGCCGTTGAGCCACAGCGCCGCAGCAAGCAGGACCGAGAGACGAACGAAAAACGACATGAAATCCCTGATCCCTAAAACACAGGTCTACAGAGTAATGCAGTCTCAGGCCAGACAGATAACCTGTGATGAGGTGCTTTGTGGCGAGGGGGCTCGCCCCCGTTCGGCTGCGCAGCAGTCGTAAATCCATACAACTCGGTTTACCTGGATAAAAGCCGGGGCCGCTTCGCGACCCAACGGGGGCAAGCCCCCTCGCCACAAAAACTCTCTCCCACAGTGAATCGGCTCAAGGCTTGCGGGCGATGATCACCTGACTTTTCGCCACCACCGCATCCAGCGCCTGTTTGATCTGCGCGCCTCGTGGCGACTCCAGGACGGCTTTCCAGGTATCGGCCCAGTGATTGAGCAGCGGGTGATCAGCGTTACTGAAATCAACCTTGGCTTCCCAGAACAACAGCATCCACATCGACCAATAGAACCCGTACTGGCTGTGACTCAGCACTTCCAGGCCGGCGTCGCTGACCATTGCCTTGAACTGCTCTTCGCTGATGATACGAATGTGGTTGGGCTTCTGAAAGTACTCCGGCGCGGCGATGTCCTTTTGCAGGTCTTCGGAGCTTGGGTGCGGGACGCTGAGCAGATACAGCGCCCCCGGCTTGCCGACCCGCACCAGCTCGGCGAGAAATTGCGCCGGGTCGTCGACGTGCTCGATGACTTCGGTGGACACCACGCGGGTGGCGGTGGCATCGGCAATCGGCAGCGGATTGCAGTCCGTGACGTGGCATTCGACGTCCCGGGCCGGCGTATCGCCCAGGCGCAAGCGGGTCGCTTCGACCTTCGCCGCGTCGATGTCGGCAATGATGATCTTCGCCCCACGCATCCCGCAGAAATGCACGTTGCCGCCATCCCCGCAGCCAACGTCCAGCAAAGTGTCCTCGGCGGTAACCGGGAAACCGCTGAACAGCTCGCCGGTTTGCTGGTTGAACCAGCCGCTGAGCATCGCATCATGCAGGCCGAGCATGTACGGGTCGACCTTGTCGGCGACGGGTGCCACGGGAGCGGGCGTACCCGCCGTGAGTTTCTTCAAAAGCCTCAGCATGAGGTCGCTCCAGAGGATGGGACGGCGGTTCGGGACGTGCTCAGACGTTGCACCAGCGAGGCGCCGCGATTGCGCATGGGCATTTCGATAAAGCGGTAATTGAGCTCGCTCAGCAGGACAATCAGCCCGCCTGCGATCAGGAGGGTCAGCACCGGATGCCCGGCCGGGCTCGGCAGACCGGCGGCCTGCAAGCGCAAGATCACTTCGCGCACCAATGCATAAGCCGGAATGTGGATCAGGTAAATCCCGTAGGAGCGACTGCCGATCCACACCATCAGGTTCTTCAGCAAACCCGCTGGCATCAAGTAATCACGGTTGTAGGAGGCGATCCAGACCAACACCGCACTGAGCACGGCAATCGCGCCGATCCGGAAGTTGGCGAAGGTGAAGCGATCCGTGGCCATGAAACTCAGCGCCAGCGCCAGGATCAGCAGCACCGAGACGCCCGCCCACGGCCGACGCAAGAATGTCGGCTCCCAGCGGACATACCCGGGCCGCGCACTCCACATCGCCAGCAGCACGCCGAGGGCCAGTGCATCGGTGCGCACAACCATCAGGATCGGCGTGCGCAACGTGAACAATTGCACCGCGACCAATGCCAACAAAGCCCAGACCAGATGCTTGCGACACACCAGGATCAGCAGCGGGAACAACAGGTAGAACTGCTCCTCCAGCGACAGGCTCCAGTAGACGAAGCTGGTGCCGTACTCGTAGTGAAAGAAGCTGTCGGCAAAGCGGAAGTTGGCGTACTGCGCGACCCCGGCCAATGTCGCCTGCAAGTTTGCGTGCAACGTGCCGAACGCCCCGGATTGATTGATAAACAGACAAGCCAGCAGCATCAACGCCAGCCACAGCCACGCCGACGGCAGCAATCGAAAGGCTCGGCGCAACCAGAAGTTACGCGTCTGCTGCCAGTACTCCTGGCGCGTGGTGCAACCTTGCAACGCCGGTATCAGGCTGCGTGCAATGACGAAGCCCGAGATCGCGAAAAACAGATCGACGCCCCACCACGGTTGCAACCAGGCATGAATGTTTTCCAGCAAGGGCACCGTATCGGTGAACAGGCTGCCTTGCAGGTGATGAAACAACACGCCGAGTACCGCAATGCCGCGCAGCAACTCGATGTCCATTATCCGTTTACTGCTCATGCCATCCTCCCGGACGTTGCCTCGGTATCCAGCGGTTTGCGGGCTATGATCACCTGACTCTTGGGCATGAATTGATCGAGCATCTGCTTGATCGCCAGCCCATTGGGTTGCGCCAGCAAGTCTTGCCAGGTGCGCGCCCAGCTCTCCATCAGCGGCGGGTACGGCGCCTGAATCCGGTCGCGCACCGCGCCACCCAGGTCGCGCCCGGCCGCCCGTTCACTGGCCCAGAAAAAGATCATGCCCATGACCCAGAAAAATCCGCTGGCCTGACGATGTTCGATCACCAGCCCGGCGTCTTCCACCATGGCGGCAAACCGCTCAGGGGTAAAAATCTGTACGTGATTGGGCGATTGGAAATAGCTCGCGGGGGCGATGCCTTGCTGCAAATGCTCGCCCACCGGCGCCGGTACGCTCAGCAAGTACAGCGCTCCCGGCCGCCCCATGCGCACCAGTTCGGCCATGAACGGCTCGGGCTGATCGATGTGTTCGAGCACTTCCATGCACACGACTTTGCTCGCGCAACCGTCGGCCAGGGGCAGCGGCAGGCTATTGCTGACCAACCCAAGATTTTGCCGGGTCGACTGTGCGTCTACCTGCCGGGCCAGATCGCGGACCTTATCGAGTTCGCTGTCGGTGAAGATCACCGACGCGCCCTGACGCACCGCAAACAGCGTCGCCACGCCTTCACCGCAACCGACATCCAGCAAGGTGTCGTGCGCGTTGATGGCAAAGCCTTTGAGCAGTTCGCCGCTGTCACCGAGAAACCAGCCATCGAGCATGGCGTCGCGCAACCCCACATCCCGTGGCGACACGGCGCTGTGCACCACCACCGGCATCGGTTCGGGTTCGGGTTTCGCCGCAGGGAACAGACGTCGCAACAGTGCGCGGATCATGCCTCGGGGGTTTCCATGGCAGGCGCTACACGGTTCTTGAACAAGTCGGCGAAAAACCCTTGCAAGCGTTGCTCGGCAGTGGCCTGGCTGCAGAAGGTTTGCAAGCTGGCCACCGCATGGGCGGACATCTGCGCATAGCGCTCGGGATGCCCCTTGGCCACTTCATAACTGGCGCGATACGCCGTGCACACCGACGCCCAATTGGTGGTGTAGCGCAACGTGCGGAACGCCCGGCGCGGGTCGTGTGGCCAGGCGGTCAGTTCGTCGGTGGTGTCGATAATGAACGCGTTGTCGGCATCCAGGTAATCGATCATCGCCGTGGTGCGCGGCGCCACCGCCGGTTTGCCGCAAGACATGAACTCCATCAGCGGCAGGCACTGCCCTTCACCGTAAGCGGTGTTGACCACGTAGCTTGTGGCCTGGACCAATCGCTCGTAATCCGCGTCCGCCAGGTAGCCGTAAATCAGCACGATGCGGCACCGGTAAGACTGGTTTTTGTACAAATGATGAAGAATGTCGGTCAGGGCTTCTTCGGCATCGTGGTGGGTCAGTTTGAACACCAGCGTGGCGTCTTCCACCTCGCGAAAGGTCACGCAAAAAGCACTGAGCATGTCTTCCCAGTTCTTGCGTCCGTCACTGGGGTTGAACACCGAGGTGTAGATCACCCCGTCGAGCACCAACTCGTGCTCGCTGGCGGGCGCCTCGAAATCGATGCCCTTACCGGTGCGCAAATGCTCTGGCCCAAACGCTTGAAGGTCGAGCTGACGGCTGTCCGCCACAACCCCTTTGATCGTCAATTTCACCTGACGGGCCAGCGGCTGGCGCTGCAACTGCGCGCCACGGTCGGCGAAGCGGTCCCACACCGGAGCCGGCACAGCAACAATCGGATAGTCCGCGCCCATCGCCTCGCGCACGGCGTTGACCGTATAGCAGGAATGGGTAATGGCCGCACCGCACGCGCGCAACACGCTGCGCCAGTCATTGCGCGGCTCCCCGGCGAACGGCTCGTTGGGAATGGTGCTGAATTCCCAGGCAAACACCGCCAGGGTCGGGCAGGCAAAGTTGACCGGTGTGCGATGGGGCGGCGAGAACGACAGGAACACACAGTCTTCGCCCCGCGACAGGCAATCGAGGTACAGCGCATCGACTTCAGTCTGCGGGTCGCTGACTTCCACTACCCGCCCCAGTCGCTCCAGCACCGGCCGGTACTCTTTGAGCACGAAGTAATAGCTGTACTCCGAGCGGCCGAGGTTCTGGGCAATGGTGCGCTGGTTGGTTTCCGAATGAATGATGATCAGCATGAGGCGTTATCCGTCACGGTCGCCGGCGCAGAGGCCTGCGGCACCAGCCCGAAGAAGTCCGACAGACGTTGCTGCACCGGGGCGAACGCGCAGTAATCGTGCATGCGTTCGATGGCGGCGCGGGACATTCGCTGGTAATCCTGCGGTTGTTCCTTCGCCATCCGATAGCTGTCTTCGTAAGCGGTTTTCAGCGAGCCCCAGTCCGGACGATAACGCAGGGTGCGGTAGATGATGCGGGTGTCCTGGGGCCAGATCGTCAGCTCTTCGCTGGACTTGACAACAAACGCCACGCGCTCATCGATGTAATCCTCCATCGCCGTGTGGTCCGGGGCGATCACCGGTTTGCCGCTGGCCATGAACTCCATCAGCGGCAGGCACAGGCCTTCGCAGCGTGAAGCATTGACGTAGAAACTGGCGGCTTCGTAGAGCCGGGCGTATTGCGGATCGTCCAGATAACCGTGCATCACCACCACCCGACAGGCGAATGGCGACATCTGCGCGAGCAAGGTCATCAGCTCGGTGTAGTAGGACGACAGGTCGCTTTGGGTAATCTTCAACACCAGCGTGGCGTCAGCCGTTTCGCGGAAGGCCCAGCAGAATGCAGTTATCAGGTGATGCCAGTTTTTGCGGCCGTCCTTGGGGTTGAACACGGTGACGTAGACCACGCCATCGACCTGGGTTTCGACCTGGCGGGTGGTGTCGGGCAGATCCAGCGGCGCCGGCTCGGGCAGCACGATCGGCTGCGGGCCGGCGATGTTCGGCAAGGCGTTGGCCAATCGTTTATGAGCGGCATTCGATAACAGATCGCGAACCCCTTCCCAATACCACTGCTTGAGGAAGTACGTGCGATGCACCGGTACCGGTTGCGACTTGCCCAGGTCCAGCGCCCACAGACGCAGGTAATGGCGTGCAATGACGAAGCGGCGTTTGAGTGTCAGCGGCGGCGGCTTCAATGCCTCCAGCGCCGCAAGCTCTTCAGCGGTCGGCGGCAACGGAACCAGCGCATCGGCAGATAGCCCGAGGGTGCGGCTATCGAAGACGCAACCCTTGATGTCCAGGGTCGAGCCCGGATTGACCGGCGCGCTGGTGTGATGACTACGAATCGCCGCGAAGTTTTCCCACAACGGCGTTGGCAGCACCAACACCGGGAAGTCTTCACCCATGGCCTTGCGAATGGCCCGGGCGGTGTGGCTGGAGAGCGTGATCACTCGCCCCTGGCGCGCGAGCATGTGCGTCCAGTCCTGGCGCGGGTCGTTGTCCCACTGTTCATCGGGAATCGAGTCGAACTCCCAGGCCACCACGCAAATCGTCGGGCACTCAAGGTCGGTCGGGGTTTTCTGCGGTGGGGTGAACGACAGGAACAAGCTGTCTTCGCCAGCAGCGAGCAGTTGCCTGTAAAGGGGATCGACCTCGGCGACGCTGGACACCACGTGCACTCGCCCAAGGCTTTCGAGCACCGGGCGATAAGCCTTGAGCACGAAGTAGTAACTGTATTCGGGCCGACCGAGGCTCTGGCTGATAGAGCTGTCGTTGACGTCCGAGTAAAGAATGAAATTCATGGCATCCCACGATGAAACCGCCGTCCCGGCAGCCCCACTCTATGACGGCAAAGCGACAGATCGTTCGGCGTATGCCGGTCGTCGTCCATCGTCTTCTTGCCCGTCTACGTTCTTGTTTTAATGGTCAGCTTCGCGGGGCCTGGGAACAACTTTCGCAACACCCCGAACGATCGCTGGATAATCGTGACGAGGGGCATTCTAAACACATCCGTTGAGGATTCGTGAACCGCCCGACCAGAAAAATGAGGCTACGCTAACGAGAACTGACCAGTCACGGTTGGACCTGTTGAAATTGCTGCGCAATTGGCACAGATTGGCTACCAAACAACTACAACAAAACATTTTGCCTGTCTTTCGACCAAGGAATTTACCCGGTCCGTCAGACATCTCCTTAAAGCCTGTGGGGAATGGACGAAATGTATGACCAAGGGGCTGCTGTTTGAAAAAGCGTCTGTTCGTTACGGGTCTGAGTGGATTCGTAGGACAACACATCCAATCCCGCCTGAAAGCTGAAGCCTCGGAATGGGAGCTGCTGCCTGCACCTTCCCGGTACGATCTCGGCGAGCCAGGCAGCCTCGAAGGCCTTTGGCCCGAGCTGCCCGACGCGGTCATTCACCTGGCCGGCCAGACCTTTGTTCCCGAAGCCTTCCGTGATCCGGCGCGCACACTGAACATCAACCTGCTCGGCACCCTGAATCTGCTGCAAGCACTCAAGGCGCGCGGGTTCAGTGGCACCTTCCTGTATGTCAGCTCCGGCGACGTCTACGGCCAGGTCAGCGAAGCCCAGCTACCCATCACCGAACTCCAGCCACCCTGCCCGCGCAACCCGTATGCCGTGAGCAAGCTGTCGGCCGAATTCCTGAGTCTGCAGTGGGGCGTGAGCGAAGGCTGGCCCGTGCTGGTGGCTCGTCCGTTCAATCACATCGGTACCGGGCAGAAAGACAGCTTCGTCATCGCCAGCGCCGCGCGGCAAATCATCCGAATCAAACATGGCCTGCAAGCGCCGCAACTGGAAGTCGGCGACATCGATGTCACCCGTGACTTCCTCGACGTCGGCGATGTGATCTCGGCCTACCTGGCGCTGCTGGAAAAAGGCACGCCGGGGCAGGTCTACAACATTTGCTCGGGGCGCGAGCAGAGCATCCGCAGTTTGATCGAACAGCTGGGGGACCTCGCCCAGGTCGACATGCAATTGATTCAGGACCCTGCGCGTCTTCGCCGCGCTGATCAGCGTCGCGTCTGTGGCAGCCATGCCAAGCTTGCCCTGGCCACAGGTTGGACCCCTGAAATCACAACACAACAATCCCTGCGGGCGATCCTGTCCGACTGGGAGAAGCGAGTACATGAAGAATGACAAAAAGTGCACTGATCACAGGGATCACCGGCCAGGACGGCGCTTATCTGGCCAAACTGCTGCTCGACAAGGGCTATAAGGTCCACGGCCTGGTAGCACGGCGCAGCAGCGATTCACGCTGGCGCCTGCGCGAAATGGGCGTCGAGGGCGACATCGTTTACCTGGACGGCGACATGGCCGATGCCTGCTCCGTGCAGCGCGCGGTGATCAAGTCTGCGCCGGACGAGGTCTACAACCTGGCAGCGCAAAGTTTCGTTGCCGCCTCCTGGGATCAACCGGTGACCACCGGCATCGTCGACGGCCTGGGCGTAACTCATCTGCTGGAAGCGATCCGCCAATTCAGCCCGCACACGCGTTTTTATCAAGCATCCACCAGCGAAATGTTCGGCCTGATCCAGGCCGAACAGCAGGACGAAAACACGCCGTTCTATCCGCGCAGCCCTTACGGCGTGGCCAAGCTCTACGGTCACTGGATCACCGTGAATTACCGCGAAAGCTTCAACCTGCACGCCAACAGCGGAATCCTGTTCAACCACGAATCCCCGCTGCGCGGTATCGAGTTCGTCACCCGCAAGGTCACCGACGCCGCCGCCCGGATCAAGCAAGGCAAACAAACCGAGCTGCGCCTGGGCAACATCGACACCAAGCGCGACTGGGGCTTTGCCGGCGACTACGTCGAAGCCATGTGGCTGATGCTGCAACAGGACAAGGCCGACGACTACGTGGTCGCCACCGGCGTGACCACCACCGTGCGCGAAATGTGCCGCATTGCCTTCGATCACATTGGCCTGAACTACCGCGACTACGTGAAGATCGACCCGGCATTCTTCCGCCCGGCCGAGGTCGATGTACTGCTCGGTAACCCGGCCAAGGCCCAGCGTGTACTGGGCTGGAAGCCAAAAACCGACCTGGACACCTTGATCCGCATGATGATGGATGCGGACATGAAACGCGTCGCCAAGGAGTAGGCCATGCTGATTCCTGTGATCCTCTCCGGCGGTGCCGGGACTCGTTTGTGGCCGGTGTCCCGTGAAGGGCACCCGAAGCCGTTCATGCTGCTGCCTGACGGCCAGTCGCTGCTGGGCAAGACCTATCGGCGCGCGGCGGGCTTGCTCGATGGTTGGGGCGACATCGTCACCGTGACCAATCGCGAGTATTACTTCCAGAGCAAGGATCACTACCAGGACGCGCAACTGGCTCGTCATCGCGGGCACTTCCTGCTGGAGCCAATGGGGCGCAACACCGCCCCGGCCATCGCCGCCGCCGCACTGTCGCTGCAAGCATTGCATGGCGACGAAGCAATCATGGTGGTGATGCCGGCCGATCATCTGATCGTCAATGTCGATGCCTTGCAGAGCGCGGTCGAGCACGCCGTGTCGTTGGCCAAGAGCGGTCACCTGGTGACATTCGGTGTGGTGCCGACAGCGCCGGAAACCGGCTTCGGCTACATCGAAACCGGCGCACCGCTGGACGACAAAGGCGCCGCCAAGGTCCAGCGTTTCGTCGAAAAACCCGACCTGCAAACCGCGACCCATTACCTGGAAAGCGGCAACTTCCTGTGGAACTCGGGGATGTTCTGCTTCTCGGTGGCCACGTTGCTGGCCGAGTTGCAGGTTCACGCCCCCGAATTGCTGGAACAGACCCGCGCCTGCATGGCCGTCAGTGCACCGGTGGAAACCGGTGGCTGCCTGCAACAGGAATTATCGCCGGTGCTGTTTGCCGAGATCACCGACATCTCCATCGACTACGCCCTGATGGAACGCTCGGACAAAGTGGTCGTGGTGCCCGCCGGTTTCGACTGGAGCGACATCGGTTCCTGGGGGGCGCTGGCAGCGCTGATACCGCCGGATGCGCAAAACAACCGCGCCAGTGGCGATGCGATCTTCGTCGACAGCCACAACAATTTCGTTCAAAGCGAAGGCCGGCTGGTCGCCGCCGTGGGTGTGGATAACTTGATCATCGTCGACACCGCCGACGCCGTGCTGGTGGCCCATGCCGATCGCGCCCAGGATGTGCGCCGGGTAGCCAAGCAGCTCAAGGACAAAAAGCACGAAGCCTATCGCCTGCACCGCACCGTCAGCCGGCCATGGGGCACCTACACCGTGCTCGAGGAAGGCACGCGCTTCAAGATCAAGCGCATCGTGGTCAAGCCCGGCGGCAAGTTGTCGTTGCAGATGCACCATCACCGCAACGAGCACTGGGTCGTGGTTGAAGGCATGGCCAAGGTCACCAACAACGGCACCGGCACCCACCTGGTGGCCAAGAACGAATCCACCTTCATTGCCGCCGGGCACAAGCATCGGCTGGAAAACCCAGGGGTCATCGACCTGGTGATCATTGAAGTACAAAGCGGCGAATACCTGGGAGAGGACGATATCGTTCGCTTCGAAGACCATTACGGCAGGACGGTTTGAATGCTGCTTTCCCTGTACCGCTCACTGTGGGGTTATCGAGGTTTCATCCTCGGTAGCGTCAAGCGAGAGTTCCAAGCGCGGTATCGCAATTCGTTGTTCGGTGCCCTGTGGACCGTGCTCAATCCGCTGTCGATGATCGTCGTGTACACGGTAGTTTTTGCCCACGTCATGCGCGCCCGCTTGCCGGGTGTGGATGACGGCATGGCCTACAGCGTCTACCTCTGTGCCGGGTTGCTGACCTGGGGCCTGTTCTCGGAAATCACCCTGCGTTGCCAGAACATGTTTCTGGAAAACGCCAACCTGTTGAAGAAAATCAGCTTCCCGCGGATCTGCCTGCCGGTGATCGTGCTGTTCAACGCCGGCATCAATTTCGCGATCATCATCGGGCTGTTTCTGGGCTTTCTGTTGATCACCGGACGTTGGCCCGGCATGGCCTTGCTGGCGCTGCTGCCGCTGTTGGCGTTGCAGGTGATGTTCTGCGCCGGGCTGGGAATGATCCTCGGCGTGTTGAACGTGTTCTTTCGCGACATCGGCCAGTTCTACGGTATTTGCCTGCAATTCTGGTTCTGGCTGACGCCGATCGTGTACCCGATGAGCATCCTGCCGGAATGGGTCCAGCGCCTGTTGCAACTCAACCCGCTGACCAACCTGATGACCAGTTATCAGAACCTGTTTCTCTACGGCCAATGGCCGGTGTGGAGTTCCCTGTTGCCGATCTTCGTGACCGGCGTGCTGTTCTGCGTGATCGGGCTGCGGCTGTTTCGCCAGCGGGTCGGCGAAATGGTGGATGAACTCTGATGGGGCACATACGCGTTACCGGCCTGGGCAAGGCCTACAAACAATACCCCACGCGCTGGAGCCGACTGGCCGAGTGGCTGATCCCGTTTTCGCCGATGCGCCACCGCCAGCACTGGGTGCTGCAAGACGTGGCCTTCGAGATCGCCCCCGGTGAAGCGGTGGGCATCGTCGGGGTCAACGGCGCTGGCAAAAGCACCTTGCTGAAGATGATCACCGGCACCACCCAACCGACCTGCGGCAACATCCAGCTCGAAGGCCAGGTCGCCGCCCTGCTGGAACTGGGCATGGGCTTTCACCCGGATTTCACCGGCCGGCAAAACGCCGTCATGGCCGGGCAACTGCTGGGCATGCACGTTGAAGAGATCGAAGCGCTGATGCCCGAGATCGAACGTTTTGCCGAGATCGGCGAGGCCATCGATCAGCCGGTGCGCACCTATTCCAGCGGCATGCAAATGCGCCTGGCTTTCAGCGTGGCCACCGCCCGGCGCCCGGACATCCTGATCGTCGACGAAGCGCTGTCGGTGGGCGACGCCTACTTCCAGCACAAAAGTTTCGACCGCATCCGCAGCTTCCGCAAAGCCGGCACTACGTTGCTGATCGTGTCCCACGACCGTGGTGCGATCCAGTCGATCTGCGATTCGGCAATCCTCCTGGATCGCGGTCGCATGGCCATGCACGACAAACCCGAAGCGGTCATGGATTACTACAACGCCTTGCTCGCCGAACGCGAGGGCCAGACCGTACGCCAGGAAATGCTCGCCGGCGGCCAGGTGCAAACCGTGTCTGGTACCGGTGAAGCCGGCATCCTCAGCGTGCGCCTGCTGGACGAAAACGAACGCTCCATCGATGCCGCCGAAGTCGGTCAACCGGTGGTGCTGGAAGTCCAGGTAGAGATTCGCCAGGACATCGAACGCCTGGTGCTGGGCTTCATGATCAAGGATCGCCTGGGCCAGGCCATGTACGGCATCAACACCCATCGCCAGGACAAAGCCCTGAGCAACCTGCACGCGGGCGACCGAGTGACCTACCGCTTTGCCTTCGTCATGGGCCTGGGCAAGGGCAATTATTCGGTGGCGCTGAGCCTGTCGCGACTGGACTCGCACCTGGACCGCAACTACGAATGGCGCGACTACGGTCTGGTGTTCCACGTCATCAATAACCGCCACGAAGACTTCGTCGGCTGCTCGTGGCTGGGGGCCGAGACCACCATCACCCGCACGGCCCGATCCATTTCCCAGGAGCGTACGTCATGACTCGCCTGCTGGTGGAATGTACCCACGTGTTTCAGCACCCCAAGGTCAACTCGGGCATTCAGCGGGTGGTGCGCAATGTCATCAATCAATTGCCGCCCAGTGTGGACGGCGTTGAGTGCATTGCGGTGGTGATGCTCAAAGGCAAACTCTACCGCGTGCTGAAACTGGGTTCGCTGAACAACCCATTGTTCGATGGCCTGATGGCCTTCGCCGGGCGGCTCGAACGCTTGGCCCATCGCTTCTGGCAACTGCACCAGCGGCTCGACAAGCGCTGCACGTCGACATTTACAAAGCGCGCGCTGTACGTGGCTTACCGCCTGACAGCGCTGGCCTGTTTCAGCGTGCCGTTGCGGCTGATCGATCAGGTCAACCAGTATCAGTTACCCAAGCGTTGTTCGCCGTTACAGCATCAGCCGGGAGATCAACTGGTACTGCTGGACTCGTCCTGGCACACCGATTTCTTCCCGTTTGCCGAACGACTCAAGCGCGATGGCGTGGGCATCGTCTCGGTGATCTACGACTTGATTCCCCTGACCCACCCGCAGTTCTACGACACGCGGCTGGTGCAGGTTTTCAACGAATGGTTCGACTGGATCACGCAAACTGCCGACGGTTATGTGGCGATTTCCGCCACGGTGCGCGATCAGGTACGCGAAGAATTGCAGCGCCGGGTCGGTCCGGCCAAAGCCGAGGCCTTATGGTTCGACTACTTCCACCTCGGCTCCGAACTGGACCTGAGCGAAGCCAGCGCCACCGTCGAACCGCGCCTGAGGCAGATGTTCGACACCCCGGAGCCGGTGTTCCTGATGGTCAGCACCATCGAGCCGCGCAAAAACCACGACTACCTGCTGGATGCCTTTGAACTCGCCTGGGCGGCCGGTTCGACGGCCCGGCTGTGCATCGCCGGGCGCATCGGCTGGAAGTGCGACGCCCTGCTCGCCCGGGTGCGCAACCATGCGCAGTTGAACAAGCGACTGTTCATGTTCAACGACCTGAGCGACACCAGCCTCGAATACGCCTACTCCCACGCCCGCTCACTGGTGTTTCCATCCTGGGTCGAAGGCTTCGGCCTGCCGCTGGTGGAAGCCATGCAGCGCGGCTTGCCGGCAATGGGCAGCGACATTCCGATCTTTCGCGAAATCGGCGGCGAGTTCATGGCCTACTTCGATCTGGCCCAACCGCAAACCCTGGCCGACCTGGTCGCACGCTTCGAGAGCAGCGGCCAATTCCCAGCGGCGCGCGGCGTCGCGGACTGGCAGTGGATCGGCTGGCGTGAAGCCAGCGCGCAACTGGCCGAACGCACCCTGCGCAATCTTCAACCGATGCCGGCAGTGGCAGAGAGGCAACATGCGAATTGCCCTTAACGCCCGCATCCTCCAGGCCCCACGTACCGGTATCGGTCACTACGTCGCCGAACTGGTGGGCGCGCTCGCCTGCGAACCGGACGTCGAGCTGTCGCTGTTCCACGGTTGGGGCTGGAGCACTTCGCTGCCCGAAGCGGCCATGCCCGGCTACTCGCGCCTGACGCCGTTGCTGCGGCAAATTCCCGGGGCTTATCAGGCCCGGCGCTGGCTGGCGCAGAAACGCTTCGATCAGGGTCGCTCACAGTCCATCGACCTCTATCACGAACCGAGTCTGTGGCCGCTGTCGTTCGACGGCCCGACGGTCATCACCCTGCATGACCTGACGCACCTGCATTACCCCGAGACGCAACCGCCCGCGCGCTTGCGTGAAATCGAGCGGCGCCTGGCCGATGGCGTGCAACAGGCTCAATTGATCCTGACCGATTCGCAGTTTATTGCGGACGAGGCACAAGCATATTTCGCACTACCGGCCGAGCGTTTCATCGTCGCGCCGCTGGGTGTTGCAGCGCGTTTCCATCCCCGTGAAGCAGCGGATATCGACGCGGTCCTCAAGGCCCACGGGGTCGAGGCGCGGGAATATTTCCTGTGCGTCGGCACCCTGGAACCACGCAAAAACCTGACCCTGGCGTTGCGCGCCCATGCCTTGCTGCCGGAAGCGCAGCGCCAGCAATTTCCACTGTTGATCGTCGGCATGGCCGGCTGGCAGCGCGAGCAATTCAGCGAAGAACTGCGTCAGGCACTGGCTGCCGGGCACGTGTGTTTGCTGGGCTATCTGCCTGACGAGCAAGTGGCGCAACTGTTGGCCGGGGCTCGGGCACTGATTTTTCCATCGATCTATGAAGGCTTCGGCCTGCCCGTGCTTGAGGCCATGGCCAGCGGCACGCCAGTCATTTTGGTTCGACATTCGGCGATGCCGGAGGTGGCGGGCGCGGCGGGCAACTACATTGAACCTGACGACCCTGTCGGCTTGCGCGATGCAATGAGCCGACTGATCGACGATAAAACGCATTGGCAGGCATGCCGAGAAGCGGGACTACAACAAGCGAAGCTTTTTTCCTGGGAGCGTTGCGCGAAGATCACAGCTCGCGCCTACCGTCAGGCTTTGGGAGGTTGAATGCGAGTTCTACATTTTTTCAAGACGTACCTGCCCGACTCCGTAGGTGGCATCGAACAAGTCATCTTCCAGCTCTGCGAAAGCGGCGCCCAGCATGGCATCGAGGGCCAGGTGCTGACGCTGAGTGCCGACCCGACACCGCCCGTGGTGAAACTCGGCCAGCACGAAGTGCATCGGGCCAAACTCGACATTCAGTTCGCCTCCACGGGGTTTTCCTGGAGCGTGTTCAAACAGTTTCGCGAGCTGGCGGCCGAAGCGGACGTGGTCAATTACCACTTCCCGTGGCCGTTCATGGACTTGGTGCATTTCGCCAGCGGCATAAACAAACCCTGCGTGGTCACCTACCACTCGGACATCATTCGCCAGAAACACCTGCTCAAACTCTATCGACCACTGATGAACCGCTTCCTCGCAAGCGCCGACCGCATCGTCGCGGCTTCGCCCAACTACCTGCACACCAGCGATGTGTTGCAGCAGTTTCAGGACAAGACCCGCGTCATTCCCTACGGTTTGAACAAGGCCGGTTATCCACAGCCTGACACCGAGCGCATGGCCCACTGGCGGCAGAAGCTTGGGGATAAGTTTTTCCTGTTCGTGGGTGTGATGCGCTACTACAAAGGTTTGCACATCCTGCTCGACGCCTTGAAAGACGTGGACTACCCGGTGGTGATCGTCGGCGCCGGGCCATTGGAAACCGAACTGCACGCCCAGGCGGCGGCGCTGGGGCTGCGCAACATTCACTTCCTCGGGCGTTTGGGGGATGAAGACAAGGTCGCGTTGCTGCAACTGAGCTACGCCATCGTGTTCCCGTCGCACCTGCGCTCCGAAGCGTTCGGCATTTCGCTGCTGGAAGGCGCGATGTACGGCAAACCGATGATCTCCAGCGAAATCGGCACCGGCACCAGCTACATCAACATCCACAACGAAACCGGGCTGGTGGTGCCACCGAGTAATCCACAGGCATTCCGCGAGGCCATGCGCACCTTGTGGGAAGACCCGGTGCGGGCGGCAGCGATGGGCGTGAAGGCCGAAGCGCGGTATCGGCAGCTATTCACCGCCGATGAAATGGGCCGCAAGTGGACGGAGCTGTATCAGGAGTTGCTGGAAGAGAAATCCCTGTCCTACGCCTGACTGCGTTTATGTGGGAGCGGGCTTGCTCGCGAAAGCGGTGGATCCGCCAGTATCAATGTTGAATGACACACCGCATTCGCGAGCAAGCCCGCTCCCACAGGGGTTTAGCGATGTGGCGCAGGTTTGGGCAGTTCCACGTTATCCAGCATCCGGTTCACCGCCAGTTCGGCCAGCATGACGATTTGCTGGATCGCCATGGCGGTGTGCCGGTTGGGGCCTTCCAAGTGGCCGGCAAAGTCGCTGGCCATGATGCTGGCCTGGGCCAGGGATTCGCAGGTGTGGGCCAACAGGTCCTCGTCCTTGATATCCGGTGCGACGGCGAACATCGTGCTGGGTTTGCGGGCGACGGGGGCTTTCAGGGCGGCGGGGTTCAGGTAGAAGTCGAGCGCGCGGTCGGCGGCTTCTTTGAGCTTTTTGGCGTCGAGGGCAGGGATTTCGGTTTCAGGGGGATTCGGGGTTGCTTTGAACATGGTGAAACTCCATTCAAAAATGTGGAGTTCGCCAGTACTGCGACCAAGCAGTAGGGTGGCGAACCGTACGCAGGTTGGTCGACCAGGGAATGGAAACCCGGCAGGGCCAAAGCCCTCCCACGCACAGCTCGCCATTAAGCATGCTTAAAAAGTGCGCCATTCTAAACCCGGGCGACCAAGCCCGGTCGCTGATTCTTCAGCGACACCCAAAGCCTATCCACCCCGTTTCCGACGGACAACCGTCAAAACCTGTCGGAAACATTCCCCGAAAATCACTCGGTCTGTAGGACTGCTTGAAGATCAAAAGATCGCAGCCTTCGGCAGCTCCTACATGGGATGTGTGTACACCCTGTAGGAGCTGCCGAAGGCTGCGATCTTTTCTATAGGTCCAACACCAATGGCTGCGAACTCTTGGCCGGAATCGCACAGCAAATCAGCACCTGCCCCTCCTCCGGCACCTCGGCCGGGGGTTGTGGATAATTCACCTGGCCGCTGATCAGCCGGGTTTTGCAAGTGCCGCACGACCCGCCGCGACAACTGAATTCCGGGCGCAAACCGCGGCTTTCCGCCAACTCCAGCAAGCTGCTGCCGTCCGGTTGCCAGCGCGCCTCTTTGGCTGAACGCTGGAACACCACGGGCACCGAAGTCGTCGCGGCCGGCGGTTGCTCGATGATGACGGCATCCGGGTCCAAGCGCCGACGCAATGTCGATGGGCCAAAGGTTTCGGCGTGAATCCTTGAATCGCGGATATCCAGCTCTCGCAGCCCGTCGTACATGCCTTGGGTAAAACTTCCCGGACCACACAGGACAAAGTCCAATTGATCGTAGTCCTCCACCTCAAGGATCGACTGCAACAACGCCATGTCGATACGCCCAGTCAGGTCAAAGTCTTCGCCTTCCCGCGCTTCGGGTTCCGGTTGGCTGAGCAGGCGCGTCACGCGAACGGTGTCGCCAGCCCCTTCAAGCAATCGGTCCAGCTCTTGGCGAAACGGTTGATCGGCCAAGGTCCGCGAGCTCTGGAAGAACCAGGTCGGCCGAATGTGCCGCGTGCGCCAGCCCTGATAAACCACTTCGCGCACCATCGACAGCAACGGCGTGATGCCCACCCCGGCCGCTAACAGCACCAACGGCCGACGCTCGTGGGGCGCCACGGTGAAATGCCCCTGAGGTGCGCGGGCTTCCAGCACATCCCCAACGCGGATCTGCTCATGCACATGGGAAGACACCAAGCCGTCACGCTTCACACTGATGCGGAAAAAGTCGTCGGACGGTGCACTCGACAGGCTGTAAGTGCGGATATGCGTTTCGCCGCCAATGTGAAAACGCAGCGGTAAATGCTGCCCGGCCTGGAACACCGGCAACCCGATGCCATCGGCAGGCTCCAGATACACCGAGCGAATGTTTTGGCTTTCGGCGTCGATACGCACCACCCGCAACGGCCGCCAGGCATCACCCAGGGCTTGAGCTTGCAGACGTGCGGCGGCTTGCTCCCAGGTGCCGGTCATCAAACTGTTGGGCGACATGCCGTCGAAACGCCAGCGCAGGGCCAGTGCCGCCGGCCGCCGCACCAGGCGTTCAACGTCAAACGTCCACAACCGCTCGGCGCCCTGAAAGGCTTCGACTTGCGGGCCGTCAAGGATGACGTCCGTGCGACCGCTGAGTTGCAGCAGATCGCCGGTTTTGAAATCGATGAACAGCAAACCGGCCCGTGGATTGATCAGCAGGTTGCCCAACGTGTTGAAAAACAGGTTGCCGGCAAAATCCGGGATCGTCAGGCGATTGCCTTCGATACGGACGAAACCGGGCTGGCCACCGCGATGCGAAACATCCACCGAGCGTTGGCCGTCGACGTCCACATAACTGGCGACAAAGAACGTATCCGCCCCAGCGATCATCGCTTTGGCCGCGTCGTCCAGCTCAAAAAGGTGCTGCGCCATGCGGGTCGAAGGATCCGCCAACGGCACTGAATGAAACTGCCGTAATTGAATGTATTGCGGGCAGTTGCCGAAGGACTGCTGCACCGAAACACCGAAGCCATTCGAGGTCAACGCCTCGACCCGGCCATTGAGACGGTTGCGGCGCCTGGTGTGCAATTCGATTCCGAGCAAACCAATGGCGTCCCCGGCGTGCAACTGCGCCGGGTCATCGGCGGCCGGCAGGCTGTCGAACTGCAAACCGGTAGGCGCAGGAGAATGCGCGAAGCCGGGTGGTCCTTCGAGGATGCTCGCCCACGGATCGCCGTTGGCATCCACCGCGCCGAACAGCATGAACGGCAGTTGCTGATAGAACTGGCGATGCTGGTCTGGCATCTCGCTGCGAATCACCCGACGGCCGAGGGTGTCCATGCGCTCGGCAACACCCACATGTTCCTGCATCTGCCGTTCACCAGCGTGCCACGGTGAATGTTCCATAACAGGACTCCTTCGGTGGAAGGTCAGGACGCGAACCTGTGGGAGCGGGCTTGCTCGCGAAGCGGTTGGGCATTCAACGTTGATGTCGACTGATCCACCGCTTTCGCGAGCAGGCTCGCTCCCACAGGGTTTGACGGGTATCAGGCAGTGGTCCGCAGGCCGGCGACGGTGCGCGGCATGCCGACAAACCCGGGCAAGGCTTCGATTCGCGCCAGCCAGGCGCGGACGTTAGCGTAATCCTCCAGGGACACATTGCCTTCCGGCGCATGAGCGATGTAGCTGTAGGCAGCGACATCGGCGATGGTTGGCTCGTTACCTACCAGGAATTTGCTGTTGGCCAGTTCCTGATCGATCACCTTGAGCAGGTCATGTGCACGAGTGATCGCCTCTTCGGCGTTGTAAGGCGCACCAAACACGGTGATCAACCGGGCTCTTGCAGGGCCGAAGGCAATTTGCCCGGCCGCCACCGACAACCAGCGTTGAACCTTGGCCGCGCCCACCGGGTCGGTCGGCAGCCAGCGGCCGTTGCCATATTTCTGTGCCAGGTACACCAGGATCGCGTTGGAGTCCGCCAGAATCACGCCTTGATCATCCAGCACCGGCACCTGACCAAACGAGTTGAGCGCCAGGAATTCCGGCTGTTTGTGCTCGCCTTTGGCCAGATCGACAAAGATCAAATCGGTCGGCAGTTGCAGCAGCGACAGCATCAATTCGGCACGGTGAGCGTGGCCGGAACGTGGGAAATTGTAGAGTTTGATGGCGTGCATGATCGGCTCCGCTGGGTGGTGGCGCCGTTCAGATAATGATCAGCACCGATGGCAGCCATCATCTACCCAGCGCCAAAACAACAGAATAACCAGTAAATGCAATCCATTATTTCAGCGGGTGCAATAACCCATTAGCCCAGCACCGCCAATCCCTGTGGGAGCGGGCTTGCTCGCGAAGGCCATTTCATATTCAACAACGATGTTGACTGATAGTCCGTCTTCGCGAGCAAGCCCGCTCCCACGGGGTTCTGCGCCTCACCCCAACGCCGGGTGTTCACGCAGCGCCTTCACCATAAAATCCACAAAGCTGCGAATCCGCGCTGGGGCCTTGCGCCCGCCCTGGTACACCACGTGGATCGGCAACGGCGGCAGTTCAAAGTCCGCCAACACGATTTCCAGCTCACCGGCCGCGACTTTGCTCGACACTTGGTAGGACAGGACACGGGTAAACCCCAGACCGAGGCTCGCCGCCGTAATGGCAGCCTGATTGGCGGTGACCACCAACCGCGGTTCCGGTCGAACACTGATCGGCTGGCCTTTATCAACGAAGGGCCAACTCCTGAGCTGGCCGATTGACGAGGTGGCAACCACCGGTGCACCGGCCAATGCCTCAGGATGCTGCGGCCGGCCATGGGCGTTCAGGTAAGCCGGCGACGCACAGATCACCCGCCGAACTTGGCCAACCCGAATCGCGTGTTGATTACTGTCGGGCAGCTCACCAATGCGCACGGCGACATCAATGCCCTCCTCGACCATGCTCACTACCCGATCAACCAGCAAGCCGTTGATCGTCACCTCAGGAAACTGATCGAGGTAGCTCACCATCACCGGCGTGACAAACAACTCGCCGAACAACACCGGCGCAGTGACCGTCAGTTGCCCACGAGGCTGGGCGTGACTGCCCGCCGCCGAATCCTCGGCTTCCTGCACTTCGGCGAGAATTCTCCGACAATCCTCCAGATAACGCTGACCTGCTTCGCTTAAATGCACGCTACGGGTGGTGCGCGTCAGCAGCAGGGTGCCGATGCGCTTCTCCAGCGCCGCCACCGCACGGGTGACGCTGGCAGCGGACATCCCCAAACGCCGCGCCGCCGCCGAAAAGCCTTGCGCCTGGGCGACGGCGGCGAAGACCTGCATTTCCTGGAAGCGGTCCATCGGTTAACTCCTGAGCACTAAACCACGCGAGGCCGAACGTTCCCGATTGGGCCTGGATTCGCTGAAAGACGGGTTTTACTGGCATTCTGATTATTGTGACGTATAACCCTGAACGTTCACGCTTTCAATTGCTGAGACCGTCTCCAGATGCCTTCCATTTACCAGCTCAAACCTGCGTTCCAGAACCTGTTGCGACCGTTGGTGCAACGCTTGTTCGATAACGGCACCACCGCCAATCAAATCACCGTGCTCGCCGGGGTGATTTCGGTGGTGGTCGGCGTCGCGATTGCCTGTTTCGCCCAGCACCCGTGGGTGTTTGCGTTGATTCCGCTGTGGATGATCCTGCGCATGGCACTGAACGCCATCGACGGCATGCTGGCTCGGGAGTTCGGTCAGCAGTCACGCCTGGGCGCCTACCTTAATGAACTGTGCGATATCGTCGCTGACTGCGCGCTGATCCTGCCGTTTGCGCTGATTGCCGACGTGAGCGTATTGATTGTGCTGTCGGTCACGCTGCTGGCATTGTTCAGCGAGTACAGTGGCGTCCTGGGGCCGATGGTCGGCGCCTCACGGCGCTACGACGGGCCGATGGGCAAAAGTGATCGGGCATTTGTATTGGGTGTATTGGCCACCGGCATCGCCCTCGGCTGGATCAACACGTTGTGGATTAACATTGTGTTTGGGGTGATCGCCGTCCTGCTGGCTTACACCTTGGTCAACCGGGTCCGTCAGGGCCTCAAAGAAGTGCAGGAAAACGCTCCCTCGGTATAAGGCCCCAGCGTAAGGCCGCCCCCAGCATAAGGAACATGCAATGCGTGAAACTCAGCAACAGACCTTCACCACCCACGACGGCGTTGAGCTGTTCTACCGCCACTGGCCGGCAACCGCTGGCAATCCGGGCGAACCGCGCAAAGCGGTGCTGCTGTTTCATCGCGGGCATGAACACTCCGGGCGCATCGCCCACCTGGTGGATGAGCTGAACCTGCCCGAGTTCGATTTCTTTGCCTGGGACGCTCGCGGCCACGGCCAGTCTCCCGGTGCGCGCGGTGACAGCCCGAGTTTCGCCACCAGCGTGCGAGACGTGCAGACCTTTTGCGATCACCTGAGCGCGGCCCACCAGATCGACGAAGAGAACATGGCCGTGATCGCCCAGAGCGTCGGCGCCGTGATCGTCTCGACCTGGGTTCACGACTACGCACCGCGCATTCGCGCCTTGGTGCTCGCCTCGCCGGCGTTCAAGGTCAAGCTCTACGTGCCGTTCGCCCGCCCGGGCCTGGCGCTGATGCGCAAGTTTCGCGGCAACTTTTTCGTCAACAGCTACGTCAAGGCCAAGTTCCTTAGCCATGACCCTGAGCGCGTGGCGTCCTACGACAGCGATCCGCTGATCACCAAAGCGATTTCGGTGAATGTGTTGCTCGGCTTGTACGAAGCCGCCGACCGCGTGGTAGCTGACGCCCAGGCGATTCAGGTGCCGACCCAACTGCTGATTTCCGGCTCGGATTTTGTGGTCCACCGCAAACCCCAGGAACAATTTTTCGAACGCCTGGGCAGCCTGAAAAAGGAAAAACACATCCTTCCAGGCTTCTTCCACGACACCCTCGGTGAGCGTGATCGCGCCGTGGCCGTGGCCAGCGCCAAGCGTTTTATCCTGCAAAACTTCGACTACCCGCTGGACCGCGCTTCGCTGCTCGACGCCGACAAAATCGGCCTGACCTGCGCCGAATCCGAATCCCTTGCCGCCCCACTGCCGCACAACTCGTTGCGTGACCTGTACTGGCGCATGACCCGTGCCAGCATGCGTCTGGGCAGCAAATTGTCCGATGGCGTCAAATTGGGCTTCGACACCGGTTTCGACTCCGGCAGCACCCTCGATTACGTGTACCGCAACCAGCCCACCGGCAAGGGCGGGCTCGGGCGGATGATTGACCAGAACTACCTGAACTCCATCGGCTGGCGCGGCATTCGCCAGCGCAAGCTCAACGTCGAAGAATTGCTGCGTCTGACCATGGGCAAACTGCGCGACGAAGGTCGCCCGGTGCGCATCGTCGACATCGCCGCCGGCCATGGCCGCTACATTCTTGAAGCCTTGCAGGGTGTCAGTCCGTTGCCGGAATCGATCCTGCTGCGCGATTACAGCGACATCAACGTGCGGGACGGCGGCGCGCTGATCCGCGATAAAGGCCTGGGGGACATCGCGCAATTCGTCAAAGGCGATGCGTTTGATCGTGCCGATCTGGCGGCGCTTGAGCCCAAGCCAACACTGGCGGTGGTTTCGGGGTTGTATGAACTGTTTGCCGACAACACGATGGTCGGCGGCTCCCTGGCCGGTTTGGCCGAAGCCGTGGAGCCCGGTGGTTATCTGGTTTACACCGGTCAGCCGTGGCACCCGCAGCTGGAATTGATCGCCCGCGCCCTCACCAGTCACCGTCAAGGCCAGGCCTGGGTGATGCGTCGGCGCAGCCAGGCGGAAATGGATCAACTGGTGGAAGCAGCGGGTTTCCGCAAAATCACCCAGCGAGTGGATGAATGGGGGATCTTCACCGTGTCCCTCGCGCAACGGGTGCAATGATGGTGGCGGCCCCCCGAGAACCGGGTTTGCTCAAACCAGCCGTGCTTTGGCTGCTGTTGCTGGCGCCGCTGTTTTTCGCCAGCTACGGCTTTGCCACCTGGGTGACGAACCAGCGCAGCGACGTCGGCACTTTCGTTTTCGATTGGGAAACGGCCATGCCTTTCTGGGCGTGGACCATCGTGCCCTACTGGACGATTGATCTGCTGTACGGGTTTTCACTGCTGCTGCCCAACAGTCGCCATGAACTCAAACGCCACGCCTTGCGCTTGCTGAGCGCGCAAGTGATCTCGGTCAGTTGCTTCCTCTTGTGGCCGCTGCGCTTCACCTTCGAACGACCGGAACTGGACGGCATATTCGGCTGGCTGTTTGCAGTGCTGGCGGGGTTCGACAAGCCGTTCAATCAGGCGCCATCGCTGCACATCGCGCTGTTGGTGATTCTATGGGTCATGTACCAACGGCACTCGCAAGGTGTGTGGCGCTGGCTGGTGCATGGTTGGTTTGCGCTGATCGGGATTTCGGTGCTGACCACTTATCAACATCACTTTATCGACTTACCCACAGGCGCCCTCGCCGGTTGGTTGTGCGTGTGGTTGTGGCCACTGGATCGGCCGAGTCCCTTGACCAGCCTGCGACTGGCCAAGGATTCGAAACGCTGGCGCCTGGCCTTGTGCTACGGCGTGGGCGCCGCAATATTCGCCACTCCAGCCTTTGGCCTGGGCGGCGGATGGCTGTGGCTGATCTGGCCCGCCGTGGCACTGCTGTTGGTGGCGCTCAACTACGCGCTGCTGGACGCCGCCGGGTTTCAGAAACGCGCTGACGGTCGACTGAGCCCGGCTGCACGCTGGTTGTTCGCGCCTTATGTCGCGGCGGCGTGGCTCAATTCACGGCTGTGGACCCGCAAACATCCACAACCCAATGAGGTTGTGGATAACGTTTGGCTCGGCAGGCTTCCCGACGCTGACCAATTGGCGCCGTTCAAAGCCGTGGTCGATCTCTGTGCTGAGCTGCCGCTTGATCCGCGAGGCCGTGCCTATCAAAGCATTCCTGTCCTCGACCTGACGGCGCCCAATGCCGAGCAATGCCTCGCCGCCGCCCAAGCCATTGAACAACTGCGCCAGCAGGGCCCGCTGCTGGTTTGCTGCGCGTTGGGTTATTCGCGCAGTGCCACGGCGGTCGCCGCGTGGTTGTTGCACAGCGGTCGAGCGACGAGCGTCGATGCCGCTGTGGCGATGATCCGTGCCGCACGCCCGCACGTAGTGCTGCACACGGCCCATCGCCAAGCATTGGAGAATGCCTATGCCGGTTGATATGGAACTGCAGGTGGTCGCCAGTCTGTTGCGTCGGGGCCGCACACTCGATCAGTTATCCACAGGGCTGACTTTGCTCGGTGTGCTGTTCGGCCTATTGCAACTGCTGCTGATTACTCCGGTTGCGCTGGGCCTGCTTCTCAGTGCCTGGCTGATCATCGTGGGGCTGATGCAAAAATACTGGGCGTTTCGGGTGGCCTTCGACGCTGACTTGTTTGCCCTGGTCGCCCGGGACGCTGACGCACTGCCGGACCGCACTCAAGCCCTCGACCAGGCCTTGCAAAGCCTCGGCCTGCAACCGGCCAGCCGCGCCGGCCGGCCTTGGGCCGAACGTCAACGTGGCGCTTTGAAACTGCTGCGTAACCAGGCGGTCCTACTGCTCGCGCAGGTGCTGCCCGCATTGGCGGTCATCCTGGCCAGCCCTTGGCTGTCCTTCGCCGGATAAGGAAATCATTCATGTTCGAACCTGTGGTCGCCACCCTCATCACCTCCATGGCCCGCACCGTCACCGGTGCTCGCAGCCTGTGGATGGGCTGCGCGCCGGAACCGGTGCAACGGATTTACTTCGCCAACCACAGCAGCCACGGCGATTTCGTGCTGTTGTGGGCTTCGCTGCCCCCCGCCCTGCGCAAACTCACGCGCCCGGTGGCCGGCAGCGATTACTGGAATAAAAGCGCAGTGCGCCGTTACATCATCAGCCGGGTGTTCAACGGCGTGCTGATCGACCGCGAGCGCAAGGACCCTGTGGATAACCCGTTGCAGCCGATGCTCGATGCGCTGGAGAAAGGCGATTCACTGATCCTCTTTCCCGAAGGCACGCGCAATCCGGAGGACGGCCTGCTGCCCTTCAAAAGCGGCCTGTATCACTTGGCAAAAAGTTACCCACAGGCCCAAGTGATTCCGGTATGGATCGCCAACCTCAATCGGGTCATGCCCAAAGGCCGGGTGCTGCCATTGCCGCTGCTGTGTACCACCAGTTTCGGAACGCCGCTGCAATTGGAAGAAGACGAGAGCAAAGAGCACTTCCTGACACGCAGCCGCGACGCGCTGCTGGCCCTCGCCCCGGAGCATTCCTGACATGGATAGACAAACCCTGATGCTGTTTGGCGGGATCGGCATGATCCTGGTGCTGGCCTCGCTGATTGGCCTGATTCTCAAACTGCGCACACGCGGCACGCCCAACGCGGTGGTCGACAACCTCAATGCCCGCATCAATGCCTGGTGGGTGATGGTGCTGGTGATTGGCATCGCCTTCTGGCTGGGGACCGGCGCGGTGATCCTGCTGTTCTACGCAGTGTCGTTCTATGCCCTGCGCGAATTCCTCACCCTCACACCCACGCGACGCAGTGACTATCCGGCGCTGGTGGCGGCGTTTTACCTGGCGTTACCACTGCAATACCTGCTGATCTATTTCGATTGGTACGGCCTGTTTTCGATCTTTATCCCGGTGTACGTGTTCTTGCTGCTGCCGATCCTCGCCTCGCTGGGTGGCGACAGCACGCACTTCCTGGAACGGGCGTCGAAAGTGCAATGGGGCTTGATGATCGCGGTGTTCTGCGTGTCGTTCGTCCCCGCCCTGCTGACCCTGGACATCGTCGGTTATGAAGGTCGCAACCTGCTGCTGATCGCTTACCTGGTGATCGTGGTCCAGCTATCGGACGTGCTGCAGTACGTGTGCGGCAAGTTGTTTGGCAAACACAAAATCGCGCCCAATCTGTCGCCCTCGAAAACAGTCGAGGGTTTTGTCGGCGGCGTGCTGCTGTCGTCGCTGATCGGCGCAGCGTTGTGGTGGACCACGCCCTTCAACCCGTGGCAGTCGTTCTTGATTGCGCTGCTGATCAACTTGCTGGGGTTTGCCGGCGGCATCGTGATGTCGGCGATCAAGCGTGATCGCGGCGTGAAGGATTGGGGACACATGATCGAAGGTCATGGCGGGATGCTGGATCGGCTGGATTCGGTGTGTTTTGCGGCGCCGATTTTCTTTCATCTGGTGCGCTACTGGTGGACTTGAAAGCCTTGAGCTAAAAGCCCCGCAACACTTTGGAGGTTCGCGTGTAGGATATGCCGCACTTTGCCAAGGATGCGCACCATGTTCGACTCGTTCAAAAAAACCAGCCGCCGTTTTTTCGGTGCTTTTTTAACAGTCATGGGTGCGCTTTTCAGCCTCTTGGGCTGGCTGCTTAAATCGATTTTCGGCCAATGGCAGCCGCCCTCCTGGGTGCCAGCCCTGGGCAAACGCCTGATAGCGCTGGGGCACAAGGCCCGGCCCTATCCAAAGCAGATTACCGGTGCAGTGCTGGGCCTGGCGCTGCTGGTGGCCGCCGGTTTGTATGGCTGGCATTGGTATTCCAACCTGCCGCAACCGCACACCGTGACCTACTCGGTGCACTCGCCGAACCTGACGGTCTACACCGAAACGCCGCCCACCATCGATCACCTGCAAATCCACTTCAATGAATCCGTGGCGCCGTTGCAGGACATCGGCAAACCGGTCACCAAGGGCATCACCCTCAAACCCGCCGTCAAAGGTAACTGGCGCTGGGCCGATGATCGCAACCTGGTGTTCGTACCGGATCAGGACTGGCCGATCAACGCCGAGTACAGCCTCGACCTCGCGAAGAAAAACCTGTTGGCCGATGGCGTGCTGTTGAACCAATACAGTAGCAAGGTGACCACCTCATCCTTTGGCGGCCGCCTGATCCAGAGCGAGCTGTATCAAGACCCGGTCAACCCGACACTGAAACAGCACGTCGCGACCTTTCGCTTCACCCACCCGGTGGACGAGGAAAGCTTGCGTAAACGGGTGACAGTGACCCTCGGTACAGGCTTGGCCTATCGCGACGCCCAGGCGCCGAACAAGCCTGAAATCAGCTTGGACGAACACAAGCTCAATGCCTACGTGCGCTCCGCCGCCCTCGCGACACCGCTGGAAAGCGTTGCGGTGATGATCAAGCTCGATGAAGGCATCAAGGCTCGGGACGGCGGCAACGTCAGCCCTGCACCGCTAATCACTGAAGTCGTCGTGCCGGGTCGCTATCGCCTGACCTTCGGCAACGCCGAGGTTCAGTTTGTCGACAACGAGCGCGGCGAACCTGAACCCGTGATCATGTTCAGCAGTTCCAGCGCCGTGACCGACGAGATGCTGGCCGGCAAGGTGCAAGCCTGGCTGCTGCCGGAGAAACTCGCCGACGATCATACGTCCTGGTACACCAAAGACATCGACGAAAAGCTGCTGGCCCGCAGCACCAAGGTCACGCTGACCCACGTGCCGAGCATCGAACCGCTCAACACCCAGCACGCCTTCAAGTTCAAGGCACCGGCAGGTCGTGCATTGTACGTGCGCGTCCCGGCCAACCTCGAAGCCATCGGCGGTTATCTGGCGAAGAATCCGACGGCGTCCCTGGTGAGCATGCCGGCCTACCCGCGCACGTTGCAGTTCATGTCCGACGGCGCACTGCTGAGCCTCAACGGCGAGAAGCGCCTGGGCTTCATGGCTCGCGGCGTGCCCGGCGCCCATGTGGAAATCGCCCGTTTGCTGCCCAACCAGTTGCAACACCTGGTGGACCAGAGCAGCGGCAGCTTCGCCCGGCCCAATTTCAGTAATGACTATTTCGACCGGATGGTCGAGCGCATGTCCCTGGACATCCCGCTGAACGCCGCAGACCCGTCGAAGACCGTTTACGACAACGTCGACCTCAGCCGTTACCTCAACGCCAATGGCGGACGACGGGGTATTTTCGTGCTCAAGTTGAGTTCGCAGGACGAGCCGTCCGAACGAACCTTCGACCGCTATTCACGCAACACCACCGACGACCTGCGTTTCATTGTGGTGACCGACCTGGGGATCATCGCCAAGCGCTCCAGCGACGGCAGCCATGATGTCTACGTGCAATCGATCGGCAACGGCTCGCCCGTGGCCGAGGCCCAGGTCGACATCATCGGCCGTAACGGCTTGCCGGTGAGCAGCGGCAGAACCGACGCCGACGGCCATGTGCACTTCGCCAAACTCGATGAGTTGCGCCGTGAAAAAACACCACTGATGTACGTGGTGACCCGCGGCAACGACCAGTCTTTCCTGCCGATTGCCCGCCAGTCCCAGCAGTTGGACCTGTCGCGCTTCGACGTCGGCGGCCTGCAAGAAGACGGCGCCACCGAGCGGTTGAGCGCCTACCTGTTTACCGACCGTGGCCTCTATCGCCCCGGCGAGACGGCGCACCTGGGCATGATCGTGCGCAGCGGTAACTGGAAAGGGAGTTTGCAAGGCCTGCCGGTGGAACTGAAAATCCTCGACCCTCGTGGCATGGAAGTCATTCGCCAGCCGCTAAAACTGTCGGCTTCAGGCTTTGAGAGCTTTGATTTCGCCAGCAGCGAAGTCGCGCCAGCGGGGGATTACACCGCGACCCTGCAACTGGTGGGCGATAAAAAGACCCGCACCGACCTGGGCAGCGTCAGCTTCAAGGTTCGCGACTTTGAGCCGGACCGCATGAAGGTCAGCCTGACCCTGCATGACACCCCGGTGGTCGGCTGGATTCCGCCAGACCAAGTGGTGGCCAAGGTTACCGCCCTGCACCTGTTTGGCGCCCCGGCCGCCGGCCGTCGAGTGACCGCCAAAATGTCCCTGAGCCCGACGGACGCGGCGTTTGAACGCTACCCCGATTATCGATTCCATCTTAACGACGCTCTGGAAGCACCCAACTCCGAGGACCTGGCGGAAGTCGAGGCCGACGATAACGGCCAGGCTGTGCTCGACCTCAACCTGCAACGCTTCGCCAACAGCACCTATCGTCTGCAAGTCATGACCCAGGTCTATGAGGCCGAAGGTGGCCGCAACGTCGCGGCGCAAAGCAGTCTGCTGGTGTCCTCGGCGCCGTATCTGGTGGGCGTGAACAGCCAGGATGCCCTTGGTTATGTGGCCAAGGACACCCTGCGCCAAGTGCAATGGCTGGCCGTCGCGCCGGACCTCAGCCCGCGAGGGGTGGATGGCCTGAGCACCGAGTTGGTGGAGCATCGCTACGTTTCGGTGTTGATCAAGCAAGCCAACGGCACCTACAAATACGAGTCGCGGGTCAAGAACATCAGCCAACCGGCCACGCCTCTCATGTTGGGCAAGACCGGCGCTAAACAGACGCTGAACACCAGCACACCTGGCGATTACACCCTGCAATTGAAGGACGCCAGCGGCAACCTGCTCAACGCCATCAATTACAGCGTCGCCGGGCGCGCCAACACCTCACGGTCCCTGGAGCGCAACGCCGAACTGCAACTGCGTCTGGACAAGCGCAGCTACGCCACTGGCGATGAGATCGCCATCAGCATTCGTGCGCCTTATACCGGTGCCGGTTTGATCACCATCGAGCGTGACAAGGTTTACACCCAGCAATGGTTCAAGGCCGACAGCACCAACAGCGTGCAGCACATTCGTGTGCCCGCCGGGATTGAAGGCAACGCCTACATCAACGTGCAGTTCGTGCGGGACATCGGTTCGTCCGAGGTTTATATGAGCCCACTGTCCTATGGCGTGGTGCCGTTCAGTATCAACCTCGATGCACGGCGCATGGCGCTGAAGGTCGAAGGCCCGGCGAAAATCGAGCCGGGGCAAATGCTGGATATCAAGGTCACGGCTGACCGACCTTCCCGTGCCGTGGTCTACGCAGTGGACGAAGGCATCCTGCAAGTCGCGCGCTATAAGGCGCCGGACCCGCTGAGTCACTTCTTCCAGAAACGCGCGCTGGAAGTCGGCACCAGTCAGATTCTTGACCTGATCCTGCCGGAATTCAGCCGCTTGCTCAGTGGCGCAGCGCCGGGCGGCGATACCGAAAACGCTTTGGCTTCGCACCTCAACCCGTTCAAACGCAAACACCAGCCACCCGTGGCCTGGTGGTCGGGGCTGGTCGACTTGCCGGCCGGGGAAACCGTTCTGCATTACCAGGTTCCGGACAGCTTCAACGGCAAGCTGCATCTGTTTACCGTTGCAGTGGATGCCGACAGCGTCGGCGTCAGTGAAGCCACTACCGATGTGCGCGGGCCACTGGTGATCACGCCGAACGTGCCGGCGTTTGTCGCACCGGGCGACGTGTTCAGCGTCAGCGCTGGCGTGTTCAGCAACCTCGACACGGCCGCCAAGGTGAAATTCGAGCTGCAAACCAGCAGCGGGCTGAAAGTCGAAGGCGCTCAGAACAACACTCTGGAGCTGCAACCGCGCAAGGAAGGCGTGGCAGAGTTCCGCATCAAGGTCCTGGAAAACCTCGGCTCGGCGGACTTGCGCTTTGTCGCGGTGCTGCCGGACGGCAAACGCATCCAGGTCGCGGAAACTACCTCGATCCGGCCGTTGAGCGAGCACCGGGTGGCCCTCAGCCTCGGCCGTTTCGACAGCGCCAGCAAAGAGCTGAAACTCACCCGCGACCTGTACCCGCAACTGCGCAATGTGCAAGTGGGAGTCGCCGCTTCGCCACTGGTCTGGGCCAATGGTCTCAAGCATTACCTGGATGACTATGGTTACGCCTGCACCGAACAATTGGTCTCCAAGGCGATGCCGGCGTTGATCTGGGGCGGCACAGCACCCGAGGCGGAACAAGCCTTCACCGGCGCGGTACGGATGCTCCGTCAGCGGCAGAATCAGGCCGGCGGTTTTGGCCTGTGGGCGGCCAGCCCGGACGTCGCACCTTACGCCAGCCTGTATGCCACCGACTTCCTGATCGAAGCCAAGGAGCGCGGCTTGCCGGTACCGGAAGACCTGCTGGTGCGCGCCAACGCTTACCTCACCGACCTGGCCAACGGCCCGAGCGAAGGCCGGCCGGAGTTGCGCAACCGCGCCTACGCCAGTTACTTGTTGAGCCGCCAGGGGATTCTGGTCAGTGGCGCCTTGAGCGATATCCGCGAGCGTTACGAAACCTACTTCAAAGACAACTGGAAAAATGATTTGGGCGCCGCTTACCTCGCCGCCAGTTACAAATTGCTCAAGCAGGACAGTCAGGCCGATGCGCTGTTTCGCAAGATCCCGTGGCGCACCATCGCCGACGGCTGGGAAAGCGACGGTTTGTATTACGACCCGTTGGTGCACGACGCCGAGCACCTGCATTTGCTCAGCCGCCATTTCCCCGAGTTGCTCGACGATGTGCCAGTGAGCCTGCTGGATAACCTCGGCAAGCGCCTCAACGAGCAGCGTTACAATTCGCTGTCTGCCGCGCTGTTGTTGCGTGGCCTGGACAACTACGGCCAGCGCGCGCAAAGCGACATGACCCTCAAGGCCTCGGCCTGGTTGGGCGAGAAGCAGCAACAACTGTTGGAGATGGCAGGCCAGCCGCCTCGCGCGGCCGTACCGACCGGCACGAAAAAACTGCTCATGGAAAAAACCGACGGCCCGGCCGCGTTCTACATGCTCAGCGAGGCGGGGTTTGAACGCGGCACCCTCAAGCCAATCAACAATGGCCTGGAGATCATCCACGAATACCTCAACCTGGACGGCAAAGCAGTCAGCAAAGTGAGTGTCGGCGATGAATTCCTGGTGCGCCTGCGACTGCGCGCCACCAATCGTGATCAGGTGCAGCAAGTGGCGATCGTCGATTTGCTGCCGGGCGGGGTCGAGCCGGTGTATCGCCTGCCACCGGAACCGAAAGCCGCCAGCGAGGAAGACGAGGAGTCGCAATACGCCGAAGACAGCGAAGAAACCGAAGCCTGGCAACCTCCTGTTGGTGAAAGCGCGTTGAGCGACTGGCAACCGAACTACATCGATGTGCGCGATGACCGCGTAGTGTTCTACGGTACGGCGCGGCGCGATGTCGGCACCTTCGTTTACCGTGTGCGCGCCACCAATGCCGGGACCTTCAACACGCCACCGGCCTACGCCGAAGGTATGTACGAGACCACCCTGCAAGGCCGTGGCAAAGTCGGTCAGCTTGAAATCGTCAAACCTTGAGAAACCCGGTGCGACGATTCAAACCCCTGCTGGCGATTGGATTAGCGGTGGGGGCGGTTTTGCTGGGGCTAAGAGTGTGGCCCCATGCACCGCTGGCCGAAGCGACGTCTTCATCACGCCAAGTGCTGGCGGACGACGGATCGCTGCTGCGCATGACCCTGGCCGCCGACGGCCAGTATCGTTTATGGCTACCACTGGAGCGCATCTCGCCGTCGTTGGTCGAAGCGCTGCTGCTTAAGGAAGACCGCAATTTCTTTTGGCATCCGGGGATCAATCCTCCGGCGCTGCTGCGGGCGGCCACCGCCACTTACAGCGGTGGCCAGCGTCAGGGCGGCTCAACGTTGAGCATGCAACTGGCGCGACGTCTGTGGGACCTCAACACCCGGAAAATCCCTGGCAAGCTGCAACAAATGGCCCTGGCCTTGTGGCTGGAAGCGCGTTACAGCAAACACGAGATTCTTGAGGCCTACCTCAATCTGGCGCCGATGGGCGGCAACATCGAAGGCGCCGAAGCGGCCAGCCGGATTTACTTCGGCAAATCGGCGGCGCAGTTGTCGTTGTCCGAAGCCTTGGCGCTGGCAGTGATTCCGCAGCAACCGGGGCGCCGCGCCAATTTCGGACCCTCCTTACAGAACGCTCGACTGCGTTTGATGACGCAATGGCGTGAGACCTATCCCGACGATCCACGTAACAGCAGTTTGCTGGAGCTGCCGCTGGAAGCGCGCAACCGGCAGCAAATTCCGTTTCTGGCGCCGCATCTGAGCGAACAATTGCTGGCCGCCCAAACCGGCAATGAGCTCAATAGCACGCTCAACTTGCCCTTGCAGCAGTTGCTGGAACGTCTGATCAGCGGTTTTATTGCCGAGCGCAAAAGTGCCGGTATTGAAAACGCGACGGCGATTCTGGTGGACAGCCGCGACCAGAGCGTCAAGGCACTTATCGGCTCGGCGGACTACTTATCCACAGCCTTGCATGGGCAGGTCAACGGCATTCTGGCGCGGCGCTCCCCCGGCTCGACCCTCAAGCCGTTTCTCTATGGGCTGGCGTTGGACCAGGGGCTGATCCACCCGATGAGCATTCTCAAGGACATGCCGAGTAGCTTCGGTTATTTCCAGCCGGAAAATTTCGATGGCAGTTATGTCGGTCCGTTGACTGCCCGCGATGCGTTGATTCGCAGCCGCAATATTCCGGCGGTGTGGCTGGCCAGCCAGGTCAAATCCCCATCGTTGTACGGCTTTTTGCAGCAGGCCGGAATCAAGGGTCTGCGCGGCGAGAGCCATTACGGTTTGGCGTTGGCTTTGGGTGGCGGCGAGATGACGCCCGAGGAGTTGGCGCGGCTGTACCTGATGCTGGCCGGCGACGGCCATTTGCGACCACTGCGCTATCTGAGCGAACAACCGCAGAGCAGCGGCGATGCGTTACTGACACCACAATCCGCCTTCATGGTCCGTGACATGCTCAGGCGCAACCCGCGCCCCGATGGCTTACCCGCCGACAGCCGAGGCCGTCACTGGCGTACCGCGTGGAAAACCGGCACGTCGTGGGGCTTTCACGATGCCTGGAGTGCGGGCATCGTCGGGCCGTACGTGTTGGTGGTATGGGTCGGTAACTTCGACGGCCGCCCCAACCCGGAATTCATCGGTGCAAAAACCGCAGCACCGCTGTTCTTTCGCATCGCCGACGCCCTGCCCTTGGCATTGCCGACGGTGGCGGATCGAGTCGACAAACCGCCTGCCGGACTGACACGAATCGACATCTGCGCCGCGTCCGGTGAATTGCCGAACCGCTGGTGCCCGTCGACGCGCAAAACCTGGTACATCCCCGGCGTCTCTCCGATCCGCGTGTCCAACCTGCACCGCCCGGTATTGATCGATACCCGCACCGGCAAAGCCGCCTGCGCACCGTTCGATCCGCAGTACACCCGCGAAGAAGTCTTCGAGTTCTGGCCCAGCGACGTGCAACGCCTGTACCGCGCCGCCGGCCTGCCCCGGCGCGCACCGCCCAATGTAGTTAAAAACTGCCAGCCCAACCCCACTAGCGATCAGAGCGAAGCGCCACAAATCAGGTCGCCACTCACCCAGGTCAGCTATCAGCTGCGGCTTTCCCAGCCACAGGACAGCATCTCCCTGAGCGCCAATGCGGCCAGTGATGCGTTGAACCTCTATTGGTTTGCCGACCAGACATTGATCGGCCAAGGCTCGCCGCAGACCGCGTTGAACTGGCGGCCGGGCAAGTCCGGGGTGTATCAGTTGCGCGTCACTGATGATCAGGGTCGCAGTGCGAGCAGAGGACTGCGGGTGGAGTTTGTGCCCTGAGCGGCTGTGTTTAACAGCCGTCATCAGGCACTCCGCAGCGACCTCTATAAGTTACAACACCTGTGGATAACTTATTCCACCGTCACCGACTTCGCCAGGTTGCGCGGCTGGTCGACGTCCGTGCCTTTCAACACCGCCACGTAGTACGACAACAACTGCAGCGGGATGGTGTAGAGGATCGGCGACAGGATGTCGTGGATGTGCGGCATCTGCACAACATAGGTGCCTTCACCATTGACCATGCCGGCCTTTTCGTCAGCGAAGACGATCAACTGGCCGCCACGGGCGCGGACTTCCTGGAGGTTGGATTTCAACTTCTCCAGTAGCTCGTTGTTCGGCGCCACGGTGACCACCGGCATGTCGTTATCCACAAGCGCCAACGGGCCGTGTTTCAGCTCGCCGGCCGGGTAGGCTTCGGCGTGGATGTAGGAGATTTCCTTAAGCTTCAAGGCCCCTTCCATCGCCACCGGGTATTGCGCACCACGGCCCAGGAACAAGGTGTGGTTCTTATCGGCGAACAGCTCGGCGATTTTTTCCACGGTGCTGTCCATCGCCAGCGCTTCGCCCAGACGGGTTGGCAAGCGACGCAGCTCTTCCACCAGAGTGGCCTCGACGCCTTTGGCCAACGTGCCGCGCACCTGACCGAGGGACAGGGTCAGCAGCAACAAACCCACCAACTGAGTGGTGAAGGCTTTGGTCGAGGCCACGCCGATTTCGCGACCCGCCTGAGTCAGCAGGGTCAGGTCGGATTCACGCACCAGGGAGCTGATGCCGACGTTGCAGATCGCCAGGCTGGCGAGGAAACCCAGTTCCTTGGCATTACGCAGGGCAGCCAGGGTATCGGCGGTTTCGCCGGACTGGGAGATGGTCACGAACAGGGTGTCGGGCTGCACCACGACTTTGCGGTAGCGGAATTCGCTGGCGACTTCGACCTGGCACGGGATACCGGCCAGCTCTTCAAGCCAGTAACGGGCAACCATACCGGCGTGGTAGCTGGTGCCGCAGGCGACGATCTGCACGTTGCGAACTTTGGCGAACAGCTCGGGCGCCTCTGGACCGAAGGCTTGCACCAAGACTTGTTGCTGGCTCAGGCGGCCTTCCAGCGTGCGTTGCACCACCGAAGGCTGCTCATGGATTTCCTTGAGCATGAAGTGGCGGTATTCGCCCTTTTCTGCAGATTCCGCGTTATCGCCGTACTGCACGGCTTCGCGCTCAACGGCTTTGCCGTCAATGTCCCAGATTTGCACGCTGTCGCGACGAATCTCGGCGATGTCGCCTTCTTCCAGGTACATAAAGCGGTCTGTGACCTGACGCAGGGCCAGTTGATCGGAAGCGAGGAAGTTTTCCCCCAGGCCCAGACCGATCACCAACGGGCTGCCACTGCGGGCGGCGACCAGACGATCCGGTTGATCAGCGCTGATAACCGCCAGACCGTAAGCACCGTGCAGCTCTTTGACAGTGGCCTTGAGGGCGACGGTCAGGTCGTGCAGATCCTTGAGTTTATGCGCCAGCAGGTGGGCGATGACTTCGGTGTCGGTGTCCGAGGTGAACACGTAACCCTGGGCCTTCAACTGTTCGCGCAGGGCTTCGTGGTTCTCGATGATGCCGTTGTGCACAACGGCCAGGTTCTGCCCGGAGAAATGCGGGTGGGCGTTGCGTTCGCAAGGCGCGCCATGGGTCGCCCAGCGGGTATGGGCGATGCCCAGACGGCCAACTAGCGGTGCCTCGGTCAGGGCTTGGTCCAGCTCGCTGACCTTGCCCGGACGACGGACGCGATCAAGGATCCCGTCGTTGGTGAAGACCGCCACACCGGCGCTGTCATAGCCTCGGTATTCCAGGCGTTTCAGACCTTCGAGCAGGATGGCGGTGATGTTACGTTCTGCGACTGCGCCGACAATTCCACACATGCTATTTCTCCTGACTGACTGCCGCGAGGATCACGTTGATACCGCGGGCCTGAATCTGATCCCGTGCCTCCAGCGGCAGGCGATCATCGGTAATAAGGGTATGGACGCTGCTCCACGGCAGCTCCAGGTTAGGAATCTTGCGGCCGATCTTGTCGGCCTCGACCATGACGACCACTTCCCGGGCGACTTCAGCCATCACCCGGCTCAATCCCAGCAATTCATTGAAGGTGGTGGTGCCACGGACCAGGTCGATGCCATCGGCACCGATGAACAACTGGTCAAAGTCGTAAGAGCGTAGTACCTGCTCGGCCACCTGCCCCTGAAAGGACTCGGAATGCGGATCCCAGGTGCCGCCGGTCATCAACAGCACCGGTTCGTGCTCCAGTTCGCTCAGGGCACTGGCCACATTCAGGGAATTGGTCATCACCACCAGACCGGGCTGCTGCCCGAGTTCGGGGATCATGGCAGCAGTGGTGCTGCCGCTGTCGATGATGATCCGCGCATGTTCGCGAATCCGCAGGACCGCGGCGCGAGCGATGGCTTGCTTGTACTTGGAAACCGGTTGGCCAAGGTCCGCCACCAATTCCTGCGGTATGGTGATCGCACCACCGTAACGGCGCAGCAGCAGGCCATTGCTCTCAAGTGCCGCCAGATCCTTGCGAATCGTAACTTCCGAGGTTTCGAAGCGCTTGGCCAGTTCGTCCACACTGACTTCGCCCTGCTCGTTGAGCAAGGCGAGGATGTTGTGGCGGCGTTGTGGTGTATTGCGCTTCGACATGGGCTGGTAAGTTTCGATTCGAAAGATAACGAAACCAATCAAAACCTATTGGCGAAACTTCGTCAAGCGTATGGGGATAAAAAAAGCTTCGCGGGCAAGCCTCGCTCCTACAGGTTTTATAGCGTTCGCATGTTGGCGAACGACACGAACCCGGTAGGAGCGAGGCTTGCCCGCGAAGGCAATTTCATAGGCTGTGGATAACTCAGCTCTTCTTGATCTTCACCGGCCGCTTCCAGCCGTCGATGTTCTTCTGCCGCGCCCGGCCTACGGCCAACTGCGCGTTATCCACATTCTGGGTAATGGTTGAACCCGCCGCAGTCGTCGCACCCGCCGAGATATCCACAGGCGCCACCAACGAGTTGTTGGAGCCAATGAATACATCTTCACCCAAGACGGTTTTCCACTTGTTCGCGCCATCGTAGTTGCAGGTGATGGTGCCGGCACCAATGTTGGTCCGCGCGCCGATTTCGGCATCGCCCAGGTAAGTCAGATGACCCGCCTTGGCGCCCTCACCCATGTGCGCGTTTTTCAGTTCGACAAAGTTACCCACATGGGCGCGCGCCTCAAGCACGGTGCCTGGACGCAAACGAGCGAACGGGCCAGCATCGCTGCCTTCGCCCAGAATCGCGCCCTCGATATGACTGTTGGCCTTGATCACTACGCCTTTGCGCAGGGTGCTGTCCTTGATCACGCAGTTTGGGCCGATGACCACGTCGTCTTCGATCACCACATTGCCTTCGAGGATCACGTTAATGTCGATCAGCACATCGCGGCCGACTGTCACCTCACCGCGCACATCGAAGCGAGCCGGATCACGCAGGGTCACACCCTGGGCCATCAAACGGCGACCGGCGCGCAATTGATAGTGACGCTCAAGCTCCGCGAGTTGCTTGCGGTCGTTGGCGCCCTGCACTTCCATGGCATCGTGGGGTTGTTCGGTAGCCACCACCAGACCATCACTGACCGCCATGGCAATCACGTCGGTCAGGTAGTACTCGCCCTGGGCATTGTTGTTGGAGAGCCGGCTCATCCAGTCACCCAGGCGCTCAAACGGTACGGCCAGAATGCCGGTGTTGCCTTCAGTGATCGCGCGCTGGGCTTCGTTGGCGTCTTTCTGCTCGACGATGGCGGTAACCTTGCCATCGGCATCACGCACGATACGGCCATAACCGGTCGGGTCATCCAGTTCGACGGTGAGCAGGCCCAGTTGCTGCGGCGCAACCTGTTTGAGCAGGCGTTGCAGGGTGTCGACTTCAATCAGCGGCACGTCGCCGTAAAGGATCAACACCGTATCGGACTTTATGAAAGGTACTGCCTGGGCCACGGCATGACCGGTCCCCAGTTGCTTGTCCTGCAGCACGAAATTCAGGTCATCCGCCGCCAGACGTTCACGCACCGCATCGGCGCCGTGGCCGATCACCACATGGATGCGCTGTGGATCAAGTTGCCGGGCGCTGTGGATAACATGGCCCAGCATCGAGTTGCCGGCAATCGGGTGCAGAACCTTTGGCAGCGCCGACCGCATGCGAGTGCCTTGGCCGGCAGCGAGGATAACGATTTCAAGAGACATGACTGGCTACCAATCCTGGGTGGTCAGCAACTGCGACCAGGTTATGAAAATCGGAAAAGAAAAAAGGGTAGCCGAGGCTACCCTTTTTAATCAATCGCACAACAAGTCGATGGCGAATTAACCGCCGAACTTCTTGCGGATCTGCTGGACGGTGCGCAGCTGAGCTGTCGCCTCGGCCAGACGTGCGGCAGCAGAACCGTAATCGAATTCTGCACCACGTTCATGCAAGGCCTTCTCGGCAGCCTTAACGGCTTCCTGAGCGGAGGCTTCATCCAGGTCGGCAGCACGTTGCACGGTGTCGGCAAGAACCTTGACCATGTTCGGCTGAACCTCGAGGAAACCACCGGAGATGTAAAACACCTCGGTTTCCCCGCCCTGCTTGATCAGGCGGATTGGACCTGGCTTGAGATTAGTGATCAGCGGCGCGTGACCCAGGGCGATACCAAGATCACCCAGTGCACCGTGCGCAATCACCATCTCGACCAGGCCGGAAAAGATTTCCCCTTCCGCGCTGACGATATCGCAATGGACTGTCATAGCCATCTGATTGCCTCAACCTAAATTAGCGCCCGTTGCCGGGCGCCGGGATTACAGTTTCTTGGCTTTCTCGATCGCTTCTTCGATGCCGCCGACCATGTAGAACGCTTGTTCTGGCAGGTGGTCGTAGTCACCGTTGAGGATGCCTTTGAAGCCAGCAATGGTGTCTTTCAGGGAAACGTATTTACCCGAAGCACCGGTGAAGACTTCAGCCACGAAGAACGGTTGCGACAAGAAGCGCTGGATCTTACGAGCACGGTTTACCAACTGCTTGTCGGCTTCCGACAGCTCGTCCATACCCAGGATCGCAATGATGTCCTTCAGTTCTTTGTAACGCTGCAGAACATACTGAACGCCGCGAGCGGTGTCGTAGTGGTCCTGGCCGATCACGTTCGGGTCCAGCTGGCGCGAAGTCGAGTCGAGTGGATCGACCGCTGGGTAGATACCCAGGGAGGCGATGTCACGGGACAGAACGACGGTGGCGTCCAAGTGGGCGAAAGTGGTCGCTGGCGATGGGTCAGTCAAGTCATCCGCAGGTACGTATACCGCTTGGATCGAGGTGATCGAACCGTTTTTGGTCGAAGTGATACGCTCTTGCAGAGTACCCATCTCTTCGGCCAGGGTCGGCTGGTAACCTACTGCGGAAGGCATACGGCCCAGCAGTGCGGATACTTCAGTACCGGCCAGGGTGTAACGATAGATGTTGTCGACGAACAGCAGAACGTCGTTACCTTCGTCACGGAACTTCTCGGCCATGGTCAGGCCGGTCAGTGCTACGCGCAGACGGTTACCCGGCGGCTCGTTCATCTGACCGTAAACCAGTGCCACTTTGTCCAGAACGTTGGAATCCTTCATCTCGTGGTAGAAGTCGTTACCCTCACGAGTACGCTCACCCACACCGGCGAACACGGAATAACCGCTGTGCTCGATGGCGATGTTACGGATCAGTTCCATCATGTTTACGGTTTTGCCTACACCGGCACCACCGAACAGACCGACTTTACCACCCTTGGCGAACGGGCAAACCAGGTCGATAACCTTGATGCCGGTTTCCAGCAGGTCGTTGCCGCCCGCTTGTTCAGCGAAGGTTGGCGCAGGACGGTGAATGCCCCAGCGCTCTTCGGTGTCGATCGGGCCAGCTTCGTCGATCGGGTTACCGAGGACGTCCATGATCCGGCCCAGGGTCGCTTTACCGACCGGTACGGAGATGGCTGCGCCAGAGTCAGTGACTTCCAGACCGCGCTTCAAGCCCTCGGTGGAACCCATCGCAATGGTACGAACCACGCCGTCGCCCAGCTGCTGCTGAACTTCGAGCGTGGTTTCAGCCGCGCTTACAACTTTCAGCGCGTTGTAGATGCTCGGTACGCTGTCGCGTGGAAATTCCACGTCGATAACGGCGCCGATGATTTGAACGATACGTCCGCTACTCATAGCTGGATCCTCTGAATATTTGAACCGTTAAACCGCGGCAGCGCCGCCGACGATTTCCGAGATCTCTTGGGTGATCGCAGCCTGACGCGCCTTGTTGTAGATCAGCTGCAAATCGCTGATCAAATCACCGGCGTTGTCGGTAGCGTTCTTCATCGCGATCATCCGCGCAGCTTGTTCAGCCGCGTTGTTCTCGACCACCGCCTGGTAGACCTGCGACTCCACGTAGCGAACCATCAAGCCGTCAAGCAGCTCTTTGGCGTCCGGTTCATAGAGATAGTCCCAGTGGTGCTTGAGTCCTTGATCCGGGGTTGCCACCAATGGAATCAACTGCTCCACGGTAGGCTGTTGCGTCATGGTGTTGATGAACTTGTTGGACACAACGCTCAGACGGTCGATACGGCCGTCCAGGTAGGCATCCAGCATCACCTTGACGCTGCCAATCAGATCATTGATCGATGGCTCTTCACCCAGGTGGCTGATAGCTGCTACGACGTTACCGCCGAAGTTGCGGAAGAAAGCCGCACCCTTGCTACCAACAACACACAGATCGATCTCGACGCCGTTTTCACGGTTTTTCGCCATGTCCTTGACCAGGGCCTTGAACAGGTTGGTGTTCAAGCCACCACACAGACCACGGTCACTGCTCACCACGACATAACCAACACGCTTGATTTCACGGTCGATCATGAATGGGTGGCGATATTCCGGGTTAGCGTTGGCCAAATGACCAATAACCTGGCGGATGCGCTCCGCGTAAGGACGGCTAGCAGCCATGCGCATTTGTGCCTTGCGCATTTTACTGACCGCCACTTTTTCCATGGCGCTGGTAATCTTTTGCGTGCTTTTGATGCTCGCAATCTTACTGCGAATCTCTTTTGCGCCTGCCATGTAACACCTATCAGGTTAGCAAGCGGGAGCCTTGCGGCTCCCGCTGCGGCTTACCAGGTTTGGGTGGCCTTGAACTTCTCGATACCGGCTTTCATGCCAGCGTCGATTTCGTCATTGAAGTCACCCTTAACGTTGATCTTCGCCATCAAATCGGCGTGATCGCGGTTGAAGAAAGCAATCAGCGCTTGTTCGAAGCTGCCGATCTTGGCGATTTCAATGTCAGTCAGGAACCCACGCTCAGCGGCATACAGCGACAGCGCCATGTCAGCGATCGACATTGGTGCGTATTGCTTCTGCTTCATCAGCTCGGTAACGCGCTGACCATGCTCAAGTTGCTTACGGGTCGCTTCGTCCAGGTCAGAAGCAAACTGGGCGAATGCCGCCAGTTCACGGTACTGAGCCAGAGCGGTACGGATACCACCGGAGAGCTTCTTGATGATCTTGGTCTGAGCGGCACCACCCACACGGGATACCGAAACACCGGCGTTCACAGCAGGACGGATCCCGGAGTTGAACATGGCCGATTCCAGGAAGATCTGACCGTCGGTGATGGAAATCACGTTGGTCGGAACGAACGCGGAAACGTCGCCAGCCTGGGTTTCGATGATCGGCAGTGCGGTCAGGGAACCGGTTTTGCCGGTCACTGCGCCGTTGGTGAACTTCTCTACGTATTCTTCCGAAACGCGGGATGCGCGCTCCAGCAGACGGGAGTGGAGATAGAACACGTCGCCTGGGTAAGCTTCACGGCCTGGTGGACGGCGCAGCAGCAGGGAAATCTGGCGGTAAGCCACTGCTTGCTTGGACAGATCGTCATAAACGATCAGCGCGTCTTCACCGCGGTCGCGGAAGAATTCACCCATGGTGCAACCGGAGTACGGTGCCAGGAATTGCAGTGCTGCAGATTCCGAAGCGCTCGCTGCAACGACGATGGTGTTAGCCAGTGCGCCGTTTTCTTCCAGCTTGCGAACAACGTTGGCGATGGTCGATTGTTTCTGACCGATCGCTACGTAGACGCAGAAAATGCCGCTGTCTTTCTGGTTGATGATCGCGTCGATCGCCAGAGCGGTTTTACCGATCTGACGGTCACCGATGATCAGCTCACGCTGGCCACGGCCGACAGGAATCATGGCATCGACAGCCTTGTAGCCAGTCTGTACAGGCTGGTCTACCGACTTACGCCAGATCACGCCTGGAGCAACTTTCTCGACCGCATCGGTCTCGGTGTTGTTCAGCGGACCTTTGCCGTCAACTGGGTTACCCAGTGCGTCGACTACGCGACCCAGCAGTTCCTTACCAACCGGAACTTCGAGGATGCGGCCGGTGCACTTGGCGCTCATGCCTTCAGCCAGAGACTGGTAGGAGCCCAATACAACGGCGCCTACAGAGTCTTGCTCAAGGTTGAGGGCCATACCGAAGACGCCGCCCGGAAACTCGATCATCTCGCCGTACATTACGTCGGCCAGACCGTGAATCCGCACGATACCGTCAGATACGCTGACGACTGTGCCTTCGTTACGGGCTTGGGAGGTCACATCGAGCTTGTCGATGCGGCCCTTGATAATTTCACTTATTTCGGAAGGATTGAGTTGCTGCATTGCTCTGCTGCCCCTTCAAACTCAAGATTTCAATGCTTCGGCAAGGCTCGCGAGTTTGCCGCGAACCGAGCCATCGATAACCAGGTCGCCGGCGCGGATGACAATGCCCCCGATCAGGGATTTGTCTTCCTCGACTTGCAGGCGCACTTCCCGGTTGAGTCGTGCACTGAGAACCTTGGCGAGTTTGTCTTGCTGTTCTTGGTTCAATGCAAAAGCACTGGTCACTTCAACGTCTACCGACTTCTCTTGTTCGGCCTTGTACAGGTCAAACAGAGCGGATATCTCCGGCAAAAGCGGGAGACGGTCGTTTTCGGAAACGACGTTGATGAAGTTCTGTGCCTTGGCATCAAACTTGTCGCCGCACACGTCAATAAACGTGGCGGCCTTGTCTGCGCTCGTCAGTCGCGGGGCCTTGAGCACGCGCTGCATAGTGTCGTCTTGCGACACTGCTGCAGCCAGGCCGAGCATGGCTGACCAAGAGGCCAGTTGCTGGTGGGCCTGGGCGTGCCCGAAGGCTGCCTTAGCGTAAGGTCGGGCCAACGTGGTCAATTCTGCCATGATCGCCCTCGCTTAAATTTCAGCAGCCAGTTTGTTTACCAGCTCCGCGTGCGCGTTTTGATCGATTGTGGAACCCAGGATCTTCTCGGCGCCAGAGACTGCCAGGCTACCCAGTTGGGCACGCAGCGCGTCTTTGACACTGTTCAGTTCCTGCTCGATCTCGGCCTGAGCCTGAACCTTCACACGGTCAGCGTCGATACGGGCTTTTTCAACAGCCTCTTCAACGATCTGGTTACCGCGTTTCTTGGCTTGCTCAATGATTTCAGCTGCCTGAGCCTTAGCTTCGCGCAGTTGCTGACCCGCTTTATCTTGGGCCAGCTCCAGGTCGCGAGCTGCTCGGGCGGCAGCGTCCAGTCCATCCGCGATCTTCTTCTGACGTTCGTGCAAAGCCGCGATGACCGGAGGCCACACGAACTTCATGCAAAACAGTACAAAAATGAAGAACGCAACGGACTGGCCAATCAGGGTTGCATTAATGTTCACGCCAACACCTCGCTCGTTCGTTGCACATCACACCAATTACTCGAAGGTTCGAGTAATTAGCCAGCGAGTTGACCAACGAATGGGTTCGCGAAGGTGAAGAACAGAGCGATACCAACACCGATCATGGTTACGGCGTCGAGCAGACCGGCAACGATGAACATTTTGACTTGCAGCATTGGAACCATTTCTGGTTGACGCGCTGCGCCTTCCAGGAACTTGCCGCCCAACAGGCCGAAACCAATTGCGGTACCCAGTGCGCCCAGGCCGATCAACAGTGCAACAGCGATAGCGGTTAGACCAACTACAGTTTCCATCTTTCCTCCCGACTTTTACGTCGTATGGTTTAGGTTTTTTAGATTTTAAAGCGGTAAAACAAATCGTTTCATAAGCCCTGTTCGGGCACCCACCCGTTTGACCGAGTGGGACATCAGACTAGTCGAGACTGGTCTTAATGGTTCTCTTCGTGCGCCATCGACAAGTAAACGATGGTCAGCATCATGAAGATAAACGCCTGCAGGGTGATGATCAGGATGTGGAACACAGCCCACGCCCACTGCAGAACTACGCCCAGGCCGCTAAGCCAGAGCAGACCACTGCCGAACATCACAGCAATCAGAATGAAGACCAGTTCGCCGGCGTACATGTTGCCGAACAGACGCAGTGCCAGGGAAATTGGCTTGGCGATCAGTGTCACGAACTCCAGCAGGAAGTTCACCGGGATCAGCAGGGCTTGAACGAAGATATTCTTGCTGCCGAACGGGTGCAGGGTCAGTTCGCCGATGAAGCCGCCGATGCCCTTGACCTTGATGCTGTAGAAAATGATCAACGCGAACACCGACAGGGCCATGCCCAGGGTAGCGTTCGGGTCAGTGGTCGATACGGCACGGAACGGAATGTGCGAATCGCCAGTGATCAGGATGGCCAGGTGAGGAATCCAGTCGACCGGGATCAGGTCGACGGCGTTCATCAGGAAGACCCAGACGAAGATAGTCAGTGCCAACGGCGCAATCACCGGGCTACGACCATGGAAGCTGTCTTTCACGCTGCCATCGACGAATTCGACCAATACTTCAACGAAGTTCTGCAAAGCACCTGGTTGACCGGAAGTCGCCTTCTTTGCCGCCATGCGGAAAATCAGAACGAAGATCAGACCCAATGCGACCGACCAGCCGAGGGTATCGACGTGGAAAGCCCAGAAGCCCATTTCTTTGGCTTCTGCTGCGGTGTGGGCAAAGCCCCAGCCGCCGGTAGGATGCTGACCGAAAGTCAGGTTCTGCAAGTGGTGCTGGATATAGCCCGAAGCGGTTGTCTCTGCCATGGTTGCCTCAAACGCCCTAAGGTCTCGAAAGTCTTGTTCTCATCAGCAGGGGCGCGAACCAGCTGACCAGTTGGGTCAACACGAAGACGCCGAATACAGCTAGCGGCGCCAATGGCTTCACACCTGCAAACGTCAATGCAAAGAGCACTGCCGTCAGAATTAATTTGCCCGCCTCGCCAGCATAAAAAGACCGGACGATGGCTTGAGCTGCTCGGGCGCCGGAAAACCGAAATGCCCTGTGAGCGAAATAAACATTGGGTAACAAGGCTATCAGGCCTCCGCAGAGTCCTGAGTACCCGGCAACGACTCCGTACCATTGCCACAGCGCCAAAGCGGCAATGAGCAAAACGATAAATTGAGCCATTAACACCGGAAAAACTGCCAGGCGATGGAACGGCAAGCGGTTTGGCGTGCGGCTTTCCATCACTTTTACTCCCCAATGGTCGGCTGCCAGAATTCAATAACTTGGCATAATTTGTGCCGACAAAATGCGCGCAGAGTATAGGGGCGGTTCAGCCCCTATTCAACTGTCAGGTAGTGATTTCCGACTGCGCGCTACATGAGGAAATGTTTCAGCGGATATGTGCAAGCACGCCTTGAAGCTCGTCGAGAGAGTTGTAGCCAATCACTAACTGCCCTTTGCCTTTCTTTCCGTGGCGAATCTGCACCGCAGAGCCTAGGCGCTCAGCCAGGCGCTGCTCGAGACGGGCAATATCCGGGTCCGGTTTTGCAGGTTCCACAGGCTCCGGTTTACCACTCAACCACTGGCGAACCAGTGCTTCAGTCTGGCGCACGGTCAGCCCACGTGCGACAACATGTCGCGCCCCTTCAACCTGTTGATTTTCCGGTAAACCGAGCAAAGCACGCGCATGACCCATTTCCAGGTCACCGTGGGACAGCATGGTTTTGATAACTTCCGGCAACGCGATCAAGCGTAGCAGGTTAGCCACGGTTACCCGGGACTTGCCCACAGCCTCGGCCACTTGTTGCTGGGTCAGCTGGAATTCCTGCTGCAAACGCTGCAGGGCTACCGCTTCTTCGATCGGATTGAGGTCTTCGCGCTGAATGTTCTCGATCAGCGCCATGGCGATGGCAGTTTCATCCGGCACATCGCGAACCATCGCCGGGATGGTTTCCTGGCCGGCCTGCTGGCTGGCACGCCAGCGGCGTTCGCCAGCGATGATTTCGAAACGACCGCTGCCAATCGGGCGAACCACGATTGGCTGCATCACGCCCTGGGCCTTGATCGACATCGCCAGTTCTTCGAGCGCCTGAGGGTCCATGTCCCGACGCGGCTGATACTTGCCGCGCTGGATCAGGTCCAGGGGCAGGTGTTGCAACTCACGCTGATCGGCTTGTACCGCTTGCTCTTCGAGCGAGCTGACAGTCGGACCACTCAGCAGTGCATCCAGTCCACGTCCGAGACCTCGTTTCTTGACGGCCATGGGGATTCCTTAAGTTGCCTGAGCGGCGGCGGTGCGTGAGTTTTTGCGTTGACGGCGAACCAGTTCGCCCGCCAATGCCAAGTAGGCGATGGCGCCCCGCGAAGATTTGTCATACGCCAGTGCCGGCATGCCATAGCTTGGCGCTTCGGCCAGGCGGATGTTGCGCGGAATCACGGTGTCGTAGAGCTGCTCGCCAAAGTGTTCCTTGAGCTGGGCCGAGACATCGTTCATCAGGCTCAGGCGCGGGTCATACATGGTCCGCAACAGGCCTTCGACTTTCAGGTTCGGGTTCAGCAGTTCGGCGATGCGCTTGATGTTATCCACAAGGTCGCTCAAACCTTCCAGTGCGAAGTACTCACACTGCATGGGGATAATTACCCCATCGGCGGCCACCAACGCATTCAGGGTCAACATCGACAATGACGGCGGGCAGTCGATCAAAATGTAATCGTAGTTTTCGCGGATCGGCGCCAACGCGCTGCGCAGACGACTTTCCTTCATCTGCATTTCCAGCAAAACCACTTCGGCCGCCGTCAAATCGCGGTTGGCCGGCAACAACTGGTAACCACCGTGCTCGGAGAAGTGCATGGCCTGGGCCAGATCGCATTCGCCGATCAACAGGTCGTAGACCGAGTTTTCCAGGCCGTGTTTATCCACACCGCTACCCATGGTGGCGTTGCCCTGTGGATCGAGATCGATCAACAGCACCCGACGCTTGGTAGCGACCAGGGAAGCTGCGAGGTTGATACAGGTGGTGGTCTTGCCCACACCACCCTTTTGGTTCGCTATCGCGAATACCTTAGCCATTCTTGCTTGTGTTCCCAATCATGCCGTGCGGCGCAGTATCAGCAGATGGCGTTGGCCTTGGCAACCGGGTACGGCCAGGGCGTGTTCGCTATCGAGGTGGAAGTCTGCCGGCAATGCTACCAGCTCATCGGCGGGATGAACGCCCTTCATTGCCAGCCAACGTGTATCGCGGTCGCCTAGGTGGCGAGTCCAGTTGCTGAAGTTTTCCATGCTGCTGAAGGCCCGGGAGATGATCCCGTTGAACGGCAGTTCTGGCTGGAAAGCTTCGACGCGACTGTGGATAACTTGGAGGTTATCCAATTTGAGTTCGAGTTTGACCTGGGTCAGAAAGCGGGTTTTCTTGCCGTTGCTGTCCAGGCAGGTCACTTGGGAGTCCGGAAACAGGATCGCCAGAGGAATACCCGGCATGCCGCCGCCACTGCCCACGTCCAGCCAGCGGCCGTTTTCCACAAACGACATCACGCTCAAGCTGTCGAGCAAGTGGCGGGACACCATTTCGTCCGGATCGCGCACGGCGGTCAGGTTGTAGGCCTTGTTCCATTTGATCAACAGGGCCAGATAACCCAGCAGCAGCGCGTGCTGGGCTTCTGTCAGGGTGATACCGAGCTGGCGAGCACCTGTGGATAACTCTTCGGCATGTTGCGAGGTGACCAACGAACTCAAGCGCTTTGCTCCAACTGACGGCCCGCGCCGCGTTTTTTCAAATGAATCATCAACAGCGAAATCGCCGCCGGGGTCACGCCCGGGATGCGCGACGCCTGGCCCAGGGTTTCCGGACGGGTCGCACCGAGCTTGCTCTGGATCTCTTTCGAAAGGCCGGAGATGTTCGTGTAATCGATATCCACAGGCAGTTTTGTATCTTCGCTGGCCCGCAGACGAACGATTTCATCCTGCTGCCGATCGATGTAACCGGCGTATTTGGTCTTGATTTCGACCTGCTCGGCGACCTGTGGATCCTCTGCACCACCGCCAGTCACGGCGATCAGACCAGCGTAGTCGATTTCCGGACGGCTCAAGAGGTTGAGCAAATTGTATTCGTGGGTCAGTGGCGTGCCGAACTTCTCGGAGATCGCATCGCCCTGCTCGGTACCCGGACGGACCCAGGTACTTTTCAGACGCTGCTCTTCCAGATCGATGCTTTCGCGTTTCTTGCAGAACGCTACCCAACGGGCGTCATCCACCAAACCGAGTTCGCGACCTTTTTCGGTCAGACGCAAGTCAGCGTTGTCTTCGCGCAGGATCAGGCGGTATTCGGCCCGGGACGTGAACATCCGGTACGGTTCCTGGGTACCCAACGTAATCAGGTCGTCGACCAACACGCCGATGTACGCCTCATCGCGGCGCGGACACCAGGCGTCTTTGCCCTGTGCACGCAGTGCGGCGTTGGCCCCGGCCAGCAAACCCTGGGCACCGGCTTCTTCGTAACCGGTGGTGCCGTTGATTTGCCCGGCAAAGAACAGACCGGCAATGACTTTGGTTTCCAGGCTGTACTTCAGGTCACGCGGATCGAAGTAATCGTATTCGATGGCATAGCCCGGACGAACGATGTGCGCGTTTTCCATGCCGCGGATCGATTGGACGATCTGCAATTGCACGTCGAACGGCAGGGATGTGGATATCCCATTCGGGTACAGCTCGTGGGTGGTCAAACCTTCCGGCTCGATGAAGACCTGATGGCTTTCCTTGTCGGCAAAGCGGTGGATCTTGTCTTCGATCGACGGGCAATAACGCGGACCGATGCCTTCGATCAGCCCCGCATCGGAATACATCGGCGAACGGTCGAGGTTCGCGGCAATGATTTCGTGGGTGCGGGCGTTGGTGTGGGTAATCCAGCAACTCACCTGTTTCGGGTGCTGCTCTTTGGAGCCCATGAACGACATCACCGGGATCGGCGTATCGCCTGCTTGCTCGGTCATCACCGAGAAATCCACAGAACGACCGTCGATACGCGGTGGTGTACCGGTTTTCAGGCGACCGACGCGCAATGGCAATTCACGCAAACGGTGAGCCAGGGCGATCGATGGCGGATCACCGGCGCGACCGCCGGAATAATTCTGCATTCCGATGTGGATAAGTCCACCGAGGAAGGTGCCAGTGGTCAACACCACGGAATCGGCGAAGAAACGCAGACCCATTTGGGTGACAACACCACGCACTGTTTCCTGTTCGACGATCAGGTCATCAGCGGCTTGTTGAAATATCCACAGGTTCGGCTGGTTTTCCAGGGCTTCACGGACAGCGGCCTTGTACAGAACCCGGTCGGCTTGAGCACGAGTCGCTCGCACGGCCGGGCCTTTGCGGCTGTTCAGCACGCGAAACTGGATACCACCCTTGTCGGTAGCCATGGCCATCGCACCGCCGAGGGCGTCGATTTCCTTGACCAAGTGGCTTTTGCCGATCCCGCCAATGGCAGGGTTGCAACTCATGGCACCGAGGGTTTCCACGTTATGCGTCAGCAACAGGGTTTTTGCCCCCATACGTGCTGACGCCAGTGCTGCCTCGGTACCGGCATGACCGCCGCCGATGACGATCACTTCAAAACGGGAAGGGAAATCCACCACGCACCTCGTGCCTGCTTCAGTTAGGTAATCCGGAATAGGTTGATCTCAGGTTTTTGGACCTGGTCGGCAAGTATAGGGACTTCGCCCTTCCTAAAGAACCCTTTGCACAAAATTTAACCAGCTGTGGAGAAGTCGGGGTTATAGAAATTAAAAAGAGAGAAATTTATTAAATCTTTGTTTTTATGTTTATTTCTACTGAGCACCATTTCTGTGGATAGATCTCTACAGGCCTTTATATTCAATATGTACAGAGATTCAAAACCCTGTGGTCATGTGCCAAGGAGGCCCTTGGATAACCGGTGTAAGCCTGTGGATGAAAGGGGTGGTTATCCACAGAGGGGTTTATCTTCAGTTTTCAGGCCCTGTTATCAACTGCCCTTAGCGGCACTTATTCACAGGGCTTAATCCACAGAAAAGCCTGGAATGAACGAATTTCGGGCACGGATAAACCGCTCAAGCAGAAAGAATCTGCTCGGCACTTGGGGAAAGTTTTAGAAAAGGAGGGAACAGACAGGCACGAACGGCCTGTCTGTGAACAACGGAAGGACTATTTACCGATACAGAAGCTGGAAAAGATTCGACCCAGCAGGTCATCGGAGCTGAAAGCACCGGTGATTTCACCCAGAGACTGCTGTGCCTGGCGCAGATCTTCAGCCAACAACTCACCGGCACCTGCGAGCGTCAGCTGTGCACGGCCGTGCTCGAGGGATGCGCTGGCATGTCGCAAAGCCTCCAGATGGCGCCGGCGTGCGCTGAAGCTACTCTCCGAGGTCTGCTCGTAGCCCATGCAGGTCTTCAGGTGTTCGCGCAGCAACTCCAGGCCCTCGCCCGCTGACTTGGCACTTAAGCTGATGGTGACATGGCCATCTTCGCTGACTTCCAGGGCAATCGCTTCGCCCGTCAGGTCTGCCTTGTTACGGATCAGCGTCACTTTCGCAGGATCTGGGCGGGTTTCCAGGAATTCTGGCCACAAGGCAAACGGATCAAGGGCTTCCGGGGCGGTGGCATCCACCACCAACAACACTCGATCCGCTTCGCCGATGGCTTTCAACGCGCGCTCGACGCCGATTTTTTCTACCTGGTCATCGGTATCGCGCAGGCCTGCAGTGTCGACTACGTGCAACGGCATGCCGTCGATGTGGATATGTTCGCGAAGAATGTCCCGAGTAGTGCCGGCGATCTCGGTAACGATCGCCGCTTCACGACCGGCCAAGGCATTCAACAAACTGGATTTACCGGCATTCGGGCGTCCGGCAATCACCACATTCATCCCGTCCCGCAGCAAGGCACCCTGCCCGGCTTCGCGAAGGACTGTGGATAATTCATCGCGTACTTTGTCGAGCATGCTCAGCACGTGGCCATCGGCGAGGAAGTCGATTTCTTCTTCTGGGAAGTCGATGGCGGCTTCAACGTAAATGCGCAGGCCGATCAATTGTTCGGTGAGGTTATGCACACGCTGGGAAAACGCACCTTGCAAGGAACGCAGGGCATTTCGTGCAGCTTGTGCAGAACTCGCCTCGATCAAATCGGCAATGGCCTCGGCCTGGGCCAGGTCGAGTTTGTCGTTGAGAAACGCGCGTTCGCTGAATTCACCCGGCCGCGCCAGTCGGCAACCCAGTTCCAGGCAACGCTTGAGCAACATATCCAGCACGATCGGGCCGCCGTGTCCCTGGAGTTCCAGAACATCTTCGCCGGTGAACGAGTTCGGTCCCGGGAAATACAAGGCGATGCCTTCGTCCAGCACCTCTTCGTTTTCACTGAGGAACGGGCCGTAATGGGCATACCGCGGTTTCAGGTCGCGACCGCTGATGGCTTTGGCGGCCACACTCGCCAGCGGCCCGGAAATACGGACGATGCCCACACCGCCGCGACCTTGAGCGGTGGCGACGGCAGCGATGGTTTCACGAGGAACGCTCATAAACCGGTATCCAGACAAAAGTGACAGATAGCAAAACGCCCCACTAGGGGGCGTTTTGAGTGGTTATCCACAGAGTAAGTTACGCAGCGGCTTTTTTGGTAGCAGCTTCGATCTTACGTGTGATGTACCACTGTTGGCTGATGGACAGGCAGTTGTTGACCACCCAGTACAGCACCAGACCCGCCGGGAACCACAGGAAGAAGAAGGTGAAGATGATTGGCATCAGCTTCATCACCTTGGCCTGCATCGGATCCGGAGGTGTTGGGTTCAACCGCTGCTGGATGAACATGGTTGCACCCATGATGATCGGCAGAATGAAGAACGGATCCTTGATCGACAGGTCAGTAATCCACAGCATGAACGGCGCTTGGCGCATTTCCACGCTTTCCAGCAGAACCCAGTACAGCGAAAGGAAAACCGGCATCTGCACCAGGATTGGCAAGCAGCCGCCCAGTGGATTGATCTTCTCTTTCTTGTACAGCTCCATCATGGCTTGCGACATTTTCTGCCGGTCGTCGCCATGTTGCTCTTTCAGCGCAGCCAGTTTCGGTGCCACTGCACGCATGCGCGCCATGGATTTGTAGCTGGCAGCCGACAGAGGGAAGAAAAGCCCTTTGATCAGCATGGTCAGGAAGATGATCGACCAGCCCCAGTTACCAACAATCGCGTGGATGTGTTGCAGCAGCCAGAAGATTGGCTGGGCAATGAACCACAGAATGCCGTAGTCGACGGTCAATTCCAGACCTGGGGACAACTCTTTCAGCACAGCCTGGCTTTTCGGCCCGGCGTACAGAACGGCGCTGACTTCACCTTTTGCACCAGGTGCAACGGTCACTGCCGGAGCGGTGTAACCGATGATGTAGTTGCCTTTGCTGTCTTTACGGGTCTGAACGACGTTGTTTTCGCCCTTCGCCGGAATCCACGCGGTCACGAAGTAGTGTTGCAACCAGGCAACCCAACCACCGTTAACGGTTTCTTTCAGCTGAGCCTTGTCCATGTCCTTCATCGACACTTTCTTGTACGGCTCGTTACTTGTCCACAGGGCGGCGCCCAGGTAAGTCGCGGTGCCGGTGGCAGTGCTGGAAGAAGGATCGGAGCTGGCGTCACGCTTGAGTTGGGCGAACATCGCACCCGACCAAGGCTTGGCGCTTTCGTTGTCGATCAAGTACGAAACGGTTACGTCATACAGGCCGCGTTTCACAGTGAAACGCTTGATGTAGTTGACGCCGTCCTTGCTGAACTTCAGGTCTACAACCAGTTGGTCCTGACCGTCAGCCAGTTGGTAGATCTTCTTCTCCGAGGAGTAAACCGGACGACCGGCTGGACTTGCGTCCGGACCGTCGGTGCCGATCAAACCGCTCTGGGCCAGATAAGTCCGCTCGTTGCCGTTATCAAACAGCTGGAATGGAATTTCCGGATGGTCCTGGCGACGTGGATACAGCGGCAACGTCAGTTGGGCAACATCACCACCTTGTGGATCGATAGCCAGATTGAGCACATCCGTTTTGATCTGGATGAGGTCTTTGCTTACAGCTACTGGTGTTTCAGCAGGTGCAGTGGCACTGGTATCGCTTGCGGCGCGTGGAATGTCGTCACTGACAGAAGCATTATTGCCAGTCGCCGTGTCCGGTAGGCCCGGTGCGGTAGTACTGGAAGCAACATTCTGAGTCGGCAGGGCAGCCTGACCATAGTCCTGGTTCCATTTAAGAACCATAACGTAGGACACGATTGCCAGGGCGACGATCAGGATCGTGCGTTTGATATCCATGATTACTCGGCCATCGAAGAAGAACGGGAGGTAGGGATAGGCGGAACCGGGTCATAACCACCGGGATTCCACGGATGACAGCGACCTAAACGACGAAAGGCCAGCCAGCCACCGCGCAGAAGGCCATGATTTTCTATGGCTTCATACGCGTAGCAGGAACAACTGGGGTAGAAACGACAGTGACTGGCCATCAGGGGACTAATGGCATAGCGATAAAACTGGATCGGAACGAGTGCCAGTTTACGCATCGGTACTGTCTACCCCTACAGTTTCGGTTTTGACTGCTGGTACCGGCGTGCTGCGTGCCAGACGCTTCCAGAGTTTGCCGAAATGCTGAATCAATTCGGGGTTTTCTACGTCCCCCAAACCTTTGCGCGCGACGATAACAATGTCCCATCCGACCAGTGAATCCTGGTTCAGGCGAAACGATTCGCGCATCAGACGTTTGAGGCGATTGCGCTCGACGGAGAGCTTTACGCTCTTTTTCCCGATAACCAGCCCGAGACGGGGGTGATCAAGATCGTTGTTGCGCGCAAGGAGCAGGAGGTTTTTCCCCGGAACCTTGCCGGTAGGGGAGTCAAAGACTGCTTTGAAATGCCGGGGCGTAAGCAAACGCTTGTCCCGACTGAAGTCCTGACTCACCTCCAGTGCCGGATTATCAAACTGCCAGACGCGCACGACCTTTGGCGCGACGACGCGACAGGACGGCACGACCGTTTTTGGTAGCCATGCGAGCACGGAAACCGTGGGTACGAGCGCGTTTGATAGTGCTTGGTTGGAAAGTACGTTTCATTGTCGTGTTACCTGGTTCGTCCACAACGGGCCGGAATGGCCCCCGTTTTAAGAGACCGGGGATTCTAGAGAAAGCAAGCCTCTAGGTCAATTTCCAACCAGCGTTTCCTTATAAATAGATCTCCAGAGGTTTTCTCGTTCGACCGCCCTTCGCTAGATATAGAAATAAAGAAGGGAATTATTTAAAGCTTTTCTGTAAAGCTTATAAAAGCTAGGGACGCCATCCTCTGTGGATAACTGCCTTAAGCCCTTCTACACCGTGCTGTACAGAGAATGACAACTACAGGGGAAAACAGTGGTCAGCCTGTGCTGCGCTATCGGATAAGCTGTGTGTGGAATGGTCAGTTATCCACAGGCCAGTTATCCACCGAGTTTGCCCCCCACTTGTCCAGTGCCCTCATGGGCGGTTATCCACAGAGCTTATGCACATACCGCTGGTCACCTTTTTGGTGGTTAACGCATTGATAATTCATGGTCTGTGCGCAACCTGCATGTGGATAAGTGGGCGGCTGGCCGCTACAATGGCCGCTTGTTTTTGCCTCACCGGCTTTCAACTTAGGGGATATCCGTGTCAGTGGAACTTTGGCAGCAGTGCGTGGAGCTTTTGCGCGATGAGCTGCCTGCCCAACAATTCAACACTTGGATCCGTCCACTACAGGTCGAAGCCGAAGGCGACGAGTTGCGTGTCTACGCACCGAATCGTTTTGTTCTCGACTGGGTCAACGAAAAGTACCTGGGCCGCGTCCTCGAACTGCTGGATGAGCACGGCAACGGCATGGCGCCGGCGCTTTCCTTATTAATAGGCAGCAAACGCAGTTCGGCACCGCGCGCGGCACCCAATGCCCCGCTGGCCGCCGCTGCCTCCCAGGCTCAGGCCGCTCAAGCACCGGCCAGCGCACCTGCGCCGGCCCCGGTCGCTACACAGACCAAGCGTGCAACCCAAAAAGTTGCCGAAGTCAGTGAAGAGCCGTCCCGCGACAGCTTCGATCCGATGGCCGGCGCCAGTTCGCAACAGGCCCCGGTCCGCGCCGAACAGCGTACCGTGCAGGTTGAAGGCGCGCTCAAGCACACCAGCTACCTGAACCGCACCTTTACCTTCGAGAACTTCGTCGAAGGTAAGTCCAACCAGCTGGCCCGGGCTGCGGCCTGGCAAGTGGCGGACAATCCCAAGCACGGTTACAACCCGCTCTTCCTTTATGGTGGCGTTGGCTTGGGTAAGACCCACTTGATGCACGCTGTGGGTAACCACCTATTAAAGAAGAACCCGAATGCCAAGGTCGTGTACCTGCATTCCGAGCGTTTCGTGGCCGACATGGTCAAGGCGCTGCAACTGAACGCGATCAACGAATTCAAGCGCTTCTACCGTTCGGTGGATGCGTTGCTGATCGATGACATTCAGTTCTTCGCTCGTAAGGAACGTTCCCAGGAAGAGTTTTTCCACACCTTCAACGCCCTGCTTGAAGGTGGCCAGCAGGTCATTCTCACCAGTGACCGCTATCCGAAAGAAATCGAAGGCCTCGAAGAGCGCCTCAAGTCCCGCTTCGGCTGGGGCCTGACGGTTGCCGTCGAGCCGCCGGAGCTGGAAACTCGCGTCGCGATCCTGATGAAAAAGGCCGACCAGGCCAAAGTCGATCTGCCACACGATGCGGCGTTCTTCATTGCCCAGCGTATTCGCTCCAACGTCCGTGAGCTGGAAGGCGCGCTTAAACGCGTGATCGCCCACTCGCACTTCATGGGCCGCGACATCACCATCGAGCTGATTCGCGAATCCCTGAAAGACTTGCTGGCGCTGCAAGACAAACTGGTCTCTGTGGATAACATTCAGCGCACTGTCGCCGAGTACTACAAGATCAAGATCTCCGACCTGCTGTCCAAGCGTCGTTCGCGCTCGGTCGCACGTCCGCGTCAGGTTGCAATGGCCCTCTCCAAAGAGTTGACTAACCACAGCCTGCCGGAAATCGGCGATGTGTTTGGTGGCCGCGACCACACGACCGTTTTGCACGCCTGCCGCAAGATCAACGAACTTAAGGAATCCGACGCGGACATCCGCGAGGACTACAAGAACCTGCTGCGTACACTGACCACTTGATGAACACCAGCGCAGCTTATTAAGGCAAGGGACTAGACCATGCATTTCACCATTCAACGCGAAGCCCTGTTGAAACCCCTGCAACTGGTCGCAGGCGTCGTCGAGCGCCGACAGACCTTGCCGGTGCTCTCCAACGTGCTGCTGGTTGTCGAAGGCCAGCAACTGTCGCTGACCGGTACCGACCTGGAAGTCGAGCTGGTCGGTCGTGTGCAACTCGAAGAGCCGGCTGATCCAGGTTCCATCACCGTGCCTGCGCGCAAGCTGATGGACATCTGCAAGAGCCTGCCAAACGACGCGCTGATCGACATCAAGGTCGATGAGCAGAAGCTCGTGGTGAAGGCTGGCCGTAGCCGCTTCACCCTGTCGACCTTGCCGGCCAACGATTTTCCGACGGTCGAAGAAGGCCCGGGTTCGCTGACCTGCAGCCTTGAGCAAAGCAAACTGCGTCGTTTGATCGAACGCACCAGCTTCGCCATGGCCCAGCAGGACGTGCGTTACTACCTCAACGGCATGCTGCTGGAAGTTTCTGAAGGCATCATCCGCGCCGTGGCTACCGACGGTCACCGTCTGGCCATGTGCTCGATGAAGGCCGATATCGGTCAGCCGGATCGTCACCAGGTGATCGTGCCGCGCAAGGGTATCCTTGAGCTGGCACGCCTGCTGACCGAGCCGGACGGCCTTGTCAGCATCGTGTTGGGTCAGCACCACATCCGTGCGACCACCGGCGAGTTCACCTTCACCTCGAAACTGGTTGACGGTAAATTCCCGGACTACGAGCGTGTTCTGCCGAAGGGCGGCGACAAGCTGGTACTTGGCGATCGCCAGGCCCTGCGTGAAGCGTTCAGCCGTACCGCGATTCTGTCCAACGAGAAGTACCGCGGCATTCGTCTGCAACTGGCCAACGGTCAGCTGAAGATCCAGGCTAACAACCCGGAGCAGGAAGAAGCGGAAGAAGAAGTGGGCGTTGAGTACAACGGCGGCTCTCTGGAAATCGGCTTTAACGTGAGCTACCTGCTCGACGTGCTGGGCGTGATGACTACCGAGCAGGTTCGCCTGATCCTGTCTGACTCCAACAGCAGTGCGCTGGTGCAAGAGTCCGACAACGACGACTCGGCCTACGTTGTCATGCCGATGCGTCTGTAATCATGCTCAGCAGAAGCTAGATGTCCTTAAGTCGCGTCTCGGTCACCGCGGTGCGCAATCTGCACCCGGTGACCTTCTCCCCCTCTCCCCGAATCAACATTCTTTACGGCGCCAACGGCAGCGGCAAAACCAGTGTTCTGGAAGCCATTCATCTGCTGGGGCTTGCCCGTTCGTTTCGTAGCAGCCGGCTTTTACCCGTGATTCAGTACGAGCAATTGGCGTGCACGGTATTTGGTCAGGTGGAATTGGCTGAGGGCGGGCATAGTGCCTTGGGGATATCTCGGGACCGCCAGGGTGAGTTCCAGATCCGCATCGACGGACAGAACGCCCGTAGCGCGGCGCAACTGGCGGAAATCCTGCCTTTGCAGTTGATCAACCCGGACAGCTTCCGGCTGTTGGAGGGTGCGCCGAAGATTCGGAGGCAGTTTCTCGACTGGGGTGTGTTCCACGTGGAACCGCGATTCATGTCCACTTGGCAGCGCTTGCAGAAGGCCCTGCGCCAGAGAAACTCTTGGCTGCGGCATGGTACACTTGACGCCGTTTCGCAAGCGGTTTGGGACAGGGAACTGTGCCAGGCCAGCGCAGAAATTGATGAATACCGCCGCGCTTATATCAAAGCCTTGAAACCAGTCTTTGAACAGACCTTGAGCGAACTGGTTGAGCTTGAGGGCTTAACGCTCAGCTATTACCGAGGTTGGGACAAAGACCGCGAGTTGAGTGCTGTGCTCGCCGGGTCCCTACAGCGGGATCAGCAAATGGGTCATACCCAGGCCGGACCACAACGCGCTGACTTGCGTCTTAGATTGGGCGCACATAACGCCGCGGACATTCTGTCCCGGGGTCAGCAGAAGTTGGTGGTCTGCGCATTGCGGATTGCCCAGGGGCACTTGGTTAGCCAGGCCCGACGCGGCCAGTGTATTTATCTGGTGGATGACCTGCCGTCCGAACTGGACGAGCAACACCGCCGTGCGCTTTGCCGTTTGCTGGAAGACTTACGCTGCCAGGTGTTTATCACCTGTGTAGATCACGAATTATTGAGGGAAGGCTGGCAGACGGAAACGCCAGTCGCTCTGTTCCACGTGGAACAGGGCCGTATCACCCAGACCCACGACCATCGGGAGTGAAGGCATTGAGCGAAGAAAATACGAATACCTACGACTCAACGAGCATTAAAGTGCTGAAAGGCCTGGATGCCGTCCGTAAACGTCCCGGTATGTACATTGGTGACACAGACGATGGCAGCGGTCTGCACCACATGGTCTTCGAGGTAGTCGACAACTCCATCGATGAAGCGCTCGCTGGCCACTGCGACGACATCAGCATCATCATCCACCCGGACGAATCCATCACCGTGCGTGACAACGGTCGTGGCATCCCGGTAGATGTGCACAAAGAAGAAGGCGTTTCGGCAGCCGAGGTCATCATGACCGTGCTGCACGCCGGCGGTAAGTTCGACGACAACTCATACAAAGTATCCGGCGGCCTGCACGGTGTAGGTGTCTCGGTGGTGAACGCTCTGTCCGAAGAGCTTGTTCTCACGGTACGCCGCAGCGGCAAGATCTGGGAACAGACTTACATCCATGGTGTTCCGAAAGAGCCGATGAAAATCGTTGGCGAAAGCGAAACCACCGGTACCCAGATTCACTTCAAACCGTCCGACCTGACCTTCAAGAACATCCACTTCAGCTGGGACATCCTGGCCAAGCGGATTCGTGAACTGTCCTTCCTCAACTCTGGTGTCGGCATCGTCCTCAAGGATGAGCGCAGCGGCAAGGAAGAACTGTTCAAGTACGAAGGCGGACTGCGTGCATTCGTTGAATACCTGAACACCAACAAGACTCCGGTCAACCAGGTGTTCCACTTCAACATCCAGCGTGAAGACGGCATCGGCGTGGAAATCGCCCTGCAGTGGAACGACAGCTTCAACGAGAACCTGTTGTGCTTCACCAACAACATTCCACAGCGCGATGGCGGTACTCACCTAGTGGGTTTCCGTTCCGCACTGACGCGTAACCTGAACACCTACATCGAAGCGGAAGGCCTGGCGAAGAAGCACAAAGTCGCCACCACCGGTGACGATGCCCGTGAAGGTTTGACCGCGATTATTTCGGTGAAAGTACCGGATCCGAAATTCAGCTCCCAGACCAAAGACAAGCTGGTTTCTTCCGAAGTGAAGACCGCGGTCGAACAGGAAATGGGCAAGTACTTCTCGGACTTCCTGCTGGAAAACCCGAACGAAGCCAAACTGGTCGTCGGCAAGATGATCGACGCGGCTCGCGCTCGTGAAGCGGCGCGTAAAGCCCGCGAGATGACCCGCCGTAAAGGCGCTCTGGATATCGCTGGCCTGCCGGGCAAACTGGCTGACTGCCAGGAAAAAGACCCCGCCCTTTCCGAACTGTACCTCGTGGAAGGTGACTCTGCTGGCGGCTCCGCCAAGCAGGGTCGCAACCGTCGCACCCAGGCCATCCTGCCGCTGAAAGGCAAGATCCTGAACGTCGAGAAGGCGCGCTTCGACAAGATGATCTCTTCGCAAGAAGTGGGCACCTTGATCACCGCGCTGGGCTGCGGCATTGGCCGTGACGAGTACAACATCGCCAAGCTGCGTTACCACAACATCATCATCATGACCGATGCTGACGTCGACGGTTCTCACATCCGTACCCTGCTGCTGACCTTCTTCTTCCGTCAGTTGCCGGAGCTGATCGAGCGCGGTTACATCTACATCGCTCAGCCGCCGCTGTACAAGGTCAAGAAAGGCAAGCAAGAGCAATACATCAAAGACGACGACGCCATGGAAGAGTACATGACGCAGTCGGCTCTGGAAGACGCGAGCCTGCACCTGAACGAGGACGCTCCGGGTATTTCCGGACCTGCCCTTGAGCGCCTGGTGAATGACTTCCGTCTGGTAATGAAGACCCTCAAGCGTCTGTCGCGCCTGTACCCACAGGAACTGACCGAGCACTTCATCTACCTGCCAGCGGTGAGCATGGAGCAACTGTCCGATCATGCAGCGATGCAGGATTGGATGGCTCAGTTCGAAGTTCGCCTGCGTACTGTCGAGAAGTCTGGCCTGGTTTACAAAGCCAGCCTGCGTGAAGACCGTGAACGTAACGTCTGGCTGCCAGAGGTCGAACTGATCTCCCACGGCCTGTCGAACTACATCACGTTCAACCGCGACTTCTTCGGCAGCAATGATTACAAAACCGTTGTTTCCCTGGGCGCTCAACTGAGCACCTTGCTCGACGACGGCGCGTACATCCAGCGCGGCGAGCGCAAGAAGCCGGTGACCGAGTTCAAGGAAGCCCTTGAATGGCTGATGGCTGAAAGCACCAAGCGTCACACCATCCAGCGATACAAAGGTCTGGGCGAGATGAACCCGGATCAGCTGTGGGAAACCACCATGGACCCAGCACAGCGTCGGATGCTTAAAGTGACCATCGAAGACGCCATTGGCGCGGACCAGATCTTCAACACCCTGATGGGTGATGCGGTCGAACCCCGTCGTGACTTCATCGAAAGCAATGCCTTGGCGGTTTCCAACCTGGACTTCTGATCCAGTTGTAGCGCGCCAACGAAAAGGCCAACGCACTAGCGTTGGCCTTTTTTTGGTTTACAGAAAATCAAAAGATCGCAGCCTTCGGCAACTCCTACGTATAACGAAAGTAGGAGCTGCCGAAGGCTGCGATCGTTTGATCTCTATTCGCTTACCGACCCCACACTCTCCAACCGATACCCATACCCATAAATCGTCAACAACTGCCAGCCCCGATCAGCCGTCAGTCCCAGCTTGTTGCGCAGCCGATAAATGTGAGTGTCCAGCGGTCGTGAGGACACCATTTCTTCATGACTCCAGAACCGTCCATAAAGGTATTCCCGGGACAATGGCCGGCCCAAGTTGGTGAACAAGCAGCGAGCCAGACGGTACTCCCGCTCGGTCATGCCGATGGGGATACCGGCACGGGTGACGGTCAGTTCGGCGTCATCAAATACCAGATCATTGAAATTCAATACTTCGCCGGACGTCGCGCGTTGCTGGCCATGCCTGCGTAATACAGCAGCGACACGGGCCTTCAATTCGTTGGGACGGAACGGTTTGCTGACGTAGTCGTCGGCCCCGGCATTCAGCGCTTGGACGATGTCGCTCTCGGCGTCGCGGCTGGTGAGCATAATGGCGGCGGGTGGCGCGTCCATGTGTTCGCGGGTCCAGCGCAGCAGTGAGAGACCACTGAGGTCCGGCAGTTGCCAGTCGAGGATCAGCAGGTCGAAGGTTTCCCGGCGCAGCTGACGCAACAGGTCTTCTGCGCGCTCGAAACTGTGCAATGACCAGGGCTGTTCGCCCGGTTCGGCCATTTGGTGCAGGGTCTGTTCGACCCGGCGCAGTTCGGCGGGTTCATCGTCCAGTATCGCGACACGCATGTGCGGCAATTCCTTGATGGCGGGTGGGCGGTAGACGATACCGGCTCGACTGGCGGAGTGAAAGTAAGCAAACCTCCGTCGGTCGTCGTCCGCTATGATTCTTCACGTTCAATACTCCAATCAGACCAGTGACTCATGAACCGAATTCCCTATCCCCTCCTCTATCAGATGACCCCATGACCCATCGCCGCCGTGAGAGCCGAGAGCCGACTCAGGTCCAGCGCTTGTTTCGGCAACTAGTCAGGGAATGGGTGTGGATAAGTCTGGTCCTGTTACCTCTGACGGCCCTGCTCTCGTTCAGTGCGCAGTCCAGTGAGCTCAATGGTTCGGGAGCACTGGGGGCGTTGTTGTCAGTCAGTCTAGTCGCCTGCGTGCTTGGCTTGCTGTTACTGCGCCCGCGTCTGGCGTTGTGGCTGACGCTGGGTGGCATGAGCTGCGCGCTGTTGATCAGCGCCTGTCTGGCAGAACTGCGTTGGTGGTGGTCTCCGGCGGCGAGCCTGATGGGTATGTTGTTCGGTTACCTGATCTGGAACTGGCGGCGCCTGAGTGTCGTACTGGCCTATTTCGGCTGGGAGCTGGCGCGCCTGGATAACGAACCGAAAGTATTTCCGGAACGCCGCCGTGTGCAGTTTCCCACCGGCGATCATTTGCAGGGACAAATCATGGCGCTTGAACAAGCCATGAGCCGGACCCGCGATACCCGGCGCTTCATCGCCGATGGGCTGGAGTATTTGCCCGTCGCTACGTTGATCAGCGATCCCCAAGGCCAAATTTTGCTCGGTAACCGCAACGCCCGGGACTTGTTCGGCGCTGAGCTTGTGGGCGATGACGTTCTTGAGCAACTGGCGCGACTGGGTTATCCGGAACTGCTCAATAACTCGCGCCCGCTGTTATCAACCTTGGTGCTGCTGGAGTTCAGAGACATCAAGGGACGCAGCCTGCGTCTGGAACGTGCGGCATTGCTGCCGGTGGACGGAGAAACGCCGATCGGCTGGTTGCTGAGCCTCACCGACCTGAGTGTCGAACGCGATGCCGAGGAACAGCGTGGCGTGCTGTTGCGCTTTTTGTCCCACGACCTGCGGGCGCCGCATTCGGCGATCCTTGCGTTGCTCGACGTGCATCGGCACCAAGTAGGTGGCGACACGCAGTTGTTCGATCAGATTGAGCGTCAGGTGCGCAGGGCTTTGGACCTAACGGATGGCTTCGTGCTGTTGGCCAGGGCCGAGTCTGAGGCCTATGAATTTCAGCCAAGCCTGTTCGCGATGCTGGTGCTGGATGTCTTCGACCAGGCCCTGAGCATTGCGCAGTTGAAGCAGATCGAGTTGGTCCATCATCTGGAGGACGATGCCCAGGAAAGCTTGATCATGGCGGATCAGGGACTGCTGACTCGCGCGTTGTTCAATCTGCTGGAGAACGCCATCAAGTACAGCGACTCCGGTACCCGTATCAGCTTGCAAGTCAGTTGCAGCAAGGGTTGGCTTACGTGTGAGTTGACCGATCAGGGCAAAGGCATCGCTGCCGACGAATTACCTGAGCTGTTTAGCCAATATCGCCGGTTTACTTCGGCTCAAGGCATCGATGGTATTGGGCTGGGATTGTCGATGGTCAAGGCTGTGGTGGATCACCACGACGGCCGGATCGAATGTCAAAGTGAGGTCGGTAAAGGCACCTGTTTCAGCCTTCATTTCCCTCTGCTGGATGAATAAAACGCGGGCATAAAAAAACCGGCTATATCAGCCGGTTTTTTTACGTCCGAAAAAAACTTATGCACCTTTTTCGGAATTTTATGAGCTTAATAAATATGTATATAAATCATAAGCTTACAAACTAAATTCGACGCTTTTCAACAAAACGGTACACAGGTTATCCACAGAATCTCAGACAGCCACCTGATCAGTCTCGGCGGGTGCTTGAGGCGCCGGTGGTAACGAACCCATATCCCGTTGCATCTGCTCATTCCAGGCCTGAACCCGATCGTTCAATGCGGCAACGGCTCGCGGTCCACTGCCCTCGGCGTACATCGGCTCACCGATGATCACAGTGATCACGCCCTGCTTCTTTGCCCAACCGGTTTTCGGCCAGAACTTGCCCGCATTGTGTGCAATTGGCAGCACCGGAAGTTCGGCGTTGACCGCCAAAGCGCTTCCGCCGCGCGAGAACTTGCCGACGGTGCCGTAGGGAACGCGAGTGCCTTCCGGGAAGATCAGCACCCAGACGCCATCCTTCAGCAACTCATCGCCCTTTTTCGCCACATGCTTGAGCGCGGCTTTCGGGTTGTCGCGGTCGATGGCGATTGGTCGCAGCATGGCCATCGCCCAACCGAAGAACGGCACGAACAACAATGAACGCTTGAGGACCTGGCTCAACGGTTCGAAGTAAGCGGAGAGAAAGAATGTCTCCCAGGTGCTCTGGTGGTTCGATTGAATCACGCAGGGCTGGTCAGGCACGTTTTCGGCGCCTTTGATTTCGTAAGTGATGCCCAGAAACACTTTGCTCAGCCATAAGGCGCAGCGGCACCAGTACACATTAATGAAGCGATATCGGGCCTTGAATGGCAGAAAAGGCGCGATGAAAAAGCTCAGGCTGCACCAAAGCAAAGAGCTGGTGCCCAGCAACAGATAGAAGAGGAACGTTCTGATGGCCTGCAGTATCGACATGGTGACGTTTACCGTGCGGGCTCTGCCCGTCTATATAAAGCGCAATCCCGATCAATCCTTGGTCAGGAATCTCGAAACGCTCTAATTGTGGATAAGTTCTGCGGCAATCGCCGCCAGATCGTCAAAAATCAAGGTGCCTACCGGTAGGGTTTTACCCAGAGTCTTTTCGCCTTTCCCGGTCTTTACCAAAACTGGCTGAGAATCGACGGCTTTGGCGGCTTCCAGGTCACCGAGACTGTCGCCGACAAACCATAGATTAGTCAGCGATACGTTGTAATGCGCGGCGATGGTTTCCAACATCCCGGGTTTTGGCTTGCGGCAATCGCAACCTTCGTCCGGCCCATGGGGGCAATAGACGATCAGCCCGACTTCACCGCCCTGCTCCGCCACCAGCGAGCGCAGGCGCTCGTGCATGGCGTCCAGGGTGGCGATGTCGTAATAGCCGCGAGCGATGCCCGACTGGTTGGTAGCGACTGCCACCGTCCAGCCGGCCTTGCTCAACTGCGCGATGGCTTCGATCGAACCGGGGAGCGGAATCCACTCCTCCACCGACTTGATGTAAGCGTCGGAGTCATAGTTGATCACCCCGTCCCGATCGAGAATCAGCAGTTTCAAACAGTCTTACCCCAGCAGCGAAATATCGGCGACGCCGAGGAACAGCCCACGCAGACGCGACAGCAGTGCATAACGGTTGGCGCGCACTTTGGCGTCATCCGCGTTGACCATCACGGCTTCGAAGAATGCGTCCACGGGCTCGCGCAAGGCAGCCAGACGCGCCAGGGATTCGCTGTACTGACGGGCAGCGGCCATCGGCTGGACAGCCTGGTCAGCCTGCTGGATCGCCGAGTACAGGGAGAACTCGTTGGCGTTGTCGAAGTACTTGGCTTCCACCACCGACGGGATCGAGCCTTCGGCCTTGCTCAGCAAGTTCGAAACGCGCTTGTTCACGGCGGCCAGTGCGGCAGCTTCCGGTAACTTGCGGAACGCTTGAACGGCTTGAACACGCTGATCGAAGTCCAGCGCCGATCCCGGCTTCAGGGCACGTACCGACAAGTAAGTCGCGACGTCTACACCTTCGTCTTCGTAACGGGCACGCAGACGGTCGAAGATGAATTCCAGCACCGACTCGTTGAGGCCGGCAGCCTTGATCTTGGCGCCGAACGCGTTCACGGCGAAGGCCACGGCGTCGTTCAGGTCAAGGTCGAGTTTCTTGTCGATCAGGATGCGCAACACACCGAGTGCAGCACGGCGCAGGGCGTACGGGTCTTTGCTGCCGGTTGGCAGCATGCCGATACCGAAGATGCCGACCAGAGTGTCGAGCTTGTCAGCGATCGCCACGGCCGCACCGGTCAGGGTGGTCGGCAGTTCAGCACCGGCACCGCGCGGCATGTACTGCTCGTTCAGCGCCAGGGCGACTTCTTCCGGCTCGCCGTCGTTGAGGGCGTAGTAGTAACCGGCGACACCTTGCATCTCCGGGAACTCACCAACCATCTCGGTCGCCAGGTCGCACTTGGACAGCAGGCCGGCACGGGAGGCCCAGGCTGCGTTGCCGCCAATGCGTTGCGCGATGTATGCGGCCAGTTTGGAAACGCGTTCGGCCTTGTCGTAGACGCTGCCGAGTTTTTCCTGGAACACCACGTTTTGCAGGCGCAGGTTGAAGTCTTCGAGTTTCTGCTTCTTGTCTTGCTTGAAGAAGAACTCGGCGTCGGTCAGGCGTGGGCGAACCACTTTCTCGTTACCGGCGATGATCTGCTGCGGGTCTTTGCTTTCGATGTTGGCCACGGTAATGAAACGTGGCAGCAACTTGCCGTCGGCATCCAGCAGGCAGAAGTACTTCTGGTTGTCCTGCATGGTGGTGATCAGGGCTTCTTGCGGCACATCGAGGAAACGTTCCTCGAACGAGCACACCAGCGGCACCGGCCATTCAACCAGCGCGGTCACTTCGTCGAGCAAGGCCGGAGGAACGATGGCAGTGCCTTCCTGCATCGTCGCCAGCTCTTCGGTGCGCTTGCTGATCAGCGCGCGACGCTCGTTGGCATCGGCCAGGACGTAAGCGCCACGCAGGTCGGCCAGGTAGTTGGCCGGTGCGGTGATGCGTACGCTTTCCGGGTGATGGAAGCGGTGACCACGGGAGTCACGGCCAGCCTTCTGGGCGAGGATCGTGCAATCGATGACCTGGTCACCGAGCAGCATGACCAGCCACTGGGTCGGACGAACGAATTCTTCTTTGCGAGCACCCCAGCGCATGCGCTTCGGGATCGGCAAGTCGTTCAAGGAATCTTCAACGATGGTCGGCAGCAGGCTCGCAGTCGGCTTGCCGGCGATGCTCTGGCTGTAACGCAGTTTCGGACCGCTCTGATCGATTTCGCTCAGGTCGACGCCGCACTTCTTGGCGAAGCCCAGGGCTGCTTGAGTCGGGTTGCCGTCGGCATCGAACGCGGCCTGACGTGGCGGGCCGTCGAGGTTGATGCTGCGATCCGGTTGCTGGGTGGCCAGCGCGGTGATCAGCACGGCCAGGCGACGCGGTGCGGCGTAGACGGTTTTGGCTTCGTAGTTCAGGCCGGCAGCTTGCAGGCCCTTGTCGATACCGGCCAGGAACGCGTCGGCCAGGGTGTTCAGGGCTTTGGGTGGCAGTTCTTCGGTGCCCAATTCAACCAGGAAATCCAGAGCACTCATTGTGCAGCCTCCAGCTTAGCCAACACTTCATCACGCAGGTCCGGGGTCGCCATCGGGAAGCCCAGCTTGGCGCGAGCCAGCAGGTAGGCTTGCGCAACGGAACGCGCCAGGGTGCGAACACGCAGAATGTATTGCTGACGCGCAGTCACGGAGATTGCCCGGCGCGCATCCAGTAGGTTGAAGGTATGGGAGGCCTTCAACACCATTTCGTAGCTTGGCAATGGCAGCGGCTGGTCGAGTTCGATCAGGCGCTTGGCTTCGCTTTCGTAGAAATCGAACAGCTCGAACAGCTTCTCGACGTTGGCGTGTTCGAAGTTGTAGGTCGATTGCTCGACTTCGTTCTGGTGGAACACGTCGCCGTAAGTCACTTTGCCCATCGGACCGTCAGCCCAGACCAGGTCGTAGACCGAGTCCACGCCTTGCAAGTACATGGCCAGACGTTCCAGACCGTAAGTGATCTCGCCGGTCACCGGGTAGCACTCGATGCCGCCCGCTTGCTGGAAGTAAGTGAACTGCGTCACTTCCATGCCGTTGAGCCAGACTTCCCAGCCCAGACCCCAGGCGCCCAGTGTCGGCGATTCCCAGTTGTCTTCGACGAAGCGAATGTCGTGGACCAATGGGTCCAGGCCGACGTGCTTGAGAGAGCCCAGGTACAGTTCCTGGAAGTTGTCCGGGTTCGGCTTCAGGACTACCTGGAACTGATAGTAGTGCTGCAGACGGTTCGGGTTTTCGCCGTAGCGGCCGTCAGTCGGGCGACGACTGGGCTGCACATAAGCGGCGTTCCAGGTTTCCGGGCCGATGGCGCGCAGAAACGTGGCTGTGTGGAAAGTGCCGGCGCCTACTTCCATATCGTAGGGCTGAAGTACCACGCAACCTTGCTCGGCCCAGTATTGCTGGAGCGCGAGGATCAAGTCTTGGAAGGTACGCACGGCTGGCGTAGGCTGGCTCACGAAATTCACCTGTTTCTTGGGCTGCGATTTAAAGAGCGGGAGTATACCCGATTCGTTGCTGCGCACGCCCCCTGGAGCCTTATGCCACGCTGCTTTTGGTGTTCCGAAGATCCGCTGTACATGGCTTATCACGATCAGGAGTGGGGCACGCCGCTACGCGATGCGCAGGGATTGTTCGAGTTGCTTTTGCTCGAAGGGTTCCAGGCCGGCCTCTCATGGATCACTGTGCTGCGTAAACGTGAGCGTTATCGCGAGGTGTTGTTCGGCTTCGACGTACAGCGCGTGGCGCAGATGAGCGACGCCGAAATCGATGAATTGATGCTCGACCCCGGGATCATCCGCAATCGCCTCAAACTCAACGCGGCCCGGCGCAATGCCCAGGCCTGGCTGGCGCTGGAGGACCCGGTGAAGTTTCTCTGGTCCTTCGTCGGCGACAAACCGGTGATCAATCATTTCAAGGATCGCAGCGAAGTGCCGGCGGTCACGCCGGTTGCCGTAGAGATGAGCAAAGGCCTGAAGAAGGCCGGTTTCACCTTCGTCGGCCCGACCATCTGTTATGCGCTGATGCAGGCCTCGGGCATGGTCATGGACCACACCCAGGATTGCGATCGCTACGCGACGCTGGCGAACGGCGGTTAGAATGGCCGCCTCGCACACAGCACAAGATCAGGAGTGACCTGTGGATAAGTTTAAAGGCGCCTTGCTGGTAGGCGCTCTGCGGCTGTTTGCCTTGCTTCCGTGGCGAGCAGTGCAAGCGGTGGGCTCGGCGATTGGCTGGGTCATGTGGAAAACCCCCAACCGTTCCCGCGACGTGGTGCGGATCAACCTGGCCAAGTGTTTCCCGGACATGGATGCCGCCGAACGCGAGCGTCTGGTGGGCCAGAGCCTGAAAGACATCGGCAAGTCCCTGACCGAAAGCGCCTGCGCCTGGATCTGGCCGGCCCAGCGTTCCATCGACCTGGTGCGCGAAGTCGAAGGCCTCGACGTGTTGAAGGATGCGCTGGCGTCCGGCAAAGGCGTGGTCGGCATCACCAGTCACCTGGGCAACTGGGAAGTGTTGAACCACTTCTATTGCAACCAGTGCAAACCGATCATTTTCTATCGTCCGCCGAAATTGAAGGCTGTGGATGATTTGCTGCGCAAGCAACGGGTGCAATTGGGCAACCGCGTGGCGGCCTCAACCAAGGAAGGCATCCTCAGTGTGATCAAGGAAGTGCGCAAAGGTGGTGCGGTGGGCATCCCCGCTGACCCGGAACCGGCCGAATCCGCCGGGATCTTCGTGCCGTTTTTTGCCACTCAGGCGCTGACCAGCAAATTCGTGCCGAACATGTTGGCGGGCGGCAAAGCAGTCGGTGTGTTCCTGCATGCCCTGCGGTTGCCGGATGGTTCAGGGTACAAAGTCATCCTCGAAGCCGCGCCGGAAGCCATGTACAGCACGGATACCGAGACGTCTTGCGCGGCGATGAGCAAAGTTGTGGAACGCTACGTCGGCGCGTATCCGAGCCAGTACATGTGGAGCATGAAGCGCTTCAAGAAGCGTCCACCGGGTGAAGAACGCTGGTACTGACATAAATGGCACGATCTGTGGATAACCTGCCCTTGTAGGTGCGAGGCTTGCCCGCGAAGAGGCCATTACATTCAACATTGATGCCGGATGTAATATCGCCTTCGCGGGCAAGCCTCGCTCCTACAGGTTCAGGTTATCCACAACACGTTCAGCAAGGGCGCAGAAGATGTCCGAACACCGCAAATCATTTCGCATCAAGATCAGCCACGAAAGCTTCGGTGAGTGTCTGGGGCAAACCCGTAACCTGTCGACGACGGGCGTCTACGTGAAACACCCGAGCCTGTCGGCTTTGCCCAAGGGCGCGGTGGTCTACGGTCAGGTGCAAGACTTACCCACAGGCGGCGCGCCGCGAGTGCGCATGGAAGTGGTGCTGGTGGATGCCGAAGGGATTGGCCTGCGTTATCTCTAATCAATGAGCCTGACGTTCAAGCTTCTTCAGAAACACCGTCATTTCCTTCTCCGCCTGCTTGTCGCCATGGGCGCGGGCGGCTTCCAGACCTCGCTCCCAGGCCTGCCGCGCGGCGGCAAAATCCGCCAGCGCCAGATGCGCCTTGCCCAGCAGTTTCCAGGCCGCCGAATACTTCGGATCGAATTCGACGCAGCGCTGGAAATGCTCGGCGGCCTTGGCGTTTTCCCCAAGATCCAGATAACCCTTGCCCAAGCCGAAGCGCAGCAATGAGTTATCCACACCCTTGGCGAGCATTTTTTCCAGGGATTCGATCATCAGTGGATTCCTTGTTGAGGTGTGTCAGGGGTTCATCTGATTCTGTGAGATTGCTTTCGCGAGCAAGCCCGCTCCCACAGTGGATATTCAGTGGCCACAGTTTTGTGTACGACCGAGATCCCCTGTGGGAGCGGGCTTGCTCGCGAAGAGGTCAGTCCAGTCAACGCAAATGCTGGATCAAAAGAAGCTCAACCCGACATGAAACAACTTCTCCACATCCCGAATATGCTTTTTATCCACAAGGAACAGAATCACATGATCCCCCGCCGCGATCACCGTATCGTCGTGGGCGATGATCACTTCTTCATCACGAATGATCGCGCCAATCGTGGTGCCCGGCGGCAAACCGATGTTCTCGATCGCCTTGCCAATCACCTTGCTCGACTTCGCATCGCCATGGGCAATCGCCTCGATGGCTTCCGCCGCGCCCCGGCGCAGTGAGTGCACGCTGACGATATCGCCGCGACGCACGTGGGCCAGCAGTGTGCCGATGGTCGCCAGTTGCGGGCTGATGGCGATGTCGATGTCGCCGCCCTGGATCAGGTCCACGTAAGCCGGGTTGTTGATGATCGTCATCACCTTCTTCGCGCCCAGGCGCTTGGCCAGCAACGACGACATGATGTTCGCTTCGTCATCGTTGGTCAGGGCCAGGAAGATATCCGCGTCGGCAATGTTCTCTTCCAGCAGCAAATCGCGGTCCGACGCGCTGCCCTGCAACACCACGGTGCTGTCGAGGGTGTCCGAGAGGTAGCGGCAGCGCGCCGGGTTCATCTCGATGATCTTCACTTGGTAACGGCTTTCGATGGCCTCGGCCAGACGTTCACCGATCTGCCCGCCGCCGGCAATGACGATGCGTTTGTAGGTTTCATCGAGACGGCGCATTTCGCTCATCACCGCGCGAATATTCGCTTTGGCGGCGATGAAAAACACCTCGTCGTCGGCCTCGATAACCGTATCGCCCTGGGGCAGGATCGGTCGGTCACGGCGAAAAATCGCCGCTACGCGGGTTTCGACATTCGGCATGTGTTCGCGCAACTGCCGCAGTTGCTGACCCACCAGCGGCCCGCCGTAATAAGCCTTCACCGCCACCAGTTGGGCTTTGCCTTCGGCGAAATCGATCACCTGCAAGGCGCCGGGGTGTTCGATCAGGCGCTTGATGTAGTTGGTGACCACTTGTTCCGGGCTGATCAGCACGTCCACCGGGATCGCGTCATTGTTGAACAGCCCGCCGCGCGTCAGGTACGCGGCTTCGCGAACCCGAGCGATCTTGGTCGGGGTGTGGAACAGGGTGTGGGCGACCTGGCAGGCGACCATGTTGGTTTCGTCGCTGTTGGTCACGGCGACCAGCATATCGGCATCGTCGGCGCCGGCCTGGCGCAGCACGGTCGGGAACGACGCGCGGCCCTGCACAGTGCGGATATCCAGCCGATCACCGAGGTCGCGCAGGCGTTCGCCATCGGTGTCGACCACGGTGATGTCGTTGGCTTCACTGGCCAAGTGTTCCGCCAGCGAACCGCCGACCTGCCCTGCGCCGAGGATGATGATTTTCATCCAGTCACTCCCTTGAAATCCGTTTAACCGCGCGCAGCGGCGATCTTTATCAGCTTGGCGTAGTAGAACCCGTCATGACCGCCTTGCTGGGCCAGCAATTGGCGACCATGGGGCTGCTTGATCCCGGCCGTGGTGGCGAGGTCCAGCTCACGGGCGCCCGGCGTGCGGGCGAGGAAGGCTTCGATGACTTCGGTGTTCTCGGTCGGCAATGTCGAGCAGGTGGCGTAAAGCAGAATCCCGCCGACCTCCAGAGTTATCCACATGGCGTCGAGCAGTTCGCCTTGCAGTACTGCGAGCGCGGCGATGTCGTCCGGTTGGCGCGTCAACTTGATGTCCGGGTGACGACGGATCACGCCGGTGGCCGAGCATGGCGCGTCCAGCAGGATGCGCTGGAACGGTTTGCCGTCCCACCAGGTCGCGGTGTCGCGGCCGTCGGCGGCGATCAGTTCAGCGCTCAGGCCCAGGCGCGCGAGGTTTTCCCGCACCCGCACCAGACGCTTGGCTTCCAGGTCCACCGCCACCACACCGGCCAACCCAGGCTCGGCTTCAAGGATGTGGCAGGTCTTGCCGCCCGGTGCACAGCAGGCGTCCAGCACGCGTTGGCCCGGCGCCAGGTCCAGCAAGTCGGCGGCCAGTTGCGCAGCTTCGTCCTGCACGCTGATCCAGCCTTCGGCAAAACCCGGCAGGCTGCGTACGTCGGCGGCAGCGTCGAGGATGATGCCGTCGCGGCTGTAAACGCATGGGTTGGCGGCGATGCCCGCGTCGCTCAGCAAGCCGAGATACGCGTCGCGGGTTTGATGGCGACGGTTGACCCGCAGAATCATCGGCGGATGCGCGTTGTTCGCCGCGCAAATGGCTTCCCACTGCTCAGGCCAGAACGCCTTCAGGGATTTTTGCAGCCAGCGCGGGTGGGCAGTGCGCACCACCGGGTCGTGCTCCAGCTCCGCCAGCAGCGCTTCGCTTTCCCGTTGGGCGCGGCGCAGCACGGCGTTGAGCAAGGCTTTGGCCCAGGGCTTTTTCAGCTTGTCGGCGCAACCGACGGTTTCGCCGATGGCGGCGTGGGCCGGGACGCGGGTGTAGAGCAGTTGATAGAGACCGACCAGCAACAACGCCTCGACATCGGCATCAGCGGCTTTGAACGGCTTCTGCAACAACTTCGCTGCCAGTGCCGACAAACGCGGCTGCCAACGCGCGGTGCCGAACGCCAGGTCTTGGGTGAAGCCGCGATCACGGTCTTCAACCTTGTCCATTTGTGTCGGCAATGAACTATTGAGCGAGGCTTTTCCGTTCAGGACTGCGGCAAGTGCCTTGGCGGCGGCCAGACGCGGGTTCATTGAGCGTCCGCCACTTGACCGAGCACAGTGCCGACGGCGAATTTCTCACGACGGCTGTTGAACAGGTCACTGAAGTTCAGCGCCTTGCCGCCGGGCAATTGCAGACGGGTCAGGCACAGTGCTTGCTCACCGCAAGCGACGATCAAGCCGTCTTTGCTGGCGCTGAGGATTTCCCCCGGTGCACCCTGCCCTTCGGCGAGGCTTGCGGCCAATACCTTCAGCGCTTCGCCGCTCAAGGTGCTGTGGGTGATTGGCCATGGGTTGAAGGCCCGGACCAGGCGTTCCAGCTCAACCGCCGGACGGCTCCAGTCGATGCGTGCTTCGTCTTTGTTCAATTTGTGCGCGTAAGTGGCGAGGCTGTCGTCCTGCACTTCGCCTTCCAGCGTGCCTGCGGCGAGGCCGGCAATCGCTTGAATCACGGCCGGCGGGCCCATTTCCGCCAGACGGTCGTGGAGGCTGCCGCCAGTGTCATCGCCGGTGATCGGCGTGATGACTTTCAACAGCATCGGCCCGGTGTCGAGGCCCAGTTCCATGCGCATCACGGTCACGCCGCTTTCGCTGTCGCCCGCTTCGACGGCGCGCTGGATCGGTGCCGCTCCGCGCCAACGTGGCAGCAACGAGGCGTGGCTGTTAATGCAACCCAGGCGCGGAATGTCCAGCACCACTTGCGGCAGGATCAGGCCGTAGGCGACCACCACCAGCAAATCTGGCTTCAGTGCGGCCAGTTCAGCCTGGGCATCTTCGTTGCGCAGGGTCGGCGGTTGCAGTACCGGGATGTCGTTTTCCAGAGCCAACTGCTTGACCGGGCTCGGCATCAGTTTTTGCCCGCGACCCGCCGGACGGTCCGGCTGGGTGTAGACCGCGACGATCTCGTAAGGGCTGTCGAGCAGGGCCTTGAGGTGTTCGGCGGCGAATTCCGGGGTGCCGGCAAAGACGATGCGCAGTGGCTCAGTCATGGAAGCTCTCAATTACAAAGCAGTCTGAAAAGAAAAAGGCTTGCCGCGGCAAGCCTTTGAAAGGAGGGCATCAAGCGTTCTGGCGATGGAGCTTTTCCAGTTTCTTCTTGATTCGGTCACGTTTGAGATTGGACAGGTAATCGACGAACAACTTGCCGTTGAGGTGGTCGCATTCGTGCTGGATGCACACGGCGAGCAGGCCTTCGGCGATCAGTTCGTAAGGTTGGCCGTCGCGGTCCAGGGCCTTGATCTTGACCTTCTGCGGGCGGTCGACGTTTTCGTAGAAGCCCGGCACCGAGAGGCAGCCTTCCTGATACTGCTCCATCTCGTCAGTCAGGGTTTCGAACTCGGGGTTGATGAACACCCGCGGTTCGCTGCGGTCTTCGGAGAGGTCCATCACGACGATACGTTTGTGCACGTTGACCTGGGTCGCGGCGAGGCCGATGCCTGGCGCTTCATACATTGTTTCAAACATATCATCGACCAACTGACGCACTTCGTCGTCCACTACGGCCACAGGTTTGGCGATAGTGCGCAGGCGCGAGTCGGGGAATTCGAGGATGTCTAAAATGGCCATAAGCTTAATTGCTGCACATGTGAGGTAAAGTCGGGTCGATGGCCTGGCGGGTCCGAAGATGCAGGCTACCGTTGTAAAACGTAGCTCCTTTCTTCGAGAAGAGCGAGGAGCGAGCCACGGGGGCTCTGGCGTTTTACGCGAACGCACATAATAAAGGGATTCACCGCATGAGGAAATCACTACTCGCCTTGCTCCTTCTGGCCTCGGCCGGTTTGGCGCACGGGCAAGTGCAACTCAAGGAAGGTTTTCCGCAGCAATACACGGTGGTAAGGGGGGACACACTTTGGGACATCTCCGGCAAATTCCTGCGTGAACCGTGGAAATGGCCCGAGCTGTGGCAGGTCAACCCGCAGATCCATAACCCCAATCTCATCTATCCGGGTGATTTGCTGACCCTGAGTTACGTCAACGGCCAGCCGCGCCTGACCCTCAATCGCGGCGAATCACGCGGCACCATCAAGCTTTCGCCACGAATCCGCAGCAGCCCGGTGGCCGATGCGATCCCGAGCATTCCGCTGCAATCGATCAACAGTTTTCTGCTGAGCAACCGCATCGTCGACAAGGTCGAGGACTTCGACAAAGCGCCCTACATCGTCGCCGGCGATGCCGAACGAGTGCTCAGTGGCACCGGTGACCGCATCTTCGCCCGTGGGCATTTCGACCCGAACCAGCCGGTTTACGGCATCTTCCGCCAAGGCAAGGTTTACACCGATCCGCAGAGCAAGGAGTTTCTGGGGATCAACGCCGACGACATTGGTGGCGGCGAAATTATCGCGACCGAAGGCGATGTCGCGACCCTGGCGCTGCAGCGCACCACCCAGGAAGTGCGCCTCGGCGACCGCTTGTTCAGCGGCGAAGAGCGGGCAATCAACTCGACGTTCATGCCTAGCGCGCCAAAAACCGAGATCAACGGCTTGATCATCGATGTGCCGCGCGGGGTCACGCAGATTGGCGCGATGGACGTGGTCACGCTGAACAAGGGACAACGGGACGGTTTGGCCGAAGGCAACGTGCTGGTGGTGATGAAAACCGGCGAAACCGTGCGCGACCGAGTCACCGGCCAACCGTTGAAAATCCCCGATGAGCGCGCCGGTTTGCTGATGGTTTTCCGCACCTACGACAAACTTAGTTACGGGTTAGTCCTCAACGCATCGCGCTCCTTGGCGGTACTGGATAAGGTGCGAAATCCTTAGCCTGCTCCACAAGTTACCAACAGAGTTATCCACAGCTTATTCCCGTTTGAACGGGGCTCATAACGATCAAGGATGATCCATGTCGCTCGCTGCTAATACGCCGGTTTCCCCCGCGGAACTGGAGGCTCGTTTACGTCTGCATCGCTTGCCCGAACTTGGACCTGCGCGATTTAAAAAACTGCTTGAAGCCTTTGGCTCAGCGTCAAAAGCCATCAGCGCGCCCGCCAGTGCCTGGCGTTCGTTGGGTTTGCCGGCAGCCAGTGCCGAGGCTCGACGCTCCAGTGAAATCCGCGACGGCGCGAGCCACGCACTGGCCTGGCTAGAGCGTCCGGGCCAGCATTTGCTGATGTGGGACCAGCCTGAGTACCCGGCATTGCTGGCGGAAATCAGCGATGCTCCGCCGCTGTTATTTGTCGCAGGGGATCCGGGCATCCTGGAAAAACCGCAACTGGCGATGGTCGGCAGTCGCCGTGCTTCGAGGCCGGGCATGGACACCGCCGCTGCGTTTTCCCGCAGCCTGGCCGGTGCCGGATTCGTCATTACCAGCGGTCTGGCCCTGGGCATCGATGCCGCCGCGCATCAGGCGGCTTTAGACGTGGGCGGCCAAACGGTCGGGGTACTTGGCACGGGACTTGAAAAGTTTTATCCACAGCGCAACCGACGGCTGGCGGACGCCATGATTGACTCGGGCAGCGCAGTGCTTTCGGAGTTCCCGCTGGACGCCGGCCCGACCGCAAGCAACTTCCCCCGGCGCAACCGGATCATCAGCGGTCTGTCCCTCGGCGTATTGGTGGTCGAGGCCAGTGTTGCCAGCGGCTCGCTGATTACCGCCAGGCTCGCGGCGGAGCAAGGTCGCGAGGTTTATGCGATTCCCGGATCGATTCATCATCCCGGCGCCAAGGGCTGTCATCAACTGATCCGCGACGGCGCGATGCTGGTGGAAACCATCGAGCACATCCTCGAAGCCTTGCGCGGCTGGCAGCAGTTGCCGTTATCAATAGCCGCACCGCAGGCGACCCATCCGTTGCTGATGTTGCTGCACGCGGCGCCCCACACCAGCGAAGCATTGGCACACAGCAGCGGCTGGGCCTTGCCCAAAGTGCTGGCGGCGTTGACGGAACTGGAAATGGACGGCCGGGCGGTGTGCGAAAGCGGACGCTGGTTTGCGCGGGTGAGCTAGGTTTTATAAGGAAGATCGGTAAACTGCGCAGAGCCTTATTCCGGAGAGTTTTTCATGGTCAACAGCTGGCGGGTGCAACAAGCCGCACAAGCAATTCGCGCAGGAGCGGTGATTGCCTACCCAACCGAAGCCGTCTGGGGCCTGGGTTGCGACCCGTGGGACGAAGAGGCAGTGGATCGTCTGCTGATGCTCAAGGGCCGGTCAGTGGATAAGGGACTGATTCTGGTGGCCGACAACATTCGCCAGTTCGACTTCCTCTTCGAGGATTTCCCGGAACTGTGGATGGACCGTATGGCCAGCACCTGGCCAGGGCCGAATACGTGGTTGGTGCCACACCAGAACCAGTTGCCGCAATGGATTACCGGCGTGCATGAAACCGTGGCGCTGCGGGTCAGCGATCACCCGCTGGTGCGGGATTTGTGTGCATTGGTCGGGCCGTTGGTGTCCACCTCCGCCAACCCACAGGGCCGGCCGGCGGCGCGCACACGGATTCGCATCGAGCAGTATTTCCGCGGGCAGCTTGATCTGGTGCTGGGCGGCAATCTGGGCGGGCGCAAGAACCCGAGCGTGATTCGGGATCTGGCGACCGGGCATGTGGTGCGCCAAGGCTGATACAGCGTCATCGTTGTTCGCGGGCAAGCCTCGCTCCTACAGGTTGTAGGAGCGAGCCTGCTCGCGAAGGGTCCGTCAAGGCAACAAAACAGTCGAACCCGTCGTACGCCGCGCCGACAACTCGGTCTGCGCCTTGGCCGCCTCAGCCAACGGATACGTGTGGCTGATATCCACCGTCAACTTGCCACTGATGATCATCTCGAACAGCTCATCCGCCATGCGCTGCAAGTTCTCGGCGTTGTTGGCATAGGTCGCCAGGGTCGGCCGGGTCACGTACAGCGAACCCTTAGCCGACAAAATCCCCAGGTTCACCCCGTCCACGGCGCCCGACGCATTGCCGAAGCTCACCACCAAACCGCGCGGCGACACGCTATCGAGCGAAGTCAGCCAAGTGTCCTTGCCCACGCCGTCGTACACCACCGGGACTTTCTTCCCGTCAGTCAATTCCAGTACCCGTTGTGCGACGTTTTCATGGCTGTAATCGATGGTCGCCCAGGCGCCGTTGGCCTTGGCCAGGGCAGCTTTTTCCGCTGAACTGACCGTACCGATCAGCTTCACGCCCAGTGCCTTGGCCCACTGGCAAGCCAGGGAACCGACACCGCCAGCCGCGGCGTGGAACAAGATGGTTTCGCCACCCTTGAGTTCGTAGGTCTGACGCAACAGGTACTGCACGGTGAGGCCCTTGAGCATCACACCGGCGGCCTGTTCGAAACTGATGGCGTCCGGCAGCAGCACCAGATTGGCTTCCGGCAAGACGTGAACCTGGCTGTAGGCGCCCAACGGGCCGCTGCCATAAGCCACGCGATCGCCGACCTTGAAGCGGGTGACGTCGCTACCCACGGCTTCAACGATACCGGCGCCTTCAGAGCCCAGGCCCGACGGCAATGCCGGCGGCGGATAGAGGCCGCTGCGGAAATAGGTATCGATGAAGTTCAGGCCGATGGCCTTGTTGGTGACGCGCACTTGCTGCGGGCCGGGCTCGGCGGGTTGGTAATCGACATACTCGAGCACTTCGGGGCCGCCATGGGCGCGGAATTGAATACGCTTTGCCATCAGAACTCTCCTTAGGTCGCATTACGAAGCTCCCTATCGGACTCCTATGCTTGATCTTCGTCAACTGCGGCAGGTGTATCTGCGATGTTATGCTACGCGCCCATTTGCGCCGGCCCCCGCTCCAATGGAGCGCCGCGTAGTTTTGCCCGATTCAAGGTGATGACATGACGACCCGCACCGAGGCCGTAAAAGCCTACCTGCTCGACCTGCAAGACCGCATTTGCGCCGCCCTGGAAACCGAGGACGGTGGCACGCGCTTCGTCGAAGACGCCTGGGAGCGCCCTGCCGGCGGTGGCGGTCGCACCCGGGTAATCGAAAACGGCACGGTGATCGAAAAGGGCGGCGTTAACTTTTCCCACGTCTTCGGCAGCGGTCTCCCACCGTCCGCCAGTGCTCATCGGCCGGAACTGGCCGGGCGTGGCTTCGAAGCGCTGGGCGTGTCGCTGGTGATTCACCCGCACAATCCGCATGTGCCGACGTCCCACGCCAACGTGCGCTTTTTCATCGCTGAAAAAGAAGGTGAAGAACCGGTCTGGTGGTTTGGCGGCGGCTTCGACCTGACCCCTTATTACGGCAACGAAGAAGATTGCGTGCATTGGCACCGCGTCGCCGAACAGGCGTGTGCGCCGTTCGGCCCGGACGTTTATCCACGCTACAAGGCCTGGTGCGACAGCTACTTCCACATCAAGCATCGCCATGAGCCTCGGGGCATCGGTGGTCTGTTTTTCGATGACTTGAACGAGTGGGACTTCGACACCAGTTTCGCCTTCATGCGCGCCATTGGTGATGCGTTCATCGACGCCTACCTGCCGATCGTGCAGCGTCGCAAGAACGATGCGTTCACCGCCAAACAGCGAGAGTTCCAGGAATTTCGCCGTGGCCGTTACGTCGAGTTCAACCTGGTCTACGACCGTGGCACGTTGTTCGGCCTGCAATCGGGCGGGCGTACCGAATCGATCCTCATGTCCCTGCCGCCACAAGTGCGCTGGGGCTATGACTGGAAAGCCGAGCCGGGCAGCGAAGAAGCGCGCCTGACTGAGTACTTCCTGCAAGATCGCGATTGGTTGGCCAAGGGCTGAGTTCCGAGTTGTCGAGGCTGGCGCCAAGATCGTCCGATCGCGGCCCGAGCCTGCGGCAACTCCTACAGGTGAGGTGTGTTGATGGATCGTTACGTCGTATTCGGTAACCCGATTGGCCACAGCAAGTCGCCGCTGATCCATCGTCTGTTTGCCGAGCAGACTGCGCAGCATTTGGACTACAGCACTTCGCTGGCACCCCTCGATGACTTTTCCGAGTTTGCCCGGGCATTTTTCGTTGAAGGTCGCGGGGCGAATGTCACGGTGCCGTTCAAGGAAGACGCCTATCGCCTGGCCGACAGCCTGACGCCGCGCGCGCAGCGGGCCGGTGCGGTCAACACCTTGAGCAAACTGGCCGACGGCACGTTGTTGGGCGACAACACCGACGGCGCCGGGCTGGTGCGGGACCTGACGGTCAATGCCAATTTCAGTCTCAAGGGCAAACGCATCCTGCTACTCGGTGCCGGTGGTGCCGTGCGTGGTGCCCTGGAGCCGTTACTGGCTGAACAACCGGCGTCGCTGATCATCGCCAATCGCACGGTGGAAAAAGCCGAATTGCTGGCGCAACTGTTTGCCGATCTGGGGCCGGTGTCCGCCAGTGGCTTCGATTGGTTGCAGGAGCCGGTGGACCTGATCATCAACGCGACGTCCGCCAGCCTGTCAGGCGATGTACCGCCGATTGCCGGAAGTTTGATCGAACCGGGCAGGACGTTGTGCTACGACATGATGTACGGCAAGGAACCGACTTCGTTCTGCCGCTGGGCCAGCGAACACGGCGCGGCGGTGGTGATGGATGGGTTGGGGATGCTCGCGGAACAAGCGGCAGAAGCGTTCTTCCTGTGGCGCGGCGTGCGCCCCGACACGGCGCCAGTGTTGGCCGAACTGCGTCGCCAGCTCGCGCTGTAAGCTTTTTGTGGCAAGGGGGCTTGCTGTGGCGAGGGGGCTTGCCCCCGTTGGGCTGCGCAGCAGCCCCCCAAGATTTGTCTGACACACCTCGGTTGCCGGGTTTACGACCGCTTCGCGGCCGAACGGGGGCAAGCCCCCTCGCCACAGGTTATGCGGTTGTCATAACCATGGTGTTTCAATCTTCAAACCGGATCGGGCATTTTTCGGCCCCTTCCAGCTTGCGCAACTCCTCCACCACCGGCGGCCTCGCCCCACGCAAGGTCAGGCTGCGATTCTGGCGCATTAGCCGCCGCGCTTCCTGATGCAGCATCTCCACGCCCGAATAGTCGATGAAGTTGATCTGTTGCGCCTCGATCACCACCCGCGCGCCGTGCATCCGTTGCAGGCGCACTTGCAGGTAATGGCTGGCACCAAAAAAGATCGAGCCGCCGACCCGCAGAATGTCTTCATCACCATCGCGCCAATGCTGCACTCGCGGTTGCGAGGTGCGCTTGAGGTAGAAGAACAGCGACGCCAGCACTCCGGCGTAGATCGCGGTCTGCAATTCCAGCAACAGCGTGGCGACACAGGTCAGGGCCATGACCGCGAATTCGGCGCGGCTGACCCGCAGCAACGCGCGAATGCCGCGATGGTCCACCAACCCCCAGGCGATCAATAGAATGCTGCCGGCCATGGCCGGGATCGGAATGTGCGCGATCAATCCGGCGCCGAAGATCGCGAACAGCGCCACCCACAATGCCGAGAACACCCCGGCCAGCGGCGAACAGGCGCCCGCTTCGTAGCTAAGTCCCGAACGGGTGAAAGAACCGGCCGAAAGTGATCCGGAAAAAAACGCCCCGACCATGTTAGATAAACCCTGGGCGCGGACTTCCTGATTGGCGTCGAGCAACTGCTGCGAACGGGCCGACAAGGAGCGAGCAATCGACAGACTGGTAACGAGTCCGAGCATGCCGACCGCCACCGCACTAGGAAGCAAACGCAGGATCAGTTCCAGATCCAGCGGCAGCGCGCTGAAGGGTGGCAATCGTCCGAAAAACGCGCTGACCAATTTCACATGGTCAAACATCGAGGGCCAAAGCCAGACCAGCAAACCGCTCAGCACCAGGGTGATCAACAGCGTCGGCCAGCGGGGCAGCAGCAGTTTCAGGACGACACCGACCACCACCGTGGCCAGGCCCAGCATCAGCGACGGTTTATCCACAGCCCCGAGGTGAGTGAGCAAGGTCAACAGGCTGTTAAGCGCCGTGGCCTGATTGGGCAGGTCCAGCCCCAGCAGGTTCGGCATCTGCCCGATGGCGATCACCACGGCGGCACCGAGGGTGAAACCCAGCACCACCGAGTGCGAGACGAAATTCACCAGTGCACCGAAACGCAGCATGCCCAACAACCACTGGAAAATGCCGGCAAGCAGCGTAAGAAGCAGGATCAGCGTGATGTAGTCCTGGGTCGCCGGCACGGCCAGAGGGCTGACACTGGCGTACAGGACAATGGAAATGGCCGCCGTAGGACCGCAGATCAAATGCCACGACGAACCCCACAGACAGGCGATCAGCACCGGGATGATCGCGGCGTACAAGCCGTATTCCGGTGGGAGACCGGCAATCAACGCGTAGGCAATGGACTGCGGCAGCGCGAGAATCGCGCCGCTGAGCCCGACGATCAAATCGCGGCCGACACTGGCGCGGGTCTGGCGCGGCAGCCAGGTCAGAAAAGGAAAGAGTGAATGGCGGCTGGGGAAGGCCATGGGTCCTCTCGGGTGGGAATTTGCGCAAAGGGTAACAGCACCAGACTCTGTAGGAGCGAGGCTTGCCCGCGAAGGCGTCCTCAAATGCGCCAAAAGCTTCGCGGGCAAGCCTCGCTCCTACAGGGTCAGGTTGATCAATCCCACGAGTAGCATGGGAACGATCAGCGGTGGTGGGTTAAAGCTTGGCCTTCACCGCCCCCAATGCATCCTTACCATCCACGGTCTTCACGCCATCCAGCCATTTATCCAGCACCGCCGGATTGGCCTTGATCCACGCCTTCACCGCATCGGCATTGCTGACTTTCTTGTTAACCACCTCGGCCATGATGCTGTTCTCCATTTCCTGGGTGAAACTCAGGTTGGTGAGCAGCTTGCCGACGTTCGGGCAGGCCTGTGCATAACCTTTGCGGGTCAGTGTATAAACCGCGCCGGTGTCGCCGAAGTACTTCTCGCCGCCCTTCAGGTAATGCATTTTCAGCTGCACGTTCATCGGGTGCGGGGTCCAGCCGAGGAAGGTCACGAACTTCTGTTTTTTCACCGCGCGAGACACTTCGGCCAGCATCGCCTGTTCGCTGGACTCGATCAGCTTCCATTGGCCCAGTTCGAAGTCGTTCTTCTTGATGATGTCCTGCAGCGAAATGTTCGCCGGGGCGCCGGAGCCGATGCCGTAGATCTTCTTGTCGAACTTGTCGGCGTATTTGTTCAGGTCGGCAAAGTTATGCACACCCGCGTCCCACACATAATCCGGGACTGCCAGGGTGAACTCGGTGCCATCCAGGTTCTTCGCCAATTGCGTGACATCGCCATTGGCCACGAACTTGTCGTAGAAGCCTTGCTGCGCCGGCATCCAGTTACCCAAAAACACATCGACCTGGCCGTCCTTCAAACCACCAAAGGTGATCGGCACCGCGAGGGTGTCGACTTTGGCCTTGTAGCCCATGCCGTCCAGCAGAAATCCGGTGATGGCGTTGGTCGCGGCGATGTCGCTCCATCCCGGATCGGCCATTTTCACCGTCTCGCAGCTCTGATCGGCGTAAACCGATGCACTGCCCAGAGCCAGAAGCCCGACCGTCAGTACTGTGGATAACCTTTGCATGGACTTCCCCTTCACATTATTGGTTTTGGCAGGGTTGTGGATAACGTGCTTTGCGCTCCAGATCATCAAGGTCGATGTGGTTGCGCATGTACTGCTGACTGGCGTCTACCAGCGGCTGGTGATCCCAGCTCTTCAGCTTGCCGATGGTCAGGGCGTCGGCAACAAAACGCCGGCGCCGCTGGCTGTCGAGGACCTGTTGGTGGATCGCCGGAATATTCCATTTAGCCCGAGCTTCGGCGAGAAAATCGTCGAATAGCTGCCGATGTTGCGGCGACTGGCTGAGTTCTTCCTGTTCACGCGGATCGTTGTGTACGTCGAAGAGTAGACATGGGTCGTCTTCGCTGTAGATGAATTTGTAGGCGCCGCGACGAATCATCATTAATGGGCTGATGGTGCCTTCGGCCATGTATTCACCGAACACCTCGTCGTGACCGCCCTGCCCTTGCAGGTGCGAGACCAGCGAGCGGCCGTCCAGCGGCAAGCCAGGCTCCAACGAACCGCCCGCCAGTTCGACGAAGGTCGGCAGCAGGTCCGCCGTGGAAACCGCCGCGCTGACACGGCCCGCCCCGAACTGCCCCGGTGCACTGATCAACAGCGGCACGCGGGCGGCCATTTCGAACCAGTGCATTTTGTACCAGAGGCCACGCTCGCCAAGCATGTCGCCATGGTCGCCGGAGAAGACAATGATGGTGTCGTCGATCAGCCCGGTTTCCTCGAGCGTTTGCAGGAGTTTGCCGACGTTACTGTCGATATAGCTGCACGCACCGAAATAGGCACGGCGGGCATCGCGAATCTTATCCACAGGCAATGGTTTATCCCACAGGTCGTAAACCTTGAGTAGGCGCTGGGAGTGCGGATCGAGTTCGGTCTGGGCCGGCGTCGTAGGCAACGGGATGTCGGCATCGTCGTACATATCCCAAAAAGCCTTGGGAATCGTGTACGGATCGTGTGGGTGAGTCATCGACACGGTCAGGCAAAACGGCTGATCACCATCCTCGCGAATGTGATCGAACAAGTACTGCTGGGCCTTGAACACCACCTCTTCATCGAAATCCAGCTGATTGGTGCGCACGCAGGGCCCGGCTTGCAGCACCGACGACATGTTGTGATACCAGGTCGGACGCACGTCCGGTTCGTCCCAGTTCACCGACCAGCCGTAGTCGGCCGGGTAGATGTCGCTGGTCAGGCGTTCTTCATAGCCGTGGAGCTGGTCCGGGCCGCAGAAATGCATCTTGCCCGACAGCGCGGTGCGGTAGCCGAGGCGACGCAGGTAGTGGGCGTAAGTCGGTACGTCGGCGGGGAAATCGGCCGCGTTGTCGTAGGCGCCGATCTTGCTCGGCAACTGACCGCTGACCAGGGTAAATCGTGACGGCGCGCACAATGGGCTGTTGCAATACGCGGCGTCGAACACCACGCCTTCGGCGGCGAGGCGGCTGAGATTCGGGAGTTTGATGGGCGAAGGGCCGTAGAACGGCAACATTGGCGCGGCCATCTGATCGGCCATGATGAAAAGAATATTCTTGCGCTTCATGTGATCGCGGCATTCCATAGTGAATATTTATGCGAGAGTGCTGCGACCGAGCATGTAGGCCATGCTCCTTGTGGTAAAGCCCACGCAAGGCAATGACTAGGATAAGCACAGCTTATGTATGACGCCCTCGGTGATTTGTCCCTCGATCTGCTGCGTGCCTTCGAATCGGCGGCACGTCAGCACAGCTTTACCGCCGCTGCGGTGGAGCTGGGCACCACGCAGCCGGCGATCAGCCAGCAGATCAAACGGTTGGAGGAACAGTTGGGTACAAGGCTGTTCGACCGCATCTATCGCGGCATCGAACTGACCGAGACCGGGATGATCCTTTTCGAGCAGGTTCAGCTCGGTTTGCAGAATATCGACGCCGGATTGACCGCGATCAGCGCACAGCAATCCCATGAGGTGCTGCAAGTCGCCACCGATTTTGCCTTCGCCGCGTATTGGTTGATGCCGCGCCTGCATCGCTTTCACGAAGCCAATCCGCAGGTGGATGTCAGCCTCGTCACCAGTGAACGCAATCACAACATGCTGCGTACCGATATCGACGTAGCAGTGTTGTTCGGCGATGGGCGTTTTAAACAGGGCGAAAGCCACTGGCTGTTCAGCGAGGAAGTGTTCCCGGTGTGCAGCCCGCTGTTGTTGAAGGACCGCGCCCTGCCCTTGCCCGTCCAGTCGTTGTTGGAACTTCCACTGTTGCACTTGCGCGGTGAAAACAGCAGCAACTGGTTCGATTGGAGCGGTGTGTTCCGTGAGTTGGGGATAACGTCGGCCCCGGCGCCAGGACAACTGCGTTTCGACAATTACACGTTGTTGATCCAGGCCGCGATTGGCGGCCAGGGCGTGGCCATCGGTTGGCGGCACCTTGTGGATAACTTGTTGGCCCAGGGTTTGTTGTGCCGGCCGATTGCCGACACGGTGATTTCCCGGTTGGGGTATTACGTGGTGCTGCCCCAGCGCAAACGTCGGGGGGTGTTGATTCAGCAGTTTGTGGATTGGCTGATGGCGGAACAGGCCAGCAGTGCCCAGTCGTTGACCGGTTTGCCGTTTCCTTCGATTGCGGTGTGAAAAGCAAAAGATTGCAGCCTTCGGCAGTTTCTACAGGGGGGTCGCATCGATTTTCCAACCCGAATTTCGCGTTGACGGCGGTTGTTTGCCGTACACGATCCCGTAGGAGTTGCCGAAGGCTGCGATCTTTACGGTTCTGAAGCCGCCACAAAACTCACATGTTCACCGAGATGCAGATTCAAGCGCAGCTCATCGGCGATACCCACGGCGACCCGGTTCAACCGCTCAAGCGGCTCGGCCAGACCCGTCTCCAGGCTGCTACTGACCTGACTGAAATGCTCAATGGTCAGCCCGGCGACCCCGCGCGGCGCATCGACCAACGTCCAATGCAGGCCGCTGTTTTGCAGGGCATCGAGGATTTCCTCGGCTGCGTGGCGCTGCAAGTCATCCTCTATTTCCGGCTCGTCCAGCTCCTCAAAATGCCCCACCACAAACAACCGGCCAATGTGGGCGGCTTGCATGCCGTCGATCAACGCATCCACCGCCAGCACCTGCTCGACCGGACCGGGCACGATGGTTTTTTCCACGTGTTCACTGTTGATTGGCAGCCCCTGTGCGTCTAGTAAACAGATCACCGCCGAAGCACCGGCCACGCTTTGCTTGACCCGCTCCGCATCGAACAGGTCGCCGTTCTTGGTGCGCAGACCCGGTCGTGGCGCCAGCGCCGTCAGGTCATCGAGAATCGCGATCACTTCATGCTGGCGCCGCAGCATTTCAGCCATCAGCGCACTGCCCAGGCTACTCATGGCACCATAGAGCACCACTTTCACCACCGGGGTTTCGGCATTTTTCATGGCTGAGTTCCTTGTTTCGTACCTATATGGCGTGTGACCTGTAGGAAACGGTGAGGGTTCGAACGGAATTTCTAGAGGTTCAAATGCAGCAGATCACGGGCTACCACGCCCACGTCTATTTCGACGCCAGCACCATCGACCAGGCCCGGGCCTTGTGTGAGCAGGCCGCGCGGTTGTTCCCATTGAAGATGGGCCGCGTACACGAACGCTCGGTCGGTCCGCACCCGGACTGGAGCTGCCAACTGGCGTTCGGGCCGCAGTTGATCGGCGAGGTGCTGCCGTGGCTGGTGCTCAATCGCAACGGTTTGGTGGTGTTCCTGCACCCGGACACCGGCGATGACTTGCTCGACCACACCGAACACGCCGTGTGGATGGGCGCGATCCGGCCGCTGGACCTGTCTATTTTTTGATCAGATCGTTTCCTCGGCTTCACCGGGCAGATGTTCGTCCAGGTGCAGCCAAGGCAAGCGGCTGTCGGTCCAGATATGCCGGTCGGCCGGGGCGTTTTCAGGGTGATCGAGGGTGGCGATTGTCAGGTCGATGCTCTCCGGGCTGAGCTGCGTGATCAGCGCCACCTGCGCTCCACAGGTCGGGCAGAAATATCGCGCGCAGTGTTCAGAAGAGTCGTACCGCGCCGGTATCCCGCCCAGCCATTCAAAGGTTGAAGCGGGTACGGTGATCCAGGTGGTCACGATCCCACCGCTGACCCGCCGGCAAATCGAGCAATGGCAGTGGGCGATGTCGTGCAGCGCAGCGCTGAATTGATAGCGCAGATGCCCGCAATGACAGCCGCCTGTATGGATGTCGCGCATGGTGTTCACTCCTGATTTGTATTGACCGCCTTCGCGAGCAGGTTCGCTCCCACAGGGGCGCATTCCAATGTAGGAGCGAGCCTGCTCGCGAACGCCTCAACCCGGTTTACCTTCCATCCCTCGTCCGACGACCGGTTGTATATCCGGTCAATGCTTTCACCGGCGAAAGCTGGCTGAAAGCTTTCCCCATTAGGATCGCCCCCACTACCGGCAACAGACCGGTTGGCCACGCCTGTGTTTTATCGCTGGCACGGTCCAATTAACAACAACAATGGTGATTCTGATGTCCTCTTCTACCCGCCGCTTTGCTGCAACTCCCCCCGTACGCCTCGTGCTTCCCGTTCTGCGCTGACCCCACCGGTTCGCCCATTCCCTAGCCGCGCTACGCCTGGAGTATTCCCATGCTGACTTTCCTTGGCTTTGCCATGGTCATCACGTTCATGTTCCTGATCATGACCAAGCGCCTGTCCGCGCTGATCGCCCTGATCATTATTCCAATCATCTTCGCCCTGTTCGGCGGCTTTGCGCCGAAGATCGGTCCGATGATGCTCGAAGGCATCACCAAGCTTGCGCCGACCGGCGTGATGCTGATGTTCGCCATTCTGTATTTCGCCCTGATGATCGACTCCGGCCTGTTCGACCCGGCCGTGCGCAAAATCCTCAAACTGGTCAAGGGCGACCCGTTGAAAGTTTCGGTCGGTACCGCCGTTCTGGCGCTCGTTGTCTCCCTCGATGGTGACGGCGCGACCACTTATATGATCTGCGTGGCCGCCATGCTGCCGCTCTACAGCCGCATCGGCATGAGCCCGCGAATCATGGCTGGCCTGATCATCCTCGCCGGCGGCGTGATGAACATGACCCCGTGGGGCGGCCCGACCGCCCGTGCCGCGAGTGCGCTGCACGTGGACCCGTCCGACATCTTCGTACCAATGATTCCGGCGATGCTGGCCGGCGTGGTGGCGATCCTGGCGATTGCCTACTTCTACGGTAAACGCGAGCGTGCGCGGCTGGGTGAATTGCACCTGGCGGGCGACGAAGTGGACCACAGCGAAATCAGCGTTTCGCAGTTCCCGGACGCCCGTCGTCCGAAGCTGATCTGGTTCAACGGCGTGTTGACCATCGCCTTGATGTGCACCCTGATCGCGGGCCTGTTGCCGCTGCCGGTGCTGTTCATGGTGGCGTTCAGTATCGCGATGATCGTCAACTACCCGTGCCTGCAACAGCAGAAGGACCGCGTTGCGGCCCACGCCGGTAGCGTGCTGGCGGTGGTCGGGTTGATCTTCGCGGCCGGTATCTTCACCGGTATCCTGTCGGGCACCGGCATGGTCGATGCTATGTCGAAAAGCCTGCTGGCGGTGATCCCGGACTTCCTTGGCCCGTACCTGGCGGTGATCACGGCGCTGGTGAGCATGCCGTTCACCTTCTTCATGTCCAACGACGCATTTTATTACGGCGTGTTACCAGTACTTGCCGAGGCCGCCAGCCACTACGGGATAACTGCGGTGGAAATGGCGCGTGCCTCGATCGTCGGTCAGCCCGTCCATTTGCTGAGCCCGCTGGTTCCGTCGACTTACCTGTTGGTGGCCCTGGCCGGTATCGAATTCGGTGACCACCAGCGCTTTACCCTGAAATGGGCAGTGCTGGTGTGCATGTGCATATTGGTTGCAGCGTTGCTGATGGGGATTTTTCCGGTATTCAGCACTCTATAAGCCAAAGACTCACCCCGACGGGTCTGCGCTTCGTTGGTAGAAGCCCGGACTTTTCGGGGTTTAACACTCGCTCAAAGGAATACACATGGAATGGCTGACCAACCCTGAAATCTGGGTTGCCTTTTTCACTCTGACTGCCCTGGAGATCGTCCTGGGCATCGACAACATCATCATGATCTCGATCCTGGTCAGCCGCATGCCCAAGCACATGCAGGCGCGCACCCGGATTTTCGGCCTGGCCCTGGCCATGGTTACGCGGATCCTGTTGCTGCTGTCGATCACCTGGGTCATGCGCCTCACTGCCGACCTGTTTGAAGTGTTCGGCCAGGGGATTTCCGGGCGTGACCTGATTCTGTTCTTCGGTGGCCTGTTCCTGCTGTGGAAGAGCTCGCAAGAGATGTACCACGCGCTGGAAGGTGAAGACGAAACCAATGAGGAGCCGGGCGGCAAGGGCGGCAAATTTCTCTACACCATCATCCAGATTGCGATCATCGACATCGTGTTCTCGCTGGATTCGGTGATCACCGCTGTGGGTATGGTTTCCTACGTACCGGTCATGGTCGCGGCGATCATCGTAGCGGTGCTGGTGATGATGTGGGCGTCTGGCACCATCAGCGAGTTCATCGACAAGCACCCGTCGCTGAAGATGCTGGCGCTGTCGTTCCTGTTGATCGTCGGTACCGTGCTGATTGCCGAGTCCTTCGATGTGCACGTGCCAAAAGGCTACGTCTACTTCGCCATGGCGTTCTCGCTGGCAGTGGAAGCGATCAACATCAAGATGCGCACCGCGATCGCGAAAAAGAAGAAACAGCAAGACCCGGTGAAACTGCGCAAGGACATTCCTGGCCAGTAACTCTGTGGCCTGGGAGCCTCTGTGGCGAGGGGGCTTGCCCCCGTTGGGGCGCGCAGCGGCCCTAAAACCGGCGATGCGGTTTATCAAGAAAACCGCATTCACCGGTCTTACGACTGCTTCGCAGCCGAACGGGGGCAAGCCCCCTCGCCACAGTTACCCAGTGAATCCAAATATTGCACCTAGGGGCCTTTGGGCCCCTTTTTCATCTCTGCATCAAGCTGTTTTTATGACAGTTTTGTTTCAATCACTTCTTTAGCTATGCGATGCTGGCGCCCAGACCGTTAGCCAACTACAGCTTAAGTACAGAACGTAGAACGTCGCGCGGTACCGTCAACTTGTCCCTTTGGGACGCTACCACCACAGGGGGCCCAGCATGCTGACCCTGCTCAATTTGCTATCTGCCGTGACCTTGCTGATCTGGGGCACGCACATCGTCCGAACCGGCATCCTGCGGGTGTACGGTTCCAACCTGCGCCATGTGATTGGCCAGAACATGTCCAAGCGTGGGCTGGCGTTCATCGCCGGTATCGTCGTGACCGCCATGGTCCAGAGCAGCAACGCCACGGCCATGCTCGTCACCTCCTTCGTCGGCCAGGGCCTGATGGCGTTGACCCCGGCCCTGGCGACCATGCTCGGGGCCGACGTTGGTACCGCGTTGATGGCGCGGGTGCTGACGTTTGACCTGTCGTGGTTGTCGCCGCTGCTGATCTTCCTCGGGGTGATTTTCTTCCTGTCGCGCAAACAGACCCGAGTCGGGCAGATGGGCCGAGTAGCTATCGGCCTGGGGCTGATCATTCTGGCGCTGCAACTGATCGTCGAATCCGCCGCACCGATCACCCACGCCCAAGGGGTGAAAGTGATCTTCGCGTCCCTGACCGGTGACATCCTGCTCGATGCCCTGATTGGCGCGCTGTTCGCGATGATTTCCTACTCCAGCCTGGCGGCCGTGCTGTTGACCGCGACCCTGGCCGGTGCCGGCGTTATCAGTCTGCCCGTGGCCATCGGCCTGGTGATCGGCGCCAACATCGGCAGCGGCGTGCTGGCCTTCATGAGCACCAGCATGCAGAACGCTGCAGGTCGCCAAGTGGCGTTGGGCAGCCTGTTGTACAAACTGATCGGCCTTTTGCTGATCATCCCGGTGCTCGACCCGCTGGTGCACTGGATCGACAGCCTGGACTTCAGCCCTCAGGAAATGGTCATCGGCTTCCACCTGCTCTACAACACCACACGTTGCCTGATCCTGTTGCCCAGCGTCGGCCCAATGGCCAAGCTCTGCGCCTGGCTGTTGCCGGAGCGCCCGGAGCTCAACGGCATGGCCAAACCCCGGCATCTGGACGCTACCGCGCTGGTCACCCCCAGCCTGGCGCTGGCCAACGCCGCCCGGGAAACCCTGCGCATCGGCGACCTGATCGACAACATGCTCGAAGCCATGCTCGACGTGCTGCACGGCAAACAGACCGCTGTGACCCAGGAAATGCGCCGCCTGACCGATGATGTCGAGGCGCTGTACAGCGCGATCAAGCTCTACCTGGCGCAGATGCCCCGCGAAGACCTCAGTGATCAGGACAGTCGGCGCTGGGCGGAAATCATCGAGCTGGCGATCAACCTCAAACTCGCCAGCGACCTGATCGAACGCATGTTGCGCAAGGTCCAGCAGCAAAAGACGTCGCAACGCCGGTCTTTTTCCGAGGTGGGCCTGGAAGAGTTGGCGGGGCTGCACAGCCAATTGATCTCCAACCTGCGCCTGGGGTTGTCGGTGTTCCTCAGCAGCGATCCGGAAAGCGCGCGTCAGTTACTGCGTGAAAAACGTCGCTTTCGCGCACAGGAACGCCGCCTGGCCCATGCTCATGTCAGCCGATTGCAACGTAAGATCGTGCAAAGTATCGAAACCAGTTCGCTGCACCTGGAACTGATTGCCGACATGAAACGCCTGAATTCGCTGTTTTGCAGCAGCGCCTACGCGGTCTTGGAAACCTCCGACACCGGGGCGCTGGCGGCTGACGATTTGGCCGACATCACACATTCGCCTTGAACGTCTGGGGTTGTGGTCAGTCAGTAACAATGGTTCAGCCATTCAGGCCTCTTCGCGAGCAAGCCCGCTCCCACAGTGGAATGCTTACTCCTGGGGGAGCGGGCTTGCTCGCGAAGAGGCCCTGACTGACGACACGGATCTCCAATCAGCCGTATGGAAGCTCGTTATGCGTTGCCTGTTATTCGCCTGTCTGTTGCTCGGTTCATTTTCTTCGTTCGCCCTGGATCGTTTCCAGGTCGAAGGCTATGCGCTGCCCAACGGTCTGCAATTGCTGCTCAAGCCAGGCACCGATCGCGGGCATGTGGCGATTCGCCTGGTGGTTGGCGTCGGTTTCGATGACTTCAAATGCGCTGACAAAGAGTTGCCACACCTGCTCGAACACTTGCTGTTCAGCGGCATCGACGCCAGCGGTGAAGGTGGCCTGGAGGAGCGCATGCAGGCTCTGGGCGGCGAATGGAACGCCTATACCAGCAACGCCGACACCACGTTCGTCATCGAGGCGCCAGCGAAAAACCAGCGCAAAGTCCTCGACCTGCTGCTGGCGCTGCTGACCCAGACCCGCATTGACGACAACGCAATCAACGCCGCCAAGCAAGTGGTCGAACGCGAAGACGGCGGCCACTACTCGCACCTGCAACGCTGGATGGATCGTCAGGACCTGGGCCACACCGCCAGCAATCAACTCGCTGTGGAACTGGGCCTCAAATGCCCCGAGCGTGCCCAAGTCGGTCACCTGACGAGCGAGCAACTGGATAAGGTGCGCAAGGCCTGGTACGCCCCCAATAACATGACCCTGATTGCAGTCGGCGACCTCGACAAACTGCTACCGGCCTATCTGGAACGGGCCTATGGCGCGCTTGAAGCGGTCGATCCCACCGATCATTTGCCACTTCCGGAAATCAATGCCAGCGCCGCCCATGAACGCAGCCTGATTCACGGTTTTGTCGGCGGCGGTGCGAAGTTGCACTGGCTGGTGCCGGAGCCGGTGCTGGAAGACGTGCCCGACCAGACTTTCGACCTGCTCAAGGATTACCTGGATTGGGCGCTGTATCGCCAGATGCGCCTGGCCCATGGCTTGTCCTATGGTCCTTGGGCTGAGCGCGAGTTGTTCGGCAGTGTGGGTTTTATGAGCCTGAATGCCGACCTTGAGCGCGAAAACATCGCCGAAGCCGAGCAAGTGCTCGAGGACATGAAAGCCGAGCTGCTGAAGAACGGCCTCGATGTCGAGACGTTTGATCGCCTCAAGCAAGCCGCCATTGCCCGCCAGTCCTGGGCCGTGCAAGGCAACAGCGCCCTGGCCGATTACTACTGGAGCGCCCTGGGCGACTACGAGGACGGGCGCTTCACTGACCCGGCCAAGGAACTGCAAGGGGTGACGCTGGAAGAAGCGAACAAGGCCATGCGCGAATTGCTGCTGCAGCCGGGGTATTTGCGGATCGAGAAGCCGTTGATCAGTGATGACCAGTTGTTGTGGGCATTAGGCGCGGTGCTTGGGTTGATGGTGCTTGGGGTGTTGGGCTGGCGCGTTTATCGCAAACGCTAGCAATCCCTGTGGCGAGGGGGCTTGCCCCCGTCGGGTCGCGAAGCGGCCCAAAAATCACGACTGCTGCGCAGCCGAACGGGGGCAAGCCCCCTCGCCACAGGTCATCATTCGCTCTGGTCTTGTGGTTGCCCAAATTTGATCGCCACAGAAGGCCCTCGGCGGTACCCTGTCGAGGATTTTTCCTACGAATAGTGTGAACCGCCGAATGCCGACCCTGCCCCTTATCGTCCAGCGCGTCCTCGAATTGATGAAGCGCTATCCCGGGGTTATCGCGCTCGGTGGTTTTATCTCCGGTGTCGGCAGTTTCATGCTGGTGGATCGCCAACAGGGCCTGGCGACCTGGATCACCACCATCATGCTGGTCAGCTGGGTCTGGCTGATGCTGGAAAACAGCCTCACGCAGTTGTTTACCCGGGTCTTTAAGCGGGAAATTCCCCAGCCGTTGCTGCGTTACGCGACGCAGATGATCCATCAGGAAAGCCTGTTTTTCGTCTTGCCGTTTTTCTTCATCACCACCACCTGGAACAGCGGCCAACTGGTGTTTACCGGGTTGCTGAGCATTGCAGCGCTGATTTCCATCACCGACCCGCTTTACTACAAATGGCTGGCACCCCGTCGCTGGGCGTTCTTGGCGCTGCACACCCTGACGCTATTCGCCGCCCTGCTCACCGCCCTGCCCGTCATCATGCACCTCACGACATCCCAGAGCTTCAAACTGGCGCTGGGCATCTCCGTGTTGTTGTCGTTCCCGAGCCTGGCGTCGATCTTCCCGATCCGTACCGTGCGCAACGCCTTGGCGATTCTGAGTATCACCTTAGGGATAGGCGCCCTCGGTTGGGTGCTGCGTTCGTGGGTACCCCCGGCGACACTGTGGATGACCGACGTGGCCATCAGCACCGAAATGCAGGACCGTACCCCCGGCGACAGCCTGGACGAAGTCAGCGCCGAGCAGATTCGCGGTGGCGGGCTCTACGCCTACACCGCGATCAACGCGCCGCGCGGTTTGGATGAGCGGATTTATCACGTGTGGCAATTCAACGGCCAGGAAGTCGACCGCATCCCGCTGGATATTCATGGCGGACGCAAGGAAGGCTACCGGGCCTGGACCCACAAGCAGAACTTCCCGGGCAACCCGGCAGGCAAATGGCAGGTCCGCGTGTTGACCGAAGACGGTCAGGTGATCGGCGTGTTGCGCTTCGTGGTCAAGGACAGCACACCGACCAAAGAAAAGTAATGCGGTTCGTGCTATTACGTAGTTCTGCGTAACAGCCGAACAAGCACGGAGCTTATGACCAGCAGCACAATGGCCGGCAATGCCCAGTTGGACACCTCGCACACCCCTGCACAATTGCGGGTCACGGGTGACTGGACGCTTGCCCATTACGCTGACCTCAAGCGCCTGGGCGACAAGCTTCGCGGCCAGTACGACGACAGCACCCACATCGACCTCAACGGCCTCGGTGCGCTCGACACCGCTGGCGCTTCGTTGCTCGTGGAATTGCTCGGTTCCGAACGCCTCGGCCGCTCGGCCGAACACCCCCAATGCACCCTCTCCAATGCCGATCGCGCGTTGCTGCAAACCGTCTATTGCTCGCTGACCGATTTCTGCGTTCCGCTCAAAGAGCCGGAAGTCGGCGTCGGCATTCAATTGCTGACCCGCATAGGTCGTGCCGTTGACGCAGTCTGGCAAGACACCTTGCAACTGCTGGGTTTCGTCGGCCTGATCCTTGAAACCATCGCCCGTGGCTTGTTCCGGCCCAAGCGCTGGCGTATTACGCCGATGGTTGCGCACATCGAACAGACCGGTCTCGATGCCGCCCCCATCGTCGCCCTGCTGACCTTTCTGGTGGGCGCCGTGGTGGCATTTCTCGGGGCGACGGTGCTGGCGAGTTTCGGCGCGAGCATTTTTACCGTGGACCTGGTGGCGTTCTCCTTCCTGCGTGAATTCGGTGTGCTGCTGACCGCGATCCTGATGGCCGGGCGCACCGCCAGTGCGTTCACCGCGCAGATCGGTTCGATGAAGGCCAACGAAGAAATCGACGCGATCCGCACCTTGGGCCTCGATCCGATGGAGCTGCTGGTGGTGCCGCGAGTCCTGGCGCTGCTGGTGGCGCTGCCGATGCTGACCTTTCTGGCGATGATCTCCGGGATTGTCGGTGGCGGCGTGGTTTGTGCAGTGTCGCTGGGGATTTCGCCGGCGATGTTCCTGTCGCTGCTGCAAACCGACATTGGCGTTCAGCACTTTCTGGTGGGGATCGTCAAAGCACCGATCTTCGCGTTTCTGATCGCCGCCATCGGTTGCCTTGAAGGCTTCAAGGTCAGCGGCAGCGCTGAATCTGTCGGCGCCCACACCACGTCCAGCGTGGTCCAGTCGATTTTCGTGGTGATCGTGCTCGATGCCGTGGCCGCGTTGTTTTTCATGGAGATAGGCTGGTGAGTCGTCTACCCCGAGCGCCTTCTGAGGCGGTGATCGAAGTCCGTGGCCTGTGCAACCGTTTTGGTAGCCAGAGCGTGCACGAGAACCTCGACCTGGATTTGTACAAGGGTGAAATCCTCGCGGTGGTCGGCGGCTCCGGCAGCGGCAAATCGGTGTTGCTGCGCAGCATTGTCGGCTTGCGCCAGCCAAGTGAAGGCGTGGTGAAGGTCTTCGGCAAGAATCTGCCGACGCTGTCGGAGCATGAGCGTTCGATGGTCGAGCGACGCTTCGGCGTGCTGTTCCAGAAAGGCGCGCTGTTCTCTTCGCTGACCGTGACCGAGAACGTCGCCCTGCCCTTGATTGAACACGCCGGCCTCAGCCGCGCCGACGCCGAGCACCTGGCGGCGGTGAAACTGGCGTTGGCCGGTCTGCCGTTGTCTGCGGCGGATAAATACCCCGCATCCTTGTCCGGCGGCATGATCAAGCGTGCGGCGTTGGCCCGGGCGTTGGCGCTGGACCCGGACATCCTGTTTCTCGACGAACCCACCGCCGGCCTCGACCCGATTGGCGCGGCGGCTTTCGATCAGTTGATCCTGACCCTGCGCGACGCCTTGGGCCTGAGTGTTTTCCTGGTGACCCACGATCTGGACACGCTCTACACCATCACCGACCGGGTGGCGGTGCTGGCGCAGAAGAAGGTGCTGGTGGCGGACGCCATCGACAAGGTGTCGGAAACCGACGATCCGTGGATTCACGAATACTTCCATGGCCCTCGCGGCCGCGCGGCGCTGACCGCCGCTCAACAGCTAAACGAGGTCTGACATGGAAACCCGAGCCCATCATGTATTGATCGGCCTGTTCACCGTGATTGTGGTGGCGGGCGCCCTGCTCTTCGGTCTGTGGCTGGCCAAGTCCAGCGTGGATACCGAATTCAAGGACTACGAAATCGTCTTCAACGAGGCAGTCAGCGGTTTGTCCAAGGGCAGCGCCGTGCAGTACAGCGGGATCAAGGTCGGTGACGTGGTGTCCCTGCGCCTGGACCCGAAAGACCCGCGCCGGGTGCTGGCGCGGATTCGCCTCGGTGGCGAAACGCCGATCAAGGAAGACACCCAGGCCAAACTGGCGCTGACCGGGATCACCGGCACTTCGATCATCCAGCTCAGTGGCGGTACACCGCAAAGTCCCAAGCTTCGCGGCAAGGACGGGGAGTTGCCGACCATCATCGCCGCGCCCTCGCCTATCGCCCGGCTGCTGAATGACAGCAACGACCTGATGGCGGGTGTGAGCACGCTGATGCATAACGCCAATCAGATGTTTTCGGCGGAGAACGTCGAGCGCATCAGCAACACCCTTGAACATCTGGAGCAAACCACCGGCACCATCGCCGAACAACGCGGTGACATCCGCCAGGCCATGCAGCAACTGGCCTCGATCGGCAAACAGGCCAGCGCCACCCTTGAACAGACCACCGCGCTCATGCGCAACGCCAACGGCTTGCTCAACGATCAGGGCAAGCAGATGTTCGGCAGCGCCGGCCAGGCGATGAAGTCGCTGGAACAAACCACTGCGACCATCGACAAACTGCTGACCACCAATCAGGACTCGCTCAACAGCGGCATGCAGGGCCTCAATGGTCTGGCCCCGGCCGTGCGTGAATTGCGCGACACCCTGAGTTCGCTGCGAGCGATTTCCCAGCGACTGGAAGCCAACCCCAGCGGTTACCTGCTGGGCAGCGACAAGAACAAGGAATTCACGCCATGAAGCTGACTCATATCGCCCTCCTCGCCAGTTTTGCGCTGGTCAGCTCATGCTCGATCCTGCCCAAGGCCGAGCCGTCGGATGTCTATCGGTTGCCCTCGAACCAAAGCGGCGCAGTGGCCAGTCATGGCACGCCGCAACACTGGTCGCTACGTCTGGCCAAGCCCCAGGCCAGCGAGGTGTTGAACAGCCCGAAAATCGCTGTGATTCCTCAGGGTGACTTGATCAGCAGCTATAAGGCTTCGCGCTGGAGCGATCCGGCGCCGGTGCTGCTGCGTAATCGGTTGCTGGATGGGTTTCAGCGCGATGGTCGGGTGTCGTTGTTGAGCACCGATGACAGCAACTTCCAGGCGGATCTGGAGCTGGGCGGCAATTTGCAGGCGTTTCAGACCGAGTACCAGGGCCCGAACGCGAGTGTGGTGGTTCGGTTGGATGCCTTGCTGGTGCGCGGCTATGACCAGCGAATCCTCGCCAGTCGCCGCTTTGAAGTGCGCCAGCCACTGAGCGACTTGAAGGTGCCATCCGTAGTGGCCGGGTTTGGCCAGGCCAGCGACCAGTTGACGGCGCAGGTGGTGGCTTGGGCGGTGGACCAAGGACAGAAAGTCGCCCCGCCGCTCAGACCATGAGGCCCACACAAAAACCTATGTGGGAGCGGGCTTGCTCGCGAATGCGGTGTGTCATTCAGCATTGATGGTGACTGACACACCGCATTCGCGAGCAAGCCCACTCCCACAGGGTTTTTTATTTCACAGTGGTTTTGTGGTTAACCGAAGAACCAGTAACAAACCCCGATCGCACCCAGCACCCCGGCCAGTTCCGCGAGCAACGCACACCCCACCGCATGCCGCGCCCGCTGAATCCCCACCGCGCCGAAGTACACCGCCAGCACATAGAACGTGGTTTCGGTACTGCCCTGAATCGTCGCCGCCACCAGCGCCGGGAAGCTGTCCACCCCGGAGGTCTTCATAGTTTCGATCAGCATCGCCCGGGCGGCGCTGCCGGAGAACGGCTTGACCATCGCGGTCGGCAGCGCATCGACGAAACGCGTGTCCCAACCGGCCCACTGCACCAGGTGCCGAATCCCGTCCAGGCCGAAATCCAGCGCGCCGGACGCCCGCAATACGCCGACGGCACACAGCATCGCCACCAGGTACGGCAGCAGATTCTTCGCGACATCGAAGCCTTCTTTGGCGCCTTCGACGAATGCTTCGTACACCTTCACTTTGCGCAGCGCACCAATGATCAGAAACACCATGATCAGGCCGAACAGCGTCAAGTTGCCGAGGATCGAGGACAGCCCGGCCAGCGCGGTGGCTGAGAGCGTCGCCAGCAGCGCCATGAACGCACCCAGTGCCAGCGCACCGGGAATCAGATACGCAAGCACCACCGGGTCCCACAGGCGCAGGCGTTGCATGAATGCCACCGACAACAGGCCGACGATGGTCGAGCAACTGGTGGCGAGCAGGATCGGCAGGAACACCAGCGTCGGGTCCGGCGCGCCTTGTTGGGCGCGGTACATGAAGATCGTCACTGGCAGCAGGGTCAGGGACGAAGCGTTGAGCACCAGGAACAGGATTTGCGCGTTGCTGGCCACCGTGGCGCTGGGGTTGAGCTCTTGCAGCGCCTTCATGGCCTTGAGGCCGATCGGCGTGGCGGCGTTGTCCAGGCCCAGGCCGTTGGCGGCGAAGTTGAGGGTTATCAGGCCGATGGCCGGGTGACCCGCCGGGACTTCGGGCATCAGGCGCAGGAACAGCGGGCCCAGTGCCTTGGCCAGCCACTCGACGATCCCGGCCTTCTCGGCGATTCGCAGAAAGCCCAGCCACAGGGTCAGGGTGCCGAACAGCAGGACCATGACTTCCACCGACAGCTTGGCCATGGCGAAGATGCTTTCCACCATCGCCGCGAAGATCCCGGCATTGCCGCCGATCAGCCACTGCGCCATTGCCGACACGGCAGCCACGATGAAGAAGCCAAGCCACAGGCCATTGAGCATCAGTTAAATCCCCCGAAGAATGCGGCGAATGATAGCGGGGTCGCCAGAAACGACAAACCCCGGATTTCTCCGGGGTTTGTTTTGAGCGGCATGAGGGCCCATTTGCAGGGACTGGTCTCAATCCACTGTGGGAGCGGGCTTGCTCGCGAAGGCAGTATGTCAGTCAACATAGATGTTGAATGTACCGGCCTCTTCGCGAGCAAGCCCGCTCCCACAAGGGGTTATGCATCAGCCTTTGGAGACTTCGCCTGCCGGCAATTTTTCCTTGCTGCGCCAGTGCGGCAGGGAGTTCCAGTAGCGCTCGCCTTTGGCGTCGTCGTACATGCCTTCCCAGCGGGAGATGACCAGCACGGCCAAAGCATTACCGATCACGTTCAGTGCGGTACGGGCCATGTCCATGATGCGGTCGACACCGGCGATAAACGCCAGGCCTTCCAGCGGAATACCCACGCTGCCCAGGGTGGCCAGCAACACCACGAAGGACACGCCCGGTACGCCGGCGATGCCTTTGGAGGTGACCATCAGGGTCAGCACCAGCAGCAATTGCTGGCTGATCGACAGGTCGATGCCATAGAGCTGGGCAATGAAGATCGCCGCGATGCTCTGGTACAGAGTCGAACCGTCGAGGTTGAACGAGTAACCGGTCGGCACCACGAAGCTGCAAATGGCTTTCGGTGCGCCGTAGGCTTCCATCTTCTCGATCACGCGCGGCAGCACGGTTTCGGAACTGGCGGTGGAGTAAGCCAGCACCAGCTCATCCTTGAAGATGCGCATCAGCTTGATCACCGAGAAGCCGAACAGCTTGGCGATCAGGCCCAGCACCACGAAGGCGAAGAAGGCGATGGCGAAGTAAACCAGCACCACCAGTTTGGCCAGTGGCAGTAAGGAGGCGAAACCGAAGTTGGCCACGGTCACCGCGATCAGTGCGAAAACGCCGATCGGGGCGTAGTTCATGATCATGTGGGTGACTTTGAACATGCTCTCGGACACGCCCTGGAACATCTTCACCAGCGGCTCGCGCAGGTCCGATTGCAGGCTCGACAGACCGAGACCGAACAACACGGAGAAGAAGATGATCGGCAGCATCTCGCCGCGGGCCATGGCCGCGAAGATGTTCGACGGGATCAGGTTAAGGATGGTTTCGATGAACGCATGTTCATGCTGAACTTCGGCGGCTGTTGCCTGGTACTTGGAAATATCCACAGTACCCAGGGTGCTCATGTCGATGCCGGTGCCCGGATGGACCACGTTGGCCAGCACCAGACCGACCAGAATGGCGATGGTGGTGACAACTTCGAAGTAGAGGATGGTCTTCAGACCGATGCGCCCGAGTTTCTTCGCATCGCCGACGCCGGCAATACCGACCACCAGCGAAGAGATGACGATCGGGATCACGATCATCTTGATCAGACGGATAAAGATATCGCCCGCAGGTTGCAGGACGTTGCTGATCCACCAGGCTTTTTCGGCACTGAAATGGTTGAGCAGCGCACCGATTGCAATCCCCAATACCAGACCGATGAGGATCTGCCAGGCGAGGCTAAGCTTTGCCTTCTTCATATCATTACCCTTACTTCAGTTTGACTCGGGCAGATGCGCGAACTGGAACGCTCAGTAGCGGAAAAGTTTGTGCATCTGCCCCCGTATAAGGTGCCCGCAAGCGCGTATTTACGGCTCTTCGGCAGGCGAAAAAAGGCGCAACTATTCCGATGCAAGGAAGCGACGTCTAATGCCGTAAACGCCTACCCTATGCCGAATCGGCATGAGCTTTTTCAAATGAAACTGGCGTCCCAACCGGTTCGAATACGACATTTCGGCAGGCATAAGTGCCGTGAACCGGCCATTTCAGAGCAGGTTGGTTGTTTTTTAAACAGTTGAATTCATGGCGAAACTTAAGAAAAAGCCTACGTTTGGCAGTGAAAACTCTCGCGCTGAAAGTAGGAGGTTTCTCGATATACGGTCGTGAAGAAACACCGCGAAACGGTTTTGCGGGGAATATGCAGCAGAAGGGAATGAACGAAGTGCTCTAGATCAACGTTTTGCACGTTGAAGCTCTTCGCAAGTCCGTCGAGCCGCTCGGGGCCGGCGAACTTGCGTCGCAGCTTTACTGACCTGACCCGGCCCTTGCGCAAGCACTCCATGTGCTCGTAGGTCACTCCGACCCTGAAACAGTCAGAACGTCCCGACCCCTTGGTCATGCGCCTGCCTTCATCGGGTGGCGCACTGGAGAGAAGCAAGGCTGCTCCTCTTTTGTTTCAAACTCAGTACCAGTTCGGATCTTTCTTCAGTTGTTCCATCAACAGGTCCTGCATGCCCTGATTCGGCTTCCCGAGGAAGCGGTAGTCGGCATGGCGAGTGGGTGATTTGTCGGCGGGCAGTCCCGCAGGCACCTCAACCAGCATCGCGTAGGCATCCTTTTTGTTGAAACTGAATGCCACGATCAAGCGTTTGTTCAGGCACGTCTGCTGTGTTTCGCACAGCGGCCCCACCAGATACTTGTCGCCATCCTCCTGGACAGCATTCATTTGCTCGGCATCGCCCGTGAGATTCATCACCCATTCCGGCAGTCGTTCTTCCTTCTTCACGACTTTTGTCCAGGTTTCACGGTACTGCGGGTCCGAGTTCAGCAACTCGTTGGCCCGCGTCTGGCCATCATTGGCCGCCATCGCCATGGCACTGCCGCCCAGAAGCAGGGCGGCTGCCAGTGTCTTAAACAGAACGCTCATATTCAGCCTCGACCGCGACGGCCGAAGAAGAACGAAGCAACAAACATCACCAGGAACACGACAAAGAGAATCTTGGCGATACCCGTGGCGGTGCCCGCGATACCACCGAAGCCCAGTACGGCGGCGATGATGGCAATGATCAAGAATGTAATTGCCCAGCTCAACATGGTGATTCTCCTTACTCTTCTATTTAAAGGTATGTCTGTTGGTGCTTTTCCCGGCGCATGGATCACGCCAAGTTCGGTTCTTTAGAACACCCAACGTTCCTGACGGGGCATCTGATCCACAGGCTGAGCCTGGTCGACTTCCATCATTCGCATCGGGGCGCTGTCAGCCAGATTGCTGCTGACGGCAGTGAAGTGGGTCTGGGTGGCGTGTTGAATCGACAGACGTGGCGCCTCTGGCTGCTGGCTCTGTTCCCAACGAGCGAATTGCTGGCCGCCGATCAAAGTGATCGAAAGGGCGAGCATCGCGAACAAACCCTGCTGGATATGCAGTGGCGAGATACGCAATTGGGCGGCACGTTGGCGATTCATCCTGTAGCTCCTCCACCGGGGTGGTCATCTTGTTGAGGGCGCTCGTTCCGTGAATGCCCTGCGTTAATCAGACCATTGCAGTCTGCATGCCAGCTTTTTGAATGAAAAAAACTTAATAAAATCAATTGCTTATATATGTGATGAAAATCGTTCCACACGCATCCTGCACGATGGGGTCCTGACGGTCGTGCGTTATGCACGAAAGATTCAGAGGAACTTTCAAATTTTTTGAATTGCGAGGAGGGCGCGGATGTCAGACGTTCAAGCAGGTAATCGCCGAAATCTTGGATTTTTGATAAAAAACCAATGAAATCAGCCAATTAACCAGAAGGGCAGTAGATAGCTACACTGCCGGGGCTGGAATGGATCAGAATCAACCATGCAACTTGCCCGATTTTCTCGGGACTAATCAAAATCATTCAGTAAGGAGCGTCGGAAAATGGAATCAGCCACTGAGCATCAAGGCCGCATTCTGCTGGTAGACGACGAGTCCGCCATCCTTCGTACCTTCCGTTATTGCCTCGAAGACGAAGGCTATACCGTCGCCACCGCCAACAGCGCCGCGCAGGCCGATGCACTGTTGCAGCGTCAGGTGTTTGACCTGTGCTTCCTGGATTTGCGTCTGGGTGAGGACAATGGCCTCGATGTATTGGCGCAGATGCGCATTCAGGCGCCATGGATGCGGGTAGTTATCGTCACCGCGCATTCCGCCGTAGATACCGCCGTCGATGCGATTCAGGCCGGTGCCGCCGATTATCTGGTCAAACCCTGCAGCCCGGATCAACTGCGCCTGGCCACCGCCAAGCAACTGGAAGTGCGCCAGCTCTCGGCGCGCCTGGAAGCCCTTGAAGGTGAAGTGCGCAAGACCAAGGACGGTCTGGATTCTCACAGCCCGGCCATGAAGGTTGTGCTGGAAACCGCCCGCCAAGTGGCCGGCACCGACGCCAATATTCTGATTCTCGGCGAGTCCGGGACCGGTAAAGGTGAACTGGCGCGGGCCATTCACGGCTGGAGCAAACGCGAGAAGAAGTCCTGCGTCACGATCAACTGCCCGTCCCTGACCGCCGAGCTGATGGAAAGCGAGCTCTTCGGTCACAGCCGTGGTGCGTTCACCGGCGCCAGCGAAAGTACGTTGGGTCGCGTCAATCAGGCTGACGGCGGTACGCTGTTTCTCGACGAGATCGGCGACTTTCCGCTGACTTTGCAACCAAAGTTGCTGCGTTTCATCCAGGACAAGGAATACGAACGGGTCGGCGACCCGGTCACTCGGCGCGCTGATGTGCGAATCCTCGCGGCCACCAACCTCAATCTTGAAGACATGGTCCGCGACGGTCGTTTCCGCGAAGACCTGCTCTATCGCTTGAACGTAATTACCCTGCATCTGCCGCCATTGCGCGAACGCAGCGAAGACATCCTGACCCTGGCCGATCGTTTCCTGGCTCGCTTCGTCAAGGAATATGCGCGGCCGGCTCGGGGCTTCAGCGATGAGGCCCGGGAAGCGCTGCTCAGCTACCGATGGCCGGGCAATATTCGAGAGCTGCGTAACGTAGTGGAGCGGGCGAGCATTATTTGTCCACAGGAGCGCGTCGAGATCGTTCACTTGGGCATGGCCGAACAACCGGCCAATAACTCGCCGCGAGTGGGTGCCGCGCTGAGTCTGGATGAGCTGGAAAAAGCCCACATCGGCGCCGTACTGGCTACTGCCGGAACCCTGGACCAGGCAGCCAAAACCTTGGGCATCGATGCCTCGACCCTGTACCGCAAACGCAAGCAGTACAACCTGTGAGCAACATCCGATGAAACTGGCGATGAAGTTGCGGACCCGGCTATTCCTGAGTATTTCCGCACTCATCACCGTCGCGCTGCTCGGGCTGTTGCTCGGGCTGATCAGCGTTATGCAAATGGCCGGCAGTCAGGAAGCACTGATCCGCAATAACTTCGTCACCCTGGATCTGGGGCTGAAGCTGCGCCAGACCCTGGGTGATCAACTGATCATCATGCTCAGCGAAAAACCGGATACTGCGCAGTTTGCCGCGTCGAAGCAGCATTACTTCGAACTGCTCGATGAAGGCATCGCCCATGAGCAGGGGGTTGTGGAGGGCCAGTATGGCTTCCAGCAGGCCAAGGCCGACTACCAGAGTTTTCTCCAGGCCCTGGAGCTGTCCCACGATCCTGCCCATGTACTGACGGGCAACGATGAGGTCACGGCCAAATTCAATCAGCTGCGCAACGGCTTGATCGCCGAACACAAGCGCGCCCTGGATAACATCAACGACACCCAGCGCAAGGCCCGTGACCGGGCGCTGCTGATCGCCGGCCTGCTCGGGTTGGTCGGGCTGGCGGTCCTGATCATCGGCTTCGTCACCGCCCATGCGATCGCCCGCCGTTTCGGCGCGCCGATCGAGGCGCTGGCACAGGCCGCGGACAACATCGGCCAAGGCAATTTCGAAGTGACCCTGCCGATCTCCTCGGCTGAAGAAATGAACCAGCTGACCAAGCGCTTCGGGATCATGGCCGAGGCCCTGCGTGAACACCAGGCAACCAATGTCGACGAACTGTTGGCCGGCCAGCAACGCTTACAGGCCGTACTCGACAGCATCGACGACGGTTTGCTGATGATCGACCGCGAAGGCCATCTGGAGCACCTCAATCCGGTGGCGCAGCGGCAATTGGGCTGGGACACCGACCGTCTCGGCCAGGGTTTGGGGTCGGCACTCGATCGTCCCGAACTGGATGCACAGCTGCAACTGGTCTTGCGTGGCGGCACTCTGGAGCGGGCACCGGAAGACTTGAGTGTCGAAGTCGATGGCGAGTCGCGGCTGTTGACTTACAGCCTGACGCCGGTCAGCCATACCCAAGGGCATATTCTCGGCGCGGTGATGGTGTTGCATGACGTTACCGAACAGCGAGCGTTCGAACGGGTGCGCAGTGAATTCGTCCTGCGCGCCTCTCATGAGTTGCGTACACCGGTTACCGGGATGCACATGGCGTTCGGGCTGTTTCGCGAGCGAGCGAAATTTCCCCCGGACTCCCGCGAAGCGGACTTGCTCGATACCGTAAATGAAGAAATGCAGCGCTTGATGCAACTGATCAACGACCTTCTGAACTTCTCCCGCTACCAGAACGGCTTGCAGAAACTCACGCTGGGGCCGTGCGTCATCGAGGACTTGCTGGAGCAGGCACAGGGTCGTTTTGCGGGGGAGGCCGCGCAGAAGGGCATCGACTTGCTGGTGGAAGTGCAAGGGCCGCTGCCGCGCTTGCAGGCGGACCAGGCGCAGCTGGATCGAGTGCTCGACAACCTGATCGACAATGCCTTGCGTCATACCGCCGCGGACGGGCAGATCCGTTTGCAGGCCCGGCGCCACGGCGAGCGGGTGATTATCAGTGTCGAGGACAACGGCGAAGGCATTGCTTACGGCCAGCAAGGACGGATTTTCGAGCCGTTCGTGCAAGTGGGTCGCAAAAAGGGCGGCGCCGGACTTGGCCTCGCGTTGTGCAAGGAAATCGTGCAATTGCACGGCGGGCGGATGGGGGTTTATTCGCGGCCGGGGCAGGGCACGCAGTTCTATATGGCGCTGGCGGTATAAGCGTTTTTACGCTTCGTCATCCAGGCGTCGGCCGGTCAGTCGTCGGCCGCGGGTGATCAGTTCGATGAACTGCACCGCACTCAGCGCATGGGCGAACAGCCAGCCCTGACCGAACTTCACCCCCTCGCTGCTCAGGAATGCCGCTTGGGCTTCATGCTCGATGCCCTCGGCGATCACCTTGAGCTGCAGGGCCTGAGCCATGTGAATGATGTGCGGGGCCACACCGCTGCTGGCAGCGTCATGCCCCAGGGCATCGATAAACGCCTTGTCGATTTTCAGGCAATCCACCGGCAGGGTTTGCAGGTAGGCCAGGCTGCAATAGCCGGTGCCAAAGTCGTCGATCAGCACCTGATGCCCGACATCGCGCAAGGACTGCAGGTTTTCCCGGGCCACCACCACGTCGACCAATCCACGTTCGGTCACCTCAAAGGCAATCTGTTTGGCCGCAACCCGGTGCAGGGTCAGCAGTCGCGCCATCACCTGGCCGATACGCGGCACCATCACATCGCAGGCTGCGAGGTTGACCGAGATGTACAGCTGCGGATTGGCTCGTAGCAGTTGCCCCAACTGTTCAAGCAGACGCTGCAAGACGAAGTCGGTCATTTGGCGAATCTGCCCGGTGTTTTCCGCCATCGGAATAAATAGATCGGGGCTGGTCAGCGTGCCGTCCGGCCTGCGCCAGCGCAACAGGGCTTCGGCACCGACGCAGTTACGGCTGTCGAGGTCGAAGATCGGTTGATACAACACCTGCAACTCGCCACGGCGTATCGCGCCTTGCAGTTCGGCATCCAGCGATTGACGCTGACGCACCAGCAGGAACACCAGGATGCCGACGATAATGCCCAGCGCCAGGCTCGCGGGCAGCAGCCACCACCAGACCGCCGGTACATGCATGGCGGTACGCGGCGTGATCAGCACCAACTGATACTCCGGGTTGTTGGTGGGCATGCGATAAATCAAACGGGTTTGGGTCACTTGCAGCGCACCACTGCTGGTTGGTGGCCAGGGTTCCGTGGGTGGCCAGGCCTGGTCGGCGCCCAACACCGGAATCGCCCGCTTCCCATGATCGAGTACCACCAACAGGCTGCTGCCCGGTGAGAGATCGACCATGTCAGTCAAATGCCCGCGAGAGGTTGCCACGCGAAAATTGCCTCGACTCAGCATCAGTGCGGCGCGGTTTTCGTCGGGTTCGGTGGTGGTGTTCAGCCAGTAACTGTAAGTGGGGCCTCTGAGGTCCGCCGGTCGAATCATCGTCAGCCCTTCCTGGCGAGGGCGATTGGAGCAGATTCGGTTGCCCTCCATAAAAGCGGCTTCGTAGACGAATCGGTAGCTGAAGCTGATCTGCTGCAAGGTGGCGATCATTTCGTCGTTGCACGTTCGCAACGGCTGGGCTTCCAGGTCATCCAGGCTTTCGCGCAGTTGCCCGAACATCTGCTCAAGACGGGCGAGGAACCGCTCGCCCTGGGCGTTCATTTCCTGGCTTTCGTTCTGCTCGACCTGATTCATCGCGATAAACAGGCTGCCGGCCATCAGCAGGGTTGCACTCAAGGCAGCAGCCAGCATCGCCAAAAACCAAGGGCGATAGAACCAACTACGCAACCTCTCTCGAGTAGCAGCCATTTGGGAACATCCGAAGAATTACCAATGAGTTATAGCTGCTGATTGAGAAAAAGCCCGGACCGTCGGGCGGGCGTCATTATTTTGTCTGATTGAGCACCAAGAGCATGGCTGCGGTTTGCGCATCCGGGGTGCCATCGAATCGGGAAGGGCGGTAATGCATCTGGAATGCCGCCAACACATGTCGCGTTGCCACATCCAGTTCGCCGGTCTGTGGCGTCGCGTAGCCCAGACGCGCCAGCTCTTCCTGGAACCAGCCGATGCTCGGCAGCTCAGCCGCGAACTGTGCTTGCCGGCTCGCGACAGCCTGCTCGTTTGGCCAGATGCCCAGACCTTCGGCGGCCAGGCGTTTCCAGGGGAACAGCGGGCCGGGGTCGAGTTTGCGCAGCGGGGCGATGTCGCTATGACCGATGATGTGCCGAGGGCTGATGCCATTGCGTTTGCTGATGTCCTTGAGCAGGACGATCAAGGATTGCACCTGGGCTTCGCTGTACGGGTACCAGAGGCGACCGGTCGGTGTCTCGCTGAAACCCGGATTGACGATTTCGATGCCGATGGAGCTCGAATTCAGCCAGGTCCGGCCTTGCCACTCGCTTTCCCCGGCGTGCCAGGCGCGAAGGTTTTCATCCACCAGTTTGTAGATGGTTGCGCCCTTGTCATCCCCGATCAGGTAATGAGCGCTGACCTCGCCATGGGTCAACAACTGCAGCGAACGTTCCAGGGATGCGTTGGTGTAATGCACCACCACGAACTGCACGCGGCTGTCGAAGTTGGCGGAAGGGTGACTGGTGTCGAAACGTGGACCGCTGGCACAACCGGCCAGCAGCAGAAGCGACACAACGAGAGCAAGAAATTTCATGGCAGAAGGCAGTACACGCGAGACGATAATGCAACAGTGTAACGTAATGCCTGTCGTGACGATGGCAAAAGAGCCGCTTTAAACAAAATGGAACAATTAGCGTTCAGCCCTGCTCCACCCGATTGCGCCCGGCATTTTTTGCCCGGTATAGCGCCTGATCGGCTCTTTTAAGTACTAAATCGCTGTGTTCTCCGGGTTTGAATGCGGCCAGCCCCATGGAAATCGTGACCGTCACCCGTTCACCCTTGAAGTGAAACGGGCAGGCTTCAATCGAAGCGCGCAGGGTTTCCAGCAGTTTTAACCCGACAGCCGGCACGGTGGCCGGCATCAGCAGCACGAACTCTTCGCCGCCGAAACGGGCAATGAAGTCCGACCTGCGCAGGCGTTTGCGCAGCACGCTGGCGATTATTTTCAGCACCTTGTCGCCCGCCAGGTGGCCGTAGTTATCGTTGATGCGTTTGAAATGGTCGAGGTCGAGCATGGCCAGCATCAGTGTGTTGCCGTGCTGCTGCCACTGGCCGATTTCGTGCTCTAGCCGTTCGCTCCAGGCTGCTCGGTTGGGTAGCCCGGTCAGCGGGTCGATCAGGGCTTTTTGACGCTGTTCTTCAAGGTGTTCGCGATAGCCCAGGGCTTCCTGCTCCATGTGCGCAACCCGTTCGGCCAGGCTTTGCAGGCGGGCGGCGACTTCCTGTTCACGCTCATCCCGCTGCTTCTGATGCTGGTCCATGGTGCCGAGCAGACCTTCCAGATGGTTCTCCAGAACGTGCTTGAGGTCTTCCAGGTCGGCGGCGTCCTGCATGCTGGTTTGCAGGCCATCGACCTGCTCGCGAATCTGCGTGTCCATCTCGCGCGCGGCGGAACGGTTATCGGCATGACCAGCGCTGGCGGCTTGCAGGTTGCTCTGGAACGACTCGAGGCGCTCGTTGAGTTGCTGCAAGTACGCTTCGAATTCGTGCTGGCCGCTGTCGGTAATCGCCAGCATCAAGGTCGCCAGATCGTCGAGGATCGGCAGCAACTCGTACCAGTTCAAACCATTTTGCAGCCGCTCGCGCATGGCTTCGGCTTGCGGGCGGTGGCGTTCCGGCAGCGTCAGGTCGTCGAGCAGGCCCAGCAGCGTTTCTTCGATATGAGTCGCCACGGAGCTGTAGGACGGTTCTGGTGAGTCCGGCAGCGCGTAGAGGATGTCTTGCTCGGGGTGGTCCGGATCGATTGCGGCCAGAGCCTCGGCCATGACCGAAGGCAAGGGCAGGCTGTCGAGGAAGATCGGTGTTTCTGGCTGGGTCGCCGGGATCAGTTCGTCTGGATTGACGGCCGGCTGTGCTTGGGCGGCAGGCGCGATGATCGATTGCGCCGGCGCCGGGGGCTGCTCAGGTTCCGGCGGCGGTGCTGGCGGCTGGGTTTGCGCTGACTGCGGTTGCAGAACCGGCGGGACAAATGCCACAACTTCCGGCACAGGTACTGTCGGCGGCACTGGCGGCACTGGAACAGCGGCGGCGGTCGGCGCGACTTGGACCGTTGGCTGCGCCGTTTGCGGCACGCTGGCGGCTGGCGCGGTTTCGACCTTCGTCGGCGCCTCGGCACTGGGTACAGATACAGGCTCTGCAGGTTGTTGAGTCGGCGCCTGAACGGCGGGGGCAGCGACCTGAGGGGCTGACTCTTCCGCGTCCCGGCTACCAAACAACCGCTGCAACAAGCCTGGACGGCCAGGTTCGGCAGGGTTTTCCAATTGATTAAGGGCTTTGCCTTGCAAGCCGCTCAGTTCGCTGAGCAGCAACGGAATCTCACGCGCTTGGCCGACGCGTCCATCCAGTTGCTTGGCGAAGGTCTTGAGCGGTCGGCTGACTTCCCGGGGCAATGGCAATGCCTGGAGTTGCGAGACCAGCGCGTTCAGTGCCGCGCTGACCTGGTCGACCCGGGTTTCGCGGCGCTGCTCGGAGTCGAGCACGGCTTTTTCCAGGCGTGGCAGGAGTGCAGCGAGGCCGGCGTCCATGTCATCGGTGCGCACGACTTCACGCATTTCCTTCATGCACAGGTCAACAGCGCGGTCGGTGCCCTCGGCCGCCAAGGTGCTGCGCACCAGTCCGCGACGCAACAGGTCGAGCCGAGCGTCCCAGCGACGTTCGAGCTTTTCCTGTTGTTCGATGCTTTTGAGGTATTTCTCTTTCCAGCGCTGTGCTTCGTCGCTCATTCATGGGATCCGCGAGGGGCAGGACTCAACGCGGGGAATGCATCGGCCGTGAGCGAACCCGGCAAACGAATCTCTACCGCGACCGGCAGGTGATCGGAAATCGGTTGTGCCAGCACTTCGACCCTTTCCAGGGTCAGGGTCGGGCTGAGCAGAATATGGTCCAGGCAGCGCTGCGGGCGCCAGCTGGGGAACGTCGCTTCCAGTTGCGGCGCCAGTAGTCCGAGGTCGCGTAACGGGGAGTTTTGCAGCAAGTCGCTGGCATGGGTGTTCATGTCGCCCATCAGTACCTGGTGCTTGTAGCCGCCGATCAACTCGCGGATGTAGGCCAGTTGCAGGCTGCGCACGCGCGCACCAAGGGCCAGGTGCATCATTACGACGACCAGCGCCTCGGGACCTTCGCCAAAACGTACCAGGATCGCGCCACGCCCCTTCGGCCCCGGCAGCGGATGGTCTTCAATCGCCCACGGGCGCAGGCGGCTGAGCACGCCATTGCTGTGCTGGCCGAGGCGACCGAGGTTGCGATTGAGCTGTTGATACCAGTAAGGGAAAGAGCCCAGTTGGGCCAGGTGTTCGACCTGATTGACGTAGCCTGATCGCAGGCTGCCGCCATCGGCTTCCTGCAAGGCGACCAGATCGAAGTCACCCAGCAGATTGCCGATCTTTTGCAGGTTGTCGGCACGCCCGGTGTGCGGCAACAGGTGTTGCCAGCCACGGGTCAGGTAGTGCCGATACCGCTCGGTACTGATGCCGACCTGGATATTGAAGCTGAGCAAACGCAGACGGCTGTCTGCGGGCAGGCCCGTCGATTCCAGATGATGCGTGTTGACCTGCGGTTCATGCAGGCCAACGACGCGTTCAGTACCCCAGCGGCGCATGGCAGGGGCCGCGCTTAGTTGGCGGCAGCCTTGTTAGCCGCTCGCTCTTTGTCGACCAGTTTGTCGGCCAGTTGCAGGGCTTGTTCGGCACCGCCGGCGGAACCCACGTCAAAGCGATACTTGCCGTTGACGATCATGGTTGGCACGCCGGAGATTTCGTACTTCTTCGCCAGCTCTTTGGCCTGGACGATCTTGCCCTTGATGGCGAAGGAGTTGAAGGTGGCCAGGAACTTGTCCTTGTCGACGCCCTGGGTGGCCAGGAATTCAGCCATCTCTTCAGGAGTGGTCAGGCGTTTATGCTCTTTCTGGATCGCTTCGAACACGGCCGAGTGGACCTTGCTTTCGACGCCCATGGCTTCCAGGGTCAGGAACATTTGACCGTGAGCATCCCAAGGGCCGCCGAACATAGCCGGGATACGAACGAAGTTCACGTCGGAAGGCAGTTTTTCAACCCACGGATTGATCACCGGCTCGAATGCATAGCAGTGCGGGCAGCCATACCAGAACAGCTCCACCACTTCGATCTTGCCAGGGACAGCCACTGGAACAGGGTTGGTCAGTTCGACGTAAGGTGCCGCGGGTGCTTCGGCGGCCTGGACGTTCATGCCGAACAGGCTGGCAGCGACGAGTGCGGCGCTGATGATCAGATTACGCATGCTTTACTCCTGGACAATTTTGGTCGCCTCGCGCGACCTGTTTTCAGACAGGTCCTGGCGGGCTTGAGTTCTGTAGTGTAACGGCAGCGGCCACAAAAAAGGGCAGCCTAAGCCACCCTTTTTATACTTGCTGCGACGGATTAATCGAGCGTTAACGTTGCAGGAGATGTCCATCGCCCGCAACGCTCGATCCGCTGGCCTTAGTGCAGGCCCTGGATGTAGCTGGACACCGCTGCGATGTCTTCGTCGCTCAGCCGCTTGGCGATGGTCTGCATGGTTTTGGTGTCGCCGTCGTTGGAACGACCGCCTTCTTCCTTGCGGAAGTCGGTCAGTTGCTTGGCCACATATTGAGCGTGCTGGCCGCCCAGGTGTGGGAAGCCGGCGGCCGCGTTGCCTGCGCCATTAGGCGAATGGCAGCCGGTGCAGGCTGGCAGGCCCTTGGCCAGATCGCCACCACGGAACAGTGCTTCACCGCGAGCCACGACTTTAGGGTCGGCGGCGCCAACACTGCCTTTCTGGCTGGAGAAGTAGGCGGCGATATCGGCCAGGTCCTGATCGCTCAGGTTGGTCAGCAGGCCGGTCATTTCCAGTACCGTGCGTTTACCGGATTTGATGTCGTGCAACTGCTTGTTCAGATAACGCTCGCCCTGACCTGCCAGTTTCGGAAAGTTAGGCGCCATGCTATTGCCATCCGGGCCATGACAGGCGCCACAGACTGCGGCTTTCGCCTGACCAGCTGTTGCATCACCTGCAGCATGGGCAATGCCGGAGATCCCCACGGTCAACAGCAGACTCACGATCAATTTGTTCATCAGCTAATCCAACTACGGCTAAGGGTTAAAGAGTTATGGGCCGGGTTTACTCGCTCATCCAGTGGATGATGGCTTGGTAATCCTCGGCACTGCAGTCCATGCACAAACCACGCGGCGGCATCGCCTTGAAACCCTGGGTCACGTGTTGCACCAGCGTCTCCATACCTTTCGCCAACCTCGGCGTCCAAGCTTCCTGATCGCCCTTTTGGGGCGCCATGGGGAGTTGGCCGGAATGACAGGCACCACAAACACGGTTGTACACAGCTTCCGGATCCTGTGTAGCCTGAGCGCTGTAAAGCGGCATCAAGACACCGGCAGCTAGCAGCCATTTCGTCATAAAACGACCTTTTCAGGGTAGAGAGCGTTCTGCGTTCTAATGCGCAATCAAGGTCAATCGCTCTCGTGAACTTCATCCTACGCTGGGACAAAGCGCACACAAAATCTGCGGCATTATATACTGGCGCTACTGAAACGGAAACGACACCGCTTGCCGCGTCCATTCCCGGCGCCGCCCACATCGGAAATCCCATGCAACTCAAGAACCCCATCCTCGGCCTGTGCCAACAGTCCACCTTCATGCTCAGCGCTGCCAAAGTCGACCAATGTCCGGACGACGAAGGCTTTGAAGTAGCCTTCGCCGGGCGTTCCAACGCCGGTAAATCCAGCGCGCTGAACACCCTGACTCACGCCAGCCTGGCGCGGACCTCGAAAACTCCGGGTCGCACGCAGTTGTTGAACTTCTTCAAGCTAGACGATGATCGGCGTCTGGTCGACCTGCCGGGCTACGGTTATGCAAAAGTACCTATTCCGCTGAAGCTGCACTGGCAGCGTCACCTGGAAGCTTATCTGGGCGGTCGCGAGAGTTTGAAAGGTCTGATTCTGATGATGGACATCCGTCATCCAATGACCGACTTCGACTTGCTGATGCTCGATTGGGCCGTCGCCGCTGGCATGCCGATGCACATTTTGCTGACCAAAGCGGACAAGCTGACCTACGGCGCGGCGAAAAACGTTCTGCTCAAGGTGCAGGCAGACATTCGTAAAGGCTGGGGCGATGCGATCAGCATCCAGCTGTTCTCGGCGCCAAAACGCATGGGCCTGGAAGACGCCTACACTGTATTGGCAGGCTGGATGGAATTGGCGGACAAGGGCGCCGAGATTGCCCCGAGTGCTGAATAGGACTTTTCTGCAGGCAAAAAAAACCCCGGACTTCGTATGGGGAGGGGGAAGTTCCGGGGTTCAAGTTCCGGACCGCTAGGGCGGGGTCCAGATATCTGCCAACACTTAACACAACATAGGAGCATCGAAGGGCTTCACCAGCCATTCAGTAAATCTGAGTGGCGGTTCACCAGATTAGTTCAGAATATTTTCAAATGCCTTTGGAATAACCCAGCGCATTTTTCGAACTAAGCGCCCTTCGCCCGATTCTGCCGCGGCGCTATGCCGCAGCAGAAGTCTCCCCTTCAGGTGGCTCAGTGAGCCTCATCCCAGTTATTGCCCACACCAACCTCGACCAGCAGCGGCACGTCCAGTGTCACGGCGTTGCTCATGTGCGCGCGGATTTCTTCGCGCACCTGATCAACCAGGTCCTCGCGCACCTCTAGCACCAGTTCATCGTGCACCTGCAGGATGACTTTGGCGTCCAGGCCCGAGGATGTCAGCCAGTTATCCACCGCCACCATGGCTTTCTTGATGATGTCCGCCGCGGTGCCTTGCATCGGGGCGTTGATCGCCGTGCGCTCGGCGCCTTTGCGCAGGGCCGGGTTTTTCGCGTTGATCTCCGGCAGGTACAGGCGACGACCGAAAATGGTCTCGACGAAGCCCTGCTCGGCCGCTTGAGTGCGGGTGCGCTCCATGTAGGCCAGCACGCCGGGATAACGGGCGAAGTAACGGTCGATGTACGCCTGGGACTGCTTGCGGTCGACGCCGATCTGTTTGGCCAGGCCAAACGCACTCATGCCGTAGATCAGACCGAAGTTGATCGCTTTGGCGCTACGGCGCTGATCGGTGGTGACGTCCGCCAGTTCAACCCCAAAAACTTCGGCCGCAGTCGCTTTGTGCACGTCGAGGTCGTTGCGGAAGGCGTGCAGCAAGCCTTCGTCCTTGGCCAGGTGAGCCATGATCCGCAATTCAATCTGCGAATAGTCCGCTGCCAGCAGTTTGTAGCCTTTCGGGGCGATAAACGCCTGACGAATCCGCCGACCTTCTGCGGTGCGGATCGGAATGTTCTGCAGGTTGGGATCGCTGGACGACAAACGCCCGGTCGCCGCTACCGCTTGGTGATAAGAGGTGTGAATCCGTCCGGTGCGTGGGTTTATCTGCTCTGGCAGGCGGTCGGTATAGGTGCTTTTCAGCTTGCTCATCGAGCGGTACTGCATCAGCACCTTGGGCAGTGGGAAGTCTTGATCGGCCAGTTCCGCCAGCACGGCTTCCGCGGTCGAAGCCTGACCCTTAGCGGTTTTGCTGAGCACTGGCAGGCCGAGTTTTTCGTACAGGATCGCGCCCAATTGCTTCGGCGAGCCGAGGTTGAATTCTTCGCCGGCGATGGCATAAGCCTCACGTTCCAGCTCGACCATTTTCTTGCCCAGCTCAACACTCTGGACGCCCAACAGTTTGTCATCGACCAGTGCGCCTTGACGCTCGATCCGCGCCAGCACCGGCACCAGCGGCATTTCGATGTCGCTCAGAACTTTGCTCAGGCTCGGAATCGCGTTGAGCTTTGCTTGCAGAGTTTGGTGCAGGCGCAGGGTCACGTCGGCGTCTTCGGCGGCGTACGGCCCGGCCAGTTCAAGGGAAATCTGGTCAAAGGTCAGCTGCTTGGCGCCCTTGCCGGCGATGTCGGTAAAACCGGTGGTGGTGTGATTCAGGTACTTGAGCGCCAGGCTGTCCATATCGTGGCGGGTCGCGGTGGAGTCCAACACGTAGGATTCGAGCATGGTGTCGAAAGCGATGCCTTGCACCGTGATGCCGCAGTTCTGATCGCCACCGATGGCGCAGTTGGCCAGGATGTTCATGTCGAACTTGGCGTGCTGGCCGACTTTGAGCTTGCTCGGGTCTTCGAGGATCGGTTTCAGCGCCCGCAGCACGGTGTCGCGATCCAGTTGCTCCGGCACGCCCATGTAGGAGTGGGTCAGCGGGATGTACGCGGCTTCGTTGGCCTGTACCGCGAACGACAGGCCCACCAGTTGCGCCTGTTGCGCATCGACGCCGGTGGTTTCGGTATCGAAGGCGAACAGTTTGGCGTCGTTCAATTTCTTCAGCCAGAGGTCGAAGTCCGCCTGGGTGAGAATGGTCGTGTACTTGAGTTCAGCCGCGGCGACGACTTCTTCCGCCACGGGCGCGACCACTTCCTGGCCCGAACGTTTGGCGTCGCGCTGGTTGTCTTCGAACCAGCTCTTGAATTCCAGCAGGGTGTAGAGCTCGGCGAGTTTGTCGTGATCCGGTTGGCCCATTTGCAGGTCGTCGAGGCCGATGTCCAGCGGCACGTCGATCTTGATGGTCGCCAGTCGATAGGAGAGGAATGCCATCTCCTTGTGTTCTTCGAGCTTGGCCGGCAGGGTCTTGGCGCCGCGAATCGGCAGGGTCGGGACGATGTCGAGCTGCGCGTAGAGCTCGGTCAGGCCGCCGTTCACGCCCACCAGCAGGCCGGAAGCGGTTTTCGGGCCGATGCCCGGAACGCCCGGAATGTTGTCGGAAGAATCGCCCATCAGCGCCAGATAATCGATGATCTGCTCGGGAGCGACGCCGAATTTCTCCTTCACGCCCTCCACGTCCATGCTGCTACCGGTCATGGTATTGACCAAGGTAATGTGGCCATCGACCAGTTGCGCCATGTCCTTGTCGCCGGTGGAAATCACCACCGGGCGGTCGGCCGCTGCGCTGCTGCGTGCCAGGGTGCCGATCACGTCATCGGCCTCGACGCCTTCGACGCACAGGAGCGGGAAGCCGAGGGCGATCACGCTCTGGTGCAGCGGTTCGATCTGCACGCGCATGTCGTCGGGCATGCTTGGACGGTTGGCCTTGTACTCGGCAAACATCTCGTCGCGGAACGTTCCGCCCTTGGCGTCAAATACCACGGCAAACGGGCTGTCCGGGTACTGCTTGCGCAGACTCTTGAGCATGTTCAACACACCCTTGACCGCGCCGGTCGGCAGGCCTCTGGAGGTGGTCAGCGGTGGCAGGGCGTGAAAGGCCCGATACAGGTAAGAAGAACCGTCCACCAGGACGAGGGGGGCTTGGCTCATGAGCAGGATCAACCTTTTCGGCGGGTCCGGCGCTAGAATAGCGGGACCGTTGACGACAAAGGGACAAGGTTATCATGCGCACACTAAATCGCCTGTTGCTGGCTGGGTTGTTTGCAACCGTTCCGTTGGCCGTCATGGCGGCGGACGATGTGTCAAAGGCTGAGCCAGAAGTCACGATCCACACGGAAGGGGACAAGGTCATTCAGGAATACCGCCAAAACGGTTTCCTGTACGCCATCAAGGTCACGCCGAAAGGTGCGCCGCCGTATTTTCTGGTGCGCGCGGACGGTACAGATGCAAACTTCATCCGCTCGGATCAGCCGGATATGCTGATTCCGTCGTGGAAAATCTTTGAGTGGAAGTAGTTTCTTAACTTTAATCGGCGCCGCTTCAATCGCGGCGCCCGAACTGAGCAGTTTTTAACCATGTCTGTGTTCACCCCCCTGGCTCGGCCCGAGCTGGAAACCTTTCTCGCCCCATACGGGCTCGGCCGCCTGCTCGATTTCCAGGGGATTGCCGCCGGTAGTGAAAACACCAATTTCTTTATCAGCCTGGAGCAGGGCGAATTTGTCCTGACCCTGGTCGAGCGCGGTCCGGTTCAGGAAATGCCGTTCTTCATCGAGCTGCTCGACGTACTGCACGAAGCCGACCTGCCGGTGCCCTACGCATTGCGCACCACGGACGGCGTAGCCTTGCGCGAACTGGCCGGCAAACCGGCGTTGTTGCAGCCGCGTCTGGCCGGCAAACACATCAAGCAAGCGAACGCCCAGCATTGTGCGCAGGTGGGTGAGCTGCTCGGCCATCTGCATCTGGCAACCCAGGCCAACATGATCAAGCGCAAGACTGATCGCGGGCTGGACTGGATGCTGGAGGAGGGCACGCAGTTGCTCTCACACCTGAATGCCGAGCAAAGCGATCTGCTGCAACGGGCACTGGACGAAATCACACAGCAGAAGACGAAAATTCTGGCGCTGCCGCGGGCCAACATCCACGCCGACCTGTTCCGCGACAACGCGATGTTCGAAGGCACGCACCTGACCGGGTTGATCGACTTCTACAACGCTTGTTCAGGTCCGATGCTTTACGACGTGGCGATTGCCTTGAATGACTGGTGTACGGACGAACAAGGCGTGATCGATGGACCGCGAGCCCGGGCCTTGTTGGGCGCTTATGCGGCGCTGCGGCCATTCACCGCTGCCGAAGCCGAGCTGTGGCCGACCATGCTGCGCGTGGCGTGTGTGCGGTTCTGGCTGTCGCGGTTGATTGCGGCGGAGTCTTTTGCCGGGCAGGACGTGTTGATTCACGATCCGATGGAGTTTCAGCAGCGCTTGGCGCAGCGGCAAAAGGTCAGTACACCGTTGCCGTTTGCCCTTTAAATTGTGGCGAGGGGGCTTGCCCCCGTTGGAGCGCGAAGCGCTCCCGTGCGATCTATTGGCCGATCAATTGGGGGCTGCTTCGCAGCCCTACGGGGGCAAGCCCCCTCGCCACAGGTTTTACGTCGGTTACAACGACTCCAGACACCCTGCCAAATCATTCCCCAACTTTTCCAACACCTGCTCATAGCCCTGAGCAGTCGCCGGCGTATAGCCGCCCAACGCATCCAGTTCCGCCAATTTCACCGGCAGGCCGGCCACCAGGGTTTCCGCCAGGCGCGGACGTAGCGGTGGCTCACTGAACACGCAGGTCTTGCCGACTTCCTGCAAGCGCGTGCGCATCGCCGCGACATGCTGGGCGCCCGGTTGCACTTCGGCAGCGACGCTGAACACGCCTGTGTGCTTGAGGCCGTAGGCGTCTTCGAAGTAATCGAATGCTTCGTGGAACACGAAGTACGGTTTGCCCGCGACGCCCGCCAGACGAGCCTTCAGGCGTAGGTCCAAAGCATCCAGGCGTTCATCGAATGCCTTGAGGTTGCTCTGATAGCGCGCCGCGTTGTCGGGATCGGCAGCGCTCAAGTCAGCGGCCATTTTCGTGGCGATCACCCGAGCATTGACCGACGACAACCACAAATGCGCGTCCAAAGTGCCCGGACGGTGATCGTGGTCATGTTCGTCGGCATCTTCGGCGTGGGACTGATTATCTTCTGCGAAATGTCGCAGTTTCATCCCCGGCAAATCCTGCACGGCCACCGTGGGCAGCGTACGACCTTTCAGCACGCGGGGCAGGAAACCTTCCATGTCCGGACCGATCCAGTACACCAGATCCACCGACTGCACCTTCCGTACGTCGGACGGGCGCAAGGCGTAGTTATGCGGTGAGGCACCCGGCGGCAGCAACACTTCCGGAATCGCCACGCCGTCCTGCACCGCCGCTGCAATCAGCTGTAGCGGCTTGATGCTGGTGAGCACTTTGACGTCGGCCTGGGCCGATCCGATCAGCAGGAAACTTGCGACAAATGCGACAAAGACAGAAAAAAGTCGGGACACGATGACCACTCGAAGAGGCGAGAACGGGTAACATAATAACGTCTCTCACAAAACTCGTCGCCGCTCATGCCTAAAACACCGATTGCCAGCCGTCCCCACGACCACTCCCATTGCGTGCATAGCGCATTGTCAGAGGCCGATGCCCTGTGCGCACGTCAAGGCCTGCGCCTGACCGCCTTGCGCCGGCGGGTGCTGGAACTGGTGTGGCAAAGCCATAAACCGCTGGGTGCCTACGACATTCTGGCGGTGCTTAGTGAGCAGGATGGCCGCCGCGCCGCGCCGCCGACTGTGTACCGCGCGCTGGACTTCCTGCTGGAAAACGGCCTCGTGCACCGCATCTCCTCGCTGAACGCCTTTGTTGGCTGCAATCACCCGGAACACGCCCACCAGGGCCAGTTCCTGATCTGCCGCGAATGCCACGCCGCCATCGAGCTGGAACAGAAATCCATCAGCGATGCGATTGTGATCAGCGCCAAAGACGTTGGATTTGTCGTGGAAGCCCAGACCGTTGAAGTGGTCGGGCTCTGCTCGGGTTGCCAGGGGGCTTGATGAGCAACGCGCTGATCCGTCTTGAGCAGGTTGCCGTCACGTTTGCCGGGCAAAGCGTGCTGGAGAGCATCGACCTGAGCGTCGAGCCGGGGCAAATCGTCACCCTGATCGGCCCCAACGGTGCAGGCAAAACTACGTTGGTGCGCGCCGTGCTCGGTCTGCTGAAGCCGGACAGCGGCAGTGTCTGGCGCAAGCCGAAGCTGCGCGTTGGTTACATGCCGCAAAAACTCCACGTCGATCCGACTCTGCCGCTCTCGGTACTGCGCTTCTTGCGTCTGGTGCCCGGCGTGGACCGTGCGCGGGCCTTGGCGGCGCTCAAGGAAGTCGGTGCCGAACAGGTAATCGACAGCCCGGTACAAAGTGTTTCCGGTGGCGAAATGCAGCGCGTGCTGCTGGCTCGGGCACTGCTGCGAGAGCCGGAGCTGCTGGTGCTCGACGAGCCGGTACAAGGCGTCGATGTCGCTGGCCAAGCCGAGTTGTACAGCCTGATCACGCGTCTGCGGGACCGTCACGGTTGCGGCGTGTTGATGGTTTCCCACGATCTGCACCTGGTGATGAGCACCACCGACCAGGTGGTTTGCCTGAATCGCCACGTCTGCTGCTCCGGACACCCTGAGCACGTCAGCGGCGATCCGGCTTTCGTCGAGCTGTTCGGCAAGAACGCACAAAGCCTGGCTATTTATCACCACCATCACGACCACGCCCATGACCTGCATGGCTCTGTGGTTAGCGCGGCCCCGTCGGCCAAACCCCACGTTCACGGAGATAGCTGCAAGCATGGCTGATTTTCTGCTCTACGCCCTGCTTGCAGGTCTGGCCTTGGCCCTGGTCGCGGGCCCATTGGGTTCATTCGTGGTCTGGCGGCGCATGGCCTACTTCGGCGACACCCTGTCTCACGCCGCACTGCTGGGCGTGGCCTTGGGCTTCCTGCTGGATGTCAGCCCCACGGTTGCCGTCACCGTCGGCTGCTTGCTGCTGGCAGTGTTGCTGGTGACCTTGCAGCAGCGTCAGCCGCTGGCGTCCGACACGCTTTTGGGAATTCTCGCACCGAGCACGCTCTCGCTGGGCTTGGTGGTACTAAGCTTCATGCATGAAGTGCGGATCGACCTGATGGCCTATCTGTTTGGCGACCTGCTGGCGATCAGCCCGACCGATCTGGCCTGGATCCTCGGTGGCAGTGCCGCAGTGCTGGCGTTGCTGGTGACGTTGTGGCGGCCATTGCTGGCGATCACCGTGCACGAAGAGTTGGCCACGGTGGAAGGTTTGCCGGTGGCAGCGTTGCGCCTGACTTTGATGTTGCTGATCGCCGTGGTAATCGCCGTGGCGATGAAAATCGTTGGTGTGTTGCTGATTACTTCGCTGTTGATCATTCCGGCGGCTGCGGCACAACGTCACGCCCGCTCACCGGAGCAGATGGCACTGGGCGCGAGCCTGCTGGGCATGCTCGCGGTGTGTGGCGGGCTGTCGCTGTCGTGGTTCAAGGACACCCCGGCGGGCCCGTCGATTGTGGTGACGGCCGCCGCGCTGTTTCTGCTGAGTTTTGTCCTGCCCCGTCGAGGGGTGTAGACTTGCTCGTTTTTTGCGCAAATAGAGAGTCGCAGGAATGAAGCCGTTCGCCTCCCGTTATCTGCTCCTTGTCGCATTTTCTCTGCTGCTGGGCGCTTGCCAAAGCACGCCACCGGCGGCCACCGAGGCCCCCGATGCACGGGCCACGGCCATCGCACAACTGGAACAAAACCTGGCCAGTAGCGAGTTGGCCACCGCCGAAGACCAATTGGCTACCTTGCAGGCGGCGTCGCCAAACGACCCATCCCTTGTGCAATACCAACGGCAACTGGCCGAGGCCTATCTGCAACGCAGCCAGATCGTGCTGCAAAAAGGCGATGTGAATGCTGCCGCCACAGCCCTGAGCCGCGCCCGGGCGTTGATGCCCAAGGCGCCAGCGCTGACTGGTGGGGTCAACAACGCCATCGTCAATGCGCGCAAGGCTGAGTTGGACAAAGCCGAAGCGGCGCTCATGGCTGCCGAAGCCAAGCCGAAGGCGAAGGTGATCGACCCAACGGCTGAAAGCACCACGGTTGCGTTGAACCTCAACGATATGAGCAAACTTCGTCATCAACTGGATGCGATTGCCGCCGATGTGGTGAATTACGAATGCGATGTGAGCATTCAGGCACCGCGCACCCAGGATTACCCTTGGCTCGCCACGCTGCTGACCAAACGGGTAAAGAAGCTCGATCCGGATTTTGACCTGAAGCTGGAAAAGCAGATTCTGCGCAACATTCCGGCGCAGATGGTGTTAAGTCCGCGTAAGCCCTAAAAGCTTCGCGAGCAAGCCCGTTCCCACGTTTGAATGCATTCTAAATGTGGGAGCGGGCTTGCTCGCGAAGGCGTCCTTCCAGTCAATAAAGAACCTTAAGCCGGAATCGCCTTGGCCTTAGGCTCCCGATCCCAAACCCGATGCTGCCCAATCGCGGCAAAGAACGCCTTGAACAGCTTGGCATCCGCACCAACGATCAACCCCGCATCCGCCTCCAGTTTCAACACATCCAGCAACTGCTTGGCCTCGCCATGCAACGCGATCGCTTTCAGGTGCTTGTACGCCTCCAGCACGTAATGCAGCGCCACGCCATCGGTGCTCAACGCCTTGATCGACGCCGCGCCACCCGGCACGAACACCGCATCGAAGGCTACGGACGGCAAGCCTTCCATCGACGCATCCACCGGCAGTGATTTGCCATCGGCGGTTGTCACCGGCGCGGACGTCGGGCCGAGCAATTTCGCGTGGGCACCTTCGGCGGCCAGCGCTTTTTTCAGCGCATCAATCGCTGCACCATCGACGCCGTTGGCCGCAAGAATCGCCACTTTCCGCGTCTTGATGTTCTCTGGCAGCAAGTTGGCCTGGCTCAGGGCTGGGGAGTGATCCAGCGAGGTTTTGCGCACCTCAACCGTGCCGGCCTTCGGCGCTGGCAGACCAAGGTTTTGCGCGACGCGCTTGGCCAGTTCCAGGTCGATGTTGGCGAGGATCTCATTGACTTGACGCTCGCGAATCCACAGCCGTTCAACCTTGCCTAATTCGAAGCTGTAAGCCGAAATGATGTGTTCCTGCTCGTGCTTGCTCATGCTCTTGAAGAACAGCCGCGCTTGGGAAAAGTGGTCGCCAAACGACTCGCTGCGCTGACGGATCTTGTTCGCATCGATGCGTTCCGGGTACGTCTCGAAGCCACCGTCCTGCGCCGCTGGTGGCGTTTCCTTCGGCCAGCCGCCATCAATCGAGTTCGGCTCGTAGGACGCACGACCTTTGTCGATGGTGGTGCGGTGCAACGCATCCCGTTGGCCGTTGTGGAACGGAGCTACCGGGCGGTTGATCGGAATCTCGTGAAAATTCGGCCCGCCGAGTCGGCTGATTTGCGTGTCGGTGTAGGAAAACAACCGGCCTTGCAGCAACGGATCGTTGGAGAAGTCGATCCCCGGCACGATGTGCCCCGGGCAAAACGCGACTTGCTCGGTTTCGGCGAAGAAATTATCCGGGTTACGGTTAAGCACCATTTTGCCCAGCGGCGTGATCGGGACGATTTCTTCCGGGATCAGTTTGGTCGGGTCGAGGATGTCGAAGTCGAAGCTGTGCTCGTTCTCTTCCTCAATGACTTGTACGCCCAGTTCCCATTCCGGGTAGTCCCCGGTTTCGATGGCTTCCCAGAGGTCGCGTCGATGGTAGTCAGTGTCTTTACCGGCGAGCTTCTGCGCCTCATCCCACACCAGCGAGCAAGTGCCGGCGGTAGGGCGCCAGTGGAATTTGACGAAGCGCGATTTGCCTTCGGCATTCACCAGGCGGAACGTGTGCACACCGAAACCCTGCATGCTGCGCAGGCTTTTCGGGATCGCCCGGTCAGACATGGCCCAGATGACCATGTGCGCCGATTCGGGTTGCAGAGAAACGAAGTCCCAGAACGTGTCATGGGCCGAGCCGCCGGTAGGCATCTCGTTGTGCGGCTCGGGTTTCACCGCGTGGACGAAGTCGGGAAACTTGATCGCGTCCTGGATGAAGAACACCGGCATGTTGTTGCCCACCAGGTCGAAGTTGCCTTCGTCGGTGAAGAACTTCACGGCGAAACCTCGTACGTCCCGCACGGTATCGCCTGACCCGCGTGGGCCTTGCACCGTGGAAAAGCGCACGAACACCGGGGTTTTCTGACCAGGGTCTTGTAGGAATCCCGCCTTGGTCAGCACGGAATGGTTTTCGTAGGTCTGGAAGAAACCATGGGCACCGGTGCCACGGGCGTGGACGATGCGCTCTGGAATGCGTTCATGGTCAAAATGCGTGATCTTTTCACGCATGATGAAGTCTTCCAGCAGCGACGGCCCACGGGCGCCGACCTTCAAGGTGTTCTGGTTGTCAGAAACCTTCACGCCCTGGTTGGTACGCAGGGCTTGCCCGGTAGCGTCGGAGCGGAATGTCTCCAGGCTGTCGAGTTTGGTGTTGGTGTTGCCGCGGTCCAGGGTATCGGTCCCGGCCAGTGCGCTTTTAGGGGCGGCAGGCTTTTTAGTAGTCATCAGTCGTAAACTCCTCGTTGCGATTCCCGCCGTAGCCAGGACTCTTATGCATTCCCCAGGCACGGCACCGGGGGCCTTTTCGAGTTGCCTTATTAGTGACTGATGAGGTTTTTAGCCGTTCCTTTTTTCTGACCTTTGATCGCGTTATTGCCAAATCGAAGGTTGAATGCGGAATAAATGCTAATAACCTCTATACGGACAGGCTAAAATGCGCGCCCGGCTAACCGCTGATCCTTTTCCAACGCGCCCCACAAGGTTCGCTACGTGATCGAGTTTCAAAACGTCCATAAGACTTACCGCGTCGCCGGTAAGGATATTCCCGCCCTGCATCCGACCAGTCTGACGATTGAGAATGGTCAGGTCTTCGGCCTGATCGGTCATTCCGGCGCAGGAAAAAGTACCCTGCTGCGTCTGATCAATCGCCTGGAGAATTCCAGTGGCGGCAAGATCTTCGTCGATGGCGAAGAAGTCACCGCGCTGGATGCCAACAGCCTGCGACGTTTCCGTCAGCAGGTCGGGATGATTTTCCAGCACTTCAACCTGCTGGCGTCCAAGACCGTGGCCGACAACGTCGCGCTGCCGCTGACCCTGGCTGGTGAACTGTCCCGCGGTGATATTGACCGGCGTGTGGCCGAGTTGCTGAAGCGCGTTGGTTTGTCCGAGCACGCCAAGAAGTACCCGGCGCAGTTATCCGGTGGCCAGAAGCAGCGTGTCGGCATTGCCCGCGCCCTGGCGACCAAGCCGAAAATTCTGCTGTGCGACGAAGCCACCAGCGCCCTGGACCCGCAGACCACGGCGTCGGTCCTGCAATTGCTGGCCGAGATCAATCGCGAACTGAAGCTGACCATCGTCCTGATCACTCACGAGATGGACGTTATCCGTCGGGTCTGTGATCAAGTGGCGGTGATGGACGCGGGCGTGATCGTCGAGCAAGGTTCGGTGGCCGATGTGTTCCTGCATCCCAAGCACCCGACCACCAAGCGTTTCGTGCAGGAAGACGAGCAGATCGACGAAAGCGAACAACGCGATGACTTCTCTCATGTGCCGGGTCGTATCGTGCGTCTGACGTTCCAGGGCGAAGCGACCTACGCGCCGTTGCTGGGCACCGTCGCTCGGGAAACGGGTGTGGACTACAGCATCCTGGCTGGTCGTATCGACCGCATCAAAGACGTCCCTTACGGGCAACTGACGCTGGCCGTCACTGGTGGCGACATGGAGGCGGCGTTTGCCCTCTTCACCGCAGCTGACGTCCACATGGAGGTGCTGCGCTAATGGAAGCCCTCACAAGTTTCTTCGCCAATATCGACTGGTTCGAGATCTGGCTGGCCACCGGCGACACGATGCTGATGCTCGGCGGTTCGCTGTTGTTCACCGTTTTGCTTGGCCTGCCGCTGGGTGTGCTGCTGTTCCTGTGCAGCCCACGACAGTTGCTGGAATCCAGAGGTGTCTACGCCGTGCTGTCGCTGGTGGTGAACATCCTGCGTTCGCTGCCGTTCATCATTCTGCTGATCGTGATGATCCCGTTCACCGTGCTGATCACCGGCACTTCGCTCGGCGTCGCCGGTGCGATTCCACCGCTGGTGGTGGGTGCCACGCCGTTCTTTGGGCGACTGGTGGAAACCGCACTGCGTGAAGTGGACCGCGGCATCATCGAAGCGACCCAGGCCATGGGCGCGACCACCAAGCAGATCATCATCAACGCCTTGCTGCCGGAAGCCCGTCCGGGCATCTTCGCTGCGATTACGGTGACAGCGATTACGCTGGTGTCCTACACGGCAATGGCCGGTGTGGTCGGTGCCGGTGGTCTGGGTGACCTGGCGATCCGTTTCGGCTACCAGCGTTTCCAGACCGATGTGATGATCGTCACCGTGGTGCTGTTGCTGGTGCTGGTGCAGGTGCTGCAGATGGTGGGCGACAAGCTGGTCGTGCATTTCTCCAGAAAATAAACAGTTCTCGTAATCAAGACATGAGCCGGCCATTCGCTGGCAGGCGCCAAACGGGCGCCGCAAGCGGGTACCCACAAGGAGTTAGCTGAATGAAAAAACTACTCGTCGCATTGGCTGCCGTAGCCGCGTTTTCCGCGCAGGCCGATGAAACCCTGACCGTCGCTGCTACGCCAGTTCCGCACGCAGAGATTCTGGAGTTCGTGAAACCGGCCCTGGCCAAAGAAGGCGTGGACCTCAAGGTCAAGGTCTTCACCGACTACATCCAGCCGAACGTGCAGGTTGCCGAGAAGCGTCTGGACGCCAACTTCTTCCAGCATCAGCCGTACCTGGATGAGTTCAACAAGGCCAAGGGCACCAACCTGGTAGCCGTGGCCGGTGTGCACCTGGAACCGCTGGGCGCTTACTCCAGCAAGTACAAAGCGCTGACCGAACTGCCAGGCGGCGCCAACGTGGTGATCCCGAACGACGCCACCAACGGCGGCCGTGCACTGTTGCTGCTGGCGAAGGCTGGCCTGATCAAGTTGAAGGATTCGAACAACATCCTGTCGACGATCAAGGACATCACCGAGAACCCCAAGGATCTGAAATTCCGTGAACTGGAAGCCGCGACCATCCCGCGCGTGCTGACCCAGGTTGACCTGGCGCTGATCAACACCAACTACGCGCTGGAAGCCAAGCTCGATCCGTCCAAGGATGCGCTGGTGATCGAAGGCAACGACTCGCCTTACGTGAACATCCTGGTTGCTCGTCCGGACGACAAGGACAGCGACGCGATGAAGAAACTGGTTGCTGCTTTGCACAGCCCGGAAGTGAAAGCATTCATCCTTGAGAAGTACAAAGGCGCGGTATTGCCGGCGTTCTGATGTTCAAGGGGGACGCGGAGCGTCCCTGGCTGCATTCCCACGCAGAGTGTGGGAACGATAAAAAACGGGGACGCATTAATTGCGTCCCCGTTTTTTTATGCCTGGAATACGGACCCTGTGGGAGCGGGCTTGCTCGCGAAAGCGGTGTGTCAGCCACCATCAATGCCGACTGAAACGGCGCCTTCGCGAGCAAGCCCGCTCCCACAGGGATTTGTGTAAGGCTGAGTCAGTTGCGCTTGAGCATCACCGGCAACTGCGCCACGAGTTTCACGTTATTCAACGGCGCGCGAATGAACCCGCGCTGGGTGCCGTCCGGTCCGATCACCGCGAGGTTGCCGCTGTGATCCACCGTGTAATTAGGCTTGCTGGTGTCCGCTGGGATGAACGGAATGCTCACTGCGTTGGCCAGTTTCTGGATGTCGTCCACCGACGAGGCGGTCAAACCCTGGAACTGCGGATCGAAGTAGCCCAGATACTGCTTGAGCTGCTTGGGCGTGTCGCGGTTCGGGTCGACGCTGACCAGGATGATCTGCAACTTGGCCACCGCTTCTGGCGGCAGTTCGCTTTTGATCTGGCGCAGTTGGGCGAGGGTGGTCGGGCAGATGTCCGGGCAGAAGGTGTAGCCGAAGAACAGCAGGCTCCACTTGTCTTTCAGCTCGTTGACCGCCACCGGTTTGCCGTCCTGGTCGGTCATCGTCACGTCTGGCAAGTTGCGGCTTTGCGGCAGCAGGATGATCCCTGCGTCGATCAGTGCCGTCGGGTCGCCCTGGCCCTTGCCGGACAGCACTTTGTTGACGGTCAGGCCCAGAACCAGCGCGATCAGGGCGACGAGGATGAAGACGGTTTTCTGAGTTCGAGTCATAGGTTCAACAGTAAGTAGTGGTCTACGAGCAGGGCGATAAACAGCAGGAACAAGTACCAGATAGAGTACTTGAAGGTGTTGATCGCCGCGTGCGGCCGAGTGCCACGGTACAACACCACGGCCCATTGCAGAAACCTCGCGCCCAGGCCGAGGGCACAAATCAGGTAGAGCACGCCGCTCATGTGGATCACATACGGCATCAGGCTGACCGCCAGCAGCGCGAAGGTGTAAAGCAGGATGTGAACTTTGGTGTAGTGCTCGCCATGGGTCACCGGCAGCATCGGGATATCGGCCTTGGCGTATTCCTCTTTGCGGTGTATGGCCAGGGCCCAGAAGTGCGGCGGGGTCCAGGCGAAGATGATCAGCACCAACAGCAGCGGCTCGGCGCCGATATGTCCGGTCGCCGCAGTCCAACCGAGTAGCGGTGGGGCCGCGCCCGCGAGGCCGCCGATGACGATGTTCTGCGGCGTCGCCCGTTTGAGGAAACCGGTGTAGACCACCGCGTAGCCGAGCAGCGAGGCAAGGGTCAGCCACGCGGTCAGCGGGTTGGTGAAGGCCAGCAGGAAGGCTTGCCCCAGCACCGCCAGCACCAAGGCAAACGTCAGCGCCGCTGCAGGCGACACCCGGCCTTCAGCCAACGGCCGTTTATGGGTTCGGGCCATGACCGCATCGATGCGCCGGTCCACCACATGATTGACCGCCGCCGCGCCGCCGGCACACAACGCGATCCCCAGATTACCGAATATCAGCACCGTCCACGGCACCCCGGCGCGGGTCGCCAGGAACATGCCCACCAAGGACGTGATGAGCATCAGCACCACCACTTTGGGCTTGGTCAGCTCCAGATAATCCCGCCAGATCGCCTGACTGTGACGTTCGCCGATCAGAATCGCCATGGCATCTCTCCTTTTATTGTTATGGGCCCGGCTGAATGTTTACGCGGGCTGAACCGCCAGCGTGCAGGAGCTTGTTGCTTGACCCGGACCAGACTGGTCCGCGCGTGATAATTGACCAGCACCATGGTCAGCAACAGCGCCGCGCCGCCGGCGTTGTGGGCGACGGCGATTGGCAGCGGCAGATGAAACAGCACGTTGCTGATGCCCAGGGTGATTTGTGCGCCGAGAGCGATCAGCACCAGGCCTGCGAGGCGCGTCATGCCGACCACTTTCAGTTGCCAGGCGAGGCCCAGCAGTACCAGCGTTACCAACAAGGCGCCGATGCGGTGAGTCAGGTGAATCGCCGTGCGGGCATCGCTATCCAGTTGCCCGCCGAGGTAATTGGGGCCGATGTGTTGGGTTAAGTGAAAACCGTTGGCGAAATCAGCCGGAGGCAGCCATTGGCCGTGGCAGGTCGGGAAGTCGATGCACGCCACCGCCGCGTAGTTGGAACTGACCCAGCCACCGAGGGCGATTTGCAAAATTACCAGCAGCAGGCCTGCGGTCGCCCAGTACTGCAATCGCTTTGGTACGGTCAGCGCCGGCAATACTCCAGACAGCCGCAGCGTCAGCAGAAACAACAGGCTCAAGGTCGCAAAACCGCCGAGCAAATGGCCTGTGACCACCTGCGGCCAGAGCTTGAGCGTCACCGTCCACATGCCAAACGCGGCTTGGGCGAACACCACGCCGAGCAGGAACAACGGCAACTTCACCGGTTGCCCGGGATGATGACGATGCACCCAGGCGCGGCCGGCCAGCACCGAGATCAACAACCCGAGGGTGCCAGCGAAGTAGCGGTGGATCATCTCGTTCCAGCCTTTGTGCGCCACCACCGGTGTGTCAGGGAAATGCAGTTCGGCATGGGCCAGTTGGGCTTCGCTTTTCGGCACGCTGATAAAGCCGTAGCAACCCGGCCAGTCCGGGCAACCGAGGCCGGCGTGGGTCAGGCGGGTGTAGGCGCCGAGTAACACCACAATCAGTGCCAGCAAGGTGGCAAACAGCGCGAGGCGAAATCCAGGTTTGGCCATGACGATGCCCTTATCCGATGTTCGACAGTTTCAGCAGATGACGCAGATCGTTCAGCAGGTCTTTGCCCTTGACCGTCGGGTCGTAGCGCAGCACCAGATTGCCGTGTGGGTCGATGATCCACAGTTGCGGCGCAGTCTTGTCGCCGGTGGTCTTGCTGAAGGTGGTGAGGTCCATGGGGTAGCGTTGCAGTTGTGGATACTCTCGGGTCAGCTTGGCTTCGTAATCGGCGCTCAACGGTTGCGCGGCGGCCAGTGCATGGCTGGCGCGGGAGGCATCGCGGCCGAGGCCGATCTGGATTTGCCGCGCCAGATAGACCAACTGCTGACAGTCCACCGAACAGTCCTTGGGCGCGGTCACCAGCATCTGCCAGCGGTCTTCCTGCGCCTGCACGCCGAGGTCGGCGCGGGTCTGGCCGTTGCCGATCAATTCGCCGTGATAACTGCGACCGTCCGGCACCCAGAAATTCAGTTTGTACATGCCGGTGGCGAGGATCATCGGACCGATCACCCCCAGCAGAATCAGCAGCAGTTGCAAGCGACCCTTGCGCCGACTTGCCGGCGTTTTCGCCTCAGACATGCTGGGTGGATTCATGGCCGCTCCCATGGTGTTTCTCCTTTGCGTTGTGCCAGCCGAGGTAGATAAAGAGGCCGAGCAGGGCGATCGCCATGGCGAACCACTGCACGGCATAAGCGATGTGTTTTTCCGGCCCCATGGCCACCACCGGCCAATCGGCCTGGTAGGACGCCGGGCCGGTTTCTTCGCGTAATTCGTAGGCAAAACCTTCGCGGTTCAGCGCCGTCCACAGTTTCGTCGGCTCAATGGCTGTCACCAGTTGTGGCCAAGTGGCGGTGCTAGGGTCTGCATGCAGTTGGAAGGTAGCGCCGGGGGAAACGTAGACCCACGCGTCGAGGCTCAAGGCTTCGGCAGGCGTCTTGAATTGCGGCGGGGTGCGCCGGTCCGGCCATGGCAGCCAACCGCGATTGACCAGCAGCCAGAGCCCGGTCGCCTGATCGTGGAACGGTTGCAGCAACTCGATGCCGACCTTGCCGTCGCGCTGACGGTTGTCCAGCAACAAGCTGTGCTCGGCATCGAACTGACCATGCAGGCGCACCCGGCGAAAGGCTGGATCTTGCGTATTCAGCAGCTCGGAACTGGCCATCGGTTCGGCCGCCCGGCGCTCGGCGTAGCTTTGCAGCAGTGCGCTTTTCTCCGCGCCCCGGCTCAACTGCCAGAACCCGAGTGACACCAGCAGTGGCAACAGCAGCGCGACCACAATCGTCGGCACGATGCCCGGCCGGAAGCGCTTCATGGCAGCGCCAGAAAGTCGGTGATCGCGATAGCTATACTCAAATGCATCGCCTTTCCCCCGGAGTCTCACCATGCTCAAAGCAGCCATCGTCCTGATGCTGATTGCCACGGTTGTCAGCCTGTTCAGCGGCCTGTTTTTTCTGGTCAAGGACGACAGCAGCTCGAACCGCCTGGTCATTGCCTTGAGTGTTCGTGTTGCCCTGGCCGCCACCACCGTCGGCTTGATCGCCTGGGGCTTCTACAGCGGCCAGTTGGTCTCTACAGCGCCTTGGTAGCTCTTTGAGTCAGAAGCCTCAGAGCACGTAGACGAAAACGAACAGCCCGATCCACACCACGTCCACGAAGTGCCAATACCAACTCGCCGCCTCGAAGCCGAATTGATGCTCGGCGTCGAAGTGCCCGCGCATGATCCGCATCAGCATCACGAACAGGATGATGGTGCCGATGGTCACGTGAGCACCGTGGAAACCGGTGAGCATGAAGAACGTCGCGCCGTAGATGCCCGAACCAAGGGTCAGCCCCAGTTCGTGGTAGGCGTGCATGTATTCTTCGGCCTGAAGGGCCAGGAAGCCGCAGCCCAGCAGCACGGTGATCGCCAGCCAGATTTTCAGTGCGCCGCGATGGCCTTTCTTCAGCGCATGGTGGGCGATGGTCACGGTGACGCTGGAGCTGACCAGCAAAATGGTGTTGATCAGCGGCAGGCCCCAGGGGCTGATGACTTCTTTAGGTGGCGGGAACAGTTTCGGGTCCGGGGTGTGCAGTAACGGCCAGGTGAACTGGAAGTTCGGCCAGAGCATGTGCGCGATGCCTTTCGGGCCTTCGCCCCCCAGCGCCGGGCCAGAGATGTGCCGCACATAAAACAGCGCACCGAAGAAGGCGATAAAGAACATCACCTCGGAGAAGATGAACCAACTCATGCCCCAGCGGAACGAGCGATCCAGCTGCGGGCTGTACAACCCTGCGCGGCTTTCCTTGATCACCGTGCCGAACCAGCCGAACAGCATGTAGGCCAGCAGCAGGCCGCCGACGAAAAAGATCAGTGGGCCATGGGACTCCGGCCGCGCTGCTTTAAGGTCATTGAACCAGGTGCCCAGGCCGTAAACCGTGACCAGCATGCCGGCGGTGGCGATGATCGGCCATTTGCTCTGGGCCGGTACGTAATAGTGTTCATGAGTTGCCATTTATTGTTCTCCTTATCGGGCACGCTTAACGCCTAGCCACCGGTGCTTGCAGCAACAGCCACGGGCGGATGACGTGCGGTGATATCGAACAGCGTGTAAGACAGCGTCAGGTGCTTCACATCCTTGGGCATGTCACGGTCAACGATGAAACGTACCGGCATCTCGATCCGTTGACCGGGCTGCAGCACTTGCTGGGTAAAGCAGAAACATTCGGTCTTGTGGAAGTACGCCGCCGCTTCACTGGGCGCGATACTCGGCACGGCCTGGGCACTCATTGGGTGATCGGTGGGGTTGTAGGCGACGAAAATCATCTCGTTCACCGCCCCCGGATGCGCGGTCAGTTCATTGCCCTTGGGATAGAACTCCCAGACCATGTCGGCGTTGTTCATCGACAGAAACTGCACCCGCACCTGGCGCGAGGTATCAACCACTTGTTCGCCTTCGTATTGCCCGGCGGTTTTGCCGTTGATGCCAAAGGCCTTGCACATCACGTCGTAGATCGGCACCAGGGCAAACCCGAAGACAAACATCGCGACCACCACCATTAGAAGGCGAGTGACTAGTTTTTTCAGCGAAATGGAATCAGCCATAGTAGCGAGCCTCCACGCCAAACCCTGTGGGAGCGAGCCTGCTCGCGAAGCAGACACCGCGGTTTAGCAGATACACCGCGTCATCCTTCTTCGCGAGCAGGCTCGCTCCCACAAAGGCTAAAGCGTTCATTTCACTTCCGGCGGCGTGGTGAAGGTGTGATACGGCGCCGGCGAAGGCACGCTCCACTCCAGGCCTTCGGCCCCTTCCCACGGTTTGGCCGGTGCTGGCGGGCCGCCGCGGATGGTCTTGATCACGATGAACAGGAAGAACAACTGGGTGGTGCCGAACATGAACGCACCAATCGACGACACCATGTTGAAGTCGGCGAATTGCAGGTTGTAGTCCGGAATCCGTCGTGGCATGCCCGCCAGCCCCACGAAGTGCATCGGGAAGAAGGTCATGTTCATGCCCACGAACGACAGCCAGAAATGCAGCTTGCCGAGGGTTTCGTCGTACATGTGGCCGGTCCATTTCGGCAGCCAGTAGTACGCCGAGGCGAAGATCCCGAAGATCGCCCCTGGCACCAGCACGTAGTGGAAATGCGCGACCACGAAGTAGGTGTCCTGGTACTGGAAGTCCGCCGGCGCGATGGCCAGCATCAGCCCCGAGAAACCGCCGATGGAGAACAGGATCACGAACGCCACGGCGAACAGCATCGGCGTTTCGAAGGTCAGCGAGCCTTGCCACATGGTGCTGGCCCAGTTGAACACTTTCACCCCGGTCGGCACCGCGATCAGCAACGTGGCGTACATGAAGAACAGCTCGCCCACCAGCGGAATGCCGACCACGAACATGTGGTGCGCCCAGACGATAAACGACAGGAACGCGATGCTCGCCGTGGCATAGACCATCGAGGTGTAGCCGAACAGCGGTTTGCGCGAGAAGGTCGGGATGATCGAGCTGACGGCGCCGAAGGCCGGCAGGATCATGATGTACACCTCGGGATGCCCGAAGAACCAGAACACATGCTGGAACAGCACCGGGTCACCGCCACCGGCGGCACTGAAGAAACTGGTGCCGAAGTGGATGTCCATCAGCATCATCGTCACGCACCCGGCCAGTACCGGCATCACCGCGATCAGCAGGAATGCGGTGATCAGCCAGGTCCAGACGAACAGCGGCATTTTCATCAACGTCATGCCGGGGGCGCGCAGGTTGAGGATGGTGGCGATCACGTTGATCGCGCCCATGATCGAACTGATCCCCATCAAGTGAATGGCGAAGATGAAGTAGGTCACGCTTTCCGGCGCGTAGGTCGTCGACAGCGGGGCGTAGAACGTCCAGCCGAAGTTCGGCCCGCCACCGGCGGTGAACAGGGTCGAGATCAGCAGAATGAACGCCGCCGGCAACAGCCAGAAGCTGAAGTTGTTCATCCTCGGCAGGGCCATGTCCGGGGCGCCGATCATCAACGGGATCATCCAGTTGGCGAGGCCGACGAATGCCGGCATCACCGCACCGAACACCATCACTAGGCCGTGCATGGTGGTCATCTGGTTGAAGAATGCCGGTTCGACGATTTGCAGCCCGGGCTGGAACAGTTCGGCACGAATCACCATGGCGAACGAGCCGCCAATCAGGAACATGCTGAACGCGAACCACAGGTACAGCGTGCCGATGTCCTTGTGGTTGGTGGTCAGCACCCAGCGCATCAGGCCCTTGGCGGGGCCGTGGGCGTGGTCGGTGGCATGACCATGATCATCGATGACAGCACTCATGACCGCTCTCCTGAGAACGAATGGGCTGGGCAGGCCGGGGCGCGCTGCCCCGACCGGTTCCTGATGTGCGCGATAGACCGGGTCATTTGCTTTCCGCCTGTTTCAGCTCCAGCACTTCTTTAGGAGTGACCATGTCGCCTTTGTTGTTGCCCCAGGCGTTACGTTCATAGGTCACGACCGCCGCGATATCGACTTCCGAAAGCTGCTTGCCGAACGCCGCCATCGCGGTGCCGGGTTTGCCGAAGTAGACGCGGTGCAGGTGATCGGCTTTCGGCCCGGTGGCAATCGGCGAGCCCTTGAGCGCCGGGAACATCGGCGGCAGGCCCTGGCCTTCGGCCTGGTGACAGGCCACGCAGGTGGTGTGGTAAATCTTGTCGCCGCGCTCTTTAAGCTCGTCGAGGGTCCATTCCTTGCTGGTCAGCTCTTTGAGCTGCAGGGCTTCGGCCTTGCGATCGGCCAGCCACTTGTCGTAATCGGCCTTCTCCTTGACCTCGACCACGATCGGCATGAAGCCGTGATCCTTACCGCAGAGCTCTGCGCACTGGCCACGGTAGATGCCGGGTTTGTCGATACGGGTCCAGGCTTCGTTGACGAACCCCGGAATCGCATCGCGCTTGACCGCGAAGGCCGGCACCCACCACGAGTGGATAACGTCGGCGGAGGTCACCAGAAACCGGATCTTGGCGCCAATTGGCAGCACCAATGGCTTATCGACCTCGAGCAAGTAGTGCTCGCCCTTGGCTTCCTTGTTGTGGATTTGATCCTGGGGGGTGGCCAGGTTGCTGAAGAACTCGACGTCCTGGCCCAGGTATTTGTAGTGCCACTTCCACTGGTAGCCGGTGATCTGGATATCGATATCCGGCTCACTGGCGTCGTACATCTTGATCAGGGTCGCAGTAGCGGGAACCGCCATGGCCACCAGGATGATGAAGGGCACGATGGTCCAGAGGATTTCGACGGTGGTGCTTTCATGAAATTTTGCGGCCACCTGCCCGGTCGAGCGACGGTGGACCATCATCGACCAGAACATGGCGCCGAAGACGATGATGCCGATCACCACACAGATCCAGAAAATGGTCATGTGCAGGTCGAATACTGCGTGACTGATTTCAGTCGCTCCCGGCGCCATATTCACAGTCCAGGCCGCTTGTGCCTGGCTGAAAATTGACCACAACAGGAGGCCCATCCAGACGTGTGGATGTCGCATCATTGCGGGTTCCCCTTATCGTTCTTGTTATCCCGCCGGCTAACACCAGCGGCAAGGGAGCGGCTTTTTCAGACTACGAACTTGAATCGCCGAGCCTTGCTGCATATGCAGTCGGGCGTCATCAGCTAACTCCATTCCCACCCGAGTATAGACAGCGACTGTCACCTCGCAATGTGATGGCGTAAATGATCTGAAACAGCTGGGACTTGCGCTCAAGGCCACGAATGGAGAACGATGCGCGACGAGTGGTGGCAAATCGATATAACTTTGGTGTCTCAAGGATGAAACAATTATGACAAATGCGTCTTAGCAACTTTCATAAGCCAGCTAAGTTATGTCTTCCCTATTTCATTGCCTTTGTTTCCTGGAGTTTTCATGAACACCGCCGCATTGCGCGAGCAGATCCAAAAAGCCCAACAACACGAGGCCGAGACCGGCCTGTTAACTCGTCAACTGGAAACCCAACTGCCGCACCTGCACGCTGCCATCCAACTGCCGGACGTTGACGCCAACGGCGTGATGACCCGGTTTGTGACCGCTTATATAGAGCAAGTGCCGGACCTGCTGGACGCCGCCAATGATGTCGCACGGGAAGCGGGCATCGAATCGCAGATCAAACCGGTGCTGAAAATCGCCGAGCAGTTCTTCCTCCAGCCGCCGGCGATCATGACCGGGCATATCGGCCTGGACAGCCTGCTGGACGAAGCGTATCTGGCGCATCGGTTGGTCGAAGAGGTCAATGACCTGTACATCAAGCATTTTGGCCAGCCACTGATCCCATTGGACATGACTGTCGCCAACCTGATTGCCCACCAATTGATCGGCGAGGAATTCGCCAACCAACTGGATGAGGCGGTGCATCACGCTGTGGACGAGATGCTTAACGAAGACAGTTTCGCGCTGGAATCGGTGGAGGCCTACCGCGAGAAACTCAACAGCCCGGACACCGGCGCCGCGTGGAAACGCTGGCCGTGCCTGTCGCGCCAGTTAGGCGTGGGCCTGGAGCTGGATCAGCCAGCCGCGTAAAACGACACATCCCCGGTAGGAGCGAGGCTTGCCCGCGAAGCTTTTGGCGTACTTGAGGACGCCTTCGCGAGCAAGCTTCGCTCCTACAGGTTATCTACCCGGCGGAACCTACGCCGCTGGTGGTGCGCAATCTGCCTTCCAACCTGCGCTTCAACCCCCGCGCCTCAATCAGCAGCTTCGAACCCTTGGCCGCATTCGCTCGACCCCACTCCTCAAGCAACTCCAGACACGAATGGTCGATGTAGCTCAGGTTATTGAGCGGTACATGCACTGTCGTGCCCGCTGGAATCGTCCCTAGCACCTGCGTCAGTGCCGGGACCTTGAGAAAGGTCGCCGCGCCGATCAATCGCAGCTCCATTTCGCCGTCCTTGGGCAGGTCGATCAGGCTGATTTTCAGTCTCGAAGCTTTCCACGCCAATTTGGCCAGGGTCAGGCCGAAACCGATCAGCACGCCGGTCAACAGGTCGGTGAAGATGATCGCCAGGGCGGTCGCCGCATAGGTGAACATCGGCATCCGGCCATAACGGCCCAGGCCACGAAAGGCCTTGAGGTCGACCAGTTTGAAACCGGTGTAGACCAGCACACCCGCCAGGCTCGCCACCGGAATGCTTTGCAGCACGCTGGACAGCAACAGTACGAACGCCAGCAGCCACAGGCCATGGAAGATCGCCGAGTATCGCGTTGTTGCACCCGCCTGGACGTTGGCCGAGCTGCGCACGATTACGCCGGTCATCGGCAGGGCGCCGAGCAAGCCGCAGAGCATGTTGCCCACACCCTGCGCCGACAATTCCCGGTCGAAGTCCGAACGCTCGCCGCTGTGCATGCGGTCCACGGCGGCGGCCGAGAGCAGGGTTTCAGCGCTGGCGATAAAGGCTACGGCAAACGCCGCGATCAGGATCGTCGGATCGGCCAGGTTCAGCAGGTCTGCCGGTTTCAGCCAGTCGATGGCTTCTGCCAGGTTGGCCGGGACTTCCACGCGTTTGACCTGCAAGGCGAGCATCAGGCTGGCCACCGTCGCCAGACCGACACCCAGCAAGGCGCCCGGAACGAATCGCAGGGAGTGAGGGCGAAATTTTTCCCACAGCCACATCACCGCAATCGTCGACAGCCCGAGCAAACCGGCCTGCCAGCCAAAGGATGGCAAGGCCTGAACCACGGCAGCCGGGAACGCTGCCAGGTTATCCAGCCCCGACGGTTTGGGCACGGCGTCGAGCATTACATGCACCTGTGATAGCACGATCAACACACCAATCCCGGCGAGCATGCCGTAGACCACCGCCGGCGCTGTCACCCGAAACCAGCAGCCGAGTTTGAAACGACCGGCCAGCAGTTGCAGCAAACCGGCCAGCAGCAGGATCGGCCCGAGCATGGCGACGCCATGCTGGCGCACCAACTCGAACACCAAAACGGCCAGACCTGCCGCCGGGCCGCTGACTTGCAGCGGTGAACCGGCAATCCAGCCCACCACCAGGCCACCGATAATCCCGGTGATCAGGCCTTTGGCCGGCGGTAACCCCGAGGCGATGGCGATGCCCATGCACAAGGGCAGGGCCACCAGAAACACCACCACGGACGCCAGCAGCTCCCGTGGCAGAACAGCTTTAAGTTGCGCAGCACGCATAGGGATTCTCCCGATGTTTTTTCAGGCATGGCGAAGCCCGGCTGCCTGATTGGCAGCCTCGGCTAAACCACACAAGGATTTAGGAGTTTTTTAGAAGCGCGCTTTAGGCGTCGCCACCGGAATCGGATGACTGCCATCCAGAGGCAGGAAACACCCCTGATCCGCGTCATAAGCTTTGATTTCGCTGGTTTCGATGCTGTAGACCCAGCCATGGATAAACAGCTGACCGTTGGCCATGCGCGAGGCCACCGATGGGTGGGTACGCAGATGCTGCAACTGGGCGATCACATTCTCTTCGGTGAGGATGTGCATGCTTTCGTTTTCGTCAGCGCAGTGGCAGTTTTCCTGGACCATGGTTTTTGCTACTTCGGCATGCCGCAGCCAGGCTTTGACCGTAGGCATCTTTTCCAGGCTTTGCGGGTTGAGTACCGCGCGCATGGCGCCGCAATCGGAGTGCCCGCAAATGATGATGTGTTGCACGCCCAGGGCCAGCACCGCGTATTCGATGGCGGTGGAAACGCCGCCGTTCATTTGCCCATAAGGTGGCACAACGTTGCCGACGTTACGGGTCACGAACAGATCACCGGGGGCGCTTTGGGTGATCAGTTCAGGAACGATGCGCGAATCGGCGCAGGCAATGAACATCGCTCTCGGGCTTTGGGCCGTGGCGAGTTTCTTGAAGAGCTCTTCCTGCTGCGGAAAGACCTCGTGATGAAAATGCAAAAAGCCGTCAACGATATGCTTCAGCGCTGCATCGGCGGATTCCGCCTCGGGGTGGGCAGAAGCCGACGCAGCCAACGGCTGTTTATCCTTGTCACTCATGATTCATCCTCTTTGACGGAGTTGGGAAAGTGTCCCGTTTTATCCGATATGAAGCCAGTGGCTGTTTAAAAAACGTCCAGGTCGTAAATCTCGACCCATCAGTCACTCGATGAACAAGGTAACCGTCGAAACTTAACTCAAACTGAATCAAACGCTCTAGCACGTGTGTTCCAGGTCACAAAAAACGTGACCGGCCTAATGGCGAAATGCTTTTTACCCTACTCAACCTTAGGCTAATTGTCCTCAAATCAATGACATTTGGCGACCCGGCGGACAGAAGGCGTCGCAGTCCAGATTAAACCCTTCGCGTTGATTGAGGCCCAGGCGCTTGATGGTTTTTGCAAAACGTTGCGCCAACAAGTCGGCGAACGGTCCTTCACCGCGCATCCGCGCACCAAAGCGGCTGTCGTAAAGCTCGCCACCACGACTCTGGCGGATCAGGCTCAGTACATGGGCTGCGCGCTGCGGGTAGTGGGCAGCCAGCCATTCTTCGAACAGCGGTGCGACTTCGAGCGGCAAGCGCAACATCATATACGCCGCGCTCTGGGCCCCGGCGGCGTGAGCTTCGGTGAGCAGGCTTTCGAGTTCGCTGTCGTTGATCATCGGAATCATCGGCGAGCACAAGACCCCCACCGGGATCCCGGCCTCGCGCATCACCCGGATGGCCCGCAGACGTGCCTTGGGCGCCGCGGCCCGGGGTTCGAGGATGCGCTTGAGCTCATCATCCAGTGTGGTGAGGCTGATCATCACCGCCACCAGTCGCTGTTCAGCGAGCTCAACCAACAAATCCAGATCGCGCAGGATCAGCGAGCCCTTGGTGATGATGGTCACCGGATGACGGTAACGCAGCAGCACTTCCAGGGTTTTACGGGTGATTTTGTGTTCACGCTCGATCGGCTGGTAAGGATCGGTGTTGGAGCCCAGATTGATCGGTGCGCACTGATAGCCGCGTTTAGAGAGTTGTTCCTCCAGGACTTCGGCGGCGTTGGTCTTGGCGATCAGTTTGGTTTCGAAATCCAGCCCAGGCGACATGTCCCAATAAGCGTGGCTGGGCCGCGCATAGCAATAGATGCAGCCGTGCTCACAGCCGCGATAGGGGTTGATCGAACGGTCGAAGGGCAAGTCCGGCGAGTTATTGCGGGTAATGATGGTTTTCGCCGTCTCGATGCGCACCTCGGTGCCTTGGGTCATGGGCGCTTCCTGATACCAGCCGTCGTCCTCGGCCACCGAACGGTTCGGGGCGAAGCGGTTGTGCGGATTGGTGGCGGTGCCGCGGCCGCGTGGCGGAAGAGGGGTGACCATGATTTATCGCTCCGAGCTGTATGTACATACAGTATAGGAGCTCTGAGAATACAGCCAGTGCCGTTCGGCGATCTGTCGCATCAAAACAGTTTTTTGTATTGGCTGAGTAATAACGAGATATGTCGTCATCATGGGAAACATATAAACAGTAGGTTGTTGTGTAGTGGGGTAAGTATTATCAACGGCACACGAAACCTTCGTGAATTACTTATTAAATGGAATTAATAAATGTCTATGTTTAATCAGCGCGGTATCTTTCTGCAGTTGCTGACCCCAACTGTTACCAATCCAAAGGAAGCGCAAGTATCGATGCAACTTGCCCGTAAAGAAATGGGTTGGGACGCTGTAAATGGTGTACAGACCGAAGCCCTGGTGGACTCAGCCTATGTCACGGCTGTCTCGGCGGATGGCGGCCGATCCTTTAGTATCCGGACCGTACGCAGTGATGTGGACGGTGACGGTGATATCGATAGTGATGACAAGGAAAAGCTGCTGGTTCTGGCAAAGGCGTATTCCGCTATCGTCAATCCTTGATCCTCGACTATTGATTAAACCTGCATGATCGCTCATGCAGGTTCTATTCATCACGACAGCTTAGTTATGCTGAGTGAGTTGGCCAAGATCATCACCGGAAGTTGTTTTCATATCATCCTTGCGCAGTTTGGCTACATCGCCGGACTTTACGGTCGTTCCTTTATTTCCCCAACTTGTGCTGATGAAGGTAACGACATCCGCCACTTCCTGATCCGACAACCGCCAGGCAAACCCAGGCATGGTGAAAGTGGACGGTGCCGTGTGCGTGGCCGGCAAGGTCCCGCCCTTGAGCACGATGTGAATCAGCGACGTCGGGTCCTCCGACTGCAATACCGGGTTGCCCGCCAACGCCGGGAACACCCGCGTATAACCGTGACCGTCGGTACGGTGGCAGGCCGCGCAGTTATCGATGTACACCGAAGCGCCTGGCTTGCTGTCGTCACCTTTCCATAGCGCCTGAGCGACTTGTTTGTCGTACTGGTGCGGCTGGTCGTTGGGGTCATTGGCCGGCAGGGACTTGAGGTAACGGGCTATCGCGTTCAGGTCGGCGTCGGTCATGTACTGCATGCTGTGGGTGACCACATCGCTCATGCCACCGAACACCGCACTGCGGTCGCTGCGCCCGGTCTTGAGAAATTGCACCAGTTGCTCTTCGCTCCAACTGCCGAGGCCATCCTTGTGATCACCGCGAAGACTTTTCGCGATCCAGCCTTCCAGTGGCGCACTGCCTGACAGAAACGTACTGCCTTCGCCAGCGTTCAAGGATTTTTCCTGCATGGTCAGGGCACGCGGCGTATGGCAAGCGCCGCAATGTCCCAGGCCTTCCACCAGATAAGCCCCACGACTGACCACGGCATCTGCGCCGGGCGCTGCTTGGTAATCCGCCACGGCCGGTGCGAACAGCCAGCGCCAGCCCATCAGCGGCCAACGCATGCTTAAAGGCCAGGGAATGTCGCTGGCCTTGTTCTCCTGGGCCACCGGCGCCACGCCGTGCATGAAGTAGGCGTACAAGGCTTGCATGTCGGTTTCGTTGACGCTGGCGTAGGACGGATACGGCATCGCCGGGTACAACGTACTACCGTTTTTGGCGACGCCATGGCGTACGGCTTTGTCGAAATCTTCAAAGCTGTAGTCGCCCAGGCCGGTTTTGTCCGGCGTGATGTTGGTGGAGTAGATCGTCCCGATCGGCGTTTCCATCGGCAGGCCACCAGCGAACGGCTTGCCGTCCTTGGCGGTGTGGCAGGCCACGCAGTCGCCGGCACGGGCAAGGTATTCGCCTTGCTTGATCAAATTTTGATCAACTTCAGCGGCGCTGATCGAGGCACTGCCGAGCAGGGCCAAAGTCGCGATAACAAGTGCTTTCATGGTCATCGCTCCTTAAGCCTGAACCAGCGGGCCGGGGTTTTTCAGGTACTGCTCGCGGATCGCCCGGGCCGACCAGTAGGTCAATGCGGCGACCAGGCCTGTAGGGTTGTAACCTAGGCCTTGTGGGAAAGCGGACGCGCCAGGGACGAATACGTTGTGCACGTCCCAACTCTGCAGGTAACGGTTCAAAGCACTGGTTTTCGGGTTGGTGCCCATGATCGCGCCACCATTGAGGTGGGTGGTCTGGTAGGACGCGGTGTTGAAGTGATCACCGACCTGCTTGCCGATCACTGCGATGGCTTTGGGGCCCATCGCTTCAGCGACCTTGCCCATTTTCTCGACCATGAAACGGTTCATCTTGATGTCGTTTTCCTGCCAGTCGAAGGTCATCCGCAACAGCGGCAAGCCGTAGGCATCGCGGTAAACCGGGTCGAGATCCAGGTAGTTGCCACGGTAGGACTGATGCGCGCCGTGGGCGTCCATCGACACCTGGTGGGTGTAGTAATCGGCGGTGGCGCGTTTCCACGCACTGCCCCAGGCCGGGGTGCCTGGCGGGTTGGAGGTCCCGGCAATCGGCCGGCTGCCGGCCTGGTTGACCCACATCGGCGAGCCGCCGACGAAGCCGTGCGGCCCGTGGTCGAAGTTGTCGGCGTTGAAGTCATCGATTGCCACGCCGTTGCCGCCGGCACCGATGAAGTTGTTGGTGTGGGTGTCTTTGTCGAAGAACGCCTTGATGGTGGCCATGTTCTGGTAGGCGAAGTTCTTGCCGACCACGCCTTCACCGCTGATCGGGTCGTAAGGCTTGCCGATGCCGGAGAGCAACATCAATCGCACGTTGTGGAACTGGAACGCGCCGAGGATTACCAGGTCGGCGGGTTGCTCGATCTCCCGGCCCTGGCCATCGATGTAGGTCACGCCGGTGGCTTTGCTCTTGGTGCTGTCGAGGTTGACCCGCAGCACGTGGGAATTGGGCCGCAACTCGAAATTCGGCAACGGCTTGAGGGCCGGCAGAATGTTCACGTTCGGCGACGCCTTGGAGTACATGTAGCAAACGTAACCGCTGCAAAAACCGCAGAAGTTGCACGGACCCATCTGGGCGCCGTAGGGATTGGTGTACGGGCCGGACGTATTGGCCGATGGCAGGTTGTAGGGTTTGTAACCTACGGCTGTGGCGGCTTTCTGGAATAGCTGTGCGGAAACCGTGTTCTTCTGGGACTCCAGCGGGAACGGGTTCGAGCGATCCGGTGCGTAAGGGTTGCCGCCCTTACCTTCACCGACCAGTTGGCCTTTCACCGTCCAGGCCTGACCCGAGGTGCCGAATACCTTCTCGGCGTAATCGAAAAACGGCTCCAGCTCTTCATAGCTGACGCCGAAGTCCTGGATGGTCATGTCCTTTGGGATGAAGCTTTTGCCGTAGCGCTCTTCGTAATGGCTGCGCATCCGCAATTCGATCGGATCGACCCGAAAGTGCACGCCGGACCAGTGCAGGCCGGCGCCGCCTACGCCATTGCCGGGCAGGAATGCACCGAGTTGGCGGTTTGGCAGTGCAATGTCATTCACGCTATGGCGAATGGTCACGGTCTCTTTGGAGATGTCCTGAAAGAGTTTTTTCCGCACGCTGTAGGTGAGTTCGTCGATCACCTGGGGATAGTTGCCATCAGGGTAGGTGTCCTGCATCGGTCCGCGCTCCAGCGCCAACACGTTCAGGCCTGCTTCTGTCAGCTCTTTGGCCATGATCGCGCCTGTCCAGCCGAAACCGACGATGACTGCATCGACCTTCTTCATTACCGTTGCCATGCTTATGCCCTCTCGCCGCGAATCGAAACTGCCGGGAAGGGGTATTGCTCGTTGCGTTCCACCCAATCCATGAAATCGGCGCGGGCGCCGGGGAAGCCGATCATGGTCCAGCCGACCATGCCTTTGTTGCCACCGTGGATCGGGTCGCAGAAGAACCCTTCCTTGGTGTTTTGCAGCAGCAGGTTGAAGAAAATCTTTGATGGCACGCTATCGAACTGGGGTTTTCCGGCCTCGAGTTGTTTCAGCAAATCGTCTCGGGTAGCGCTGTCTTGCTCAGCAAATACTTTCCCGTTGAACGCCTTCGACCAAGCATCCGTGGCGGCAATACCCAGGCGATAGATCTCTTTGGGCACCAGTTTGCTCTGCCAGCCCATTTCTGGCGCGGCATCGGCGTTGAACGGCCCTTGCATAAACCACAGGGCACCGGCGGCGTACGGGGTGTTCATTTGACGGTCGATGTATTCCGGCACGCCGGCTTCCAGCGCGCCAGGCCCTTGGGCATCACTCGGGATCAATTGAGCAACGGCGGCCTTGATGAATGTCCATTCTTCGACGGTGAAGTAGGTGGGCTCATAGGTGCTGGTGCTGACGGGAGTTTTGCCGGGCGCGGACGGCGCCGGTTCCGGCGCGGCGAGCAGGACGGAGCTGCCCAGCGCGGTGCTGGCGACGGTGACCACCGGAATCAAGGTCAGGGATTTGCGCAAAAACTCACGCCGCGGGTTGTCTCGATCTTGATCAGACATGGGGGGTGCACCTCATCAGGCATTGATGGTTTTTTCAGCCGTTTCGTCGAACGGCTTTTCGTTTTGGCAGGGATGCGGATCTTTGGCGGTCGTGAGAGCGCTGCGCATCTGCAAACTTTGGTAACAAATGGTAGCAGCCTAAGTATCAGGATGAACCGATTCAGCTGAAATAAACCGGGTTTTTGCGACGAAAGTCGCTGCATTCACGATTCTTTGACAGTTGGCTCACAGCGCTTTGACCGCTCAGGGCTGAACCTGAACGTCATTAATCCGCTTCTTCCCTACGGTCGCCGAGCATGCCCATTACTCGTTTTATCCCAGCGATGTGTCTGTCGCTGGTTGCCTTGTTCAATCTATCGCTGGCCTTGGCCGACGACAGCACATCACCGCGACCTGCGGAATGGGCGCAGCCAGTGGAGGCGAAGTACAACCTCTTCCAAATGTCCCCAACCCTCTACCGCAGTGCATTGCCGGACAGTAGCGCGGTGCCGCTGCTGGAAAAGCTCAAGGTTGGAACCGTCATCAGCTTCCTGCCTGAGTCGGACTCCCGCTGGCTATCTACACCTGGCATCAACCTGGTCCAACTGCCTTATCGCACCAATCATGTGGATGACGCGCAGGTCATCACTGCCTTGCGCGCGATTCAGGCTGCCGAGGCCAAAGGCCCGGTGTTGATGCATTGCAAACACGGTTCCGACCGCACGGGGCTGATGGCGGCCATGTACCGGGTGGTTGTGCAGGGTTGGAGCAAGGAAGACGCCCTGAATGAAATGACCGAGGGCGGTTTTGGTGACAGCACCCACTTCAAGGACGGTGTTCGCTACATGATGCAGGCGGATACCGACAAATTGCGTACCGCATTGGCCAATGGCGATTGCAGTACCAGCCCGTTCGCCATGTGCTCGATGAAGAACTGGTTCAAATCGGCCAATGTAGAAAAGTAAGGAGACAAGCCATAAACCCTGTGGGAGCGGCGGTGCGACGATTCGACTTGCTCGCGAAGGCGGTGTGTCATTCAGAGTTGATGTTGACTGATACACCGCCTTCGCGAGCAAGCCCGCTCCCACATGGGGATAACTCAATGTTGCTCGTCAGGCTTTTTCTTCAGTTTCGGGTTCGGGAAGAATTGCACCGCCTGAACCTTGGCGTCCGGCACTTTCAGCGCCGAAACGTTGACCCGCGTGCCCAACTCCTTGGGCACGGACAAGCCTTGTTCATTGAGTGTGTCGGAATAACCGCAGGCCACGCACTCACGGTGCGGGACCTCGTCTTCGTTCCACATCATCAATTTGTCCGGCTCGCTGCACGCCGGGCAGACCGCCCCGGCGATAAAGCGTTTTTTCGTGATCACAGGCCCCTCGCTCATGCTGCCGCGTCCTCACTCAGGCCGCTGTGGCGCAAGAGTGCGTCAATCGTTGGCGCACGGCCACGGAAGTCGACGAACAGCACCATCGGTTCCTGAGAACCGCCGCGCGCCAGAATCGCTTCACGGAAGGCGCGGCCGGTTTCAGCGTTGAGCACGCCGTCTTCTTCAAACTTCGAGAAGGCATCGGCTGACAGCACTTCAGCCCACTTGTAGCTGTAGTAACCCGCTGCGTAACCGCCGGCGAAGATGTGCGCAAAACTGTTCGGGAAACGGTTGTAGGCCGGCGGACGCATGACCGACACCTCGTCGCGCACGCCTTCGAGCACTTGCAGCACGCTGCGACCGTCGCCGTGGGTGGCGTGCAGTTCGAAGTCGAACAGCGAGAATTCCAGTTGGCGCACCATCATCAGGCCGGACTGGAAGTTCTTCGCCGCGAGCATTTTGCCCAGCAGGTCCTGTGGCAGTGGCTCGCCGGTTTCGTAGTGACCGGAAATCAGCGCGAGGCCTTCCGGCTCCCAGCACCAGTTTTCCATGAACTGGCTTGGCAGCTCGACGGCATCCCACGCCACACCGTTGATGCCGGACACGCCAGCATGCTCGACGCGGGTCAGCAAGTGATGCAGGCCATGGCCGAATTCGTGGAACAGCGTGGTGACCTCATCGTGGGTCAGCAGCGCAGGCTTGCCGCTGTCGGCCGGGGTGAAGTTGCACACCAGGTTAGCCACCGGGCTTTGCAGCACGCCTTCAGCGGTGCGGCGACGGTCGCGGGCGCCGTCCATCCAGGCCCCGCCGCGCTTGTTGGCGCGGGCGTAAAGGTCGAAGAAGAAGCGGCCGACGTGCTGGCCGTTTTCCTTGATTTCGAACAGGCGAACATCCGGGTGCCAGGTGTCGAAGCCTTTCTGCTCGGCAATCTCGATGCCGTACAGGCGCTGAACGATGGCGAACAGGCCGCCCAGCACTTTGTCGATCGGGAAGTAAGCGCGAAGGGCTTCCTGGGCAACGCTGTAACGTTGTTCACGGAGTTTTTCACCGTAGAAACCGCTGTCCCAGCTTTGCAGGTCCGGGCAGCCCTGTTCGGCGGCATAAGCCTTGAGCTGTTCCAGATCCTGAGCGGCGAACGGTTTGCTGCGCTTGGCCAGGTCTCGTAGGAAACTGAGCACCTGGTCGCTGGATTCGGCCATCTTGGTCGCCAGACTCAGCTCCGAGAAGCTGGCGAAACCCAGCAGCTTGGCCAGTTCCTGACGCAGGTCGAGGATTTCTTCCATCACCGGACCGTTATCGTTCTGACCGGCATTCGGGCCTTGGTCCGACGCACGGGTGCAGTAGGCGGCGTAGACTTCTTCGCGCAGGGCGCGGTCGTGGGCGTAGGTCATCACCGCGTAGTAGCTCGGGAATTCCAGGGTGATCAGGAAGCCTTCCAGCCCTTTGGCCTGTGCCGCGGCAGCCATTTGCGCCTTGGCCGAATCTGTCAGGCCGGCGAGGGCAGCCTCATCGGTGACGTGTTTGGTCCAGGCCTGGGTGGCGTCGAGCAGTTGGTTGGAGAAGCGGCTACCCAGCTCCGACAATTTGCTCTGCACTTCGGCGTAACGCTTTTGTTCGGCTTCTGGCAGGTCGATACCCGACAGACGGAAGTCACGCAGGGCGTGTTCGAGGATAGTTTTCTGCGCCACGTCGAAACCGGCGGCTTCTGGACTACTAGCCAGGGCTTCGAAGGCCTGGAACAGTTCACGGTTCTGGCCCATCTCGGTGGAGTAGGCGCTCAAGGCCGGCAGGCAGGACTCGTAGGCTTCACGCAATTCAGCGCTGTTGCATACGGCGTTCAAGTGGCTGACCGGGCTCCAGGCAGCGCCCAGGCGATCATTGAGTTCGTCCATCGCCAGCACCAGGCCGGCCCAGGTCGGTTGTTTGCCCTGGGTTTTGAGGATCTCGATGATGGCGGCGCGGTTGTCAGCCAGGATCTGTTCAATGGCCGGTTGTACGTGTTCGGCACGGATCGCCGAGTACGGCGGCAGGTCGTAGGACTGCAGAAGAGGGTTGTTCACGCTCACGGTTGGCACCTTGGCTGGAAGAAACATTGGCCCATCTTAATTACAATCGACGCTCACCGCAGCTATCAGCAAAAGAGAGAGAGCCTATCGTGACCCTTCGCAAGTATCTGAACCACACGCCGCTGCTGGGCAAAGGCGCTTTTGTCGACGGCTCGGCGGTGGTAATCGGCGACGTCGAAATCGGCGAAGACAGCTCCGTCTGGCCGCTGACGGTGATCCGCGGCGACATGCACCGCATCCGCATCGGTGCGCGCACCAGCATCCAGGATGGCTGCGTGCTGCACATCACCCACGCCGGGCCGTTCAATCCCGATGGCTTTCCGTGTTTGATCGGTGACGACGTGACCGTCGCGCACAAAGTCATGCTCCACGGGTGCTCGGTAGGCAGTCGGGTGTTGATCGGTATGGGCAGTATTGTCATGGACGGTGCGGTAGTTGAAGACGATGTGATCATCGGTGCCGGCAGCCTGGTGCCGCCGGGCAAGCGCCTGGAAAGCGGTTTCCTGTATGTCGGCAGTCCGGTGAAACAGATCCGGCCACTGACTGACAAGGAAAACGCCTTTTTCACCTACAGCGCGGCGAACTACGTGAAGCTCAAGGACCTGCATCTGGCCGAAGGCTACGACCAGCTCTAAGCCGTCTCACAACTGCCCAGGAATTTTCATGCATTACCAAACTGTTTTGTTCGACCTCGATGGCACCCTGACCGACCCTCGCGAGGGCATCACCCGCTCGATCCAGTTCGCGCTGAGCAAACTGGGCATTGATGAACCCGACCTGACAAAGCTCGAGCACTTCATCGGCCCACCGTTGTTGCAGGCATTCATGCAGTTCTACGACTTCGATGAACCCAAGGCTTGGGAAGCGGTGAATTTCTATCGCGAGCGTTTCAAAGTCACCGGCCTGTATGAGAATCGCGTATTTGATGGTGTTACACCCTTGCTGGAAACCCTGAGCGGGCAAGGACGGCAGCTATATATAGCCACGTCCAAACCCTGGGTGTTCGCCCGCGAGATCGCTCGACACTTCGACTTCGCCAAACACTTCAAGGTGATTTACGGCAGCGAGCTGGACGGGACGCGGACCAACAAGGTCGAGCTGATTGCCCATTTGATCGCCGAAGAAGGCCTCGATCCGGCCAACACCCTGATGATTGGCGACCGTAAACACGATTTGATCGGCGCACGGAGCAACGGATTGGACGCGGCGGCCGTGGGTTACGGCTTTGGCAGTCGCGAAGAACTGAGCGCCGAAGCACCGGCGTATCACTTCGAAACGCTGGAAGAGATGCATCAGGCGTTTTTGCAGCGTTAATTCGATTACCTTCGCGGGCAAGCCTCGCTCCTACAGGTGAGATGTCGATGTAATGAACCTCCTGTAGGAGCGAGGCTTGCCCGCGAAGGCGTCCTCCCAGACACATCCTGAGCAACTGTTCTTACTCCAATCCCTTCTTATCGTCCTAGTCTAAAAAACAAGGCCGCGATCAAGGAGGATCATCATTGCCAGAACTCAAACATGCTCATCGATTGCGCACCGGACGATATTCAGAATCCGGACAGATTTATCTACTAACAGCCGTAATTCTCAATCGAGAGCCGTTGTTTCGCGACTTCAAGTGCGGGCGGTTGGTGGTCGACGCTTTCAGAACGGCTGAGCGAGAAGGGTTCGCGACGTCACTGGCCTGGGTCGTCATGCACGATCATTTCCATTGGCTGATCGAGTTGCAGAACACTCAACTGCCCAAGTTGATGGCCCGGACCAAATCACGCATCGCTGTGACGCTTAATCGCTCGATAGGGCGCCAAGGCCCGGTTTGGCAACATGGATATCACGATAGGGCCATCCGCAAGGAAGAGGATTTGCAGGCGGTTGCTCGATATATCGTCCGCAACCCTATACGCGCGGGATTGGTCTCGAAGGCTGGGGATTATCCATTGTGGGATGCGATCTGGTTGTGACAGCAAAGACGCCTTCGCGGGCAGCCTCGCTCCTACAGGTGCTCTGCCGATGTAATGGGCACCTGTAGGAGCGAGGCTTGCCCGCGAAGAGGCCGGATCAGCCACCCCTACTCTCCGACCCTGCCAACCCTTTCAACGCCGCCTTACGCTCAACCACCGGCAACCCACCCAGCTTCTCCACCTCGGCATAAAACTTCACCCAATCCCCATCCACCTGCCTGAACAGCGCCGCAAACGCCGGCACCCATTGGTCGTACAAACCAAATGGCAGCAGCTTGGCATTGTTCATCGGTGCATTGATCCACGCGTCATAGCGTTTATCCCCGGCCCATTGGCTGTCACGCATCGCTCGATAGTCACTGCGTAGCCGTTCGAACTCTTCGGCTTTGTGCTGGCGCATCTGCTTGACGGGCAGGGGTTGGGCGTACAGGCGTTCCAGGCGTGTGCGGGTGTCCAGAACCAGTTGAGTGAGCTGATCGCGCTGTTGCATCGAGGCGCCGTTGTCCGGCGCGAGCCCACGACTGGCGCGCCATTGGCGGGTGCCTTCCTGCTCGACAAACGTGGCAAAGGATTCGTTGAACTCGGTGTCGTCCTTCACATAAAACCGTTGATGGGCCAGCTCATGAAAGATCAGCGTGGCCAGCCGCTCGTCACCCCAATTCATCATCGAGCTGATGATCGGGTCGTTGAACCAGCCCAGTGTCGAATAGGCTTCGACTCCACCGATCGACACGTCCATGCCTTGCAGGCGCTGCAACGCCGCTTCGCCCCGGGCCGCACTCTGGCTGTAGTAACCGCGATAGGCGACGCAACCGGCGATGGGGAAGCAATGGTTATGCGGCGTCAGGGAAAATTCCGGCGTGGCGAAGACATTCCAGACGACATAGGGCCGGCCAATGTCGGCGTACAGCCGATAGCTCTGGTTGTCCGGCAGGTGCAGATGCTGGCTGGCGAACACCCGGGCTTTTTGCGATTGGGTCAGGTGCGCACGCAGTTGTGGATCGCGCTGAGGATCGGCAATCACCTTGGCAACCGGCTCCCGAGCCCGCAGCAGTTGCAGCTGACCGCCGGCCAATTGACTGTAGTAGCTGACGCTGGCGCAACCGTTGAGCAACAAAAACAACACACCCGGAAACAAAACGCGCAAAACGCGATCAAGTAACCCAGGGCTTGGAAGCGGCCTGATCACAATAAAAACATCCCTGGAAAGTCTGCCCACAAGACTATCCCGCCAGACTGGAGCTCCGCTATGCGCAAGTTGATGCTGACAGGAGGCCTGCTGACGCTGGCCGGTTGTGCCGGATTTGGAATGCCCGACCCGGATCCGTCCCAAGCGTGGATCGACCTGGCTTCGAAACAGGAAGACTCCGCGTTGCAAGCGTTGAAGGTTGATGACAAGGCCGCCACCGACAAGCGCTTCTTCGAAGTGCAGCCCGGCAGCCATGAATTGAAGGTTCGCTATCAGTTCGCGGTGCAGCCGACCAACATCGGCCCGGATTCCGAGCCGCTGTGGCGCGATTGCCAGATGAGCGTGAAATTCAAGGATTTCAATGCCGGCGAGCGTTATCAACTGCAAGCGGGGAATATCGGTTTTCGGCCGTGGGTAAAACTCTACGATCAGCAGCGAAAAGTCATTGGGCAGGGTACACCTGCTGGCTGCCAACACACCTGATCGGCGTTATGCTGAATGCCCAATCATCGGGACATTCATCATGCGCAGGTTATTGTTGTTGCTCGGTGTGAGCGTTATTGCCGGTTGCGTGAGCCCGTTGCCTGACGTCAATCCGCAGATGGCGTGGGTTGACCTCGCGACGCCGACCCCAGGCGGTAAATTATTGATGGCGGAGAGGCTCGACAATCAGCGCTTACGCGATGGTCGCTTCTTTCAGGTTACCCCTGGCAGCCACGAGTTGACGGTGCGTTTCGATTTCGAGACGTTTGCGGGAGGGCTGGGGATGCTGAGCGATCCGCAGGAGCGGCTGTGCTACATGATCGTGCAATATGATCACTTTGAAGCCGGCCAGCACTATCGCCTGGAAGGGCGCTCCCTCTCCTTTACCCCGAGCGCCCGACTGCTGAATACCCAAGGTCAGATTGTCGCCACCGAACGGCAGATCAACTGCGTGCCCTAGGCCGATCAGCGATCGTTCTTTTGGTAGATGATCTTCTTGGTGCCGTTTTCGCATGAACCAACGACCATGTTCTGATCGTGGACTTCGTCATTGGTGACGATTTCCAGGGTGTAGGACGAGACGTTATTGGCCTGGATCTTGGCCTCGATCTCGGCCTTGAGTTCTTCGCAGGATTTCGGCTCCGCCAAGGCCGAGGTGGCCAGCGCGCAACAGATAATCGCCAAGGCAAAACGTTTCATGGTTAAAGCTCCCTTGAGGCAGCGCGCATGTCTATGCGCTGAAGCTGCTGTCATTTATTCGACCACTGTTTTGCGAGGGGAGTTCTGATATCAGTCACAACCCACCGTTTCAGCCATGGAGTTGTGTCGTTTATAAGGTCGCCTTCGCGAGCAAGCCCGCTCCCACAATTTGAAATACATTCCAAATGTGGGAGCGGGCTTGCTCGCGAAGGCGCCAGTGCAATCAGCGCCGATTCAAAGCCATATCAAGATCAGCTAACCAACGTAGCATCCAGGCTGATTTTGGCATTCAGCACCTTGGACACCGGGCAGCCTTCTTTGGCCTTGTTGCTCAGCTCTTCAAATTGCGCCTGGGTCGCCCCGGGGATTTTTGCCTTGAGGATCAGTTTCACCGCGGTGATCGCAAAACCACCTTCGACTTGATCCAGCGTAACCTCGGCATTGGTATCGATGCTGTCAGCCTTGAGGCCGGCATCGCCGAGAATCATCGAAAACGCCATGGAGAAACAGCCCGCGTGGGCTGCGCCGATCAGCTCTTCCGGATTGGTGCCCTTGCCGCCCTCGAAACGGGCCTTGAAGCCGTAGGGCGCTTCCCTGAGTACACCGGTTTCCGTGGAAATCGAACCGATGCCGGTTTTCAGATCACCTTCCCAATGAGCCGATGCTTTCTTAGTGATAGCCATGTCTGCCTCCTCAAGATCCGGCGCGGATGTCGCGCCTTCGTGGTTTTCGGTTGCTAAGGGTTCTGAGGATAGAAGACTTGGCAAAGTTCATCTTGTCGGATCAAACCGCTTATCTGGTAAGCAAATTCGTCTCTGCTATTGAATCTCGGGTATATGCCCTCATTGCATAGGGAGCGCTTTTAGACTCGGCAGGTTTTCGTTCATGAAAAAACCTGCGCCCCCTTGGAGAAGCAGGTTTATGAAACGATTGTCCGATATCAAGTACTCCACTCTCGACCTGGTGCCCGTGCGGGAGAACGGCAGTGCAGCCCAGTCGCTGCGCAATTCCCTGGACCTAGCGCAGCATGTCGAAAAATTTGGCTACAACCGCTTTTGGGTCGCCGAACACCACAACATGGACGGCATCGCCAGTTCCGCGACCTCGGTGCTGCTCGGTTACCTGGCCGGTGGCACCTCGACCATTCGCGTCGGCTCCGGTGGCGTGATGCTGCCTAACCATGCGCCATTGGTGATCGCCGAACAGTTCGGCACCCTGGAAAGCCTGTATCCCGGTCGTATCGACCTGGGCCTGGGCCGCGCCCCCGGTTCCGATCAGATGACCGCCCGCGCACTGCGCCGTGAACGCTCCGGCAGCGCCGATGATTTCCCGGAAGACGTTGCAGAACTGGTGCGCTACCTCGGCCCGCGCACACCGGATCAGCGCATCATCGCGATGCCGGGCACCGGCACCAATGTCCCGGTCTGGTTGCTGGGTTCGAGTCTGTTCAGTGCGCAACTGGCCGGTGAGCGCGGTTTGCCCTACGCCTTTGCTTCACATTTCGCACCGCGCTTCATGCACGAGGCGATCCGCGTCTACCGCAATCACTTCAAGCCTTCGGCAGTTCTGGACAAGCCTTACGTGATGCTCGGCGTACCGTTGGTGGCAGCCGATACCGACGAACAGGCCGATTACCTGGCTACTTCGGTCTACCAGCGAATCCTTGCCCTGATGCGTGGCCAGAGCCTGGTGCAGCGTCCACCGGTGAAAACCATGGACGGCCTGTGGTTGCCGCACGAGAAAGAAGCGGTCGGCGATTTCCTCGGTCTGGCCATGGTCGGCAGCCCGCAGAAAATCCGCGCCAAACTGGACGTGCTGATTGAGCAGACCCAGGCTGACGAGTTGATCTTTACCTGCGACCTGTATGAACACGCCGATCGCATACATTCCTACGAGTTGCTGGCGCAGGTCATGAAGGGCTGACGCTCAAACCGCGGGCATAAAAAAGCCGACGCAATGCGTCGGCTTTTTCATTCTTGAGGGAAATCAGCCTCTCTTGTAGACGATTTCCTTGGAGCCTTTTTCACACTTGCCGACGACTTTTCCGCCGGCAGCGGCGCCTTTATCGACAATTTCCAGTGTGTAATTCGACGCGCCTTTGGCATCGATTTTCGCGGCAATTTCAGCTTTCAGCTCTTCACATGACTTGCCGTCAGCAAAGGCTGTTCCTGCAAGGCTCAACAAACCTACTGCCAAAATAAACTTCTTCATCGGTCGCATTCCCTGGTCGGATCAATAGGGGCACCCGGCAAGTAGCCAGGTGCACACATGTAGCGCTTTGCCATTCCCTATGGCACTCGGCCAGCGCGCAAGTTCAGAAGACTATCTCAAACTCAGCTACTGGCAATCCTGAACCCGACTTTCAACGTCACCTGGAAGTGGGCTGCCTTGCCGTCCTTGATGTGGCCGCGGGTCTCGGTCACTTCAAACCATTCCAGGTGCTTGAGGCTTTTGCTGGCTTCGGCCAGCGCATTGTTGATGGCGTCTTCGATGCTGGTAGGGGACGAGCCAACCAGCTCGACTTTCTTGTAGGTGTGATGGTCAGTCATGGCGTTCTCCTTGGGGTATGAAATACAGCCTAGCAGTGATTTTTCGTATTACTTCTGTCGGCCATTCCCACAGCAAAGTTCAGATTTACTGCACTTTCTCAAACCCCTGAAGTCCCAACCAACACACGCTACTCATCACCAATGAAGGAGAGCCACCATGGCCAACACCTCTTTACGTAAAGCCTCATTGCAAAGCATGGAAGCCGAGATCGAGAGTCTTCTCAAGTCGCTGGAAAACCTGAAGGACGACGCCTCGGACGAGTCGCGTAAAACCCTCAAGGCGCTGAAAAGCAACGCCGAGAACGCGCTGAAGCATTCTCGCCATCTGCTGAGCGACGCTTATGAAGAAGTTAAAGTGAAAACCCGCGAAACCGGGATCGCAACTCGGGACTACGCCCAGGAACACCCTTGGACTACAGCGGGTGTCGCCGTTGGTGCACTGGGTCTGCTCGCGGCTTACCTGTTGTGCAAACGCGGCGACTAATCCGCTTGGCGCAGCTCATTCTTGAGCCACTGCGCCAACTGCCGAGCGCGCCCGTCTGCGGCGCGCTTGGGTAGCCACAACGCCAGTTGCGCCGGGGTTTCACTGAAACCCCACGGCGCGACCAGGCGGCCGGCTTTCAAATCCTCGGCCACCAGTGGCTCAGGGGCAATCGCCACACCCAGACCCGCCACCGCAGCTTCCAGCAAATAATACAAATGCTCGAAACCCTGACCGTACTTCAACGCCTTGGCGTCGAGGCCGCTTTGCTGTGCCCAACTCGGCCAGGCCTGCGGGCGCGAGGTGGTGTGCAGCAGCGGCTCGCTCAATAGCGCGCTGGCCGGCGCCTGTTGCAGCCGTTCGTAGCCGGCGAAGCGTGGGCTCATGACGGGGCCGATGCGTTCGCTGGCCAGTTCATAGACTTGCATGTCCGCTGGCCACGGCGGCTCGGCAAACACCAGCAAGGCGTCCAGCCCGGGCCGGCGTGGATCGAGATCGCCTTCCCCGGCTGACAGGTGCAGGCGCAGGTCCGGCAGGTCCGCATTCAATCGCCCGAGGCGCGGAATGAACCAGCGCGCCAGCAAGCTGCCCGAGCAGCCGAGCACGAACGGCGCATCGGCAGTGCTTTGGGTCAGTTCTGTACAGACTGTGCGCAATCGCTCGAACGCTTCAGCGCTGGCGTCACGCAAACGGATGCCGGCATCTGTGAGTTTAAGGCCACGTCCGTCCTTGATGAACAGACTCACGCCAAGGTGTTCTTCAAGCACCTTCAATTGCCGGCTGACCGCACCGTGGGTGACGTGCAGCTGTTCGGCGGCCTGACTGACGCTGTTCAAGCGGGCAGTGGCTTCGAAGGCGCGAAGGGCGTTCAGCGGGGGGAGGTCGTGGCTCATGGGATCTGTGAGTTTTCCTGACAGGTTGCGGCGATCTTATCGGTTTTCAGAGCGAAACGTCAGGGGTAGAGTGAGCGTCATTGTCATCACACGAATCCAACTGGAGCGACCCATGACCCAGACTAATTTGCGCAACGGCCCCGATGCCAACGGCCTGTTTGGCTCGTTCGGCGGCCGTTACGTTGCCGAAACCCTGATGCCGTTGATCCTCGACCTGGCCCGTGAATACGAACTGGCCAAGGAAGATCCGGCATTCAAAGAAGAATTGGCCTACTTCCAGCGCGACTACGTCGGTCGTCCAAGTCCGCTTTATTACGCTGAACGCCTGACCGAATTCTGCGGCGGTGCGAAGATTTACCTCAAGCGCGAAGAGCTGAACCACACCGGCGCGCACAAGATCAACAACTGCATCGGCCAGATCCTGCTGGCGCGGCGCATGGGCAAGAAACGCATCATCGCCGAGACCGGCGCCGGTATGCACGGCGTGGCGACCGCCACCGTGGCTGCGCGTTTCGGTCTGGATTGCGTGATCTACATGGGCACTACCGACATCGAGCGTCAGCAAGCCAACGTGTTTCGCATGAAGCTGCTGGGCGCCGAAGTGATTCCGGTGGTGGCCGGCACCGGCACTCTGAAAGACGCGATGAACGAAGCCCTGCGTGACTGGGTGACCAACGTCGACAGCACTTTCTACCTGATCGGCACCGTCGCCGGTCCGCACCCATACCCTGCAATGGTTCGCGACTTCCAGGCTGTAATCGGCAAGGAAACCCGTACGCAACTGCAAGACCAGGAAGGCCGCCTGCCGGACAGCCTGGTGGCCTGCATCGGCGGTGGTTCCAACGCCATGGGCCTGTTCCACCCGTTCCTCGACGACAAGAGCGTCGAGATCATCGGCGTCGAAGCCGCCGGTTACGGCATCGAGACCGGCAAACACGCGGCCAGCCTGAACGGCGGTGTACCGGGTGTGTTGCACGGCAACCGCACCTTCCTGTTGCAGGACGACGATGGCCAGATCATCGACGCGCACTCGATCTCTGCCGGCCTCGACTATCCAGGCATCGGCCCTGAACACGCCTGGTTGCACGACATCGGCCGCGTCCAATACACCTCGGTGACTGACGATGAAGCCCTCGATGCATTCCACAAATGCTGCCGCCTGGAAGGGATTATTCCTGCACTGGAAAGCGCCCACGCCTTGGCCGAAGTGTTCAAACGCGCACCGAACCTGCCAAAAGATCACCTGATGGTGGTCAACCTGTCCGGCCGTGGCGACAAAGACATGCAAACCGTGATGCACCACATGGAAAACTCCCAACAAGAGCAGTCCAAGCAGGAGAAACACTGATGAGCCGCCTGCAAACGCGCTTTGCCGAACTCAAGGAACAAAACCGCGCCGCCCTGGTGACCTTCGTCACCGCCGGCGACCCGAGCTATGACACCTCGCTCGCAATCCTCAAAGGCTTGCCGGGCGCTGGCGCCGACGTGATCGAGTTGGGCATGCCCTTCACCGACCCGATGGCCGACGGCCCCGCGATCCAGTTGGCCAACATCCGCGCCCTGGGCGCCAAACAGAACCTGGCGAAAACCCTGCAAATGGTTCGCGAGTTCCGTGAAGGCAATACCGAGACGCCGCTGGTGCTGATGGGTTACTTCAACCCGATTCACATGTATGGCGTGCCGCGTTTTATCGCTGACGCCAAAGACGCTGGTGTCGATGGCTTGATCGTGGTCGATCTGCCGCCGGAACATAACGGTGAGCTGTGCGATCCGGCTCAGGCTGCCGGTCTGGACTTCATCCGTCTCACCACACCAACTACCGATGATGTGCGTCTGCCGACCGTTCTGAACGGCAGCTCCGGTTTCGTCTACTACGTGTCTGTGGCCGGTGTGACCGGTGCGGGTGCGGCAACGCTGGAGCACGTAGAAGAGGCCGTCGCACGTCTGCGCCGCCACACCGACCTGCCGATCAGCATTGGTTTCGGGATTCGTACACCGGAGCAAGCGGCGTCCATCGCGCGTCTGGCGGACGGTGTGGTGGTGGGTTCGGCACTGATCGATCACATCGCCAATGCCTCGACACCGGATCAGGCAATCGACGGCGTGCTGAGCCTTTGCGCCGCGCTTTCCGAGGGTGTGCGTAAGGCCCGGGTCAGCTGAAGGTAAAGTTCTTGATACAGAGGAATTAGCGCCTCGCGGCACAGACTAAATAGCAAGACCGAGGGATTCAGGACCGCGTTCTGAATCCCTTTTTGCTGTTTGTGCAGTGAGGAAACCCCCGATGAAAATGCCGAAACGTCTGATTGCCAGCCTGGGCGTGCTGATGCTCAGTGCGACCCCGTTGCTGCACGCCAGCGCCGACCAGCGCGACGACCACGACCACGGCGGCCCGCAGCAGGGCCAACACGATAACCGCGGTGACAATCGCGGCGACGATCACCGTGGCCCGCAGGACAACCATCGCGGCGGCCCTCCGCCACGGGACTTTGGCCCGGTACGTCAGACCATTCATGACAATCATGGTTATTTCGTACGCGGTGCGCCGCCGCCTCCTGGTATTCGTCTGGAACGTGGCCGGCCGTTGCCTCACGGGTATTACGGTGAGCGCCTGGACGGCCGAGCCTTGGGCCGCCTGCCGCAATATCAGGGTTACGAGTGGCGTCGGGCTGGTGGCGATATTGTGCTGATCGCCGTGGGGACCGGGATTGTTTATGAAATTCTGGATAACGTGTTGAACTGATCTGCAATCAGTTGTGGCGAGGGGGCTTGCCCCCGTTCGGCTGCGAAGCAGACGCAGGATTTACAGATTGGGGCCGCTTCGCGATCCAACGGGGGCAAGCCCGCTCGCCACAGAGGACCTCTCATTTCGCAGAGGTCCTCGTTTTAAGGCAACTCCAACCCGCCCGCCGCTTTATGCAACGCCCGCAAATGCTTGCCAACCTGCTTCAAATTGGCTTCATTGGCCGCAATCTCCGCCGCTCGACTCGGCTCCAACAACGCCCGCACTTCCTTATCCAGATCCCCGGTCAGCGATTGCAGCTGTTTCTGGCGCAGGCTGGTTTCCGATTCAAGGCGCGCGGACTCGCTCGGCTGTGGCAAGCCATAACCACCGGAACCCAGCAACTCGGCTGGGCGGCTAAGGAAGCCGCTGTTGGCGAGTATCTGTTGCAAGGTCGCGTTGGCCTTGTCCATGCCGCCGTTTTTCAGTTCTCGGGCGCCCAGGTAGCGCTGCTTCACTTCATCCTGGGCCAACTGCAATTGGCGACGGAAACTAGCCTGCTCCAGCAACAGCAATGCCGCGCTGGTGCGCAAATCAGCTTGATCGATCCATTTACGCCGTTCTTCAGCGCTCAATGAAAGCCAGTCTTCGACCGTGGCCTGCTTGATCGGCAAGTGTTTCTTCAGCACTTCGAACATCGCTTGGTAGCGATCGCGGAAGGAGTCGAAGCGGTAACCCAGACGCAAGGCTTCGCGCGGGTCGTCCAGTACGCTGGTGTCCGCCAGTCCGCGCCCCTTGAGCACCTCGAGCAAACCGTTGGGCATGATGCTGTCCAGTCCGGTCAGTTGCGCGTTGTTGCTGCCGCTGCGCAACAGTTTCAGGCTTTCGACCGCGCAATTGTTCGACAGGAAGAAGTAGTTGCCGTCGTAACTCCAGTGCATCTCCGCCGCATGTTCCACCACTTCTTCGATTTCGGTGCGCGACAGGTTCAGCGGCACCGAGGCGAGGCTGCGCAGTTCGGTCTTGGTGTATTCGTCGATCACCTGAGCCAGCGGCAAGACAAACAGGCGCGATGGATATTTGCCGACCAATCCGTCCCAACTCGACAGTTGTACGTCACCCACAAAGGCGCGGTAAGAGAGCACCAAGTGTTGGTCCAGATCCAGTCGGCAATCCGGCCCGCGTGGACGGCCCGGTGCACAGATCACCAGACGCAACATGCTGTGGCCCCAGCGGCTGACCCAGTTCTGGTTGGCTTCGGCCAGCAGATAGTCCACCGCGTAGACCCGCTCCGGATCAACTTGGCCAAGCGGTGTCTTGGCGAAGTCGTTGCCGGCATTCAGGAACGCGAAGGACTTGGCGCAGGTGTCTTTGGCGGCGGGCGCCCAGCCGAAATGGTCCTTGTAGTAGCGGTACAGCGCCGGACGTCGGCAGGCGTAGCTCGGGTCGAGGAGGAAATACTCCATGTTGACCGCCACGAACTCCTTGGGATTGGTGGTCTCGTAGATGTCCGGGCTGCGGGCGACTTGCCGATTGTGCTGTTCGCGTTCGCCACGCCGGCCGACGTATTGCGGCCAGCCGGCCAGATCCAGCAGGCGCGGGTCGTCGCTGAGGGTAAAGCGTCGTGTTGTCTGGCCGCGGCATTGATCGGGGATGCCGACCAGCCCGGAGCTGCTGTTGCGCTGGCTACAGCGCTGGATCAGCGTGCGCTCGGCGTCTGGCCACAGGCGCGAGCGGTCATAAATATGGGTGAGTTCGTGCAGGACCGTGGCAAGCATTTCCCTGCGCACGGTGCCATGGGGGCGATAGGTCTTTTTGGTCGCGGCGCTGCCATCGGTGAGACTGGCGAGCAGATTGCGGTTCAGATCGAGTTCGGACACCAACGACGCCTGGCCATAGGCGTTGCCGGGCATTTCGTCGGTCCAGCCGACGTCGATGCGCCGATCCAGTTGTTCGATGAAGCGTGGCGGCAACGCCTGCATCGCTTCATCGAGCAGCGCCTGGCTGGCCTGCACTTGCGCGGGGTTCAGACCGTCAGTCTTGAGGCGTAATTGCAGGCTCGCCTGGGCGGTGTTGCCAAGCAGCAACACCACCCCGGCCAGCAGCCAGGTGCTGAGCGACCTCACAGTGCGAGGATGGCTTCGGCGAGAACCTGATCACTGGCGTCGCGGGCTTCCGGTACGCGGGTGCGCAAGGTGTTGATGGCCGCTTCCAGGTGCGCACCACGAATGTCGCCATCGCTGGCGACGAAGCTGGCCGCATCGTCATGGGCTTCGCGCACGATCTTCGAATCGCGAATCGAAGTGGTGGTATCGGACGTGAAATCAAGCGTGCGCTGGGTGGCACGGATGATCATGTTACTGGTGGCAACCAGGGTGTGTGCCTGGGCCACGTCGGCCAACAACAGCAGGCCAAGGGTGGCAGCAATCAGCGGGCTACGCATGGAACGACTCCGGAGGAACGATGATAACTATTGGACGAGAATTGCCTGTGCCAGTTCAAGGTCGCTGGCATGAAGTTTTGGCTGGGTCCGGCGCAGGTAAACCAGGGCGGACTCCAGTTGCGCTCCTCGCAGTTGGCCGTCACTGGCGATGAAAGCCGCAGCGTCATCCTGAGCGGCGATCAGCAGTTTATGGTCGAAGGGCGCAGAGGTCACCATGCTTGTGGCGTAACCACTGACCACAGTGCCTTGTGTAGAGAGGTTGAAGGCGTCGAAGGCATGGGTCGGGGCCGACCAGCAGGCCGCCATAAATGCCGGAATGAATAACAGATTTGAAAGAAAACGCATGAGACTCGATAGCTGTAAGCGAGCCTCAAGGCTAGCGCAACGCCCGGACTAGAGCCAGCGCCGAAACATTGGGACACGATGGGCGTGTCCCGCCGTTGCGTTGATGCTCAGATCGCCAGGATGGCTTGGGCCAACTGTGCGTCGGTCGCGTTCAACTGGGGCGCCTGATGGCGGATTTCGTTGAACGCACTTTCCAGTTTTACGCCACGAATGTCGCCATTGCTGGCGACGAAGCTGGCGGCGTCATCGCGCGCGGCACGCACGATTTTGTTGTCACGCAGTGAAGAAGAAGCATCGGAGGTGGCGTCGGAACTGGATTTGAGAGCGCCAACGACAGCGTCGGTGGTCACGATAAAACTGGTGGCGTGGGCATTGGCAGCCACGGCGAGCAGGGCTGCAGCGCTCAGCAGACGAAGACGGGACATGGGGAAACTCCTTTGGATAAACCGATTGAGAGGTGGCGCAGTGTCTTGAGGGTCAGACGCTGGTCATGCCGCGTTCGCCACGTTCTGATCGGATATTAGGCTGACGAGGATGGATTCGAACAGCCCATGCAGATGAAACGATACGTAAGAGCTGTAGAAGGCTGCGATCTTTTGATTTTGCTTTTAAACAAGATCAAAAGATCGCAGCCTTCGGCAGCTCCTGCAAAAGTGTACCGTCTTATATGCGATTCTATAAAACTGTGCTGGTATGGCTTTTTATGACCCTGAAACGACAAAACCCGTCGTGGTTTCCCACGACGGGTTTTGTTTGTTCAATTCGGGTTGCTGGCGGTGGACCCTACAGGTCAGAGCCAGCGACGCTACTTAGCGCCAGAACGGCTTGCTCAGCTCTTCGTAGCGTTGTGCTTCGCTAATCCCGGCATCAGCCAGCAGACGCGAATCCAGACGAGCCAGTTGATGGCGGCTGGTAATGCGGCGCTGCCACAACATCAAGTTGGCGATAACGCGAAGAGGCATGGAAGCCTGGGTTTTTGCAGCGGTATCTTCGAAGAACAGTTCGGAACTGAGTGTACGTTCCATGGTTGACATCCTTCCGCTTGTGGCGGGATTAGGTAGTGGTTTAACTGATGCCAATGATCCTCTTGTTTGGCCAGTCCCTCTAGATACAGTTCACTTGTATTGTGAGGGATCAATTAACTGTTTATAGGTGGTGTACTGGTCGAAATTGAGGCAACTGTACCTGTCTGCACTAACTCAGTGCATTTTAGGCAAGTCGACTCGGAAATGTAGGTGTTTGCGGTAGGAAAAGACCAGTACAGCAGTACAGTTTTCGTCAGAATGGAGTGCTGCAAGAAGCAGCTGACGCAACTGTGTTTGCGTCAGCTGTGTTTTACGTCAATCAGACCTTCAGCATCCGCCCGGTTTCTTCCAGGTTAATGTGCCAGCTCAGGGCGTCGCGCAGGATGTGCGGGGTGTGTCCACCGATTGCACAGGCCGCCGTGAAGTAATCATTCAGGGCTTCGCGATAGTCCGGGTGCACACAGTTGTCGATGACTACCCGAGCCCGCTCCCGCGGCGCCAGGCCTCGCAGGTCGGCCAGGCCGATCTCGGTCACCAGGATGTCGACGTCATGCTCTGTGTGGTCGACGTGGCTGACCATCGGCACCACGCTGGAAATCGCGCCGCCCTTGGCAATCGACTTGGTGACGAAGATCGACAGGTGCGCATTGCGCGCGAAGTCACCCGAACCGCCAATGCCGTTCATCATCCGCGTACCACAGACGTGGGTGGAGTTGACGTTGCCGTACAGGTCGAACTCCAGCGCGGTGTTGATGCCGATGATGCCCAAGCGCCGAACCACTTCCGGGTGGTTGGAGATTTCCTGGGGGCGCAATACCAGCTTGTCTTTGTAATGCTCCAGATTGCCGAACACATCTGCATTGCGCCGGGCCGACAAAGTGATCGAACTGCCCGAGGCAAAGCTCAGTTTGCCGGCGTCGATCAGATCGAACGTCGAATCCTGCAACACTTCGGAATACATGGTCAGGTCTTCGAACGGCGAGTCGATCAAGCCACACATCACCGAGTTGGCGATGGTGCCGATCCCGGCCTGCAACGGGCCAAGTTTGTTGGTCATGCGCCCGGCGGCCACTTCCTGTTTGAAGAAATCGATCAGGTGATCGGCAATGGCCTGGGTGTCGGTGTCCGGCGGGAGCACGGTAGACGGCGAGTCGGACTGATTGGTGATCACGATCGCGACAATCTTCTCCGGCGGGATCGGAATGGCGGTGCTGCCGATGCGATCGTCGACCTTCACCAGCGGAATCGGCGTGCGGGTCGGGCGGTAGGTCGGGATATAGATGTCGTGCAACCCTTCCAGATTCGGGTTATGCGCCATGTTGATCTCGACGATGACGTGCTTGGCGAAGATCGCGAAGCTGGCCGAGTTGCCCACCGACGTCGTCGGCACAATATGGCCCTGCTCGGTAATCGCCACGGCTTCAATCACCGCGATGTCCGGCCGCGTAAGTTGCTGGTTGCGCAGCATCTCGACTGTTTCCGACAAATGCTGGTCGATGAACATGACTTCGCCGGCGTTGATCGCCTTGCGCAGGGTGCTATCGACCTGGAACGGCATGCGCCGTGACAAGACGCCGGCTTCGGTCAGCTGTTTATCGAGGTCGTTGCCCAGGCTCGCGCCGGTCATCAAGGTGATTTTCAGCGGACTGATTTTGGCGCGCTCAGCCAATGCGTGCGGCACAGCCTTGGCTTCGCCGGCGCGGGTGAAACCGCTCATGCCGACGGTCATGCCGTCCTCAATCAGAGCGGCAGCGTCAGCGGCGCTCATCACCTTATCCAACAACGAAGGCAAGCGAATACGATCACGGTACATGGATTGTTATCTCGGGCAACGGAAGCAAGGTACGCAGTCTAGTGATTTGAAAAAAATCCGTCCCGCTACCATGGTCGAATGCCGAGCCCTGATTTAGAGCCTTTGGTCGGGTTTCACGGGGAATAAAAAACCCCAGCCTACTAAAGGCTGAGGTTTTGGGTATTGCGCTGGAGCAGGTTTTACTCGACAGCTTTGACCATGTCTTCAATGACCTTCTTGGCATCGCCGAAGACCATCATGGTTTTGTCGAGGTAGAACAGTTCGTTGTCCAGACCGGCATAGCCGCTGGCCATCGAGCGCTTGTTGACGATGATGGTCTTGGCCTTGAACGCTTCGAGAATCGGCATGCCGGCAATCGGCGATTTCGGATCGTTCTTGGCCGCCGGGTTGACCACGTCGTTGGCACCCAGCACCAGCACCACGTCGGCCTGGCCGAACTCGGAGTTGATGTCTTCCATCTCGAACACCTGGTCGTAAGGCACTTCGGCCTCGGCCAGCAATACGTTCATGTGGCCAGGCATCCGACCGGCAACCGGGTGAATCGCGTACTTCACGGTCACGCCGCGATGGGTCAGCTTCTCGGTCAGTTCCTTGAGCGCGTGTTGCGCCCGTGCTACCGCCAGGCCGTAGCCCGGAACGATGATCACGGTGTCGGCGTTGGTCAGCAGGAAGGTCGCGTCGTCAGCCGAACCGGATTTCACCGGGCGGGCTTCTTTCGAGCCTGCAGGGCCGGCTGCGTCCGCCGTGTTGCCGAAACCGCCGAGCAGCACATTAAAGAAGGAGCGGTTCATCGCCTTGCACATGATGTACGAGAGGATTGCACCGGACGAACCTACCAGCGAACCGGCGATGATCAGCATCGAGTTGTTCAGCGAGAAGCCGATCCCCGCTGCTGCCCAACCGGAGTAGCTGTTGAGCATCGACACGACTACAGGCATGTCCGCGCCACCAATCGGGATGATGATCAGCACGCCCAGCACGAAGGCCAGGGCTAGCATCAGCGCGAAAGCGTTGAGGTTACCAGTCAACATAAAGGTAACGCCCAGCGCCAGTGTCGCCAGACCCAGCACCAGGTTCAGCTTGTGCTGGCCGCCGAACTGTACCGGTGCGCCTTGAAACAGACGGAACTTGTACTTGCCCGACAGCTTGCCGAAGGCGATTACCGAACCGGAGAAGGTGATTGCACCGATGGCCGCGCCGAGGAACAGCTCCAGACGGTTACCGGCAGGAATCGAATCCCCCAGCTGTTTAACGATACCCAGCGACTGAGGCTCAACCACCGCAGCGATGGCAATGAACACCGCGGCCATACCGATCATGCTGTGCATGAAGGCGACCAGTTCCGGCATCTTGGTCATTTCAACGCGCTTGGCCATGATCGAACCGGCAGTGCCGCCGACCAGCAGGCCGACGATCACGTAGCCGATGCCCGCAGTGGCAAGCTCAGCGCCCAGCTTATAAATGAGGCCAACGGTGGTGAGGATCGCCAGCGCCATGCCGAGCATGCCGTACACGTTGCCGCGCCGCGACGTGGTCGGGTGCGACAGGCCTTTGAGGGCCTGGATAAAGCAGATCGACGCGATCAAGTAGAGCGTCGTGACGAGATTCATGCTCATTACTTAGGCGCCTCTTCTTTTACGACTTTCGGGGCTTTTTTCTTGAACATCTCAAGCATCCTGCGGGTGACCAGGAAGCCACCAAACACGTTCACCGCCGCCAGAGCCACCGCCAGGGTGCCCATGGTTTTGCCCAGCGGTGTCACGGTCAAAGCGGCTGCCAGCATGGCGCCGACGATCACGATTGCCGAGATCGCGTTAGTGACTGCCATCAATGGCGTGTGCAGTGCAGGTGTAACGTTCCAGACCACGTGATAACCGACATAAATCGCCAGCACGAAGATGATCAGGTTGTAGATACCGGGGGAGATAAGCTCTTCCATCGTCTGAATCCCTGCTTAGGCGTTTTTGCGGATGACTTGGCCGTCGCGGCACATCAGGCACGCGGCGACGATGTCGTCTTCTAGGTTCACTTCGAACTGGCCTTCTTTGTTGAAGACCAGCTTCAGGAAGTCCAGCAAGTTGCGGGCGTACAGCGCCGATGCATCTGCGGCGACTTCACCGGCCAGGTTGGTCGGGCCGCAAATGGTCACGCCATTTTCGACGACCACTTGGTCTGCCACGGTCAGCGGGCAGTTGCCACCCTGGGCGGCGGCGAGGTCGATGACCACCGAGCCTGGCTTCATCTGCGCCACGGTTTCGGCGCTCAGCAGCGTTGGTGCCTTGCGGCCCGGGATCAGTGCAGTGGTAATGACGATGTCCGCCTGCTTGGCGCGTTCGTGCACGGCCAGGGCCTGGCGCTGCATCCAGCTGGCGGGCATTGGTCGCGCGTAACCGCCAACACCGACGGCGCATTCACGCTCTTCATCGGTCTCGTAAGGCACGTCGACGAATTTGGCGCCGAGGGATTCGATCTGCTCTTTAACCGCAGGACGCACGTCAGACGCTTCGATCACCGCACCCAGACGTTTCGCCGTGGCAATCGCCTGCAAACCAGCGACGCCAGCGCCGAGAATCAGCACGCGCGCCGCTTTCACGGTGCCCGCTGCCGTCATCAACATCGGCATGAAGCGTGGATAGTAGTGGGCAGCGAGCAGCACGGATTTGTAACCGGCAATGTTCGCTTGAGAGGACAGCACATCCAGGCTTTGTGCGCGGGAGGTGCGCGGCGCAGCTTCCAGCGCGAACGCGGTAATGCCGCACTCGGCCAGTTTGGCGATGGTTTCATTGCTGAACGGGTTGAGCATGCCGACGACGACGGTGCCGCTCTTGATCAGAGTCAGCTCGCTGTCGCTGGGGGCGACCACCTTGAGAATCAGCTCGGCACCAAACGCATCGTTGGCGCTGCCAATGGTTGCGCCTGCCGCTTCATAAGCACTGTCGACAACGCTGGCTTTTACGCCGGCGCCGCTTTGAACAGTGACCTTATGACCCTGGCCGATCAGCTTCTTGATGGTTTCCGGGGTTGCAGCAACCCGTGTTTCACCCGTCTGGGTTTCGAGAGGAACACCAATGTGCACGTCAAATCTCCTGCGTGATCTTATTGAGTAAACCCATGCACTACGGATGGTGCGGCTGGGGCGGCCGATCAGCACGATCCCGCCAAATCAGGGCGGGGCGCGGCATTTTGCAGGCGAACTTTGTGCCCTTCAAGGGATTATGACGGGTGACGGAAAATTAACTACAAGTCACCCCGTGACCGAATGTCGCAACTAGCCGGTTCAATCCCTTGCAGGCCGTGCCTTGTAAGGATTCTGGTCGAAATTCAACTATTTCCACATCGGCGCGGTGAATGAGTGGTCATTGCCTCGAAATAGAGGCTCAAGGCCACGACTTCAGGCACTTGTGGGACGTTTGTACTGCATGTCAGTACAGTCTATGAATATGCGACAAATACTTATATCTGTAGTGTTTTGTTTTTGCTGACTACGAGGTCAGATAATCGCCTAAAGCCTTTATCCTTCGAGGCTGTAGCTGTGCGCCTGATTTACCAGCCAGTCGCGAAAAGCCCTTAAAGACGCCGATTCGACCTTTCGTTCAGGAATCATCAGGTAATAAGCCTTGATGCTCGACAGGGCTTGAGGATTTGCAATCACCAAGCGCTTCTCCGCCAATTCGCGCCGAATCAGGAACGGTGGAATCAGCGCGATCCCCATATCGTGCATGGCCGCTTGGGCAAGCATGGAGAATAGCTCGTAACGCGGGCCTGTCATGTCGCGTGGGATATTCAGGTTCTGGGAATTGAACCACTGGCGCCACGCGTAGGGGCGGGTGGTTTGTTGCAATAGCGGTAATTCCGCGATTTCTGCGGGCGTCAGACTTGTCTTTTTACCCAGTAAGACGGGACTGCACACCGGCATCGGATTTTCTCCCATCAGTCTGTGGGATTCGGTACCCGACCAGTCCGCATCGCCAAAGTAGATCGCGGCATCGAACTCGGTGTCGGCAAACAGGAATGGCCGTGTGCGGTTGGTCAGGTTGACCGTCACCTCCGGGTGTTTGTGCTGGAAGTCCTTGAGTCGGGGTAACAGCCATTGGGTTCCGAAAGTGGGCACCACCGCCAGTTCGATAACGTTAGCGCCTTGCTGGCCCATCACCGAAAGCGTGTCCCGTTCAACGGCGTCGAGTTGGGTGGCCACGCGTCGGCTGTAGGAAAGACCGGCTTCTGTCAGCTTCACACCGCGTCGGGAGCGTCGGAACAGTTCGACGCTGAGGAACTCTTCAAGGCTGGCGATCTGTCGGCAAATTGCGCCCTGGGTGAGGGAGAGTTCCTGAGCCGCTTTGGTAAAGCTCTCGTGGCGCGCTGCCGCTTCGAAGCTGATCAGGGCGGTGGTGCTGGGGATTTTCCTGCGCATGTACGTGAACCTCACTAATACATCGCATTAATGACCTTTCGCGATGCTTCGGAGTGAGAAATTAGCACAACAGTATGCGAAATCCTCGTTTGCCGAGACGGCGAAGCGCGCCTAGGATCAGTCCACGTTATTTGACCCGATTCGAGAGGACTCACTCATGGGCGGTAAAGCTAGCTTCAACTGGATCGATCCCCTGCTGCTGGATCAACAGCTCACCGAAGAAGAACGCATGATCCGCGACACCGCCGAGCAGTTCGCTCAGCAGAAGCTCGCGCCACGTGTTCTCGAAGCTTTCCGTCATGAAAAGACCGATCCGGCGATTTTCCGCGAGATGGGCGAAGTGGGCCTGTTGGGCGCGACCATTCCCGAAGAGTACGGTGGCAGCGGCCTGAACTACGTGAGCTACGGCCTGATCGCTCGTGAAGTCGAGCGCGTCGACTCCGGCTACCGCTCGATGATGAGCGTGCAGTCCTCGCTGGTCATGGTGCCGATCAATGAATTCGGTACTGAAGCGCAAAAGCAGAAGTACCTTCCCAAACTGGCTACCGGCGAATGGATCGGTTGCTTCGGTCTGACAGAGCCGAACCACGGTTCCGACCCGGGCGCGATGATTACTCGTGCACGCAAAGTGGAAGGCGGCTACAGCCTGACCGGCAGCAAAATGTGGATCACTAACAGCCCGATCGCCGATGTGTTCGTGGTCTGGGGCAAGGACGATGCCGGCGATATCCGTGGCTTTGTTCTGGAGAAGGGCTGGAAAGGCCTGAGCGCTCCGGCGATTCACGGCAAGGTTGGCCTGCGTGCGTCCATTACCGGTGAAATCGTCATGGACAATGTGTTTGTCCCTGAAGAGAACATCTTCCCGGATGTCCGTGGTCTGAAAGGTCCGTTTACCTGCCTCAACTCTGCGCGTTATGGCATTTCGTGGGGCGCGTTGGGCGCTGCCGAGTTCTGCTGGCACACCGCTCGCCAATACACCCTGGATCGTCAGCAGTTCGGTCGCCCATTGGCTGCCACTCAGTTGATCCAGAAGAAACTGGCTGACATGCAGACCGAAATCACCATGGCGCTGCAAGGCTGTCTGCGTCTGGGCCGTATGAAGGATGAAGGCACGGCTGCGGTCGAGATCACTTCGATGATGAAGCGTAACTCCTGCGGCAAATCCCTGGATATCGCACGCATGGCCCGCGACATGCTGGGTGGCAACGGTATCTCCGATGAGTTCGGTGTTGCACGCCACCTGGTCAACCTGGAAGTGGTGAACACCTACGAAGGTACGCATGACGTGCACGCGCTGATTCTTGGTCGCGCGCAGACCGGCATCCAGGCGTTCTATTAATAGGAGAACGGCCATGGGCGCGCTTTCGCATCTACGGGTACTGGATTTATCGCGCGTGCTGGCTGGGCCTTGGTCCGGGCAGATCCTGGCGGACCTTGGCGCAGAAGTGATCAAGGTCGAGCGCCCGGGCAATGGCGACGACACGCGCGCCTGGGGGCCTCCGTTCCTTAAAGACGCCTATGGCGAGAACACCAGTGAGGCCGCTTATTACCTGTCGGCCAATCGCAACAAGCAATCGGTAACCATCGACTTCACCCGGCCTGAAGGCCAGAAGCTGGTGCGTGATCTGGCGGCGAAGTCGGACATTCTGATCGAGAACTTCAAGGTCGGAGGCCTGGCGGCTTATGGGCTGGACTACGAATCGCTCAAGGCAATCAATCCGGATTTGATCTACTGCTCGATCACCGGGTTTGGCCAGACCGGGCCTTACGCCAAGCGCGCGGGTTATGACTTCATGATCCAGGGGTTGGGCGGCTTGATGAGCCTGACCGGTCGGCCTGAAGGTGATGAAGGTGCGGGGCCGGTTAAAGTCGGCGTAGCGCTGACGGACATTCTGACCGGGCTTTATTCGACGGTCGCAATTCTGGCGGCACTGGCGCATCGGGAGCATGACGGCGGTGGCCAGCACATCGATATGGCGCTGCTGGATGTGCAGGTGGCTTGCCTGGCTAACCAGGCGATGAATTACCTGACTACCGGCAATGCGCCCAAGCGCTTGGGGAATGCGCACCCGAACATCGTGCCTTATCAGGACTTTCCTACAGCGGATGGCGATTTCATCCTCACCGTGGGTAATGACGGTCAGTTCCGCAAGTTTGCCGAGGTGGCGGGTCAGCCGCAGTGGGCAGATGATCCGCGCTTTGCCACTAACAAGCTGCGGGTGGCTAACCGTGCGGTGCTGATTCCGTTGATCCGCCAGGCGACGGTGTTCAAAACCACCGCTGAGTGGGTGCTGCAGCTCGAGCAGGCTGGCGTGCCGTGTGGGCCGATCAATGATCTGGCGCAGGTGTTTGCTGATCCGCAGGTTCAGGCGCGGGGGTTGGCCATAGAGCTGCCGCATGTGCTGGCCGGGATGGTGCCTCAGGTGGCGAGCCCGATTCGATTGTCCGAGACGCCAGTGGAGTACCGCAACGCGCCTCCTCTATTAGGGGAGCACACGCTGGAGGTATTGCAGCGGGTGTTGGGTTTGGATGCCGACGCTGTGGCTTCTTTCAAAGAGGCTGGGGTGCTTTGAGGATTCCTTCTATATAGAAGCGCTTCTATATAGAAGATAGAAGGAATCGCGCTGTTTTTGGGTTTTCTGCAACTGATTGATAGAAAAGCAAAATCAGTGCTTGACGGCAGATTCTGGAAGTCTATAATTCGCCCCACTTCCGGCGCAGTCGAAACGGAAAACTCCTTGGTAAACAAAGAGTTAAGCAGGTTTTGGCAGCAGGTTGCTTCAGTTCATCGAAGCACGAAAGGAGTTGAAAAAGAGGTGTTGACAGCAGCGAGTAACGCTGTAGAATTCGCCTCCCGCTAACGAGAGATCGAAAGCGCAAGTGGTTGAAGTTGCAGAGGAAACTTTGAAAACTTCTGAA